>DASQEP010000001.1:0-69416 GCA_035633615.1 Dermatophilaceae bacterium
CACGCGTTCGGCCCGGACACCCCCTGGCAGCGCGAGCTGGAGGACGCGTTTGGCTACGTCGAGACTCCAGACCAGTTGGTCAGCATCGACGAGGTCAAGGCCGACATGCGCCGCGAGGTGCCGATGGACCGGCTGATCTGCGGCGACGTCGGCTACGGCAAGACCGAGATCGCGGTGCGGGCCGCGTTCAAGGCGATCCAGGACGGCAAGCAGGTCGCCATCCTCGTCCCGACCACCCTGCTGGTTCAGCAGCACTTCAACACCTTCTCCGAGCGGTACGCCCAGTTCCCGGTCACGGTCAAGGCCCTGTCCCGGTTCCAGAGCGACAAGGAGGCCGCGGAGGTACTCGTCGGCCTCGCCGACGGCAGCGTCGACCTGGTCATCGGCACTCACCGGCTGCTCAGCGGCAAGGTCACCTTCAAGGACCTCGGCCTCGCCGTCATCGACGAGGAGCAGCGCTTCGGGGTCGAACACAAGGAGCAGCTCAAAGCGATGCGCACGGCGGTGGACGTGCTGGCCATGTCGGCCACCCCGATCCCGCGGACCCTGGAGATGGCGCTGACCGGGATCCGGGAGATGTCCACTCTGGCGACCCCACCCGAGGAACGTCACCCGGTACTCACCTTCGTCGGCCCGTTTCAGGAGAAGCAGACGGCGGCCGCGGTTCGGCGCGAGCTCATGCGCGAGGGTCAGGTCTTCTATGTGCACAACTCGGTCCGCTCCATCGAGCGGGCCGCCGCGCGTATCCGGGAGCTGGTGCCCGAGGCGCGGGTGGTCACCGCGCACGGACAGATGAGCGAATCGCGACTGGAGCAAGTCGTCGTCGACTACTGGGACCGGCGCTCCGACGTGCTGGTCTGCACCACGATCATCGAGACCGGCCTGGACATCTCCAACGCCAACACCCTCATCGTCGAACGAGCCGACACCCTCGGGCTGTCCCAGCTCTACCAGCTGCGTGGCCGGGTCGGACGCGGACGCGAACGCGCCTACGCCTACTTCCTGTACCCCCCGGAGACTCCGCTGACCGAGACCGCGCACGACCGCCTGTCCACGATCGCCGGCAGCACCGACCTCGGCGCGGGGATGCAGGTCGCGATGAAGGATCTGGAGATCCGCGGCGCGGGCAACCTGTTGGGCGGTGAGCAGTCCGGGCATATCGAGGGGGTCGGCTTCGACCTGTACGTCCGGCTGGTGGGGGAGGCGGTCGCGGAGTTCCGGGACGGCGGCGGCACCGACCAGACCCCAGCCGACGTACGCATCGACCTGCCCGTCGATGCCCACCTGCCGCACGACTACGTGCCCGGGGAGCGGTTGCGTCTGGAGGCCTACCGCAAGCTCGCCGCCGCGGCCACCGAGGACGACCTGACCGACATCGTCGCCGAACTCACCGACCGGTACGGCGCGCCACCCACCCCGGTCGGCAACCTCGTCGAGGTGGCGCGGCTGCGCAACCTGGCCCGCAAGGCCGGGGTTGAGGAGATCACCCTGCAGGGTAACCAGGTCCGGTTCGCGCCGGTGCCGCTGCGGGAGAGCCAGCAGCTACGGTTGCTGCGTCTGTACCCCGCAACCCTGGTCAAACCGACGAGCCGGACTGTGCTGGTTCCCAAGCCCACCACGGCTCGGGTCGGTGGCGAGGTGCTGCGGGACACCGCCATCCTGGCCTGGGCCGCGCAGCTGCTCCGCGCGATCCTGCTCGACGACATCGCCGCGGCGTCCACCCGGGCCGCGGGTAACGACGCGGCCGGCTCGTCCGGTAAGTCCGGCCCATCCGGAGCGACCGGTGCGCCATCCGGGCGATCCGGTCGGGCCAGGGCCGACAATGGAATCGGTACGGCCTCCGGGGCGCGGCGGTGAGCGGCGCCGGGGCGGGCCGGCTCAGCACGGCCCCCCTGCACCGGCCGGATCAGGGACCGAAGGAAAGGAACCACACGTGAAGGTGCCACTGACCGGTACGTTCCGGGGCGTCACGACGGCCGCGGCCGCGTTGGTCGTCGCCGTCTTACTGACCGGGTGCGGCGCAAGCAGCCCTGGCACAGCAGCGGTCGTCGACGGGCAGCGGATCGAGCAGAGCGACCTCGACGCGGCCACCCTCGACCTCGCCCCGCTGGGCGCCGGTGGCCAGACCATCGGCAAGAAAGACGTCCTGCTCGCGCTGATCCTGCGTCCGTTCGTCTTCGACGCCGCCCAGCGTCGGGGCACCATGGTCTCCCAGTCGGAGGCCCGGGCGGCGCTGGCCGCCCAGGTTCCCGACCCGTCGCAGGGGGCGCTCGACTTCGCGCAGGCCTCGCTGGTGGTGCGCAAGCTGCCCCAGCAGGATCTCATTCAGGTCCAACAGCGGTTGGCGAAGGCCAGCATCACCGTCAATCCCAGGTACGGCACTTTCGATCCCACACAGGGCATGGTCGCCGCGCAGCAGAACTGGCTGGTCCCCACCGCCACGCCGGCTGCGACGCCCGGGGCGCAGAACTGACCCACCGGCCCGACCCGTCCGCGGCCAAGCCCTCCGCGGAGCCCTCAGCGGTGCCCCCCGCGGAGTCGGTGGTGCGGGACCGGGTGGGCGAACGACTGCTGGAGCTCGTCGAGGTCATGGACCGGTTGCGCTCACCCGGCGGGTGCCCCTGGGATGCGGAGCAGACGCACGCGACCCTCGCCCCCTACCTCGTGGAGGAGGCGCACGAGCTGCTGGAGGCGATCGACACCGGGGACCGCGCCCACCTCGCCGAGGAGCTCGGTGACGTGCTGCTCCAGGTGGTCTTCCACGCCCGGGTCGCCACCGAACACGACCGCGACCCGTTCGACATCGACGACGTGGCCGCGATCCTGGTGGCCAAGCTGATCCGGCGCCACCCCCACGTCTTCGCCGACGTCGTCGCTGACACCCCGGCGCAGGTCGTCGCCAACTGGGAGGACATCAAGGCCGCGGAGAAGCCCGAGCGCACCGGCCCGCTGGACGGCATCCCGGCGTCACTGCCACCGCTGGAACGCGCCACGAAGGTCGTCTCCCGGCTGACTCGGGCCGGGCGGCTCGATGCCCTCGACGTCGTGGCCGCGGCACCAGCGACCCACCCGGCGTCGGCCTCGCCGGGGCAGGAGCCGGCGCCCATCGGGTCGGACCTCGGCGACAGTGCCGACATCGGGACCGCTCTGCTGGCCCTCGTCGTGCGGGCCCACCGCGCCGGCGTCGACCCGAGCGCTGCGCTGCGGGCGGCCCTGCGGGACATCGAGCGGGTGCTGTCCGCGGATCTGCGGGTCTGAGCACCACTTCTCGCCCCGTCAGGTTTGGCTCCACCGAAATCCGGGGTCCACCGACGGCCCGGCCCGCGTGTCGGCCGGACCTCGCACCCGGCGGCGCGTACCGTCCTGCGCAGCGGCACTCGACCCGGCTCGCAGATACGGCGTTGGCAGCGCGACTCTTGGACGGTAGTCTTGAACGAACGCACCGCGGATGGACGAGCCCTGGGGTATCACGTCGCCATCGGTGTCCATCATTGGGGATGGGCACCGGCGTCGAGATGGGTCCGACGTCACGGCGGTTCGCCCGGACTGCCAGGAAGGCAGACCGGAATGGGGAAAACGCACGAGGGGGTCTCATGACCATCATGTCGTCCGTCAGCGGCGTCACCGGTTCGTCAGGGATGTCGGGGCTGTCCGCGGCGTCGGGGCAGGGCCGCGCGCCGTCGCGCGGTGCCCCGCGGCTGCTGCGGCTCGCCGGGGTCGCCGAGGACACCCACCACTGGTACGAGGAGAGCGACATCGGGCGGCATCTGCCGCAGATCATCGACCTCGCCGACCAGGGGCCATCCGCTCGGAGCATCACCCGGTCCGAGTCGCGGGACATCGCGGCTCAGGGCCCCCAAGGACGCCGGGTGATCGGCTGACCGGCCACCAGACTCGCCCCATTCTCGGCCCGGACGCCTCCGCGCTGACCGGTAGGCTCGTCTCGTATTCGCCCGACCGGCTCAGAGGAGACATTGTGGCTAGCATCGAGGCAATTGGAGCCCGCGAGATTCTTGACTCGCGCGGCAACCCGACGGTCGAAGTCGAGGTGCTGCTCGACGACGGGACAATGGGGCGGGCGGCGGTGCCCAGTGGCGCCTCCACCGGTGCCTTCGAGGCCGTCGAGCGCCGGGACGGGGACGGCGGCCGCTACCTCGGCAAGGGCGTGCAGCAGGCCGTCGACGCCGTGATGGAGGAACTGGCCCCCAAGCTCGTCGGGTTCGACGCCACCGACCAGCGTCTCATCGACCAGGAGATGCTCGCCCTGGACGGCACGGCCAACAAGGCCAAGGTCGGCGCGAACGCCATCCTCGGGGTCTCTCTGGCCGTCGCCTCGGCGGCCGCCCAATCGGCGGGACTACCGCTGTACCGGTACGTCGGCGGACCGAACGCCCACGTGCTGCCGGTGCCGATGATGAACATCCTCAACGGTGGGTCGCACGCGGACACCAACGTTGACATCCAGGAGTTCATGATTGCCCCCATCGGTGCCCCCTCCTTCCGGGAGGCGCTGCGCTGGGGCGCCGAGGTCTACCACTCGCTCAAGAAGGTCCTGCACGACCGGGGCCTGTCCACCGGCCTCGGCGACGAGGGCGGGTTCGCACCCAACCTGGAGAGCAACCGGGCTGCCCTGGACATCATCATGGATGCCATCCGGGCCGCCGGGTACGAGCCGGGCAAGGACATCGCGCTGGCCCTCGACGTCGCCGCCTCCGAGTTCTACTCCGACGGTTCCTACCAGTTTGAGGGTGCCGCCAAGAGCGCCCACGAGATGGCCGACTACTACGGCGAACTGGTCGATGCCTACCCACTGGTCTCGATCGAGGACCCGTTGAACGAGGAGGACTGGGACGGCTGGAAGGCCATCACCGACCGGCTCGGCGGCAAGGTCCAGCTCGTCGGTGACGACCTGTTCGTGACCAATCCCGAGCGCCTCCAGCGCGGCATCGACACCGCCACCGCCAACTCCCTCCTGGTCAAGGTCAACCAGATCGGCTCCCTGACCGAAACCCTCGACGCGGTGACGTTGGCCCAGACCAGCGGCTACACGTGCATGATGAGTCACCGCTCCGGGGAGACCGAGGACACCACCATCGCCGACCTGGCCGTCGCGACCAACTGCGGCCAGATCAAGACCGGCGCCCCGGCTCGCTCCGAGCGGGTCGCCAAGTACAACCAGCTGCTGCGTATCGAGGAAGAACTGGACGACGCCGCCGTCTACGCCGGCGCCGGGGCCTTCCCGCGGTTCCACGGCGCGACGGGCTGACGTCGCCGATGACCCAGACGGGCAAGCGACGCCCCACCAGTGCAGCGGCTCGTCCGCCCCGCACCGGTGGGGCGGCCCGCCCGTCGGCGGCCACTCGTCCCCCGTCCAACCGGACCGACGTTGCGGGCGGGGCCCAGCAGCGGTCCTGGCCAGGGGGGGCTCACCCGGACGCCGATCGGACGTGGCGAGGACGTCAGCCGGCGCAGAGTCGCTCAGTTGCGCTGCTGCGCGGCTCCACCCGCCGGCTCGTCGTGCTCGGCGGGGTTTTCGTCATGTTGGCGATCATGCTCGTGCCGACAGCCCGCGCATACTTCGGCCAGCGAGACGCCAACTCAGCGTTGACCCTGAAGGTGGCCCAGCAGCAGCGGACGGTCGACGACCTGCAGCACGAGATCGACCTCTACAACGAACCCGCCTACGTCGAGCAACAGGCGCGCTCCCGGCTGGGCATGGTCAAGCCGGGTGAGACAGCGTGGAAGGTCGTCGGCGGGCCCTCGGCCGGCCCGGCCGGCCGCACCCAGTCCGGGGTGGCCATCCCCGTGGATGGCCAGGCCCAGCGGGCCTACTACGAGCGCCTGTGGGCCTCCATCCTCATCGCCGACCGCGCCACCGGCGGTGCCCCCAACGGCGCATCTCCGGTCCCCGGCGAAGCGACGACGCCACCCTCCCGGTGACGGCGGCCCGCGGGCCGGAACTGTTCAGCTCGGACACCCAAGCGGTTGCCCGGCAACTGGGCCGACCCCCCCGCGGGATGCTCGGCGTCGCCCACCGGTGCCCCTGCGGGCTGCCTGACGTCGTCACCACGGCCCCCAGCCTGCCGGACGGGACGCCGTTCCCGACCACGTTCTACGCCACCTGCCCCCGGTTGACCGGGGCAGTGAGCACACTGGAGGCATCGGGCCTGATGCGGGACATGACCACCCGGCTCGGGCAGCACCCTGACTTGGCCCGGGCCTACCGCGCCGCCCATGAGGACTACCTACGCCGCAGGGACAGCCTGCGCGGCGAGACCGATCCGGGCCTGGGGGCGGTGTCGGCTGGGGGGATGCCCGATCGGGTCAAGTGCCTGCACGCGCTGGTGGCGCATGCCCTGGCCGCCGGCCCGGACGTCAACCCGTTCGGCGACGAAGCCTTGGCTGCGCTGAAGCCGTGGTGGGAGCGCGGCCGATGCATCGCCACGAGCACGTCGTGACCAGCTCCGACGGCCGGGCAAGGACGACGATCCGGGTGGCGGCAATCGATTGCGGCACGAACTCCATCCGGTTGCTCGTCGCCGACGGTGACCCGCAGACCGGCCGACTGACCGAGCTGACCCGGCAACTGCAGGTGGTCCGACTGGGCCACGGGGTGGACCGGACCGGCCGGATCGATCCCGAGGCAATGACCAGGACCCTGACCGCGGCGCAGCAGTACGCCCGGGTGTGCACCGAGCTGGGCGTCGAGCGGGTCCGGTTCGTCGCCACCTCGGCGTCCCGGGACGCGCAGAACGCCGCCGAGTTCGTCGCCGGGGTGCGCCGGGTGTTCGCCGCGCACGAGGTGACCCCGCAGGTCGTCTCCGGGGAGGTCGAGGCCGCCCTGTCCTTCGCCGGCGCCACCGCCGAACTGCGTGGATCCGGGCGCCCGGGTCCCTACCTGGTCGTCGACCTCGGCGGTGGCTCCACCGAGTTCGTCCTGGGGACCACGCGCCCGGACCGCGCCGTCTCGGTTGACATGGGCAGCGTCCGAATCACCGAACGCCACTTCCGGGCCGACCCCCCGACCCCCGCCGAGGTGGCGGCGGCCACCTCGGACATCGACGCCGCCCTCGACACGGCACTGGCGGCGTGCGATCCGTCCCGGGCGGGTCAGCTCGTGGGCCTGGCCGGCACGGTGACGACGGTGACGGCGCACGCTCTCGGCCTGCCGGAGTACCAGCGAGACCGGATTCACTTGTCCGCCGTGTCGGTCCCCGACATGATCGCGGCCTGCACCGACCTGATCACCATGCCCCGTCCGCAGCGGGTCCGGCTGCCGGTGCTGCACCCCGGCCGGGTCGACGTGATCGCGGCCGGCGCCCTGCTGTGGCGCCGCATCGTTCAACGGGTCGCCGGACTCAGCGGCCTGGCCGAGGTGCTGACCAGCGAGCACGACATCCTCGACGGCATCGCCCGATCCCTGTTGCTGGCGCCGCAGTGACCGGGCCGGCTGCCCACCCCGTCACGGGGCGACCCTTCGCCTCGCCGGTGCCGGTCGGCGCAGGCTGGCCGGGTGACCCCGCGCTGGGCTCGACACCGGTGGCGGGCGACGCCGCGTCGGTGGCGCAGCTCGCAGCCGCAGCCTCGAGCCCGGCCGAGCTGGACGCCGAGGTCTCGGTGTGCCGTGCCTGTCCCCGCCTGGTGGCCTGGCGGGAGGAAGTGGCGGTGAGCGGCCGCCGTGCCGCGTTCGCCCAGCAACCGTACTGGGGCCGCCCGGTGCCCGGCTTCGGGGCCGGTGACGGAGACGGCGCCGGGGCCGGTGAAGGTGACGGAGACGGCAGTGGTGGGGGTCCGCGGACCCTCATCGTGGGGTTGGCCCCGGCCGCCCACGGCGCCAACCGGACCGGGCGAATGTTCACCGGCGACCGCTCCGGGCAATGGCTGTACCGGGCCCTGCACCGGGCCGGGCTGGCCAGTGGACCCGACTCGACCGCAGCCGGCGACGGGCTTCGGCTGACCGGCGCGCGGATCGTCGCCGCGGTGCGCTGCGCCCCGCCTGGCAACACCCCGACGCCTGCCGAGCTGCGCACCTGTAACCCCTGGTTGCGGCGCGAACTGGAGCTGTCCGAGACGGTCCGATCGGTGTTGGCCCTCGGGGCGATCGCCTGGCGCGCGACGCTGACCGCCGCGGCGGCCGCCGGCTGGCGCTTGCCCCGCCCCCGGCCCACCTTCGGTCACGGCGTGCGGGTGACCTTGACCACGAACGACCCCGGCCGCCAAGTCCAACTCGTCGCGAGTTACCACGTCAGCCAACAGAACACGTTCACCGGGCGGCTGACTGAGGAGATGCTCGACGCCGTCGTGACCGGGCTTTGACTCCAGTCGGTTACCGTCGAATCATGAGTGAGCATCTCATCGTCGTGTGGGTGCTGGGTCCCGACCGACCCGGCCTCATCGCCGATGTCACCAATGCTCTGGTGCCCCTTGCCGTATACCACGACGATCCCCGGATCGGTCACGTGGCCGGCGGCAACATCAGCGTGATGCTGACCGTGCGCACCGACGTGTCGGTCCAACAGGTCAGGCGGGCGTTGAGATCCGTCGCCGCCTCCGGTGGGCTCTTCGTGGACGCCCACGAGGTGCAGGAGCGCACCTCGCTGCCGGAGCCCACCTCGCTGCCGGAACCCACCAGCGAGTCATACGTGCTGCGGATCCACACAACGGGGCGCCCCGGGGTGCTGGCCGCGTTCAGTCGCGTCGTGGCCCGGCACGGGGGCCGCGTGCTGGACTTCGGCACCCGGGTCGGCGGCGGCCGGATCTCGGTGCTGCGGGTCGAACTGGACAACGACGACCAGGCGACCCTCGACGCCCTGGAACGGGACCTCTGGGACGCCGGAGAGCAGATGGGGATCGGTATCAAGTTCTACAGCGCGACTGCGGGGGAGTACGCGCCGCTGCCGTGAGGCAGGGCCCGGCGACGGGCTGGTCGGGCCGGTAGCGTGGGTGTCGCCCCCGTAGCCCAATGGCAGAGGCAGGCCACTTAAAATGGCCAGAGTGCGGGTTCGACTCCCGTCGGGGGCACTCGTGCGCCGTGCCGACACCCGTTCGGGGGTCCTGGACACGTCGTGGGGTCACAAGCTCTGGGCGAGAAGCGCTCGGTCACACCAGAGGCGCGGATACGGAAACGAGACCCGCAGTCGGAACACGTGGCTGACCTGCCGCGTTGGACCCCACGAGGACGCGCCACCAGCGGCGCCCTGCTCAGTCATGACAACGGAGGCATCCACGCCATGAGCAACCCGGTTTTCAACCGCATCGACAAAGACATCAGGTCTGGGTACGCGGGTTTCGGATCGGGTCCACACCCGCCCCAGAACCCCCAGAACTCCCCCCCCGGCTACGACCAACCGCGCTACGGACAGCAGTCCGGTCAGCAACAGCACGGGCAACCCCACTACGGGCAGCAGACCCGGCCCGGCGACGGACCCCCGCCGCCGATCACGCCGGGGCAGCTGAACGACATGTACCGCCAGCCGTCGGCCGGCCCGGTGCAGATGGGCCGGGTCACGATCGACGACGTGGTCATGAAGACCACCACGCTGTTCAGCATCATGCTCCTGACCGCGGCGGTGTCCTGGTTCATGGTCCCGGTGGACCCCGGGCTCGCCGGCGTCCTGCTGCTGGGCAGCATCGTCGGCACGCTGGGTCTCGGCCTGTTCATCGCGTTCAAGAAGAGCATCAGCGTCCCGCTGATCGTGACCTACGCCGCCGTGGAGGGTGTGCTCGTCGGCACCGTCAGCCGGTTCTACGAGGCCCGGTGGGACGGCATCGTCATGACTGCCGTGGTGGCCACCCTGTCGGTGTTCGCCGGCATGTTGCTCGGTTACCGCAGCGGGTTCATCAAGGTCACCAGCAAGTCCCGTCGCATCTTCTCGATGGCTATCCTCGGCTACTTCATCTTCGCCCTGGTCAACCTCGGCTTCGGGATGTTCGGTGCCAACGGCGGATTCGGCATCTTCGCCCGCGGTTCGACGATGGGCATCCTGGTGTCGCTACTGGCGGTCGGCTTGGCCTCGTACGCTCTGGCGATGGACTTCGACTCCATTCAGCAGGCTGTTCGCTCGGAGGTACCGCAGAAGTACTCGTGGTTGCTGGCTCACGGGCTCATCGTCACCCTGGTGTGGCTGTACCTGGAGATGCTGCGTCTGATCTCGCAGTTCAGCGGTAACGACTGACCCGGTGGCCGATCCGGGCACCGAAAGGCCGGTCGACCCGGTTCCGGATTCGGCTCGCATCGAAATGACGCGCCTGGGCCTGCGGTGGCAGCAACTGCCGTTGGACCAGGCGCGTCGGGCTGCCCCGAGCGTCCGCTCGCTGGCCCAGTCCTTTCTCGACGAGGTCGCCCCGCGAGGCACCTGCCGCGAGGGTCCTGGTGCCGCCGGCGTCCGGGGGGACCAAAGGGCCGGGCTGCCAGATCTGGGACCGGCCGTGGTGATGGACCAACTGACGGTGGCCGTCTACGAGGCGAGCCGGGCCGGCACCCAGGACGGTACCGGCCCGGCTCAAGGCGAGGGCAGGGAGCTGACCAACCGTCTCGCCGGACTACGCCGACGGCTGGCCGACCCCGTTGGTTAGCTCAGCCGCTCGAAGATCATGGCCATCCCCTGGCCACCTCCCACGCACATCGTCTCCAGCCCGAACTGCCCGTCACGCTCCTGCAGGCCGTGCAGCAGCGTCGTGGCGATGCGGGCCCCGGTGGCGCCGAACGGGTGACCCAGAGCGATGGCCCCGCCGTGCACGTTGAGCTTGTCCAGGTCCATTCCGAGGTCCTCGGCGGACGGCAGCACCTGAGCGGCGAAGGCTTCGTTCATCTCGTACAGGTCCATGTCTCCGATAGACATTCCGGCCCGCTTGAGCGCCTGACGGGAAGACTCGATCGGACCCAGGCCCATGATCTCGGGGGAGAGGGCCGAGACCCCGGTGGACACGATCCGGGCCAACGGGGTCAGGCCCAACTGCTTGGCCTTGACGTCGCTCATCACGACCAGGGCCGCGGCACCGTCGTTGAGCGGGCAGGAGTTGCCCGCCGTGCACACGCCGTCCGGGCGGAAGACCGGCTTCAGGCCGGCCAGGCCTTCGATGGTGACCCCCCGGCGGATCCCGTCGTCGGTGGAGACCACGGTGCCGTCCGGCAGGGTGACCGGGGTGATCTCGGCGGCGAAGAAGCCACTGTCCAAGGCGGCCTCGGCCCGGTTCTGACTGGTGACGCCCCACTGGTCGAGTTGCTGCCGGCTCAGTCCGCGCAAGGTCGCCACATTCTCCGCGGTCTGGCCCATCGGGACGTAGATGTCCGGGATCAGGCCCTCCTCGCGGGGGTCCGTCCAGACCGCGTTGGTCTTGGCCAACCTCATGGAGCGCTCGGCCGCGGGCTTGGTCTTCGGGTTCAGCCAGTCCTCTTTGCCGCCACCGGCGCCGGCGAAGTCGACGTACCGAGACACGCACTCCACGCCGGCGCTGATGAAGATCTCACCCTCCCCGGCCTTGATGGCGTGGAAGGCCATCCGTGTGGTCTGCGTCGAGGACGCGCAGAACCGGTTCACCGTCGATCCCGGCAGGTTGTCGTAACCGAGCATGACGGCCACCCCACGAGCCACGTTCATGCCGTGTTCAGCCCACGGTTCGGCGACACCGAGATAGAGGTCCTCCACCGTCGTGGGATCGAGCTCGGGCACCTTGGCCAGAACAGCCTGGATGATCTGCACAACCAGGTCGTCGGGCCTGATGTCCTTCAGCGACCCCTTGACGGCGCGGCCGATCGGGCTACGCGCGGTGGCGACGATAACGGCTTCGGGCACGAAGACCTCCTTGAGGTGAGGGTGGGGACGAGGCCTGGACGACATCGCCTTCGCTACCGACTCTAGTTGCCCGCGGGGGCGGTCTGTCTACGGAGTGGCGGACTGGTTTGCCGCCGGGCTCAGCGCGAGCTCGGCGACGGCGCCCTGGTCCGGCGCGTTGCCCGCGAGCTGTGCAACCGCGCCTTGGGGGCGCCGCCGCCGCAGGGTCAGGGCCCACCGGCCGCCCGGTCCGCGGGGCCGCCCACCGACGTCGGTGGCGCTGACTTCCATCCCCGGCTCGCGGACCGCGTGTGCGGCCGCCTCACCGATCGGTTCGACTCCCTCACCGCGGAACCGGTCCGGGGCTCGGGGCGCCTCCCCGACCCACAGGCCGAGCGCTGCGCACACGCTGGGCAGCAGCGCGGCGGCCACCCGCGCGTACCCGACCGGGGACGGGTGGAACCGGTCCACGCTGAACATCTCCTTGGGTCGGGAGATGAACTCACGTCCGAGCAGGTCGGCCAGCGAGACGGTGCGCCCACCGGCCTCCACCACTGCCACGGTCTGCGCGGCCGCCAGGTCTCGGCCCAGGTAGCGCACCAGCGCCCGCAGGGGGTGCGGCATCGGCTCGACCGTCCCCAGGTCAGGGCAGGTGCCGACGACCACTTCCGCACCGGCGGCCCGCAGCGTGCGGACGGCTTGCTCGAGGTGACGTACCGCAACCGCCCGGTCAATCCGGTGCGTGACGTCATTGCCGCCGATGGTGATCAGGGCGACGTCCGGGTGAGGTACCTGATGCAGGGCCCGCTCCACCTGATGGTCCAGCCAGGAGGACTCGGCGCCCACCTCGGCGAGGTTGGTCACCCCTACCTGACGCCCGGCCAGGGCGGCGACGCCGACGGCAAGGATGCCACCGATGGTCTGGTACTTCGTCTCCGCACCTAACCCGGCGGCCAGACTGTCTCCGAGGACGACGAGCTGAACCGGGGTACCGAGGCCGGTTCCGTACAGATTGGAGTCGTCCGGGGCGGCCTCGAACGGCGTACCGACGATCCGGCGGGCCAGTTTGGCCTCGGCCCGGATGATGCCGTACCCGACCAGTCCGGCGGCGCCGATCCCGGCGAACCCGACCCCACTTCCGTATGCCGCGGCTGCGGCGATTCTGCGTGCGCGACGTGCGCGTCCCATGCGGCCTCCGAAAAATGGGCGCTGCCGAAGGTAACGGTAACGGTACGGGGGTCGGTCCGGCGCCGCCGGCGTGGGCGCCGTCGCGGGTACCGATCCCCTCAACTGCGCTTGCGCCCGGCCGATGGGCAGACGTACAGGGGAGGCATCCCCACGCTAAGGACAGCAGTGCATCGGGCCCAGGCCCGGCTCAGGGACGAGACCACCATGACGTCGATCATCAGCGTGACCACTGACACGCGCGTCGTGCCCGCCGTGCGGGGCGCATCCGGGGCGTCGACCACCCGGCGCGAGTCGGACGCGGACTCCCAGGATGCGGGCTTCGCCGGCTGGCGTGGCGAGATCGCCACGTCTGGACTCGGGAGCTCCGGCTGGCCGGTGCACCCTGGACCCGGTGCTGCGGGCGATCCCCTTCGAGCCGGTGGGGTGCCTCCTGCACCGCCTGCACCACCCGCGCCGCCGGTGCATGCCCCCAGCCGACCCGGGCCACCACCTGCGGCGGATCGTCTCTCGGCGGCGGTTCTGACGGCTACCGCCGCGATCGGCAGTCTGCAGGCCCGGCAGCGCACCTACCACGCACTCGCCCGCACCCTGGACTTCTCTTCCGCAACGATCCCGAGCGGCGATCAGGCTCCCGACAGCTTCATCCTCGAGGTGAGGTCGACACTGTTGGCTCAGCGTGCAATGGAGGCAGCTGAGGTGGAGGACACCGTGGCCGGCGCCAACCGACTCGCTCTGGCCGTCGCGTCGGCGCAGGCGAGAGTGCATGAGGTGCGGCCCGGTTTCCCCGAGAGCGCAGCGGGGGTGAACCGCCGAGACGCCCTCGTCCATGCCTGGGTCCGGCTGACCGGCGGATCCGTTGTCACCTCGGGCGACGGAGGGCTCCAGCTGACCCTGGGCGGAGCCGCGGTGCTGGACCAGCCAGGTTGGCATGACCTGTCCGTGGCCAGCCAGACCGACGGCACCGGCCACCTCGGGATCGTCGTCAGCCGAACCGACGGCACGACCGAGCCGGTTGCCGTGACCAGCGGCATGCTGGGAGGTCTGCTGGAAACCGTCAACGAGGTCATCCCGCAGGTCCTGGCCGCCCTGGCCGGTGCCGATGCCCTCCGGGGCGGGACGTCGCAGGATCCGGACGCGTTCCGAGGGCTGCCGGGTCTGACCCGGGGTGGCCCCGGAGCCGAGCAGGTGAGTGCCGAGTACCTGCACACTCAGGGCGAGGGCCGCGACCCGGTGCGCGACGGTGTCCTGGTCGAGCAGCGCCTTGGGATCACCTCGGCCGACTCTGCCCGGGCGGGAGCGGCCGGCGTGGCGGCACTGCAGCGGGTCAACGCGGCCGTCCTGTCGATGGGATCGGCGGCGGAGGCGGTGACGTCGGTTCATCCGTCGACCCAGTGGGTGGTCGGCGTGAGCCGGCCCGATCTGCTCGCCGCGTCGATCGACCCCCTGACCACGCCGGTGCCGGGCACCGTGGACGTGACGGTGCTGTCGGCAGCCCGACCTGCGGGCGCCGCCTCGAAGCTCGCCTTCGGAATCGACGAGGTCCTCAACGAGGGCCGGCCCTTCTCCTTCGGCATCGAGCAGCGCCTGGCCGGGCAGACGCGCGCAACCACGGTGATGGTGGGGGAGTTTCCTACCATCCGGGACGTCGCCGCCGCCATCAACAATTCGGCTGCCGGGGTTCGCGCGAGCACCTCGCAGATCGCCACGGGTACCGTCCAGTTGCTCGTCACCTCCCTGGTCACCGGTCATACCGCGCAGGTCACCATCACCGACGGTCAGCAGCCGCCGGCCACCTCGACGATCCTGGGCCGATTCCGCACGATGGAGGGCGCGGACACGCTCGACGCTCGGGATGCGGCAGGCCGGGCTCGACAGCTGGAGTCACTGGTTCAGGCGGCGGGCTCGGTGCTGGAGTCGGTCCTGCGAGCCACCTCGGCAAGCGCTGCAGCGGCTGGTGACCGGATGTTGGCCGGCATCGCCGGCCGGGTGGTCGGCGAGCTCACTGGGCCAGCCGGCCGAGCGCTACCGGGTCTGACGTTCGGGCGTCATGCTCTGTCGCTCGACCGCGACCACGTCGGGCGGGCCCTGCAGAGCGACCCGGTCGGCACCGAGGCCGCCGCCGCCGCCCTCGCGAGCGGTCTCGTCGAGATCAGCCGAGAGGTGTCTGCGCCGGGGCAGGGGTACCTGGCCGTGAGATTGGCCGCGGACCAGAGCGCCACCTCGGACTTCCGGGCGCCCCACCCAGGCACCGACGACGTCCTGTCCCGCCACCAGGACACCCTCGAGCAGCGCTCCCGGGCACTGGCGTCGTTGCTGGACCGCCTCGGCGCCCAGGGCAGCTGGCTGAACACCGCGCTGCCGGCGGCCGGGTGAGTGTGCAGTCCCAGCTCGCCACCCGCTGACGGCGGTAGGCTCGACGGCCATGGACAGCACCGTGGCCGCCGTGCTCCACCGATTGCGGGCGTCTGGGGCCGCCGAGCCCCTCACCGACCTGCCGGACCGGGTGGAGGCGCTGCACCGGCTGCATCGGCGGTTCGTCGAGGTGGTGCCCTACGAGAACCTCGACATCGTGCTGGGCCGCCCGGCTGGGATCGACCCGGCCACCTCCCTGGCCGCCATCCGGTCCGGCCGCGGCGGCTACTGCTACCACCTCAACGGGGCCTTCGCGCGTCTTCTGGAGGAGCTCGGCTACCCGGTGACCCGCCATGTCGGAGGGGTCCAGGGCCCCAACGGGTGTCCGCACGTCAACGGAAACCATCTGGCGCTGACGGTCCGGGCCGGCGGCAAGGACTGGATCGTCGACGTCGGATTGAGCGACTGCCTCTATGAACCGTTGCCGCTCGCCGTCGGGGAGTACCGGCAGGGCCCGTTCAGCTACCGGGTGGACCGCTCCGAGGCCAGCCCGGGTGGATGGCGGGTCAGGCACGACACCAAGGGCAGCTTCGTGGCCATGGACTTCGCCGCGGCCCCGGCCCGGCAGGAGGACTTCGCCGGGATGCACGCCCACCTGTCCCGGGACCCGCGCTCACCCTTCGTACGGACCCTGTGCGTCGCCCGCCGCATCGAGGCCGGGGCGGACGTGCTGCGCTCGCTGACCCTGGCGACGGTCCGGGACGACGTGACGCGGACCGTTCTGGACCGCCGCGAGGACTGGTTCGCCGCCCTGGGGGACGTCTTCGGCTTAGCCAGGACGCTCTGGTCGCGCGCCGACCAGGACAACCTGTGGGCCATCGCGGTGGAGCAACACGCCGCCTTCCTGGCCTCACGGCGGGCCCGCCGGGAGGCGTCGCAGCTATAGCCGACGCCGCAGGGTGCCCGCGGCGACCCCCTCAGCGGAACCCTCGGCCGGTTGGAACCCGCATCGTTCATACAGCCGTCGCGCAGGGTTGCCGTCCTCCACACTCAGGCTCAGCCCCGGACGGCCCGCGGCCCTGGCCGTCTCGATCAGGCCCAGCAGCAGGGCGCCACCGATGCCGCGACCGCGATCCCCGGCCACCACCCACAGGCTCAGTTCGGGCCAGTCGTCAGCCACCCAGCCGTAGCCGCGCTCGGTGTGCGCGAAGAGTCGGGCCCATGCGGCGCCCACGGCGCGTCCATCCAGACAGGCCACCAGCCCGAGATCCCCGATCCGCGGGTAGCCCGCGACGTAGTGGCACAACCCGGGATGGTCCAGTACCTGCTCCCGGGTCAGCCGGGGTCCACACCAGTTGACGTTGTCGACCAGCGCCTCCCGCAGGAGCGGCTGGTCGGCGGCAGTGGCCAGCCGCAACGACAGCGCGCCCGGCCCGCCTCCCACGGGTGGCTCGATCACACCCGCACCGTAGGTGGCCTTTCAGTCCTGCGCCAGGGCTGAGGGCGAGCTCCGGGTTCGCTGACGCGCGCCTGGGCGCTACTCCGGGTGACAGCTCACGCCGGTGGCGTGGACGGGACAGTACCCGGAGGGGTTCTTGTGCAGGTACTGCTGGTGGTAAGCCTCGGCGTAATAGAACGGGCCGGCGTCGCCGGACGAACGGGTGTCGGTGCTGATGGCAGCGAAACCCTTGGCCGTCAGCGCGGACTGGAAACGCTGCCCGGTCAGGTGCACGGCCTGCTCCTGCGCCGGGGTGGTCCAGAAGATCGCGGAGCGGTATTGAGTGCCCACGTCGTTGCCCTGGCGCATCCCCTGGGTGGGGTCGTGGTTCTCCCAGAACGCCGCGAGCACCTGTTCAGTGCCAAGTCGGGCCGGGTCGTAGGCGACCAGGACGGTCTCGGTGTGCCCGGTGCGTCCTGAGCAGACCTCCTCGTAGCTGGCGTTGGGCGTGTAGCCACCCATGTAGCCGGCCGCCGTGGTCACCACGCCGGGCAGCTGCCACATCAGCTTCTCGGCACCCCAGAAGCACCCCATGCCGAGGTAGATGACCTCGGTGCCCTCGGGCCACGGGGGTCGCAGCGAGGTGCCCAGCACCTCGTGCCGGGTCGGAATCGCGGGGAGAGGATCGGCGCGGCCGGGCAGCGCCTGGTCGGGCTCCACCAGAGTCGACGGGGCCCCGAAGCCGAACATCCGAAACGGTGCCATCAGCTGAGATAGGGCTTGGCGCGGGTGACTTTGACCGAGATGTCCTTGCCGTTGGGCGCCCGGTAGGTCGCTTTGTCGCCGACGCGTTTGCCCAAAATCGCCTCACCGAGCGGTGACTTGTCGGAGTACACCTCCAAGTCGTCGGCGGCGATCTCCCGGCTACCGAGCAGGAAGGTGAGCGGCTCGCCGAACAGTTCCACGGTCACGACCATCCCCGGCTCGACCACCCCGTCGTCCGGCGGGGGGGTCTCGCCGACGACGGCCGTGTCCAGCAGGGCCTGCAGCTGGCGGATCCGGGCCTCCATCTTGCCCTGCTCCTCCTTGGCGGCGTGGTAGCCACCGTTTTCTCGCAGGTCACCCTCCTCGCGTGCCGCCTCGATACGTTTGGCGATCTCGAGGCGCCCCTCACCGGACAGGTGCTGCAGTTCCGCGTGAAGTCGCTCGAAGGCGGCGGGCGTCAGGTAACTGGCCTGGGTTGCGGTGACATCGGACACGAA
The DNA here is from genome assembly GCA_035633615.1 of Dermatophilaceae bacterium. GTDB lineage: Bacteria > Actinomycetota > Actinomycetes > Actinomycetales > Dermatophilaceae > JADJTI01. Next base: position 18,015 of record DASQEP010000001.1, read on the forward strand.
GATGCTCCTTGCTCGAAGAGCGCGGACGGGACATCGCGGACGGGGCAATGGATGCGCGTGGCGTCCCGCTGGTAGTGCCTCGCTGGTGATGGGGCCGGGATCGCAGTGGGTAAGCCAACAAGTATAGGCCCAGGACCGGGAAGTCGCCTGCGTGCAGCGACTCGCCGGCCAGCTCTGGCACCGACGATCCGCACCGACGATGACGCCGACCGCCCGATACGGGACTGACCGCCCGCCTGCTTCCCCCGCGCTCAGACTTCTCGGCAGGACCGGACTTCGGCGGCGACGGCCTCGGACGTGGTCCTGATCAGGTGCGTTTGGGTCACGTCCCGGCCCAACTCGGCCGGCAGCAGCACCTCCGCGGTGCCCACCACGGCATGGCCCAACTCCTTGGCCAGCAGTTGGCAACGCACCGCCATGCCCTCGGGGCGCCGTACCTCGAACTTGAGCAGGATGCCCTGATTGCCCTGCGAGGAGAAGGCGACCGTTTGCCAGGTCGGCTTGGTCAGTGTCGCGGCCAGGCCCCACCAGACCGCCATCGCGCTCGCGGCGACCAATGCCAGGGTGGCCAGCAGCCAGTGTTTGCCCTTGCCGGGAGCGGGACGGGGGATGCGCACCACGCCACGATACGCCGGGTCCGCCACGGGCCCGACCCGGTGCGAGAATGGTCGCGGACACACCCGCGCCGGGCCCGGACCCCGTCGGGCGCGCGGGCATGCGAGGGCGGCACCGACCCGCGCGCGGACCCGATCGGAGTCAGGTGAGGGACGGCTTACGGCTGATGGCGGTGCATGCGCACCCCGACGACGAGTCGAGCAAGGGCGCGGCGACCACGGCCAAGTACGTCGCAGCCGGTGTCGAGGTGCTCGTCGTGTCGTGCACCGGCGGGGAACGTGGCGACATCCTCAACCCCCAGCTCAAGGACGACCCCGACCTGCTACGCGACCTGCCGGAGTTCCGCCGCCGCGAGATGCGTCGGGCTCAGGAGATCCTCGGCGTCCGCCACGTCTGGCTTGGTTTCGTCGACTCCGGCCTGCCGCAGGGTGACCCGCTGCCACCGCTGCCGCCGGGGTGCTTCGCGCTGGAGCCCGTCGAGGTGCCCGCCGAGGCCCTGGTGCGGGTCATCCGCGAATTCCGGCCGCATGTGATGACCACCTACAACGAACTGGGCGGCTACCCTCACCCCGACCACGTGATGACCCACCGGGTGTCGGTCGCCGCGTTTCGTGCCGCCGCGCAGCGAGATCGGTTCCCGCACGCAGGTCCGGCCTGGCAGCCCTTGAAGCTGTACTACGACTGCATGATCGCGATGGGCCGGCTGGAGGCTCTGCACGCGGCCTTGCTGGCTGAAGGCCTGGAATCCCCGTTCGCCGAGTGGGCTTCCCGCCGCGGCGCCCTGGGCGAGCGGGTTCCCACCACCCGGATCCGCTGCGATGAGTTCTTCGAGACCCGTAACCAGGCGCTGCTGGCGCACTCCACTCAGGTAGACCCCGACGGCTGGTGGTTCGCTGCCCCGTTGTCCCTGGAACGTCGGGTCTGGCCGACCGAGGACTTCGAGGTGGCCATCTCCTACGTTCCGGTGTTGACCGAGGAGAATGATTTGTTCGCAGGGCTCGGTTCGTCGGCAGCGGCTGACGCCCTGGCCCTGGAGATCTGTGCCGCGGGACGTACCCCGGTGTACGACGTCGTGAAGGAGGCACCATGAGCGGAGCCAATCAGTCGATCTCGGCGGGTATCGGAGGGTTTCTGGCCTTCTTCCTGCTGGCCCTCGTGCTGTGGCTGTTGATGCGGAACATGAACAAGCGGCTGCAGAACCTGAAGTACAACGAGGAGGCCGAGGAGGCCCGCCGACGGTTGGAGCTCAATGAGGCGGTCTCCAGCAGGCCGTCCCGGGCTCACCCGGCCGGACCGAGTCACGGACCGGGGGTGAGCGCAACCGACGGGCCGGCGAGTCCAGCGTCCACGCCCTGAGCCAACCGCCCCCTGCGACCTGCCCGTCGCCCCGGCCTGGACTGGCTCACCCGCCGGGGATCGCTCGCATCGCCAGCCAGGCCGCCGCGACGTGCGCGGTGAACGCCAGCACTGTGCAGGCGTGAAACACCTCGTGGAAGCCGAACCAGCCCGGCCAGGGGTTGGGCCGGCGCATAGCGAAGACGACCGCTCCGGCGGTGTAGAGCAGGCCACCGAGGGCGATCAGGCCGAGCACGATGGGGCCACCGGCTTGGTATAGCGGTTCCAGGTAGAACACCGCCACCCACCCCAGCAGCACGTACAACGGGGTCGAGACCCAGCGCGGCGCGTTGATCCAGAACAGCTTGAACACCACCCCGGCGATCGCACCGACCCACATGATCACGATCAGCGTGCGAGCCTGCTCGGGGGACAGCAATGACGTCGCGAACGCGGTGTAGCTGCCCGCGATGACCAGGAAGATGTTCGCGTGGTCCAGCCGGCGAAGGACCCGTGCGGTCTGCTCGCTCCAGACTCCCCGGTGGTAGACCGCGGAGGTGCCGAACAGCAGGAGTGCGGTCAGCCCGAAGGCGATCATCCCGACCCGGCTACGCGTCGTGGGTGCCACGATGACGAGGATCACGCCGGCCAGGGCGACCCACGGGGTGGAACCGGCGTGGATCCAACCGCGCAGGCGTGGCCGGTCCATCACAGCCTGGCCGGCGTTGCAGGCCGGCGCTCTGGCCGCCGAGGAATCCAACAGCAGGTGCGCCGTGGTGAGACCCGGAATCGGGGAGGTCGTCGCGTCCAGGCCAACAGACCGGGACCGGACCGCACCGGACTCATGCGGCGAGGATATCCCATCACCGAGCGAGAGCCACTGCGCCGTGGCCGGACTCGGGGTCGCACCGAATGACCGCAGAAGCACCGTCGAAGCTGCACGGCGGCGGTCTGAAGGCTCGGTCGACCGGCGCGGTCAGCCGTTGATGGGCACTGAGACGCTACCGTTGCCTCAGGTGGCCAAGCGTCGCCCATGGAGGGGTCGTGGGACTGCGGAACCTGCTCTACCGGGCATATGAGCGCCGGATCACGGCGCATCTGCCCGCCGAGCGAGTGCCTCGGCATGTGGGGGTCATGCTTGACGGAAACCGGCGGTGGGCCCGACAGAAGGGGGCCGACACCGCGCACGGGCACCGGGCGGGCGCCGACAACATCGTTCCCTTGCTCACCTGGAACGAGGAGTTGGGCGTCGAGATCGTCACCCTCTGGTTGTTGTCGACCGACAACCTCAAGCGGCCACCGGAGGAGCTGACCCAGCTGCTGGTCATCATCGAGAACGTGGTCTCGGAGCTGGCCGGGGCGCAGCGCTGGCGGGTGAACATCGTCGGCGCTCAAGGGCTCTTGCCTGAGGAGACGACGCGGGCTCTGGCCGCGGCCGCGGAGTCCACGCGTGACGTCGAGGGGCTCGTCGTCAATATCGCAGTGGGCTACGGAGGACGGGAAGAGATCGCCGACGCGGTCCGCGCGCTGCTGCGGCGTGCCGAACGCGAGGGCCGGACACTTCATGACGTGGCCGAGAATCTCGATGTCGAAGATATTGCCGAGAACCTCTACACTTACGGACAACCGGACCCCGATCTGGTCATCCGCACCTCGGGTGAGCAACGCATCGGAGGCTTCCTGCTCTGGCAGAGCACGCACAGCGAGTTCTACTTCTGCGAGGCCTACTGGCCGGACTTCCGCAGGGTGGACTTCCTTCGGGCCCTGCGAGCCTTCGCGGAGCGAGAACGCAGGTTCGGCGGCTGAAACGACACAGGTCGACACGGATACGCGTCGAGGCGAAAGGCTGTTGTGACGGTCACGAATTGATGACGGCACTCGCCTCGTGGGGCGGCAGACATGACGGGTCGGACACGGCCCCCTACATTGGTCGAATCCTGGGGAAGGAGTCTGCGTGGAGGGCGTGCGCACACGTACGGCCGGCTCGGCGGGGCTGACAGGCATGCACTCGATGCGGACCGTGTGGTGGCCGTTGCTGCGTGCCGACATCGTCCATGCCTGGAGCATCCTGGGTGTCCGACGCGGCTTTGTCGGGATGGTCCTGATCGGGCTCGGCTCGATGGGTCCGGCGTTCCTGCCACCGGACGCGCCGATCCTCGATCAGCTGCACCTGAGCTGGCTGAACTGGGGTCCGTTGCGGCTGCTGCTGACCGGGGTCCTGCTCGTCGGTGTCCTGCTGCTCGTGGACGGATGGCTGCGGTTGCGTCCCGGAGGCTCTCGCCCCCGGGTACCCGTCGTCACGTGGGCCCTCTGGAGCATGCCCATTCTGCTGACCCCGCCGCTGTTCAGCCGGGACGCCTACAGCTACGCAGCCCAAGGCCTCGTGGTCAGCCGAGGGATGGATCCTTACCAGACCGGGCCCATCGCTGTTCCGGGACCGTTCGCCGACCAGGTCGACACTTCATGGCTGTACACCGCGGCCCCCTACGGTCCGATCGCTCTGCAGGTCCAGCATTTCGTGGTCTGGCTCACCGGCGGGAACGCCTACGCGGCCGCCGTGGGTATGCGGTTGCCGGCGCTGCTGTCCTTGGCCGTGATCGCCTATGCGCTGCCTCGGCTCGCGCGCCGGCTCGGGGTGAGCACCCAGCAGGCCGTCTGGCTGGGCGTGCTCAACCCACTCGTCGTGCTGCATCTGGTCGGCGGCGCCCACAACGACGCGATGATGATCGCCCTGGTCTGCCTTGGGCTGCTGCTTGCCAGCAGAGGCCATCTGGTCTGGGCCAGCCTGGCCATCGCCGGGGCCGCCGGGTTCAAGCAGACGGCGGTGCTGGCTTTGGTCGCCGTTGCGGGACTGGTGATGCGATCGCGTGGTGAACCCATGCTGCAGCGGCGCTACCTGCGGCTCACCACCCTCAGCGGGGTTGTCGCAACGACCGGGTTCGCCGTGCTGACGCAGCTGACCGGCCTGGGCTGGGGTTGGGTCCTCAACCTCAGCGTGCCGGCCTCGATGCGCTCACTGCTGTCCCCGCCCACGTTCGTCGGCAGCATCGCCGAGGGGACCATGTACCTGATGGGTCTGTCGAAGTCTTGGCAGGCCGTGCCGGTCCCGCTGATGCAGACCCTCGGCGGACTGACGGCCCTGGCGGTCATCGTCTGGATGGCCCTGCGGGTGGCTCCGAGGTCGCCGATCGCCGCGGCGGCCGGTGCCCTGACCGCCTTGTGCCTCGGCGGCCCCGTCATCCACCCGTGGTACCTGCTCTGGGGTGGCGTCCTCTTCGGAGCCATGACCCTGAGCCGACGGTTACTGCGGATCTGCATCCTGGTGAGCCTCTTCCTGGTCGCCTACAGCGCCATCGACGCCGCGGTGGCCAACGGTTATTGGACGCTGGCCCTGACGGTGGTGGCCCTGCTCGCCTGGCGCTCCAGATCCAGTCAGGGTCGCCAGCCCGAATGGCGGGACAAGGATCCGGCTCGGTCGCCGCTGCCTCCGGTGGACCTGCTGACCGCTCGCTGACGTCCCTACTGCTGTCGGCCTGCCCGTCAGGCCCTGCGGTTACTCGACGAACCGCGCCCAGGTGGGCCGGTCGGACCGGCACGTGCCGGTCGGTCAGCCAGCCAGTCGGTCAGTCGGACCCTGCCTGTCGAACTCAGCCACTCGTTGAGGCCCGCCGGGAGTTCCGCGATGCCGGCCTGTCTGCGCCCGGGCGAGAAGGTGCCGACCCCCGACACGCCGCAACAGGTCACTGATGCGCTGGAGGGACGAGACGTGAAACAGGCCACATGGGGCGCGTTATGGCAGGTAGGGGCTGTTATCGAATTGTGACATCGGATGTCAGCCTGGCAGAGTCGTGTCTAAACGATCTCGAACCGGTAACGAAGACATCTCGGGAGGATCACAGTGAAAGGGTTGCGAGGGTGCACCCACGACGTCGGCAGGCATCGCCAGGGCAGGCATCGCCATGGCAGGCCAGCCGACAAACCGCAGGTCGACGTCGAAGCCGGGGGCACCCGACGGCGGCAGCTGCGGGCCTGCTCGATCCGGGTGCCGGTCGCACTCCTGATCGCGGCCACCTTGGGGGCGGCCACCACGGCGGCGGCACGGGTGGAGCCCTCGTCGGCCAACCTCGTGCGGTCCGCGGAACAGCCGGTCGCGGCCACGGCCGTGGCCGCTCCTGGCGCCGAGCGAGCCTCTGCCCAGGATTCAGCGGAGGATGCCGCCCGGGAACGGGTGGTCGCCCGGCTCCTCGACGAGCGGGCAGAACAGCAACGGCGTGCCACCCGGCTGGCGGCCCGCCCTACCACGACACAGTTGGCTACCGCCGCTGCCCGGGCCCGTGCGATCGCCACCTCCCGGCTCGTGGTGGCAGACAAGGACCCCAAGTCGAGCGCGCGGGTCATGATGGCGCAGTCTCACGGCTGGGGCCGGACCGAGTTCGTCTGCCTGGAGAAGATGTGGACCAGGGAGAGCCAGTGGGAGGCGACGGCGCACAATCCCAGCTCCGGGGCCCACGGCATCCCGCAGGCCCTGCCGGGCTCCAAGATGGCCTCCGCGGGCAAGGACTGGCGGACCAACCCGGCCACCCAGATCCGTTGGGGTCTGTCCTACGTCAAGAGCCGGTACCGCACACCCTGTGGGGCCTGGGCGTTCTGGCAATCGCACCACTGGTACTGATCGGAACGAACGGCCTGGGTGGTCAGCCCAGCAGCGTGGTGAGCCACTCCAGCTGGTGGGCCTCGTGGTAGGACCCGCCGCCCTCGTGGGTGTTGTACCGGTAGGCGCGGATCTGCTTGGGGCCGACGTAGGCGTTGTAGGCCGCGTAGACCGTCGACGGTGGGCAGGTCTGGTCCATGACACCCACCGAGAAGAGCGCGGGGCATCGAGCGCGCGAGGCCAGGACTGCCCCATCGTGATAGGCCAGGGTCCGCAACGCCGCCTCGTGCTGGTCCCGATGGACGGCCAGGTAACCGGTCAGCTCCGCGTACGGGCCGTCGTCGGTCAGGTCCGCGGCCCGGGGGATGTCGCACAGGAACGGGACGTCGATCAGGGCCCCGAGAACCCCGTCGGCCAGGGCGGCGGCCGCCATTGCTAGTGCCCCGCCCTGACTGCCGCCGCTGACGACGACCCGCCCGTCCGCCCCGGGCAACTCGCGCGCGGCCCGCGCCGCGAGCACGGCGTCGGTATAGGCCCGCCGGTAGTAGTAGTCGTGCGGGTCGCGGATGCCGCGGGTCAGGAACCCGGGGTGGGACGGGTCGGAGCCGACCGGGTCCGGGGTGTGGCCGGGTCGCCACATGGAGCCCTGACCTCGGGTGTCCACCTCCAGGCAACCCCACCCGGCGAGCACCCAGGCGCGCACCTCGGTGACCAGCCCCCTGCCCCCGCCGTACCCCTGATATTGGACGACGACGGGCAGCCGGGCCTCGACCCCGGCGGGCCGGTGGTACCAGGCCTTGACCGGATGGCCGTCGAAGCCGCCGAGGGTGACGTCGAAGGAATCCACCAGCCGTAACGTGCTGACCACGGGGAGGCAGCTGGTCGGCACCCGGTGGCCGAGGGCCTGAGCCACCGTCCCGGCCCAGAAGGCATCCAGGTCCTCCGGTGCGACGACGTCCGTGGTGTGGGCCTCCAGCTGCGGGCTGGCCAGGTCGAACAGGGGCATGCCGGCATCATGGCGCGCCGACCTCAGAGGGTGGTTGGAGGATCGCTGAGCGGACCGCCGCACCCGTGCCGTCGTGCCGCCAGGCGTGCTCAGAGCTTGCGCAGCCGCACACACCGGACGCTGTGATCGGCACCTTTGGACAGCACCAGAGAAGCGCGGTCCCGCGTCGTGATGATGTTGTTCATCAGGTTGGGTTCGTTGATCGTCTGCCAGATCTGCAGCGCGGTCTGCCGGGCCTGAGCGTCCGAGAGCGTCGCGTACCGGTTGAAATACGAGTCCGGGCGGGTGAATGAGGTTTCCCGCAGGCGCAGGAACCGCTCCACGTACCACTGCCGGATGTGACTGACTCGGGCGTCGACGAACACCGAGAAGTCGAAGAAGTCGCTGACCGCCAGGCAGGCTCGGCCGTCCTCGCGGATCCGGGGTGGCTGCAGCACGTTGAGCCCCTCGACGATGAGCACGTCGGGGTGGCGGACCTCGGTGACCTCACCGGGGACGATGTCGTAGGTCAGGTGCGAGTACACCGGTGCCGTGACGACCTCCCGGCCAGACTTGACCTCGGCGACGAACCGCAGCAGCGCCCGTTGGTTGTACGACTCAGGGAAGCCCTTGCGGTGCAGCATGCCGCGCCGGGCGAGCTCGGCGTTGGGGTACAGGAAGCCATCGGTGGTGACCAGCTCCACCCGCGGCGTTCCGGGCCAGCGGGCCAGCAGTTCCCGTAGGATCCGCGCCGTCGTCGATTTGCCCACCGCCACCGACCCGGCCACCCCGATCACGTACGGGGTGCGCTCCGGCTGCTCCTCCAGGAACGAGGAGGTGATCCGATGCAGGGTGTCCGTTTCCTGGACGTAGAAGCTCAGCAGCCGAGACAGCGGTAGGTAGACCTCCTCGACCTCGGCCATGTCCAGCGGCTCGCCGACGCCGGTCAGCCGGGCCACGTCCGCGTCGGTCAGGCTCATCGGGTGCTGGCTGCGCAATCGCGCCCACGCCGCCCGGTCCAACGGGACGTAGGGCGACGGAATGGTGTCCGAGAGCGGAGCCACGGGCACATTGTCACCCACAGCAACCCTCGTCGAGAGCGCAGTCGGGCAGGTTAACCTGGGAACATGTGCGGAATCGTGGGTTATGTGGGGGGAACCACCGACGACCGGGCGCTGTCCGTAGTCATGGAGGGGCTGGCACGACTGGAGTACCGGGGGTACGACTCGGCCGGTGTCGCCCTGGTCAACGGCGCATCAGTGGTGACCCGCAAACGCGCCGGCAAGCTGGTGAACCTGCGGCACGCCATCGAGGATTCGCCGCTTCCGGCCTCCCGCACCGGCATCGGGCACACCCGGTGGGCCACCCACGGAGGACCCACCGATGGCAACGCGCACCCGCACCTGGGTGGCTCGGACGGCAAGCTGGCCGTCATCCACAACGGCATCATCGAGAACTTTCACGCCCTCAAGGCGGAGTTGCTGCGCCGAGGGGTGTCGTTCCGGTCCGAGACGGACACCGAGGTGGCCGCCCACCTGCTGGCGGAGGCCTACCAGGACACCCATGACCTGACCGCGGCGATGCTCCAGGTCGTCCAGGATCTGGAGGGGGCCTTCACGCTCCTGGCGGTGCACGCCGACGCCCCCGGAGTGGTGGTCGCCGCCCGACGGAACTCTCCCTTGGTCGTCGGACTCGGCGACGGTGAGACCTTCCTCGGCTCCGACGTCGCCGCCTTCATCGGGCACACCCGCCACGCCCTGGAGCTCGGCCAGGACCAGATCGTGACGATCACCCCCGCCGGGGCCACGATCATCGACTTCACTGGGGCCCCAGCGGAGGGTGAGTCCTTCGAAGTGACCTGGGACGCCGCGGCCGCCGAGAAGGGTGGCTATGCCACCTTCATGGAGAAGGAGATCGCCGAGCAGCCCCGGGCGGTCGCCGACACGCTGCTCGGACGGACCGGCGAGGAGGGCCAGCTCGTCCTGGACGAACTGCGCATCGATGAGGACGAGCTGCGCGCCGTCAACAAGATCGTGATCATCGCGTGCGGGACCGCTGCGTACGCCGGGATGGTGGCCAAGTACGCGATCGAGCACTGGACCCGGATCCCGTGCGAGGTCGAGCTCGCGCACGAGTTCCGGTATCGCGACCCGGTCATCAACGCGCACACCCTGGTGGTCTCCATCTCCCAGTCCGGGGAGACCATGGACACCCTGATGGCGGTCAAGCACGCGCGAGGGCTCGGCGCCAGAACGGTCTCCATTTGCAACACGCACGGCGCGACCATTCCCCGGGAGTCCGACGCGGTGCTGTACACCCACGCCGGACCCGAGATCGCGGTCGCCTCCACCAAGGCTTTCCTGGCCCAGATCACCGCCTGCTACATCCTCGGGCTGTACCTGGCCCAGCTGCGCGGTGGCGCGCACGCCGACAACGCCCAGGCGGTGATGCGCGACCTGCACGCGATGCCGGACAAGATCGAGCGCCTGCTCGGTGGATTGGACCGGGTTCGCGAGGTGGCCCGATTCATGGCCGACACCCGTTCGGTGCTCTTCCTCGGCCGACACGTCGGCTTCCCGGTCGCGATGGAGGGGGCGCTGAAGCTGAAGGAGCTGGCCTATATTCACGCAGAGGGCTTCGCGGCCGGCGAGCTCAAGCACGGGCCGATCGCGCTGATCGAACCCGGCCAGCCGGTCTTCGTCGTGGTGCCGGGCCCGAACACCGCCCACCACCTGCACGACAAGGTGGTCTCCAACATCCAGGAGATCCGCGCGCGGGGAGCCCGGACTCTGGTCATCGCCGAGGAGGGCGACCAGGCCGTGAAGCCGTTCGCCGACGAGGTCATCTGGGTGCCGGCCGCCCCGACCCTGCTCATGCCCTTGCTGACGGTGGTACCCCTGCAGGTCTTCGCGTGCGAGCTGGCCACCGCCAAGGGTTTGGACGTCGACCAGCCGCGCAACTTGGCCAAATCGGTTACCGTCGAGTAGCGCGCCATGATCCTCGGGGTGGGCATCGACGTCGTCGACGTGGACCGCTTCGAGACGGTCCTCTCCCGCACCCCCGCGCTGAGTGGGCGGCTTTTCGCCGCCACCGAGCGTGGATTGCCGATAGCCTCCTTGGCGGCGCGGTTTGCCGCCAAGGAGGCCGTGATCAAGGCGCTGGGTGGACCGGTCGGCCTGGGTTGGACCGAGCTGGTGGTCTACCGGGGCGAGGGCGGCCGGCCGCGAATGGAGCTGGTCGGGGCGGCCCGAGCCCTGGCCGACGCACTGGGCGTCAGCGCCGTGCATGTGTCGTTGTCGCACGATGGTGGCATCGCCACGGCCATCGTCGTCCTCGAGGGGTGACCCGTCGAGGGATGTCTGGAGGGTGACCTGGCATGCCCGTTCGAGCGTGGAGCGTCGCGGACGTCAGGGCCGCCGAGGCTGCCGCCATGGCCAGGCTGCCCGAGGGTGAACTCATGGCCCGGGCGTCCCGGGCGCTTGCCCGGCTGGTCTCCGGCCGGCTCGACCCCCGGGGCAGCGACGTCGTGGTCGTCCTGGTCGGTCCGGGGAACAACGGCGGCGACGCCCTGTTCGCCGCGGCGCTACTGGCTCGCACCGACCTGCCCGGCCGACTCAGCTGTGTGCTGACCTTCCCGCGCGCACACGCCGGGGGGTTGGCGGCCGTGCGGGCGGCGGGGATACCGGTCCTGGATGCCGCGGCGGATCCGGACCTCGCCCTGGCCGAATTGTCCCGGGCCGACCTGGTTCTGGACGGGATCGCCGGCATCGGCGGACGCCCGGGGCTGCCGCCGCAGGTGGCGCGCCTGGTGGAGGCGGTGCCTGAATCGGCGTACGTCGTGGCGGTGGATCTGCCCAGCGGTCTTGATCCGGCCGGTGAGGTGTCCGGTCCGGTCTGTCTGCCGGCCGATCAGACGGTCACCTTCGGGGTGGCCAAGCCGGTTCACGTGCTGGTCACGGCCCCGCTGTGCGGCGAGGTCAGGATCGTCGACATCGGCCTGGACGTCGCGGGCATGCCCACCCCGTCCGCCGAGCGTCTGCTCCCGGCCGACGTGCCCGCCCTCTGGCCGGTTCCTGGGCCGGCCGACGACAAGTACCGTCGGGGGGTCCTCGGGGTGGTCGCCGGCGGGGAGGGGTACTCCGGCGCGGCGCTGCTGACCGTGCTGGCCGCGGTCTGCGCCGGCGCCGGCATGGTCCGGTACGTCGGGCCGCCGACGCCGAGCGGGCTGATCCGCGCGCAGGTCCCGGAAGTGGTGCACGGCGCGCCGACCGGCAGTCAGCGGGTTCAGGCGTGGGTGGTCGGGCCGGGGCTCGACCCGGCCGAGGTGACCCCGGCGGGTCGCGCGCAGTCGGACGCTACCCGGGCCGCCCTGGCCGGTGACCTGCCCTGCGTCGTCGACGCCGGTGGCCTGGACCTGCTCGACGGGCCTCGTCCGGCTGCCGGGGCTGTCACCCTGCTGACCCCGCATGCCGGTGAGTTGGCCCGGTTGCTGACGCGGTTGGACGCGGCCGGGCGGCGGGGGTCGGGCCGGATCGGCCACGGCGTCGGACACGCCGCCGGACAGGGTGGGGGCTCTCACCGGAGGGGCGGTCGCAGCGGGCCGGTCGACGTCGCGGACGTCCAGGCCAGGCCCGTGGAGTTTGCCCGCCGAGCCGCCGACCTGCTGCACGCGACCGTGCTGCTCAAAGGGTCGACGACGCTGGTGGTCCCGCCGAGCGCCACTGGCCTGCCGATCCGGGCCCAGGCGGACGCTCCGGCCTGGTTGGCCACCGCCGGGGCCGGTGACGTGCTGGCGGGCCTGGTCGGGATGCTGCTCGCCGCCGGCCTCGACCCCCTGAACGCCGGGTCGCTCGCCGCCTTGGTGCACGGACTGGCCGCCCACCAGGCCAATCCCGGTGGCCCGATCCGAGCCATGCGGGTGGCACAAGCCATACCGAAGGTCGTCGCAGGTGTTCTACAGCGGGGCGTGACTGAGGGATAGTGAACAGGATGAATCCGGTGCGGCAGACCCCCAGTGCGTGGCCGGCTGTGGCGTCCCCGATCGCGGTCCCGGCGTGGATCACCATCGACCTGGACGCCATCACGGCCAACGTCGCCGTGCTGCGTGACGCCGCGGGCTCCGCCGGGTTGATGGCCGTGGTCAAGGCCGACGGGTACGGGCACGGCCTGGTGCCCAGCGCCCGGGCGGCGCTGCGGGGTGGGGCCGACTGGCTGGCCACCGCCCAACTGGACGAGGCCCTGCAACTGCGCCGGGCCGGGATCAGCGCGCCGGTGCTGTCCTGGCTACACGTGCCGGGCGCCGACTTCGCGACCGCCATCGAGGCCGGGATCGATCTGGGGGTCTCGGCGCGATGGGCAGTGGTGCAGGTCGCCGAGGCCGCCCGGGCGACTGGCCGCCCCGCCCGGATCCACCTCAAGGTGGACACCGGCCTGGCCCGCAACGGGTGCACCCCGGTCGACCTGCCCGACCTGCTGCCGGCCATCGGCCGGCTGGTGGCCGAAGGGGCGGTCGAGCTGGTCGGGGTGTTCTCCCACTTCGCCTACGCTGACGCCCCTGAGCATCCCACCGTGGCCGCCCAGGAGCGTCGCTTTGCCGACGTGTTGGCGATGCTGGACCGGGCCGGGCTGCGCCCCGGGCTGCGTCACCTGGCCAACTCGGCGGCCACTCTGACCAACCCGCGGGCGGCCTACGACCTGGTGCGCCCGGGGCTAGCCGTCTACGGCCTGTCGCCGGTCCCGGATCGCAGCACCTCGGCGGCCCTCGGCCTGCGCCCGGCGATGACGGTGTCCGCCCGGCTTGCGCTGGCCAAGGACGTTCTGGCCGGTCAGGGCGTCAGCTACGGGCACGAGTACGTGACCTCCCGGGATACCCGGGTCGTCCTGGTGCCCATCGGGTACGCCGACGGACTACCGCGGGCGGCCGGCAACCGGGCCCCGATCGTGGTCGCGGGTCGACGCTTCACCATCGCCGGGCGGGTGTGCATGGACCAGGTCGTCCTCGACGTCGGACCGGACCACGCGGCCCAGGCGGGTGATCTCGCGGTGCTGTTCGGCCCTGGTGATGACGGCGAACCGACCGCCCAGGAGTGGGCCGAGGCCACCGGAACCATTTCCTACGAGATCGTCACTCGGATGAGCGCGCGACTGCCGCGCTCCTTCGCCGGGGAGGCATAGATGGCGTCACCGAGGGGTCGTTCATTTCCTGTCCGGCCGCTGGCCGGCATGCGAGGCTTCGCGGGGCTGACTATGGGCCTGGCGGCCGCCGGGTTGACCGCGGCCGCCGGGGCCGCCGCCGACCGCCTCAGCCGGGACCGTCGCACGGCCATCGCGCTCGACCAGAGCCAGGAGACCGGGGTGCGGCGCTACACCGCCACCCCCGACGAGGAGCACGTCGTCTACGCCACCGACGGAGTCCCGCTGCACGTCGAGGTCGACTACCCGCGGCAGGAACCCCCTGAGCCGCGGCCCACCGTGGTGATGACGCACGGCTTCTGCCTGCACCTGACGTCGTGGGTTTTCCAGCGCCGGGCGCTGCGCGACGCCGGCTACCGGGTCGTGCTGTGGGACCTGCGCGGGCATGGCCGGTCCGGGTCAGCGGAACGAGACAGTTACCACGTCGACCAGCTAGGCCGGGACTTGGCTCGGGTGATCGAGGAAGTCGTCCCGGAGGGGCCGATCGTCCTGGTCGGTCACTCGATGGGCGGGATGACGATGATGTCGCTGGCTCTGGAGTACCCCGACCTGATCCGCGACCGGGTGGTCGGGGCTGCCTTCATCGCCACCAGCTCCAGCCGGATCGCCGAGCTCCAGATCGGGCTTGGCTCGCTGGGCCGGTTCGTCTACGGGATGGGCCCGACCGCCACCGGCACCCTGGCCGAGCGTCAGGGTTTGGTCGACGGCGCGGTGCGCGCCAGCCGCGACGTGGTGGAGTTCCTGGTGGACCGGGGTTCGTTCGGTTCCCCGGTGCCGTTGAGCATCGCCCAGCTGACCACGGACATGATCTTCAGCACCCGGATGTCGGTGATCTCGGCGTTCATCCCGCACTTCGACAAGCACGACAAGCGTGAGGCCCTGGCCACCTACGACGGGATCGAGACGCTGGTGCTGGTCGGCACGGCTGACCGGCTCACCCCGCCGTCGCACTCGGAGGAGCTGGTCCGGCTGCTTCCGGGGGCCGAGTACGTGGTGGTCAACGATGCCGGTCACGTCATCATGCTGGAACACCCCGAGCTGCTGTCCGAGCAGATCCTGGAGATGATCGGCCGGGCCGAGCGTGCCGCGATCGAGCACTCCGCACCGCGTCGCAACGTGGTCCGCCGCACCGTTACCGACATCCAATCCCAGAGCCGTGCTGCCGAGGTGGTCCGGTCGCTGGGGCAGCGTGGCTGGTCTCGCGGGACGGTCGGTTCACCCGGGCGGCACCAGCAGGCCAGCGACTCGGGACATGAGCGGGATACCTGACCCGGCCGCCAGCGGGGCGGCCACCACCGTTGCGCCGGGGCCGGCCGCCGGCAATGCGGCGGTGCTGACTGGGCCGGTCTCGACGGCCGATGAGATGGTCGAACTCGGCCGTCGACTGGCTGGGTGGGTGCGTGCCGGTGACCTGATCGTGCTGACCGGTGAGCTGGGGGCCGGCAAGACGACGCTGGTCCGGGGGCTAGGGGAGGGGTTGAGGGTCCGCGGACCCATCACCTCACCCACCTTCGTCATGGCCCGGGTGCACCCGTCGTTGGTGGACGGCCCGGACCTGGTCCACGCCGATGCCTACCGGCTCGAGGGCCCGCTGGAACTGGAGGATCTCGGGCTGGAGGTGAGCCTGCCCGACGCGGTCACCGTGCTCGAATGGGGCGCCGGTTTGGCGCGGACGCTGTCGGACAGCTACCTGGAGCTGACCCTGGAGCGCGGCACGGCTGCCGACGAGCCCGGCGACGGGGTCGGGGGGCTGCGCCAGGTCGCCGTGCGGGGGTACGGACCGCGCTGGTCGGCCGGGCTGGACCCGGGTCGGCAGCGGCTAGCCTGACAGGCGTGTTGCTGCTCGCCCTCGACACCTCCTCGTCGGCCATCACGGTGGCCTTGCATGACGGTGCCCGGGTCGTCGCCGAATCGACCGTGATCGACGCCCGCGCCCACGCCGAGCATCTGGCTCCGGGGATTCGCTCGGTACTCAGGGACGCCGGGCGGACCGCGGCCGAGGTCACCGAGGTGGTCGTGGGCCGCGGTCCCGGCCCGTTCACCGGGCTGCGGGTGGGACTGGTCACCGCAGCCGTGTTCTCGTCGGCCGTCGGCGCTCCTGTGTGGGGCATCTGCAGCCTCGACGCCCTGGCCTTCCAGGGGCTGGCGCAGCACCCGGGCGCCTGCGCCGGCGGGGTGTTGGCCACCGGCGACGCGCGTCGCCGCGAGGTGTACTGGGCCAGGTACCTCCCGGATCCCCCGGGAGCCTGGAGTCCGCCGACCGGCGCTCAGGTCGGGGCCCTGAGGCGGGTGGACGGGCCGGCGGTCGGCCCGGCCCACAGCCTGTCCGACCGCCCATCCGACCCCCTGCCCGACCGCCCGGACCACACGTCCCGCGTCGTGCCTGCTCTGCCTGTCCTCGGCCGCGGGGGGCTGCTGTACCCGGAAGCGTTCGGCGTGCACCTGCCGCCCTTGGACGTCTCCGCCGCGGCGCTGGCCGAGCTGGCCAGCTGGCGGGCCGGCCAGGGGCTGCCCCACGAACCGGCCACCCCGCTGTACCTGCGCCGCCCAGACGCGCGTCCGGCCGGCGAGCGCAAACGGGTGCTGTCATGACACCGGCCGGGACACCGGCCGGGACACAGACCGCCCGCCACGGCGCCGCGGACCGCGACCGAATGCGCGAGCTGAGCTGGCAGGACATCCCTCGACTGGTGGAACTGGAGAAGGTGGTCTTCGACCGGGACGCCTGGTCCGCCGAGACGTGGTGGGCCGAGCTTGCGGGTCGCCCACGGCGTGCCTACGTTGTGCTGACCGAGCCGGACGAACCTGTGCCGGAGGCGGACGGGCGGATCGTCGGGTACGCGGGCATCGACCTCGGCGCGGACGTGGCCGACGTCATGACGATCGCGGTGGACCCGTCCCGGCGTGGCCGGGGGCTGGGACCACGCCTGCTCGACTGGTTGGTGCAGACGGCAGTGGCCGGCGGGGTGAGCCGGCTGACCCTGGAGGTCCGGGGCGACAACGATGCCGCACGCCGGCTCTACGCCCGCTCCGGCTTCGAGGTGGCCACCGTCCGTCGGCGTTACTACCAGCCCGGGGACGTGGACGCCGTGGTCATGTGGCGAGACGTCGGTGCGCCCGCAACGGCGGCTCGGCGGCCCGGGGTCCGGCGATGAGCGGGTCGCCGCTGGTGCTGGGGATCGAGACCTCCTGCGACGAGACCGGGATCGGGATCGTCCGCGGTCACACGCTGCTCGCTGACGCCGTGGCCAGCAGTGTCGAGGAACACGCCCGGTTCGGTGGGGTGGTCCCCGAGGTCGCCTCCCGGGCACACCTGGAGGCGATGGTGCCGACCCTGAACCGGGCCCTCGACCACGCCGGTGTGAAGGCGCGCGAGCTGGACGCCATCGCTGTCACCTCCGGCCCTGGCCTGGCCGGAGCGCTCCTGGTCGGGGTCGCCGCCGCCAAGGCCCTCGCGGTCGCCCTCGACCTGCCGCTCTACGGGGTCAACCACCTCGCCGGACACGTCGCCGTCGACACCCTCGAACACGGGCCGCTGCCGGAGCCGACGCTGGCGCTGCTGGTCTCCGGTGGACACTCCAGCCTGCTGCTGGTCCGCGACGTCACGCAGGACATCCACCCCCTCGGGGCCACCATCGACGATGCCGCGGGGGAGGCATTCGACAAGGTGGCCCGGGTCCTGGGGCTACCGTTCCCGGGCGGCCCGCACATCGACCGGCAGGCCGGTGGGGGTGACGCGGCGTACGTCACCTTTCCGCGGGGGCTGACCTCGCCCCGGGACATGCTGCGGCACCGCTACGACTTCTCGTTTTCCGGCCTGAAGACCGCCGTGGCCCGGTGGGTGGAGGCCAGGCAGCGGGACGGGCAGCCGGTGCCGGTAGCCGATGTCGCGGCCAGTTTTCAGGAGGCCGTCACTGACGTGCTCACCCGCAAGGCGGTCCTGGCCTGCCGGGAGCAAGGCGTCTCGGACCTGATCATCGGTGGAGGTGTGGCCGCGAACTCGAGGCTTCGGCAGATGGCCGACGTCCGGTGCGCCGAGGCCGGCATCCGGTTACGGGTGCCTCGGCCCGGTCTGTGCACAGACAACGGCGCCATGATCGCGGCTCTCGGCGCGCACCTGGTCGCCCGCGGGCGAGCGCCGAGTGACCCTGGCCTGGCGGCGGATTCCTCTCTTCCGGTCGACGTCGTCCGGCTCTGAGCCAGTCCGGGCGCGGGCTTGTCACCGAAGAGTCGTCCGCGCCGTACTGGGTAGTGGGTCCTTAGGGTCTGGGTAGGAGTGGCGAGGTTCGGTCGGTTGACGAGAGGGAGGTCGGTCATTGTCATGACCGCACGCAGGCGCGCGATCCTCAACGTCGACACGGGGGTGGACGGCCCCGACGGGCTGGCCACCGGAGGTTCCCCGGTCCTGGTCCAGCCGTACGGGCCACGCTGCTGCCGGCCATGGCTGGAGACCGTCGCGGGGCCCCGCCGGTGACCGGCCGAGTTGTCGTCATCGGGTCACTCAACGTCGACATCGTCGCCCTGGTGGAACGCCTGCCCCGGCCGGGGGAGACCGTCCTGGGTCGCGACCTGACTCGGTGGGCCGGCGGGAAGGGGGCCAACCAGGCGGTGGCGGCGCGAGCGGCCGGCGCCGAGGTCGCGATGGTCGGATGCGTCGGTGCCGACGAGCCCGGACGGGCCTACCTGCGGCGATTGACGTCGCTGGGCATCGACACCACTGCGGTGCAGGTCGAGCTGTCGGAGGCGACCGGTCACGCTCTGATCAACGTCGACTTCCACGGGGAGAACAGCATTGTGGTGGTTCCTGGCGCGAACTCACGGCTGTCGGCTGCAGCGGTAGGCGCGGCGGTGTCGGGGTTGACGCCGCAGGATGTGCTGCTGATGCAGCTGGAGATTCCCACCGACCTGGTGACCCGGGCGGCCCGCCGGGCCAGGGACGCCGGGGCGCGGGTGGTTCTCAACATGGCCCCTTACGCGCCGCTGCCCACCGACGTCGTCGCGGCGGCCGACCCGGTGATCGTCAACGAGCACGAGGCACTCTTGCTGGCCGACGCCGACCAGGCGGCCGACTCGCTGGTCGTCACTTTCGGCGCGGCCGGTGCGGCGTGGGGCGGGCGGCAACGTCCGGGGCCAGTGGTCGCCGCCAACGACGTCATCGACACCACCGGCGCCGGGGACGCCTTCTGCGGGGCGCTGGCCGCCGCGTTGGCTCACGGACGGGGTCGCGGCGCCGCGTTGGATGCGGCCCTGTCCGCCGGGGCCGCCGCGGTCCAGCATCCGGGCGCGCAGCCGGACGGCCGGTTGCCCTGACCCCGCCGGTGGTCGTGCGAGGATCGCCCCTGTGAATCCGTCCACCGCGCTCGGCCTCGTGGTCGTGGACGAGCTGATCCGGCTCGGGGTCCGCCATGTCGTGGTGTGCCCCGGATCGCGGTCGGCCCCATTGGCGTATGCGGTGCTGCGAGCCGACCGGGCCGGGTTGCTGCGGTTACACGTGCGGGTCGACGAGCGCTCGGCGGCCTTCCTGGCGCTCGGCCTGGCCAAGGCCTCCCGGATCCCGGCGGCGGTCGTCACGACCTCTGGCACCGCGGTCGCCAATCTGCACCCGGCGGTGCTGGAGGCACATGCGGCCGGGGTCCCACTGATTCTCGTCACTGCGGACCGGCCCCCGGAACTGCGCGGCACCCGGGCCAACCAGACCACCGACCAGGCCGGCTTCTTCGGCCCCGCGGTGCGCTGGCAGCACGACCTGGGCGTCCCGGACGGCAGAGCGGGCGAGGCTGCGACCTGGCGCACCGCGACGGACCGGGCCTACGCCTCGGCAGTGGGGTCGATCACCGGCCCGTCCGAGGGGTCCGGCCCGGTGCACCTCAACGTGCCGATGCGAGAGCCGCTGGTTCCGGACCTGGGGTGGGCGTATCATTCCGCCCAACCTGCCCAGGCCGCCCCGCCCGACCGTCCCGCCCCGCCCGACCGGACGGGTTGGACCGGCTTGCCCGCGGACCTGGCCGGTCGTCCGAACGGTCGGCCCTGGACGCAGGTGGTCGCGGTGCGACCGGTGTCGTCAAGCCCAGACGGCCCGGGGATCCCCGACTCCCCCCGGACCCTGGTGCTGCTCGGCGACCTGCCCGACCCGCGCCACTACCGCCTGGTGCTACGCCTGGCCAGGGCCCGGGGATGGCCGGTGCTGGCCGAACCGTTCGGCGAACGACCCGAGTCCGCAGGGCCGGACGGCCCCGGACCGCTTCCGCACGCCACCCTGATGGCAGCCGGACCGACGCTTCGGGAAGACTTGACTCCGCAGCGGATCCTGGTCGTGGGCCGGCTCACCCTGTCCCGGGCGGTGGCCGCCCTACTGCGGCAGCCGGGGGTCGCGGTCGACCTGGTGGCCACCCAGCCGACCTGGCCCGACCCGGGGCATGTCGTGCAGCGGGTGTACCCGTGGTCGGCCCTCGTCACGTGTGCCCTGGCGGTCGACCGCACCGACCCGGATGCCGATGACGCGGCGGCCTCGGCGGACGGTTGGGCCGCGGCCTGGCAGCGGGCCGGCGACCGGGTCCACCGGGCCGTCGCGCCGGTGGTGGAGCGATCCTGGCCATCCGGGCCGGCGGTGGCCCAGTCCCTGCTGGCCTGCCTGCCGGCCGGGGCCACCTTGTTCGTCGGATCCTCTGCCGCGGTCCGGGACGTAGACCTGGCCCGCCACCGGGACCGCGCCGTGGTCCTCGCCAGCCGTGGCCTGGCCGGCATCGACGGGTCGCTGGCCACCGCCGTCGGTCTGGCCCTGGCCGACCCCGCGTCGCCCTGTTACGCGCTGGTCGGCGACCTGACCTTCCTCCACGACCTCAATGGGCTGCTCATCGGCCCGTTGGAGGCCCGGCCTGACGTGACGATCGTCGTCGTCAACGACGACGGGGGCGGCATCTTCACCACCCTTGAGTACGGGGAACCGGAGCGGGCCGCCGATTTCGAGCGGATCTTCACCACCCCGACCGGGGCGGTCCTGGCCCGGCTCTGCCAGGCCCATCGGGTCGATCATCGTCATGCCGGTACAGCCGCGGACCTGGTCGAGGCGGTCGGCCGGCCCCCGCGGGGACTGCGGGTGGTCGAAGTGACGTTGGACCGGACGGACCGTCGCCGGTTGCAGGAGCAGCTGGCCCGCACCGCTGAGGCTGCTCTGCGCGTGCGCGGCGCATATCGGTGAGTCGCGAGGTCCTGGCTGGTCAGGGACGCGGACCCTCCAGTGCGCTGCGCATCGGGACCAGCTTCGCGTTGGATTCCGCCAGTTCGGCGGCCGGGTCCGAGCCGGCCACGATCCCGCATCCGGCGAACAGCCGCATCCGGCACGGATCATCCGGATCCAGCGCACCGCTGCGCAGACCGATGCCCCATTCGCCATCACCGGCGGCGTCCATCCAGCCCACCGGCCCGGCGTAGCGGCCCCGGTCCATCCGCTCCAGCTCGGCGATCACCGCCTCGGCCGCCGGTCTGGGGGTGCCGCACACCGCAGCCGAGGGGTGCAGTGCGGCGGCCAGACCCAGCGAGGTATCCCCATTGTCGAGGCGCCCGGCGATGTCGGTGGCCAGGTGCATGACATTGGGTAAATGCAGCACGAACGGCGACTCCGGCACGTTGACTGACGTGCAGTGACGGGCCAGGGCCTCGGCGACGGACCGGACGGCGTACTCGTGCTCCTCCAGGTCCTTTGACGAGCGGGCCAGGGACGCGGCCAGAGCCAGGTCGCGCAGGTCGTCACCACTGCGGCGGATGGTCCCGGCCAGCACCCGCGAGGTGACCAGTCCCCGCTCCAGCCGAACCAAGAGTTCCGGGGTGGCTCCCAGCAGCCCGTCGACGGCGAACACCCAGGTCCGCGCGTACTCCGCGGCAAGGTTGCGCAGCACCCAGCGTGGGTCGATCGGATTTCGGGTATCCACCTGTAGGTCCCGGGCCAGCACTACCTTGTCGATCCGGCCGGCGGCGATGAGGTCGAGCGCCGTCGCCACCGCCTGCGCCCATTGCGGGCCGGACAGGGCGCCGTCGGCGAAGGCCACGTCGCTGGGTGAGTCGGCCGGCCCGGAGGATGACAGCGGCGGCCGGATCGGGGTCAGCACGCAGCCGGCCGGATCCCTACCGGCGCCGACCTCGACCGTGGTGACCCAGGTCGCCCCGCCACGGCGACCCACAACGACCCTCGGGACCACCAGGGTCGCGCCTAGGGGGGAGTCGGGCGAATAGGCCAGTGAGCCGAACGCCACCGGCCCGGTGCCTGACAATGCCACCTCGTCCTGGACCACGGCCGCCGCACTGACCCGCTGCCACCAGGCCTGCGCCTCACCGAACCGGGCCACTCCGTGGGTCACCACGGACGCCGCCCGACCCCAGCCGACCAGGCCCTCCCCGTTGCGCACCCACACGCTGACGTCCCTGGCCGGCAACCCGGCCGGCACCAGCTCCAACAGGTCGGGGATTCCGCCGACCGCGCGGGTGCGCGCGCGTAGCCGGGGGGCGGCGTCCGAGCGCCGCGGCACGTTCACACAGGGGAGACTACGGCGCCGGTGGACCCTGGCGGGTCGGCCCGGCCGGTCGCGGCAGGATGACGCCATGAGCCGCGCCCACCTCGACAAGCGCCCGAGCGATGTCGCCGCCATGTTCGACTCCGTCGCCGCTCGGTACGACCTGACCAACGAGGTCCTCTCCGGCGGCCAGGCGGCCCGGTGGCGCAGGCTGGTGTCCGCTGCGGTGCGTGTCAGCCCCGGGCAGCGGGTCCTGGACGTCGCTGCCGGCACGGGCACCAGCAGCATGCCCTTCGCCAAAGCCGGCGCGGACATCGCGGCCTGCGACTTCTCGCTGGGCATGCTGCGCGCTGGGCGCCGCCGCCACCCGGGCCTGACGTTCGTGGCCGCAGACGCCACCGCATTGCCATTCGCCGACGCCGTGTTCGACGCGGTGACGATCTCGTTCGGGCTACGCAACGTGGTGGACGTCTCGCGCGCGCTCGGGGAGTTCCGTCGGGTCACCCGTCCCGGCGGGCGGCTGGTCGTCTGCGAGTTCAGCCGCCCGACCCATCCGGGGTTCCGAGCGGTGTACCTGGGCTACCTGACCCGGGTGCTGCCCAGGGTGGCCGCGGCGGTCAGCTCCGACGCGGAGTCCTATCACTACTTGGCCGAGAGCATCCAGGGCTGGCCGGACCAGCGGGATTTAGCGGTGTTGATCCGGCAGTCCGGCTGGGACGATGTCGAATGGCGCAACGTCTCCGGCGGTATCGTCGCGCTGCATCGGGCGGCCCGGCCCGGGTGAGCCACAGCCCCCCTACGACGCGACGCCCGGTTGCGTCGTAGGGTCGAGGCGATGGTTGTTCCCGCCGAAAGGGCTGTTGCTCCGTGACCGCGCAAGACACCCCGACGTCCCCCGCCCAGCACTCCGACGTCATCATCGTCGGCGCCGGGCCCGCGGGGTCCACCGCGGCGGCCTATCTGGCCGCCTCGGGATTGGATGTGCAGGTTGTGGAGAAGACGACCTTTCCCCGGGAGAAGGTCTGCGGTGACGGCCTGACACCTCGAGCCGTCCGAGAGCTCATCCTGCTGGGCATCCCGACCCCCGAGTCCGAGGGGTGGATCCGCAACAAAGGGCTGCGGATCGTCGGCGGCGGGAACCGGTTCGAGCTGGACTGGCCGGACGTGCCCGAGTTCCCGCCGTACGGCCTGGTCCGCACCCGGCGAGACTTCGACGAGACGCTGGCTCGGCATGCGGTGGCCCGGGGGGCGCGGCTGTCCGAACGGGTCAACGTCACCGGACCGGTCCGTGACGAGCGCACCGGCCGGGTCGTCGGGGTGACCGCGAAGCCGTCCGGTCCGGACGACCGGCCCACCGGCGAGGTGCGCCACTACCGCGCCCCGGTGATCATCGCGGCCGACGGCAACTCAAGTCGGCTGTCCCTGGCGGTCGGTCGCTACCGGTTGGACGACAAGCCGATGGGAGTAGCGGTCCGCACCTACTACACCTCGCCCCGAACCCACGATGACTACCTGGAGTCGTGGCTGGAGCTGTGGGGCACCAACGAGGCGGGTGAGCGGATCCTGTTACCCGGCTACGGCTGGATCTTCGGGGTCGGCGACGGCACCTGCAACGTCGGGATCGGTATCCTCAACACCTCCGAGGCGTTCCGCAAGGTCGACTACAAAGAGGCCATGCGCAACTGGGTGGCCACCCTGCCGCCGGAGTGGACCTTCACGCCCGAGACGATGACCCAGCCCATCAGAGGTGCCGGGTTGCCGATGGGGTTCAATCGGCAACCTCACTACGCCGACGGGCTGTTGCTGGTCGGCGACGCCGGTGGGATGGTCAACCCGTTCAACGGGGAGGGGATCGCCTACGCCATGGAGTCGGGCCGGGTAGCGGCCGAGGTCATTGCCCGTGCCCTGGCCCGCCCCGACGACGCCGGCCGGGAGCGGGTGTTGCAGTCCTACGGTCGGGTGATGAAGGACAAACTGGGCGGGTACTACCGGATCGGGGGCGTGTTCGCCCGGTTGATCGGGCACCCCGAGGTGATGCGCTTGGCCGTCCGGTACGGGCTGCCGCGGACCGCCCTGATGCGGGTGTTGCTCAAGCTGATGGCGAATCTGGCCGAGCCGCACGCCCCCAGGTTCGACGACCGGGTGATCACCACCCTGTCCCGGCTGACCCCCTCGGCATGAGCCGCTGGCGCAACCCGAGTCACTAGGATGAACGCGATGTCTCTCTCGCCGGTACGTCTGCTCGCCTTCGGGCGTGGTTCAGGACAGACTGGCACCGACTTGTGCCGCCCCACGATGCGGACGCAGCTGACCACGACCGACCGAAAGGGGAGCATGTCGCCATGACCAGCCCCTACCTGCCGATCCTCTTCTTCTTCGCCTGTGGCGTCGGGTTCGCCGTGGTGTCGGTCTTCGTTCTGGCCAACCTGTGGCCGAAGCGGTACAACCGGGCCAAGTTCGAGGCCTACGAGTGCGGCATCCAACCCTCGCCGCAGGCGACGAATGGCGGCCGGATCCCCATCAAGTACTTCCTGACGGCCATGCTGTTCATCATCTTCGACATCGAGTCGGTCTTCCTGTTCCCGTTCGCGGTGACCTTCGACCAGCTCGGGCTGTTCGCACTGGTGGAGATGGTCCTTTTCGTGTTGACGGTGTTCGTCGCCTACGCCTATGTGTGGCGGCGCGGTGGATTGGAATGGGACTGACAGATGGTACAACCGCCCGTTGACGAGGCTGCCGGCACCGGCGTCTACACCACCAAGCTGAGCGAGATCGCCGGCTTCCTGCGCAAGACGTCGGTCTGGCCGGTGACCCTGGGCCTGGCCTGTTGTGCCATCGAGATGATGGCGGTCGGCACCCCCGATTACGACATCGCCCGGTTCGGGATGGAACGCTTCTCCAACACCCCGCGTCAGGCCGACCTGATGATCGTCGCCGGACGGCTCAGCCAGAAGATGGCCCCGGTGATCCGCCAGGTGTGGGACCAGATGCCGGACCCGAAGTGGTGCATCTCGATGGGGGTCTGCGCCAGCTCCGGCGGCATGTTCAACAACTACGCCATCGTCGCTGGGGTCGACCACATCCTGCCGGTGGACGTCTACCTGCCCGGTTGCCCTCCCCGCCCGGAGATGCTGCTGCACGCCATCCTCACCCTGCACGATCAGATCCAGCACACCCCTATCGGCGCCAACCGCGCCAAGGCTGCGCGCGCCGCCGAGCAGGCGGCGCTGCTGGCCACCCCGACGCACCAGATGAAGGGCCTGCTGCCATGACGCAGGACAGCTCCGGCGCCAAGGAGCCGGTCCACGCCGCCCAGGAGAGCGGGATCGGTGTGCAGAACCTGCCGGCCGAACCGGGCACCGTCCCCGACCCGGTGATCCGCGGCGCCCGCACGGGCATGTTCGGCGCCCGGGACGGCTCGGACACCAGCGGCTACGGCGGTCTGGTCGCCCCCATCGCGTTCCCGGGCGCCGCAGTCCGCCCATACGGGCGGTACTTCGACGCCGTCGTCGACGACCTGACCGCCGTCCTGACCCGGATCGGCGCCGGAGCCGAGCAGGCCATTCACCGGGTGGTTGTCGACCGCGACGAACTGACGCTGCACGTACGCCGGGAACACCTGGCCGTTGTCGCCCGGGCCCTGCGCGACGAGCCCACGCTGCGGTTCGACATGTGCCTGGGCGTCTGCGGGGTGCACTACCCGCAGGACGAGGAGGGTGGACTGCACGCCGTCTACCATCTCTTGTCGATCACCCACCGGGGGCGCCGACTCCGGCTGGAGGTCAGCTGCCCCGAGGGCGACCCGCACATCCCGTCGATCGTCGCCACCTACCCGGGGAACAACTGGCACGAGCGGGAGGTCTGGGACATGTTCGGAATCATCTTCGACGGTCACCCCGCGTTGACCCGCATCCTCATGCCGGACGACTGGCCAGGCCACCCGCAGCGCAAGGACTATCCCCTCGGTGGGATCCCGGTGGAGTTCAAGGGCGCCACCATCGCACCGCCCGATCAGCGGAGGTCGTACAACTGATGACGAGTCACACCGCATCGACTGGTCGTGGCGCCACCGGAGCGACCAGCGCGGACGAGGTCCACGCGGCGGGCGGGGCGCAGGAGCGTGAGGGTGAACGGATCGTCACCACCGTCGGTGGTGGGGACTGGGAGGCGCTGGCCGCCGAGGCTATCGAGCGCAGCGACGAGCGCGTCGTGGTCAATATGGGACCACAGCACCCGTCCACCCATGGGGTGCTGCGCCTGATCCTCGAGCTGGACGGCGAGTACGTGACCGAGGCTCGGGTGGGCATCGGCTACCTGCACACCGGTATCGAGAAGACGATGGAGGTCCGCACCTGGACGCAGGGGGTCACCCTGTGCACCCGGATGGACTACCTCACCCCGATGTTCCAGGAGACCGCCTATTGCCTGGGGGTCGAACGGCTGCTCGGGATCACCGAGCAGGTGCCGGAGCGGGCATCGGTGATCCGGGTGCTGATGATGGAACTGACCCGGCTCAGTTCGCACCTGGTCTGCCTGGCCACCGGCGGCATGGAACTGGGTGCCACCACGGTCATGACGGTGGGTTTCCGTGAGCGTGAGCGGGTGCTGCGGTTCATCGAGATGGTCACCGGGCTGCGGATGAACAACGCCTACATCCGTCCTGGCGGGGTTGCCATCGACCTGCCGGACGGGTGGAAGGACCTGCTCGACACCGAGTTGCCGTTGCTGCGCCGCGGCTTGGACGAGCTGGGCGCGCTCATCCTGGAGAACCCCATCGTCAAGGGTCGCACCGTCGGCGTCGGCCACCTCAGCTTGACCGGGTGCATGGCACTGGGCATCACCGGACCCATCCTGCGCTCCGCTGGTCTGCCCCACGACCAGCGGAAGAGCGACCCCTATTGCGGGTACGAGAGCTACGACTTCGACGTGCCGACGTGGGACTCCGCCGACGCGTACGGCCGGATCCAGGTCCGGTTCAAGGAGATGTGGCAGTCCCTGCGGATCATCGAGCAGTGCATCGCCCGGCTGCAGCCGGGGGGTTCCGCCGGGGGCGGCCCGGTCATGGTGGCGGACAAGAAGATCGCCTGGCCGGCGCAGTTGGCCCTCGGTGCCGACGGCATGGGCAACAGCCTGGAGCACATCCGGGAGATCATGGGCACCTCGATGGAGGCCCTCATTCACCACTTCAAGCTGGTCACCGAGGGCTTCCGGGTTCCCCCGGGCCAGGTCTACGTGGCCGTCGAATCTGCCAAGGGGGAGCTGGGTTGCCACCTCGTCTCCGACGGCGGGACCCGGCCCTACCGGGCCCACTTCCGCGACCCCTCGTTCAACAATCTGCAATCGGTGGCCGCTATGTGCGAGGGCGCCTTCATCGCAGACCTGGTCGCCGCGGTCGCCTCGATCGACCCCGTCATGGGCGGGGTCGACCGCTGATGAGCCGCGACATCCCCCCGGGCACCGCCCATGGGACGGCCCCGAACTACGGCTCCGATCCGGCGCCGGTGGCCGAGCCCTACCCCGAGGACACCCTGGCCGGCCTCCGCAGCGACGCCGAGCAGGTGCTGGCCCGGTACCCGCAGCCGCGCTCGGCGCTGCTGCCGTTGTTGCACCTGGTGCAGAGCGTGGACGGGCACGTGTCCACCCGAGGAATCGAGTTCTGCGCCGGGCTGCTCGGCCTGACCGCGGCCGAGGTCAGCGGGGTGGCGACGTTCTACACCCAGTTCAAGCGACGCAAGAACGGTCGGTACACCGTGGGGGTGTGCACCAACACGCTGTGCGCGGTGATGGGTGGCGACGAGATCTGGCGCCAGGTCAGCGACCACCTCGGTATCGGCCACGATGAGACGACCGAGGACGGGATGATCACCCTGGAACGGGTGGAATGCAACGCCGCCTGCGACTACGCGCCCGTCGTCATGACCAACTGGGAGTTCTTCGACAACCAGACACCGGAGACGACCATCGCCCTGGTCGACGCGTTGCGGACCGGCCGGCCGGTCCGTCCGACCCGGGGCGCGGACACGGTGGCGGTGTTCACCGAGATCTCGCGGGTGCTGGCCGGATTCTCCGACGGTCGCGCCGGTGAGGGGCCCGGAGCCGGTGAAGCCAGCCTGCGCGGCACGCTGCTGGCCAAGGAATGCGGCTGGGAGGCCCCGAAGCCGACGGCCGCCAAGCCTGAACCGAAACCAGGCGGCAAGCACTCCTCCGCCGAGGAATCCGGCGTATCCCACGGGAAGGTCGTGCCATGACCACGCTGACACCGGTCCTCAGCGCCTTCTGGGACCAGCCCGAGTCCTGGACGTTGGCCACCTACCGGCGGCAGCAGGGCTACGAGGGGCTGCGCAAGGCCCTGGCCATGACCCCCGACGCGGTCCTGGAGGAAGTCAAGGACTCCGGCCTGCGCGGGCGCGGCGGCGCCGGCTTCCCCACCGGGTTGAAGTGGTCCTTCATGTCCGCACCGGACGGCGGCGCACGCTACCTTGTCGTCAACGCCGACGAGTCCGAGCCGGGCACCTGCAAGGACACCCCGCTGATGATGGCCTCCCCGCACGTTCTCATCGAAGGCACGGCGATCTCCTCGTACGCCATGGGATGTCACCACGCCTTCATCTACCTGCGCGGCGAGGTGGTGCACGTCTACCGTCGGCTGTTGGAGTCCGTCCGGGAGGCCCACGAGGCCGGCTTCCTGGGCAGCAATGTCCTGGGCTCCGGGTACGACCTGGAGGTCACCGTGCACGCCGGAGCCGGAGCCTACATCTGCGGTGAGGAGACCGCGCTGCTGGATTCCCTTGAGGGGCGCCGCGGCCAGCCTCGGCTCAAGCCCCCGTTCCCCGGGGCGGCCGGGCTGTACTCGCGGCCCACCTCGGTCAACAACGTGGAGTCGATCGCCTCGGTGGCCCCGATCCTGTTGCACGGCGCCGAGTGGTTCAAGGAGATGGGCACTGCCAAGTCGACCGGCTTCGGCTTCTTCAGCCTGTCGGGGCACGTCGAGCGGCCGGGCCAGTACGAGGCGCCGCTGGGCATCACCCTGCGCGAACTGCTGGACATGGCCGGAGGGGTCCGGGCCGGTCACGAGCTGAAGTTCTGGACCCCGGGTGGTTCCTCAACCCCGATACTGACCGCCGAACACCTCGACGTCCCGCTCGACTTCGAGTCGGTCGGCGCCGCCGGTTCGATGCTCGGGACCCGGGCGCTGCAGATCTTCGACGAGACCACTTCCGTGGTGCGCGCCGTCTCCCGTTGGATCGACTTCTACGCGCACGAGTCGTGCGGCAAGTGCACCCCCTGCCGGGAGGGCAGCTTCTGGCTCAAGCAGATCCTGATCAGGATCGAGGAGGGCAAGGGGCGACCGGGTGACATCGAGAAGCTGCTGGACATCTGCGACAACACCCTGGGGCGCTCGTTCTGCGCCCTCGCCGACGGCGCCACCAGCCCCGTCCTCTCGGGTATCGGCTACTTCCGGGAGGAGTTCGAGCAGGGCATGCACACCCCCGCCGACGTCCTCTTCCCGCCGGAACGCTCGACCCTGTTCGTGAAGGAGAGCGTGTCCTCATGACCGCCTCGACCAGCCCCGCCTCGGGCGGCAACGCCGTGTCCACCGGGGACAACGCCCAACCCCCCGCGACGGCCGACCTGGTCAACCTTGTCATCGACGGCATTCCCACCAGCGTGCCCAAGGGGTCCCTGGTGATCCGGGCGGCCGAACAACTCGGCATCGAGATCCCACGGTTCTGCGACCATCCCCTTCTGGAGCCGGTCGGTGCCTGCCGGCAGTGCCTCGTCGAGGTGGCCACCCCCGGTCCGGACGGGACGGTCCGGCCGATGCCCAAGCCGCAACCCGCGTGCACCCAGACCGTCAGCGAGGGGATGGTCGTCAGCACCCAGCTCACCTCAAAGGTCGCCGACAAGGCCCAGCAGGGAATGCTGGAGCTGTTGCTGATCAACCACCCGCTCGACTGCCCGGTCTGCGACAAGGGCGGCGAATGTCCGCTGCAGAACCAGGCTCTTTCGCACGGGCAGCCGCAGAGCCGTTTCGACGACGTCAAGCGAACGTTCGTCAAGCCGATCAACATCTCCAGCCAGGTCCTGCTCGACCGGGAGCGGTGCGTGTTGTGCCAGCGCTGCACCCGCTTCTCCGACCAGATCGCCGGCGACCCCTTCATCGTCCTCGTCGAGCGCGGCGCGTTGCAGCAGATCGGCACTTACCAGAAGAAGCCGTTCGAGTCCTACTTCTCCGGCAACACCGTGCAGATCTGCCCGGTCGGCGCCCTGACCGGGGCCGCCTACCGGTTCCGGTCCCGCCCGTTCGACCTGGTCTCCACCCCCTCGGCGTGCGAGCACTGCGCCAGCGGGTGCAGCCTGCGGGTCGACCACCGGCGCGGGGTCGTGCTGCGGCGGATGGCCATCGACGTGCCCGAGGTCAACGAGGAGTGGAACTGCGACAAGGGGCGGTGGGCGTTCACCTACGCGACCCAGCCGAACCGGCTCCGCCAGCCGTTGATCCGCGGCGAGAACGGGGAGCTGGTCGAGGCGTCCTGGAGCGAGGCCCTCGCCGTGGCGGCCGACGGGCTGGCTCGGGCCCGGGCCGGTGGCGGGGTGGGGGTCCTGGCCGGTGGCCGGCTTGCCGTCGAGGACGCCTACGCCTACGGCAAGTTCGCCCGGGTCGCGCTGGGCACCAACGACGTGGACTGCCGGGCCCGGCCGCATTCGGCCGAGGAGGAGGCGTTCCTGGCCAGCATGGTCGCCGGCCGTGGGCTGGAGGCCGGCTCGGTGAGTTACCTCGACCTGGAGTCGGCGGCCACGGTGGTGCTGGTGGGCTTCGAGCCTGAGGAAGAGTCCCCGATGGTCTTCCTGCGGCTGCGCAAGGCCGTGCGACGGGGCAAGACCACTGTCTACGCCGTCGCCCCGCTGGCCTCCCGCGGCCTGACCAAGCTGAACGGCCGCCTCATCGAGGCGGCCCCCGGCACCGAGACCGAGGTCCTCACCGCACTGGCGGGCGGCGCTACGGAACTGGCCGAGGCGTCGGCCGCGGTGGCCGCCGGCCACACGATCCTGCTCGTCGGAGAGCGTCTCGCCGCCGTGCCCGGGGCTCTGTCCGCCGCGGCCGCCGCAGGCCGATCGCTCGGTGCCCGGTTGGCCTGGATTCCCAGACGCGCCGGGGAGCGGGGCGCCATCGATGTCGGCGTTCTGCCCACCCTCCTACCCGGCGGCCGGCTGGTCGCCGACGACACCGCTCGGGCGCAGGTCGCCGCCGCTTGGCGGGTCGACCAACTGCCCAACGCACCCGGCCGAGACGGCGCGGCGATCCTCGCGGCTGCCGCGCGGGGCGAGATCGAGGGTCTGGTCATCGGTGGTGTCGAAGTCTCTGACCTGCCCGAACAGACCGTAGTCCGGGACGCCCTGCAGCGCGCCTTCGTCGTCAGCCTGGAGCTGCGCGAAAGCCTGGCCACTGCCGACGCGGACGTCGTGCTGCCGGTCGCGTCGGTCTCGGAGAAGTCGGGCTCGTTCGTGAACTGGGAGGGCCGGGTTATCCCGTTCTCGACGGCCCTGACCTCGAACGCGATGCCGGACCACCGGGTCCTGGACATGCTGGCCGCCGAACTCGGAGCCTTCCTCGGGGTGCGCACCCTGGAGGCGGCCCGCGACGAGCTGTCCGGCCTGAGTCCTTGGACCGGCGCCAGGGCCGCGGCCCCCACCGTCTCTGCGCGTCCCGTCCTGACCCTCGGCCCGGGGCAGGCACTGCTGGCGACCTGGCATCATCTGCTCGATGCCGGCCGGATGCAGGACGGGGAGCCGTTCTTGGCCGGCACCGCCCCGCTGGCCAGGGCACGGATCTCGGCCGCCACGGCCGCCGGGTTGGGCCTGGTGGACGGAATGGCTTTGACTGTGAGCACGCCGGCCGGATCGGTGACCCTACCGGCACAGGTCACCCCGATGGTCGACCATGTCGTCTGGTTGCCGACCAATTCGCCGGGCTGCCGAGTGCGGGCTACGCTCGGCGCGGATTCCGGCGACGTTGTCACACTCACCAAGGGTGGTGCCGCATGACCTCGATGGCCTCAGCCGCCGCCGCGCTGACCGACCTGACCGGCCTGGCGGGTGTCGCGGGTGCGCCAGGGTCGGCGCTGTCCCCGCTGGTCGACCAGCCCGCGGCCGACTTCTCCGGCACCCCGTTGTGGGTATCGGCGATCAAGGCCGTCGGGGTCTTCGTCTACCTGATGCTCCAGGTGGTCGTCGTGATCTGGTTCGAGCGGCGGGTGATCGGCCGGATGCAGGACCGCCTCGGGCCCAACCGGTTCGGCCCGTGGGGAATCCTGCAGACCGTCGCTGACGGTTTCAAGCTCATCTTCAAGGAGACGTTCATCCCCAAGAACGCCGACCGGTTCACCTACCTGCTCGGCCCTCTGCTGTGCGGGGCCATCCCGTTCATCGCCTTCGCCGTCATCCCGGTCGGGGGAACCGTCAGCATGTTCGGGTACACGACCCCGCTCCAGGTCACCGACACCCCGGTGGCAGTGTTGTTGGTGCTGGCCGCGGCGGGGGTCGGGGCCTATGGGTTCCTTCTGATGGGCTGGTCGTCCGGCTCGACGTACCCGCTGCTGGGCGGGCTGCGCTCGGCCGCCCAGGTGATCTCCTACGAGATCGCGATGGGGCTCTCCCTGGTGGCGGTGGTCCTGTACGCCGGGTCGATGTCGACCTCGCAGATCGTCGCCGCGCAGGATCGCATCTGGTTCATCATCCCGGCTTTCTTCTCCTTCGTCGTGTACGTCATCACCATGGTCGGCGAGACCAACCGGGTGCCGTTCGACGTCGCCGAGGGGGAGGGCGAGATCGTCGCGGGGCCGCACACCGAATACGCCGGGATGCTGTTCGGGATGTACTACCTCGGTGAATACGTCGCGATGTTCACCGTGTCCGGCCTGGCCACCACGATGTTCCTCGGTGGCTGGCAGGCGCCCCCCGGGATCGCCGCGATCGGCGACGGCATGTTCAACGGCGGCTGGTGGGGTCTGCTGTGGTTCACCATCAAGGTCTGGCTGTTCGTCTTCATGTTCGTCTGGCTTCGCGGGACGCTGCCGCGGACTCGGTACGACCAATTCATGAAGTTCGGCTGGAAGGTGCTGATCCCGTCTACTCTGCTGTGGGTGCTGGCGGTGGCCTTCATTCGCGGGGCGCAGCTGGGCTACCTCGGCTCCAACGTCGTGCTGGCCACGGTCATCGTGATGGGAGTCATCGCGGCGATCGCGCTCGCCGCGGCGTGGGTGTGGGACAGCCACCGGGCCCGGCTCAGCTACCAGCCACCACCGCCCGCCGAGGTCGACCCGTTCGCCGGGGGATACCCGGTGCCGCCGCTGCCCGGTCAGCGGCTGAGTGAACGCGGCCCCACGATTGCACTTCCCAGGGAGCAGGAGGCCAACCGTGGCTGACGCCGGCGAGAAGAAGGGTGGTGGGCTGGGGGACTTCCTGGCCCCGGTCGCCGGGTTCGGCGTGTCCTTCCTGACGATGTTCCGCAAGCCGCCAACCCAGCGGTACCCGGAGGAGAAGCGACCCACCCAGCTGCGTTACCACGGTCGCCACCAGCTGAACCGGCATCCGGACGGGCTGGAGAAGTGCATCGGATGCGAGTTGTGCGCTTGGGCCTGCCCGGCTGACGCGATCTACGTCGAAGGCGCCGACAACGACGACACCCCCGGTGGCGCAGGCCGGTTCTCCCCGGGTGAGCGGTATGGGCGGGTGTATCAGATCAACTACTTGCGCTGCATCTTCTGCGGGCTGTGCATCGAGGCTTGCCCGACCCGGGCCCTGACCATGACCAACGTCTACGAACTGGCCGACCACCAGCGGCAGGATCTGATCTTCGAGAAGCACCAGCTGCTGGCCCCGCTCGGCGAGGGCATGGTCGCCCCGCCGCACCCGATGGTGGCAGGCATGCAGGATCGCGACTACTACCAGCGCAAGGTGACAGCGGCCACTGCCGAGCAGCGGACCTGGGCGGCCCGCCGAGACGCCGACCTGGCGGCCGAGGGAGGTGTCGCAGGATGACGAGTTCCGGCGAGATGGTCCTGTTCTGGATCGTGGCTCCGTTGATGGTGTTTGGTGGGCTCGGGCTGGTCTTCGCGCGCCGGGCGGTGTACGCAGCCCTGTCGATGGCTCTGGTGATGGTCCTGCTGGGCGTGGTCTACCTGGCCCAGGGAGCCGACTTCCTCGGCGTCATCCAGGTGTTCGTCTACACCGGCGCCGTCATGATGCTCTTCCTCTTCGTCATTATGTTGATCGGCGTTGATGCCTCCGACACCCTGGTCGAGACGATCAAGGGGCACCGGTGGGTGTCGCTGCTGCTCGCGCTGGGGTTGGGCTTTCTCATCCTGTCGGCTGTCGGTTCGGCGAGCTACGGCCCGGCGGTCGGGCTGGACCAGGCCAACGCCGCAGGCAACGTCGCCGGGATGGCCGGCCTCATCTTCGGCAAGTACGTCTGGGTGTTCGAGGTAACCAGCGCCCTGCTGATCACCGCAGCCTTGGCCGCGATGGTCCTGGCCCACCGCGAGCGCCTGCTGCCCAAGCCCACCCAGCGCGATTGGGCTGAACGGCGGTTCCGCGAGAACGTGCACGTGGCCGGGCTGCCTGCACCAGGGGTTTACGCGAGGCACAACGCGGTCGACACCCCCGCGCTGCTGCCCGACGGCACCCCCAGCGACCTGTCCGTCTCCCGGGTGCTCGACGCCCGTCACCAGGTCACCGCTCCGACGAAGTTCACCGAGTCCGAGCAGGCCATCGAGCGGGAGATCGAGGAGGGGTCGCACCGATGAGCCTGACCAACTACATCTACCTGGCGGTGGTGTTGTTCTCCATCGGCGCGGCGACCGTGCTGGTCCGGCGCAACGCCATCGTCGTGTTCATGGGGATCGAGCTCATGCTCAACGCCGTCAACCTCGTCTTCGTGACCTTCGCGCGGATGCAGGGCAACCTCGATGGCCAGGCCATCGCCCTGTTCGTGATGGTGGTCGCGGCCGCGGAGGTGGTGGTCGGGCTGGCGATCATCATGGCCATCTTCCGGGCCCGCCACTCCGCCTCCGTCGATGACGCCAACCTGCTGAAGCTGTAAGGAGCGATCCGAGTGCACCTCCTCTCCGCCGTCTCGGCGCAGCTGGCTCCGGCGGCCACCGGCGGTGACGTCGCCGCCGCCTCCGGAATGGCCGCAATGGCCTGGCTGCTGATCGCCCTGCCGCTGGTGGCGGCTGCGGTGCTGCTGGTCGGTGGACGCCGGCTGAACGGCGTCGGTCCCGGCCTGGCCGTCGGGGTGTCCTGGGCGTCCTTCGCGGTGGCGGTCGTCGTCTTCATCCAGATGCTGGCGCGGCCCGAGGCGGAGCGTGCCCAGCACCTGCGCCTGTTCTCCTGGATCCCGGTCAGCACCCTCAACTTGGACGCAGGCCTGCTGATCGACCAACTGTCGATCTCCTTCGTGCTGCTGGTGACCTTCGTCGGGTCATTGATCCTGGTCTACGCGCTCGGTTACATGGAGCACGACCCTGACATCGGCCGGTTCTTCGCCTACATGAGCCTGTTCGTTGCCGCGATGGTGCTGCTGGTGCTGGCCGACTCCTACCTGTTGCTGTACGTCGGCTGGGAGGGTGTCGGGTTGGCCTCCTACCTGCTCATCGGGTTCTGGAACTGGAACCCCCCGTACGCCTCCGCGGCCAACAAGGCGTTCCTGGCCAACCGGGTCGGTGACGTCGGGCTGGGCATCGCCATCATGGCCATGTTCGCCACATTCGGCCGGGTCGATTACGCCGGCGTCTTCGGGTCCGCCGAACGTGCCAGCCAAACCACCACCACCGCCATCTGCCTCCTTCTGCTCCTGGCGGCGTGCGGCAAGTCGGCCCAGTTCCCGCTGCAGAGCTGGCTGGGCGACGCGATGGCCGGGCCCACCCCGGTCTCGGCCCTCATCCACGCCGCGACCATGGTGACCGCCGGCGTCTACCTCGTGGTGCGCAGCAACCCGCTGTACGACCTGGCCCCGAACGCCCAGCTCGCCGTCGTCATCGTCGGCGCGATCACCCTGACCATGGGGGCGATCATCGGGTGCGCCAAGGATGACATCAAGAAGGCGCTGGCAGCCTCCACGATGAGCCAGATCGGCTACATGATGCTCGCCGCGGGCCTGGGCCCGGTCGGCTACGCGTTCGCGATCTTCCACCTGCTCACCCACGGCTTCTTCAAAGCCGGGATGTTCCTGGGTGCCGGGTCGGTGATGCACGGGATGAACAACCGCGTCGACATGCGCAGCTTCGGTGGCCTGTCGGGGACGATGAAGATCACCTGGGCCACCTTCGCGTTGGGCTGGCTGGCGATCATCGGCTTCCCGGGCCTGTCCGGGTTCTTCTCCAAGGACAAGATCATCGAGTCGGCGTTCATCGGCGAAGGCTGGCGCCCGTGGGTGTTCGGCCTGACCACGATGCTGGCGGCCGGGCTGACCGCGTTCTACATGTCCCGGCTGTTCTTCATGACCTTCCACGGCCGTAAACGCTGGCTGCCCGAGGACGAACCGCACGAGTCTCCGCTGACGATGACGGTGCCGATGATCATCCTGGCCGGTGGGTCGGTGCTGTTGGGCGCGATCCTGACCTTCACTGGCTTCACCGGCTGGCTGGCTCCGGTCGTCGGCACCCACGACGCCGACGACCTTCACCCAGTGCTGCCCGCGCTGGTGATCACGCTGCTCACCTTGGCTCTGGTCGCCCTAGGGGTGGCGACCGCGTGGATGGCCTACTGGCGCGACGACGTGGCCCGGGTCGCCCCTCGTGGATCCGTGCTGACCAGGCTTGCCCGGCACGACTTCTACCAGGACGAAGCCAACGACGGCCTGCTGGTCCGGCCCGGAAATGTACTGGTGCGCGGTCTGGTGGCGACCGACGACCAGGCAATCGACCGCGGCGTCGTGGGCCTGGGAACGAGCATCGCTGCGATGTCCTACCGGCTGCGCCGCATCCAGAACGGCTTCGTGCGCTCGTACGCCCTGACGATGCTGCTCGGCATCGTCGTCATCCTCGGTGCCCTGTGGGTGGTGCAGTGATGTCCAGCTTCCCTTGGTTGACCGCGATCGGCCTGATCCCCTTGGTCGGGGCGCTCATCGTGGCCTTCCTGCCGCGATCGAACACGGCCGCCCGCTCGGTGGGGCTGGGCTTCTCGCTGCTGACCCTGCTCGTCGCCCTCATGGCTGCGACGGCCTTCGACCTCGACGCGACCTCTCAGTTCCAGTTCGCCGAAACCCGCCAGTGGATCCCGCAATGGGGGATCAGCTACGCCCTGGGCGTCGATGGGATGGCCCTGGCGATGATCGTCATGGCGACGATCCTCGTCCCGATCTGCCTGCTGGCCGCGTGGAAGGACATTCCGGAGGGCGGCCGGCGGCAGAACAGTTACATCGCCTGGATGCTGGTCCTGGAGACGCTGATGATCGGTGTCTTCGCGGCCACTGACGTGTTCCTCTTCTACGTGTTCTTCGAGGCGATGCTGGTGCCGGTCTACTTCTTGATCGGTTCCTACGGCGGTGCCAACCGGCAGCGCGCCGCAATGAAGTTCCTGCTGTTCTCGCTCGCCGGTGGGCTGGTGATGCTGGTCGCGGTGATCGGGGTGTACTACCAGGGTGACGGCGGGCCACAAGGCTTCCTGGTGACGAACCTGACCGGGCTGACCATGACGCCCGGCGTGGAACGCCTGCTGTTCCTCGGCTTCTTCATTGCCTTTGCCGTCAAGGCCCCGATGTGGCCGGTGCACACCTGGCTGCCGGACGCGGCTGCGGAGGCGAAGCCTGCCACCTCGGTGTTGCTGGTCGGAGTGCTGGACAAGGTCGGCACCTACGGCATGATCCGGTTCTGCCTGCAGTTGTTCCCCGACGCCAGTCGGTGGGCGACCCCGGTGGTCATCGCCCTGGCCCTGGTCTCGATCAGCTACGGCGCGTTCCTCGCCATCGGGCAGCGGGACATGATGCGCCTGATCGCCTACACCTCGGTCAGCCACTTCGGCTTCATCGTGCTGGGCATCTTCGCCTTCACCCGCATGTCGAACAGCGGGTCGGTGTTGTACATGGTCAACCACGGGTTCACCACCGCCGCACTGTTCCTGCTGGCCGGCATGCTCGTGCAGCGGCGAGGCAGCACCGACATCCGTGACTTCGGCGGGTGGCAGCGGGTCGCCCCGGTGCTCGCCGGGACGTTCCTGGTCTCGGGGATGTCCGGTCTGGCCCTGCCCGGACTCGGATCGTTCGTCTCCGAGTTCCTCGTCCTGATGGGCACCTACCAGCGCTACCCGATCCCGGCCGTGATCGCCTCGGCGTGCATCGTGCTCGCCGCGCTGTACATCCTGCTGTGGTACCAGCGCGTGTTCACCGGTCCCGCGCCTGGGCACCGGGTGGCTGAACGCGCGGGCGGTGCCGTCGAGTACGAGGTGGACCCGCAACCGGGCGCCGCAGCCCCGGAGGGGTCAAGCCTCGCGACCGGACGGGCCGGTGCCTCCCGGGGGGTCGGTGACCTGACCGGCCGGGAACGGTGGGTGATCGCCCCGCTCATCGCCCTGTTCGTCGTGCTTGGGTTCTATCCGAAGGTGGCGCTGGACGTCATCAATCCGTCCGTCGACCAGACGCTCCGCTACGTGGG
The DNA here is from genome assembly GCA_035633615.1 of Dermatophilaceae bacterium. GTDB lineage: Bacteria > Actinomycetota > Actinomycetes > Actinomycetales > Dermatophilaceae > JADJTI01. The sequence goes on from DASQEP010000001.1 coordinate 56,952, forward strand.
CGTGACCGACCCGGCACCGGGTGTCGGTGTCGCGGAGGGGAGCGCGAAGTGAACGCACCGGTCGGACTGCCCACGATCGAGTTCACCATGTCGGAGGTCAGCTACTCGGCGATCCTGCCCATCCTCATCGTCTTCGGTGGCGCAGTGCTCGGGGTGCTGGTCGAGGCGTTCCTGCCCCGTCGGCGCCGGCATGGTGTCCAACTGAGCCTGGCGGCCGGCAGCCTGGTTGCCGCGTTTGTGGCCCTGCTGCTGCGCAGCAAGAACTACCAGGGCGTGACGCTGTCCGGTGCCCTCGTGATCGACGGGCCGGCCCTGATGCTCCAGGGCGTCCTCATCCTCCTGGGACTCATCGGCATCCTGATCATGGCCGAACGGTTCACCGGTCGGACGGCCGACGCGTTCACCCCATCCGGGGCCTCGGTCCCGGGATCCAAGCACGAAGGCCTGGCCGAACGACTCGGCTCGACCACCGAGGTCTTCCCCCTGGCCTTGTTCTCCGTGGCCGGCATGATGATGTTCCCGGCCGCCGGTGACCTGCTGACGATGTTCGTGGCCCTGGAGGTCCTCTCCCTGCCGCTCTACGTGCTGACCGGGTTGGCGCGTCGCCGGAGACTGCTGTCACAGGAAGCGGCGCTGAAGTACTTCCTGCTCGGCTCGTTCTCCTCGGCCTTCTTCCTCTTCGGCGCATCGCTGCTGTACGGCTTCGCGGGGTCGGTGAACCTGTCGGTCATTGCCGAGGCCATCGGCACCGCCACCGGCCGGGACGGGCTGCTCGTGCCCGGTGTGCTGTTCATCCTGGTCGGCCTGCTGTTCAAGGTCGGGGCCGTGCCGTTCCACTCGTGGACCCCGGACGTCTACCTCGGCGCGCCGACTCCGGTGACCGGTTTCATGGCCGCATGCACCAAGGCCGCCGCATTCGGCGCCCTGCTGCGGGTCACCTACGTGGGGGTCGCCGGATCGCGATGGGACTGGCAGGCGGCGGTGTGGGTGGTCGCGGCGCTGACCATGATCGTCGGCGCGGTCCTGGCGGTCGCCCAGCTGAAGAAGGACCACGACGCCGACCTGAAGCGGTTGCTGGCCTACTCCTCGATCGCCCACGCCGGGTTCATCCTCGTCGGGCTGGTGGCGTTCGACCGGTCCGGTGTCTCCTCCGTCCTGTTCTACCTGGTTGCCTACGGCTTCGCCACGACGGCGGCGTTCGGCATCATCACGATCGTGCGCCTTCGCGACGACGGTTCCGAGGTGAGCATCTTGGCCCGGTGGGCGGGCCTGGGTCGGCGCTCGCCGGCGGTGGCCGGGGCATTCGCCTTCCTGCTGATGGCGTTCGCCGGCATTCCGCTGACATCCGGATTCACCGCCAAGTTCGCCGTGTTCGCGGCGGCCGTGGCCCACGCGGGGGCTCCGGGGGTCGTGCTGGCCGTGATCGGCGTGCTGTCCAGCGCCGTCACCGCTTACGTCTACTTCCGGATCATTGTGGTGATGTTCTTCACAGATCCGGCCGACGACTCGGTCGTCGTCTGGCCTGCGTCGGTAGCCACCACGGCCGCGATCGCCGTCGGTTTGCTGGTGACCCTCGGCTTGGGTGTGTTCCCGGCTCCGGTGCTGGATCTGGCCACGAATTCGGCCCTATTCCTGCGATGACCGATGCGGCCACTCCGCTGGCGTTTCCTACGGTGGACCCGGCGCTGGCGGTCTCGCTGGACGCGGGGATGGTCGCGGTCGAAGCCTTCATCGCCGAGCGTGTGGACGGCGACGATCCGTTCATTGCCGAGGGCAGTGGACACCTGTACCGGGCCGGGGGAAAGCGGTTTCGGCCGTTGCTGACCCTGCTGGCGGCGCACCTCGGCGACGGGGTCAACGAGCGCGTGATCGCCGCAGCGGCAGCCGTGGAGTTGACTCACCTGGCGTCCCTCTATCACGACGACGTGATGGATGAGGCCAGCCTGCGGCGAGGTGCTGCCAGCGCGAACGCGCGGTATGGGAATTCCACCGCCATCCTGATCGGGGACCTGCTGTTCGGCACCGCATCCTCGATCGTCGCCGACCTCGGCGCGGAGGCGGTCAAGGTGCAGGCGGCGACCTTTGTGCGGCTGTGCGCTGGTCAGATCCGGGACGCCCGGCCGCGCCCCCCGGGGGTGGATCCGATCGCGTACTACCTGGCGGTTCTCCAGGACAAGACCGGTGCCCTGATTGCGACCTCGGCGCGGTACGGCGCCATGTTCTCTGGGTGCGACGGGGCCACCGTCGAACTGGCGCACACCTACGGCGAGCGGATCGGGGTGGCTTTCCAACTGGCCGACGACCTGCTCGATATCGCCTCATCGGGGGAGCAGTCCGGCAAGACGCCGGGGACTGACCTGCGCGAGGGGGTGGATACCCTGCCGGTGCTGTACGTCAAGGCCGATCCGAGCCCGGAGGACCCACGGTTGCTGGAGCTGCTCGGGTCGGATTTGCGGTCCGACCCGGCGGCGCACGCCGAGGCTTTGAAGCGGTTGCGGCAGCACTCCGCCATGGCTCGCGCGGCCGAGCACACCCGGGATGTGGCCCGCCAGGCCCAACGGGTGCTCGAGCCACTGGGGCAGACCCCGGCCGTCCGGTCACTGTCCTGGCTGGCAGGCAGCGTCGTCGACCGGGTGGTGTAGGCACGACACGTCGCTGCCCGCCCTGCCCTCGCCCGGAGGGCGGTGGCGGAAACACGACACGGTCGGTCTAAAGGTTCAGTAAGCGGAACGTATGATCCGTCCAAGTCAACTGCTCTGGTCGACTGTCCGGATCAAAATGCCCCTAGTGTGGGGCTTATGTCGCGAGTGCCAGCCGAACAGCGCCGGGAGCAGCTTATTGAGGCGACTATCGAACTGGCCATCCGCGAGGGTTTGGCAGCCGCGTCCGTCCGGCGCATCGCCGACGAGGCCAACGTATCTCTCGGCGTCGTCCACTATTGCTTCAGCAGTAAGGAAGCGCTGCTCAACGCCGTGGCCGAGTCGTTCGTCAAGCCCATCCTGGGGCCGGTGGCCAAAGCCATCGAGGAGTCCGAAGAGGCGGGCCTGACGGCCACGGGACGCGCGGCAATCGATGCGTTCTGGCACGCCACAAGAGCCAAGCCCGGCCGCCAATTGCTGAGCTACGAACTCACCGCATGGTCGATCCGGGGTGAAGGCGAGGCCGCTCGCCTGCTCTACAAGACATACACCGAAGTGATTGAGGGCTTCATCACCGAGGGTTTGGGTGTCACCGATAACGACTTCCTGCCGATGCGTACCCTGGCTCGAATGGTCCTGGCTGTGGTGGACGGGGTGTCCCTGGCCTGGCTGGTGGACCGTGACGACGAGCTGGCCACACAGCTCCTGCAGGGCTTCATCGCGATGCTGGTCACGCTCGTCGAGCGGCTGCAAAAGCTGGGGCCCACGGGGGGACCTGTGGAGGTACAGGACGGCATCCCCCGCGACGACGACGAGGATGGCGCAGGTGGCACATCGGTCGCAGTCGGCCTGAGCTGACCGGGCACCGACTCAGCGGTCGCCGGCACGCGTCAGCCGGACCGGTGACCCACTCCAGGGCGCGCGTGTCGGCTCTGACCGTCAGCTGTCTCGACCCCGGCGGGGACCCGGCGATCGCGACGTGCCTGCACCTCGTTTCGAGCCGCGTCGAGGACAAGCAGGACGAGGGCGACCCACACCACTGCGAAGCCGGTCCACCTCGGCGTGGTCATCTGCTCACCAAGGGCCAGCCCGGTGCCGAATTGCAAAATGGGCGCGACGAACTGCAGAAAGCCCACGGTAACCAGGGGGATCCGTCGGGCGGACGCGGCGAACAGCAGCAGCGGCACGGCCGTGACGACGCCCGTGGAGGCCAGGGCGGCCGCGTGTGGTGCGCCGGCCCCACCGAACGTCAGTGCCCCTTGGCCAGCCAGGACGGCCAGCACCGCGACCGCCACGGGGGCCAGCACCACTGTCTCGGCGGTCAGCCCGGGCAGCGCTCCCAGCGTGACGCCCATCCGCTTCTTGATCAGGCCGTACAACCCGAACGACGAGGCCAGCCCGAGCGCGATCCAGGACGGCCGCCCCTCGGCGAGCGCGAGGTAGGCGGCCCCGAGGCCGCCGATCACGACCGCGGCCCACTGCATCGACCGGAGTCGCTCGCGCAGCACGATCAGGCCGAGCGCGACGCTCAGCAGCGGGTTAAGAAAGTACCCGAGGGCCGCCTCGGTGACGCGCCCAGAGGTCACCGCCACGACGTAGATGGTCCAGTTGGCGGCGATCAGACAGCCCGCGAGGCTGACCCCCGCCAGGGTCCGCCAGTCACTGAGCTGGCCGAGGGTGGCCCGAACGGCCCGAGTTGCGGCCAGCAGGATCACGCACAGCAGCAGCGACCACAGCACCCGGTTGGCCAGGATCTCCCACGCTCCGGCCGGGGCCAGGGCCAGGAAGTACACCGGCATGCCTCCCCAGATGAGGTAGGCGGCCAGCCCGTATCCGACCCCGACCCGCGACGGATCCCTCACTACACGGTCCAGCAGTCCTTGCCATGCAGCAGGGCACTCAGGTCGTCGTCGGTGGCCGGGCCGCCGCTGGCAGCCACAGCCGCGGCCACCTGCGAGCGCACCTGGTCGTCGTAGGTCGGCTTGGTCACGCTGCGGAAAATGCCCATCGGCACGTGAGCCATCTCCGGTCCGTCCAACCGGGAGATGCCAAAGGCCAGCGACGGGTTGTGAGCGTGTGCGTCGTGGTGGACGATTGTGACGGGGTCGGCGGTCCCGGTGGTCACCACCTCCAGCGATCCGTCATCGGCCCGCACCACGACATGACTGTCACCGACCGTCAGCGGCTTGCCGTGTTCCAGGTGCACGATTCGGGAGGCGCCCTTGACCGGGTCCTTGATGGCCTCGAAAGCGCCGTCATTGAAGATCGGGCAGTTCTGGTAGATCTCGACGAAGGCGGTGCCGCGGTGCAGTGCCGCGGCCCGCAGGGTAGCCGTCAGATGCGCACGGTCGGAATCCATGGTCCGCGCCACGAACGTGGCATCGGCGCCGAGGGCCAGGGAGACGGGGTTGAACGGTGAATCGATCGAACCCACCGGGCTGGACTTGGTCACCACACCCTGGGCGGAGGTGGGGGAGTACTGCCCCTTGGTCAGGCCATAGATCCGGTTGTTGAACAGCAGGATCGTCAGGTTGATGTTGCGCCGCAGGGCGTGGATGAGGTGGTTGCCGCCGATGGACAGGGCGTCTCCGTCACCGGTCACGACCCACACCGACAGGTCCGGGCGCGCCGTGGCCAGCCCGGTGGCGATGGACGGGGCACGGCCGTGGATCGAGTGCAGCCCGTAGGTGTTCAGGTAGTACGGGAAGCGCGAGGAACACCCGATGCCTGAGATGAACACGATGTTCTCGCGGCGCAGTTGCAGTTCGGGCAGGAAGCTCTGCACCGAGGCCAGCACGGCATAGTCGCCGCACCCGGGGCACCACCGTACCTCCTGGTCAGAGGTGTAGTCCTTGCGGGTCAGTGGGGAGGTGTCGTCGGGCAATCGGGGCACCCCGTGGGTGCCGGTGATGGGGATACCGAGATCGATGGTCATGGCATCTTTCCCTGTGATGTCGCGGTGGTGGCCTGGCTGCCGTGGCTGGGTGCGGTGTCGGGTGCTGCCTGGACGACGCTCGCCGCGGTGGGCGGCTCGATGGGTGCTGCCAGGGGCTCGGGTAGGTGGTCGGCGATCACCTCGGCAAGCTCGCTGGCGGTGAACGGAACTCCGCGCATGGTGGTGTGCGAGTGGACGTCGACCAGGAACATGCCGCGTAGCAGCAGCGCCAACTGGCCCAGGTTCATCTCGGGGACGATGACCCGCTGGTAGGCGCGTAGTACCTGCTCGGTGTTCTTGGGCAGCGGGTTCAGGTGCCGTAGATGGGCTCTGGCGACCTTGCCGCCACGCTCCCGTACCTGCCGGATCGCGGCGGCGATCGGGCCATAGGTCGACCCCCACCCCAGGACCAGGACCGTGGCGTCACCGTCAACGTCATCGACCTCGAGGTCCTCGATCGTCTCGGCGATCCGGGCGATCTTCTCCGCGCGCAGGTTCGTCATCAGTTCGTGGTTGTCGGGGTCGTAGGAGATGTGTCCGGAGCCGTCCTCCTTCTCGATGCCACCCACTCGGTGCTCCAGGCCGGGGGTGCCCGGGATCGCCCAGGGCCGCGCCAGGGTGTTCTCGTCGCGAAGGTAGGGGTGGAACGTGGGTCGGCCCTGCTCGTCGAGGGCATTCGGTTCGGCAGCGAAGTGCACGTCGATGATGGGTAGGGCTGCCACGTCCGGCAGTCGCCAGGGCTCGGACCCGTTGGCCAGGTACCCGTCGGACAGGACGATGACCGGGGTCCGGTACTGGGTGGCAATCCGCACCGCTTCCATGGCCACGTGGAAACAGTCGGACGGGGACCGGGCCGCGAGCAGCGCCACCGGGGATTCCCCGTTGCGGCCGTACAGCGCCTGCAGCAGGTCGGCCTGCTCGGTCTTGGTGGGCAGCCCGGTCGACGGCCCGCCGCGCTGGACGTCGATGATGATCAGCGGCAACTCGATGGAGACGGCCAGGCCGATGGTCTCTTCCTTCAAAGCCAGCCCGGGACCCGAGGTCGTGGTGACTCCAAGGGCCCCGCCGTACGAGGCGCCGAGGGCGATGCCCGCTCCGGCGATCTCGTCCTCGGCCTGGATCGTGGTCACGCCATACCGCTTGAGCCCGGACAGAGTGTGCAGGATGTCCGAGGCAGGGGTGATCGGATAGGAGCCCAGGACCAACGCCAGACCGCACCGGTGCGAGGCGGCGACCAGGCCATAGGCCATCGCGACGTTGCCGGTGATGTTCCGGTAGCTGCCGGTCCGCATCGGCGCGGGGGCGATCTCGTAGGTGACGGCGAAGTCCTCGGTGGTTTCCCCGTAATTGAAGCCGGCCCGCAACGCGGTGACGTTGGCCGCGAGGATGTCCGGCTTCGTCGAGAACTTCGACTTCAGGTAGTTCTCGGTGCCGGCCAGTGGTCGGGTGTACAGCCAGGACAGCAGTCCCAGCGCGAACATGTTCTTGGCGCGTTCCTTCTCCTTGCGGGTCAGGTCGTAGCCGGTCAGCGCCTCGACGGTGATCGTCGTCAGCGGGAGTTCGTGCACGTGCCAGGAGTCCAGAGAGTTGTCCTCCAGCGGGTTGTCGACGTACCCCACCTTGGCCAGGTTGCGCCGGGTGAACTCGTCGGTGTTGACGATGACGGTCGCGCCTCGGGGCAGGTCGGGCAGGTTGGCCATCAGGGCGGCCGGGTTCATGGCGACCAGGACATCGGGGGCGTCCCCGGGGGTCAGCACGTCGTGGTCGGCGAAGTGGAGCTGGAAGCTTGACACCCCCGGCAGGGTGCCGGCCGGTGCCCGGATCTCGGCGGGGAAGCTGGGCAGCGTCGACAGATCGTTGCCCAACGATGCCGTCTCACTCGTGAACCGGTCCCCGGTCAGCTGCATCCCGTCACCGGAGTCCCCGGCAAACCGAATGACGACACGGCTGAGCCGGTGTACCTGCTTCGTGCTCATGAAGTACGTCACCAGTCTTTCAGCATCGCTGTGCGGGAGTCGTCAGCACGCGGTCAGACGTGGGCCTCGTCCGAATCACAACGTGAGACACCTGTCCACCCATTCTAGTGACGCGTCGAGCCAGGGTCATGGCCCCCAGCTGGTCATCCCGGTTGATGGGATGTCGAATCAGGGTCGATCCGTCGTCCCGGCCACCAGTCGCTGCGGAACGGCGACGCGGTCGTCGTCGTTAGCCAGGCATGCACAGCCATTTCAACGGCGTCAAGACGGCCGCGCTGTTCGGGGGCATCTTCGCCATCCTGCTCGCGCTGGGGTCGGTGGTCGGTGGCGGTCGGTTCCTCTGGTTGTTCACCCTCATCGGCGTGGCCACCACGTTCTACGGGTACTGGAACAGCGACAAGTTGGCGATCCGGGCGATGCGCGCCTATCCCGTCAGCGAGGCGCAGGCCCCGCAGATGTACCGCATTGTGGGGGAACTGTCGATGCGGGCGGGCAAGCCGATGCCCAGACTGTTCATCTCGCCCACTCAGGCGCCGAACGCGTTCGCCACGGGCCGTAACCCTCAGAACGCGGCGGTGTGTTGTACCGAGGGCATCCTGCAGTTGCTTGACGAGCGAGAGCTGCGCGGGGTTCTGGGGCACGAGCTGATGCACGTCTACAACCGGGACATTCTGACCGCGTCGGTGGCGGCGGCGTTGGCCGGTGTGATCACCAGCGTGGCCCAGATGTTCCTGTTCTTCGGGGGGGTGTTCGGCGGGGGCGACGGTGAGGACCGCCCCAACCCCATCGCCATGATCGCGATGGCCATCCTGGCCCCGGCGGCCGCCATGCTGATCCAGTTGGCCATCAGCCGGACCCGCGAGTTCGACGCCGACGAGGACGGCGCCCGGTTGACCGGGGACCCACTGGCTCTCGCGTCGGCGCTGGCCAAGCTGGAGCGAGGCACGGCCGCGGCGCCGCTGGCGCCGGAGCGGGACGTCGTCAACGCCTCGCACATGATGATCGCCAACCCGTTCCGCTCCGCTGACGTCTCACGGTTGTTCGCCACCCATCCGCCGATGGGACAGCGCATCGCGAGACTGCAGCAGATGGCCGACCGGTCACCCTGACCGGCCTGGGCGGGCAGGGCGGCCACCGGCGGCTACCCCTTCAGTTCGGGGACGCCTACCCCTTCAGTTCGGGGAACATGTCGTCCCGCCACTCGGTGGTGATCTTCTGGCCCGCTGCGGCTCGGGTCGCCTCCAGCTCGCGCAACTCGACCCGCCGGATCTTGCCCGAGATGGTCTTCGGCAGCTCGCCGAACTCGATCCGACGGACCCGCTGGAACGGGGCCAGCCCCTCCCGAGCGTGCTTGAGGATGGAGAAGGCGGTCTTCTCGTCGTCGGCCCACCCGTCGGCCAGCATGATGTACGCCTTGGGCACCGCGAGCCGGACGGGGTCCGGTGCCGGAACGACGGCGGCCTCGGCCACGGCGGGGTGCTCGATCAGGACGCTCTCCAGCTCGAACGGGGACACCTTGTAGTCGGAGGCCTTGAAGACGTCGTCGGTGCGTCCCACGAAGGTGATGTACCCGCGTTCGTCCCGGGTCGCGATGTCACCGGTGTGGTAATACCCGCCGGCCATCGACTCGTCCGCCCGTTCCGGGTCGTCCTGGTAGCCGGCCATCAGGTTGACCGGCCGCCCTGACAGGTCAAGGCAGAGCTCGCCCTCGTCCGACTGTTCCTGACCGGTGAGTGGGTCGACCAGGACCACCGGGACACCCGGCAGCGGTCGGCCCATCGACCCGGGCAGAACCTCCTGGCCAGGCGTGTTGCCGACCTGGCAGGTCGTCTCGGTCTGGCCGAACGCATCCCGGATGGTCAACCCGAAGCCCTTGCGCACCTGGTCGATCACCTCGGGGTTCAGCGGTTCACCGGCGGAGAGGACCTCCCGCAGGCATCCGGGGCCTTCGGAGAGATCGGCCTGGATGAGCATCCGCCACACCGTCGGTGGGGCGCAGAACGTGGCGACCTCGCACCGACGGATCTGTCCCAGCAGCGCCGCGGCGTCGAACTTGGAGTAGTTGTAGGCGAAGATGGTCGCCTCGCCGATCCATGGGGAGAAAAAGCAACTCCACGCGTGCTTGGCCCAGCCTGGCCCGGCGATGGCCAGGTGCACGTCGCCGGGCTTGATGCCCAGCCAGTAGTAGGTGGAAAAGTGACCCACCGGATACGAGACCTGGGTGTGCAGGACCAGCTTGGGCTTCATCGTTGTGCCGGAGGTGAAGTACAGCAGGAGGGGGTCGCCGGCGTCCGTCTGGGTGGTCCAGGCGGGGGCGGAGTCACGGTCCTGGGCCCGAGTGATGTCCATCCACCCCTCACCGGCCTCACCCACGCTGAACAGCTGCACGTCGGAGCCGGCCCAGTACAGTTTCCCGGCGTCGGCTGCGTTGGCGATGATGCCTGTGGCGTTGGCCCGTTCGATCCGCTCCTTGATGTCCGAGGCGCCGAGGGCGACGGTGGTGGGGGCGATGACGGCCCCGATCTTCATCAGGGCCAGCATGCTGTCCCACAGCTCGACCTGGTTGCCGAGCATCAGCAGGACCGGGTCACCCTTGCCGACCCCCCGCTCGACCAGCCAGGCCGCCAACTTGTCCGACCGGGTGGCCATCTCATCGAATGTGTAGGTCGACTCCGAGCCGTCCTCCTCGACCAGCCACAGCGCCCGCCGATCGTTGTCCCTGGCTATCGCGTCGAACCAGTCGACGGCCCAGTTGAACGGTCCGGTGATGTCCGGCCAGCGGAAGCCGGCCAACGCCTCGTCGTACTCTTCCCGGCGCTCCAACAGGTAGTCCCGGGCGGCGCGGTATCTCTCGTGAGCGGTCGTCATGTACAGTCATGTACCATCACTGGCCCTGTCCTCATAGGGAAGGTCCGTGATGCGAACGGCGATGGGGTTGCGTCGCTGCTCACAGTCGCTTACGCCAGCCGCGGCAGGATCGAGACCACGAAGGCGATCGTGCCCAGACTGATCACGGTGCTCAGGGCGACGACGCCGGCGACGTTGTCGGTGTCGGTGCCGTACTCCCGGGCCAGCATGAACGCATTCACCGCGGTCGGCATCGACTGGGCGAGTAGCAGGCTCTGCAGCGGCAGGCCGCGAAGTCCCATCGCTGCTCCCACGCCCAGCGACAGCACCGGCAGGACGGCGACCCGCGCCACCGTCGCGGTCAGCACCGCGCGAGTCCAGTGAATCCGCCCGGCCGATCCGAGCTGGATCCCCAGGGACACCAGGACCAGCGGGATCGCCGCCGCAGCGAGCAGGTCGATGCCGGTGGACAGCCCCGAGGGAAGCTGAGTACCGGTGATGCGCACCACGACCGCGGCGACCATCGCCCAGGTGACCGGCAGTCGCAACACGCTGACCAGGGCCCCTACCGGTCCCCGATGCGACCCCAGCAAGGCCGGACCAACGGTGAACATCACCACCAGCGAGACGACGAAGAGGATGACCGCCTGGTCGAGTCCTGCGGCCCCCAGCGCGAGCAATGCGATCGGCAGGCCGAAGTTGCCGTTGTTGCCGAGTACCGTTGCGGCAATGACCCCACGTCGGGATGGGCGGTCCAGCCCCGTGGCGGCCGCCGCGGCCAACGCCCCGGTCAGCGCGGTGGCTGCCAGATAGGCCCCGGCGAGCGCCAGACCGTCACCGAGGGACACGGTGGTCTTGACCAGCGAGGTGTACGCAAGGGCCGGGGTGAACCCGTAGAGGCTGATCTTTCCCACGGTGTCCTGGTCCAGCCTGAACCGCCGGGCCAGCAGGGCGCCCACGGCTGCGACGATGACGACCGGCAGGATGACGGTCACCATGGCGTCGAGCACGAATAGCAGGCTAGACGAGCCGGCGGTCGGGCACGCGGCCGCGCTCGGGGCGCAGCCATCGGCGGGCGCTGTCACCCGGCCCGCCGACCACCGTTGTCGGTCCAACGGACTCGGATTAGACTCACTGACCCGCGTTCCCGCAGCACCGATCGGATGGTCGAGCCATGAACGACGCCTTCTTCGAAGAGAACCCACCGCCGGCCTGGGCGGTCAACGTGGCTCGTGGAAACCTTCGCGACCAGGGCCACCCGGAACCGGACGCGGCCACCCTGCGCCGGCACGCCTGGCAATTGCTCCAGCGATTGGAGCGGGACGTGTCCAGTCGGCCCGGTTAGCCCGCCTCTCAGCCCGTCTTTCCAGCCCGCCCTCGCGCCACTATCGGTAGTTGACGAACTGGAGCGCCAGGTCGAGGTCGGCGTCCTTGAGCATCGCGATGACCCCCTGCAGGTCGTCCTTGGACTTGGCGGTCACCCGCAGTTCGTCGCCCTGGATGAGCGGCTTGACGGTCTTGCCGTACTCGTCGCGGATCAGCTTGGCGATCTTCTTCGCGTTTTCCTGACTGATGCCGGCCGTGAGCGAGGCCTCCAGCCGGTACTCCTTACCGGACGGCTTGGGCACGCCGTCCCCGGTGTCCAGCGACTTCAGTGACACCCCACGCTTGATCAGCTTGCTCTGCAGCACGTCGAGGACCGCCCGCACCCGGTCCTCGCTGTTGGCCCGCATCATGATTGTGTCTCCGGACAGTTCGACCGACGCGCCGACGTTCTTGAAGTCGTACCGTTGCACGATTTCCTTGGCGGCCTGGTTGACCGCGTTGGCGACCTCCTGGTGGTCGATCTTGCTGACGACGTCGAACGACGGGTCGGCCATGACATGCTCCTGGGTCTTGGCGGTCGGGGACGAGTCCATTGTGCCGTGAGAGTTCAGCAACCGATTGGAGGCCGACCTCGCTCCCTTGGTATGGTGACGGCGCCACGGCAGGTTGCCCGAGCGGCCAATGGGAGCGGACTGTAAATCCGTCGCGAGAGCTACGAAGGTTCGAATCCTTCACCTGCCAC
>DASQEP010000002.1:0-20880 GCA_035633615.1 Dermatophilaceae bacterium
GATAACGTGCGGTAAACCAGGGTCAGAGACGGTCAACCACGGGCAGAACGCGAAACAGCGTCCGACCGGATTCCCCTGGTCAGACGCTGTTTGAGCTGGTGGCCAGGGACAGGATCGAACTGTCGACCTTCCGATTTTCAGTCGGACGCTCGTACCAACTGAGCTACCTGGCCTTGACACAAGAGGCGACCCCGACCGGGCTCGAACCGGCGACCTCCGCCGTGACAGGGCGGCGCGCTAACCAGCTGCGCTACGGGGCCTCGTACTGACTGTACTGCGTGTACTGCGTATCCCCAACGGGATTCGAACCCGTGCTACCGCCGTGAAAGGGCGGGGTCCTAGGCCGCTAGACGATGGGGACCTGGACTGCTTTCGCCGAGACCAGGCCCTCGCCGCCAGCGAGCAGCAGCTCGGATCCGTCGAGGACTGCAAAAGCATATGTGAGACACCATGGTTTCACCAAAGCGCTGATCAGCCCCTATCCTGTCGATCCTTCCCGATCGACGCCCAGGCCAACAGTTGGTCCAGGGGCCAGGTGTTCACGATCCGCTCAGTAGGCACCCCGAGCCGCTGAACCCTCGCGCAGCCGTACAGCTGCAGGTCCAGCTGACCCGGTGCGTGGGCGTCGCTGTCGATCGAGAACAGGCAGCCCATGTCCAGCGCCTGCTCGATCAGTTCGTCGGGTGGGTCGCTGCGTTCCGGCCGGGCGTTGATCTCCACTGCGACGTCGTGGTCCAGGCAGGCTTGAAAGACCGCGGTGGCGTCGAACTGGCTTGGCGGACGGACCCCCCGGGACCCCTCGACCAGCTGCCCGGTGCAGTGCCCCAGCACGTTGACCGCCGGATGACCGATCCCGGCGACCATCCGAGCGGTCATCGCAGCCGACCGGGACCGGAGTTTGGAGTGCACCGAGGCCACCACCAGGTCCAGCCGGTTGAGCAGGTCGATGCGCTGGTCCAGGGAGCCGTCCTCCTTGATGTCGACTTCGATCCCCCGTAACAGTCGGAAGGTCGGCCGGTCCGCCTCCCCGGTGGCGTCGCCCACCGCCGGTCTGCCCGCGGCCAGGTGCGCGTTGATCGCGTCGATCACCGACAGCTGGCGGGTCAGCCGCTCCACACTCAACCCGTTGGCAACCCGAAGGCTTGGTGAGTGGTCGGTCAGCACCACGTAGTCGTGGCCCAACTCCTTGGCGCTCACTACCATCTCCTCGATCGGTGAACCCCCGTCCGACCAGTCCGAATGCGAGTGCAGGTCGCCGCGCAGGGCAGCTCGCACCTCCTGTCCGCCCTCGACCGGCAACGTGCCGTACCGGTGCCGGACCGTGCCCAGATACTCCGGCTCGTTCCCGTCCAACGCTTCCGCGATCACTCGTGCGCTGGTCGCGCCGATGCCGGGTAGCTCCTGCAGGGTTCCGCCCCGGTGGCGGCGCTGCAGCTCATCGGTGCCCACCTGCAGGACGGTGTCAGCGGCCGACCGGAACGCCTTGACCCGGTAACTGTCCGCGCGGGCCCTCTCGAGCAGGAAGGCGATGCGACGTAGCGCCTCGAGCGGGGCTGCGCGGTCGTCGATGCTGCCCATCCGGTCACTCTAGGCGAGCTGGGCCGGGGCAACCCAGGGGCAACCCCGCCGTCGCGGACCCTGGCGCCAGCCATCGCGGCTACCAGACCAGTCGGCCCCCACCTTTGCCGGTCGTGAGGGACCGGTGTTGACTGGCCTGGTATGTCGCCGGTACGTCGGTGACCGACAGCCACCGTCCCACCACCGGGGAGTTGCCGTGACCCTTCTCGACCGTCCGCTGGCCGAAGCCGACCCTGAGATCGCCGCCGCGTTGACGGCCGAGCTGCACCGGCAGCAGAACACCCTGGAGATGATCGCGTCCGAGAACTTCGCACCGGTGGCGGTGCTGCAGGCCCAGGGGTCGGTGGCCACGAACAAGTATGCGGAGGGGTACCCCGGCCGGCGGTACTACGGCGGCTGTGAGTACGTCGACGTCGCCGAGCAGCTCGCCCGCGACCGGGTCAAATCGCTGTTCGGGGCGGGATTCGCAAACGTACAGCCGCACTCGGGGGCTCAGGCCAACGTCGCCGTGTACTTCGCCTTGCTGCAGCCAGGTGACACAATCCTCGGGCTGGATCTGGCCCACGGCGGTCATCTGACCCACGGCATGCGGATCAATTACAGCGGCAAGATGTTCAACGTCGTGCCCTACCACGTCGGGCACGACGGGATCGTCGACATGGACGAGGTGGAACGGCTGGCCACCGAGCACCGGCCGAAGCTCATCATCGCTGGGTGGTCGGCTTATCCACGGCACCTCGACTTCCCGCGGTTCCGCGCGATCGCCGACAGCGTCGAGGCGATGCTGATGGTCGACATGGCGCATTTCGCCGGCCTTGTCGCCGCAGGACTGCACCCCAACCCGGTGCCGCACGCCCACGTCGTCACCTCGACCACGCACAAGACCTTGTGCGGCCCGCGCGGCGGGATCATCCTGACCAACGACCCCGAGCTGGCCAAGAAGTTCAATTCGGCGGTCTTCCCTGGCATGCAAGGGGGGCCGTTGATGCACGTGATCGCCGCGAAGGCGGTGGCCTTCAAGCTGGCCGTCGAGCCCGACTTCATCGACCGGCAGCAGCGAACCGTCGATGGAGCGCGCATCATCGCTGAGCGCCTGACCATGCCAGACATGGATCACGCCGGCGTGCACGTGCTGACCGGCGGCACCGACGTCCACCTCGTCCTGGTGGACCTGCGCGAGTCCACCCTGGACGGCCGGCAGGCCGAGGATCGGCTGCACCAGGTCGGCATCACCGTCAACCGCAATGCCGTACCGCACGACCCTCGGCCCCCGATGGTCACCTCCGGCCTGCGGATCGGCACCCCCGCCCTGGCAACCAGGGGCTTCGACAAAGACGCTTTCACCGAGGTGGCGGACATCATCGCCGATGCCCTGATGCCGTCGGTCGACGATGAGGAACTGACAGCACTGCGGGACCGGGTCGAGGCGCTGGCCGCGAGGTTCCCGTTGTACCCCGACCTCGGTTGACGCACGGCACACCTCGTCGACACCTGGGCGGCGCCCCCGGCTGGGACAATCGGGGGGCGTGGCTGAGCCTCGTCTGACTGCCGACCACCGGTGCCAGGGGCCGCCGACGAGGCAGGAGTGACGATGGCGAATCAGCGGATCGGGCGGGTGCTGGCGCACCCGGCCCGGATCGTTCCGCTCGCCTTCCTGGCCGTCATCGCCGCCGGAACCTCGTTGCTGATGCTGCCGGCGGCCCACCGCGACGGTGTGGCCGACCCAATGGTGGCGGGCTTCACCACCGTCTCCGCGGTGTGTGTGACCGGCCTCACCACCGTCGACACCGCCACCTACTGGACCCCCCTCGGTCAGGCGATCATCCTCGGTGAAATCCAGATCGGCGGCTTCGGGATCATGTCCGCCGCCACCCTCGTCGGGGTGCTGCTGGGGCGCCGGCTCGGCCTGAGCCGCTCGCTGATCGCCCAGGCGGAAACCCACGCGCTAGCCCTGGGAGACGTGCGGACCGTCCTCAAGCGCGTCGCCATCAGCATGGCCGCGGCGGAGATCGTCGTCGCGCTGCTACTGACCATGCGGTTCCGTGCCGCCTACGACGACGCCCTGTCAACCGCCCTGTGGCACGGCGTCTTCCACTCGGTGTCGGCATTCAACAACGCCGGGTTCGCGCTGTATTCGAACAACCTCATGGGCTTCGTCGCGGACGCCTGGATCATCTTGCCCATCTCCGCCGCCATCGTTGCCGGCGGCATTGGGACACCGGTGTTCTTCGAACTGCTCAAGCGGTGGCGCCGCCCGTCCACCTGGACGGCCCACACGACAATCACCGTCGTCGGGTACCTGCTGTTGTTCGTCGTCGGTGCGGGCGTGTTCATGGTGTTGGAGTGGACCAACCCGGCCACTCTTGGTCCGCTCTCGGTCTGGGACAAGGGCATCGCGGGGGTCTTCGGTGGGGTGACCCCCCGCACCGCCGGGTACAACAGCATCGACTATGGCCTCATCCGGCCGGAGACCCTCGTCATCACGTTGGTGCTCATGTTCATCGGGGGCGGAGCCGCGGGGACCGCCGGTGGTATCAAAGTGACGACGTTCTTCGTCCTGGGCTACGCCATCCTCGCTGAGGTGCGCGGCGAGAACGAGATCTCCGTGTCGAGGCGCACGATCAGCGCGGCCACCCTGCGGCAGGCGCTGAGCGTGGCCCTGCTCGGCGTCGGTGTGGTCTCCTCGGGGATGATGGCTCTGCTCATGCTCACCGACCTGCCGTTGGACAAGGTCGTCTTCGAGGTGGTGTCCGCCTTCGGCACGGTGGGGCTGTCCACCGGGATCACCCCCGGGCTGCCCGTCGCCGCCCAGCTCGTGCTGATGGTGGTGATGTTCGTCGGCCGCGTCGGAACCGTGACGGCGGCCTCGTCCCTGGCGCTGCGGCGGCGCACGCGCCGCTACCACTGGCCCGAGGAGCGTCCCATTGTTGGCTAGGACACAACGCAGCGTCGCCAAGTCCGTGCTGATCATCGGCCTGGGCCGATTCGGGTCCGCGGTGGCGACCACCCTGATGCAGATGGGCAAGGAGGTCTTGGCCGTCGACGAGAACGCCGACTTGGTCCAGCGCTGGTCCTCCGAACTGACCCACGTCGTCCAGGCCGATACCACGGACGAGGAGGCGTTGCGCCAGTTGGGCGCCGCCGGCTACGACCGAGCCGTCGTGGCCATCGGCAACGACATCGAGGCCAGTGTGCTGACCGTGCTCGCGCTGGTGGAGGCGGGCGTCACCGAGATCTGGGCCAAGGCCATCACGGCTAAGCATGCCAAGATCCTGACCAGCATCGGTGCTCACCACGTGGTCCTGCCAGAGGCGACGATGGGGCAGCGAATGGCGCACATGCTGGTCGGCTCCATGGACGACTACTTCGAGTTCGAAGCCGGCTACGCCATGGCCCGGCTCAAGGCCCCCGCCGTGATGTGGGGGGTGCCGCTGGGCACCTCTCAGGTGCGCACTCGCTACCAGATCACCGTCGTCGGGGTGAAACGGCCCGGGGGAGTCTTCACCTATGCCGAGAACACCACGGTGATCCAGGAGAGAGACGAGGTGATCGTCTCGGGGGCCGTGCGGCACGTGGAGAGGTTCGCCGGTTTGCCGCAGACCCGTCAGGGCGGGCTGACCTGACCGCTCTCGAACCGGGACAGACCCGAACCAGGACCATCCCCGGGCCACGACCTCCGCCGCCGTGCGGTAAGGATGACTCATGCGCCTGCTGCTGATCCGACACGGCCAGACGTCTTCGAATGTCGAGCACCACCTGGATACGGCGGAGCCCGGTGCGGGCTTGACGGATTTTGGTTGGCGCCAGGCGCACGCCATCCCCGACGCGTTGGCCCACGAGCAGATCGGCCTGCTGTGCGTATCGACGTTGCTGCGCACCCAGCAGACCGCGGCCCCGCTGGCCGACCGGCGTCGGCTGCGGCCCCGGGTGGAACCGGGCATCCGTGAGATCGTCGCGGGAGACCTGGAGATGTGCAACGACAAGGCCTCTATGCACCGATACGTGGAGACGGTATTCGGATGGGATCACAACCTGGACCGCCAGGTTCCCGGCGGGGAAACAGGCCGGCAGGTACTGGCTCGGTTCGACGCGGCCACCCGGGCGGCCACCTGGGAAGCAACCCGAACGGGCTGCGAGACCCTCGCGTTCGTTTCCCACGGTGCGGTGATCCGGGTCTGGACCGCTCTGCGCGCCGAGAATGTCGACATGGAGTTCGCGGCCACCCACTGGTTGCCGAACACCGGCCTGGTCGTCGTCGAGGGGCACCCCGACCACGGCTGGTCGATGACCTCCTGGGGAGAGTGGGCCCTGGGCGGGCCCGAACTGAGCGACCCGGCACACACCGGGCCGGCTGGCGAGCCCGAGGTCATCCCGGACGACGTGGAGCCCGCCGTCGCAGGGGGACAGCCGGGCGTGGTGCGGCCCGCGCCCCCCGCGCGGTAGCGGTGCACGCCGTGCGACCGGCCGCGGACCCGGCCGAGCAGCGCCCCCCGGGGCCCGACGAACTGCCCACGGCGGACCCGGTGGCGAGAGACTCGGGGGTTGTCCAGATCGAGCGGACCAGTGACCTCGACCTCGCACTGGAGCACCGCGGTGCCCGGTTGGTCCATCTGGCCGCCACTCTGAGCGGCGGTCTTGCCGACGCCGACGCCCTGCTTCGTTCGGCCCTGAGGCGGGCCAGGTGGCAACCGGCCCGCCTGGCTGATCCGGACCGGGCGCAGGAGTGGGTCCGCCGGCTGGTGGTGACCGAGTTCCTGTCCTGGCGCAGGCGCGTCCGCCGACCCCGGGTCAGGCGGCGACCCGACGAACCGGCTCAGGTCGTCACCGCGGACTGGCGCCGCGTCCACGGCGCGTTCCGGGGCCACCGACGGCAGTGGGTGGTGCTCGTCCTGCGGTATGGGCAGGGTTTGGACGACGCCGCCATCGGGCACGCGCTCGGCTGTCCGACCGGGGTGGTCACGCACACCGCCGCCCGGGCGCTAGCTCGGCTCGGGCGTGGCTGGTCTACCCCCGAGGACGAGGTCGTCCGGAGGGTGGAGGCGGCCCTGGCGACCTCACCCAGCCCTCCAGAGCGGCACACCTCTCGGGAGTTGTTGTCCTGGCTGCGCGCCGAGCACGCCCCGCCCTCACGAGGCCGGGGCGTGCTCGGATGGGTGGCGGCGCTGGCGTGCCTGGCGGTCGTCGCGACGATGCTGTGGTGGCCTCGGGCGGCAGACACCCCCGGGTCGACGCCGGGTCTCGGGACGTCCACGGCGTCCGTTCAGCCGACGCCGGCATCGGCCGCGGCACGGGCCGCAGTCGTGCTGACTCGATTCCGAGCCGCGGTGTCGAGCGCGGCGCCGCCCAGGCTGCTGGTGGTCGGCCCGGTCTGGGAGGCGCTCGAGCCTCCCGCAGCCGCCACCACCACCGCGATGGTCCCCGCCCAGGCTGCGGGCGCCCAGCTGATCCGAGGACGGCTGCGAGACGAGATGCCCCCCATCGACGACCGTGCCGCGGTGGGCACGGTTCGGATGCCGGACGGTAGCGAAGCGATGACGCCGGTCCTCGGCCTGCATGAGACGTTCGCCGACCTGGCCGCCGCGGCGCCGCCGTGCCCGAGGTGTCCGCCGGTGGTCGCGGTGTCTGGGCGGCTGGTCGCGATGACGGTCCGGACCCCCTCCGGCCGGGCCGTCGTGCCCGGGCAGGAGTTCACCTTCCGGGGTTCCTCCGTCCGGGTGCGCCGTCTAGCCATCCCCGTGACTTCACTGGTCGAGGTGCCTCCGCTGGCCGGTGGTGAGCAGTTCCTGCCGTTGGCGTCCGGGCGCCTCATGGACGCCTCGCCAGGGTCTCGAAGCGGGCCAGCCACGGACCGGCCTCGGGCGGCAGCGTCCACCTCACCGGCGGCGTCGGGTCGAGTCGCGTCCGGGTCGACGCCCACGGGGTCGGCGTTGGCGACGCCTCCCACCCAGGTCGCGCCGGGCCGAGTGATCGCCGTGTCACTGGCCGGTACCGCCTCCCCGCGGGTCCGGGGCTGCCGGGACACGCGGGTGAGCCTCGTCGAGGCCGACGACGCGGTCGCGGTGGCGGTCTCACCGGCTATCCGTACCGGGCCGGGGGGGTCCGGACCCGCCTGCGATCCGCGGGGACGAACGGTGACGCTGACGTTGGCGGCGCCGCTGGGTACCCGGGTGGTCCTCGACGTTGCCACGAGCCGGCCCGTGCCGGTCCCGTTCGTCACCGGACCCTAAGACCCGCGACGGCTCAGACCTGGTCAGCCGAGCAGGGTGAGACCCCGTTTGAGCTGCCGGGCGGCCTGCGCGATCCGCTGCTCGTTCTCGATCAGGGCGAATCGCACGTGTCCGTCGCCCTGCGGCCCGAAGCCGACACCGGGAGAGGTGGCCACGTCGCAGTCGGTGACCAGCAGCTTGGCGAACTCGATCGAGCCCAGGTGGCGGTAGGCCTGCGGGATCGGGGCCCAGGCGAACATCGTCCCCTTGGGCGGGTCGAGCGGCCATCCCGCCCGGTTCAGCCCCTCGACCAGCGCGTTTCGGCGGGACTCATAGATGGAGGTGACCTCGATGGGGTAGTCCGTGGCTTCGTTCAGCGTGACCGTGGCAGCGATCTGGATCGGCTGGAACGTGCCGTAGTCCAGGTAACTCTTCAGCTTCGCCAGGGCGGCCACGACGGCGGCGTTGCCGACCAGGAACGCCATCCGCCACCCGGCCATGGAGAACGACTTCGTCATCGAGTACAGCTCGACGGCGCAGTCCTTGGCGCCCTCGCACTGCAGGATCGAGGGGGGCAGCCAGCCGTCGAACGCGGTCTCCGCGTAGGCGAAGTCGTGGACCAGCACGACCTCCCGTTGCCGGGCCCAGTCGACCAACCGTTGCAGATCTTCCAACTCGATGATGCTCGTCGTCGGATTATGCGGGAACGACAGCACCACGACGCGGGGCTTGGGCCAGCCGTACTCCCAGTCTGTCATCACGTTGTCGACGTAGTCGGCGCCGTCGCCGCGCTCGCCCAGGGACACCTGGCGGGCGTCCGCGCCGGCGAAGTACGGGCCCCAGATGTGGATGGGGTAGGACGGTGAGGGCACCAACGCGGCGTCACCGGGCTGCAGCAGCACCCACATGAGGTGGCTGAACCCCTCCTTGGCTCCGATGGTGGAGATGACCTCCAGGTCGGGGTCCAGGGTCACCCCGAATCGGCGCTGATAGAGAGCCGAGACGGCCAGTCGGAGGTTGGGGATGCCGCGGGAGGAGGAGTACCGGTGGTTTCGGGCGTTCCGGGCGGCCTCGGCCAGTTTCTCGACGGCGATGTCGGGGGAGGGGATGTCCGGGTTGCCGAAGCCCAGGTCGATGACGTCACGGCCGGCGCGGCGGGCCTCGACCTTCAACCCGTCGATGATGGTGAACACGTACGGCGGCAGACCCAGGATGCGACGGAACTCCATGCGCAGAACCCTATCCGCCGCTCAGACACCGGAATGGTGGCGACTCCGGCCGCCGGCTATCCGGCTGCGGGTGGTGCCTCACCGGTCCCCAGTGACGACCCGACCGTCGGATCGGGTGCCGGAGTGGCCGGGGCCGTTTGCGCGGGAGTGGGAGTCGGCGCCGTCGGCTCCGAGGGCAGCGACGCGGACGGCTCGAGCGACGGTGTCTGTGTGTCGGGCGCGGTCTGGGTCGGGGTTGCCGCGGGGGTCGACACGGTGGGCGAGCTCTTGACCGGTGAGGTCTGCGGCGCCGGGGCCACCACCTGGCCGACCGACGTGCCGCTGCGCTGGTTGGTGCTGATCGGGTGGCCGAGCAACAGTTCGGCGGCAGTGATGGCCGCGATCGCCAGGGCGAAGATGGCCGCGACCCCGAGCAGCAACCGACGGTTCAGGCGGGGGCGTCCGACCCGTCGTGTGCCGGTGGGCGCCGGGTTCGGGCCCGCTGGACTGGGGCCGTGCGGATCAGAGCCCAGGGTGCTCGCGGGAGTCGGTCCGTCCAGCCCGGGTGTGGGCAGTTCGGAGCCGGTTCGCAGGACCCGCCGGCCGCTGCGCAGGGTGGAGCCGGCGGTCCTCAGGGTGTGGGAGTAGAGCGCCGAGCTGACGGTCACCACGATCGAGCCGAGTGCGGCCCCGACGATCGTGCCCGCCACCCCGAGGGTGGACGCCGCAAACGCGGAGGTGATGGCGGCCAGCGCCCCGCCGATCAGCTGGGGGAGGGTGATGCCGAGGACGAGTGGACGGTCGGGATCATCGGCAGATGTGGGTGCGGGTTCGGGTCGTGTCTTTGTCACGTTCAGTGTCATCACAGGTCCGGGTCGGGGTCAGAAACGGGTGCCTCGGTTGGACTGGGCACCGCAGCGCCATTGCCGCACGTGCCAACGCAGGCCGGGGGGACGGATATGCCCGCCCCGGGGTTGGTCCCTCAATTCTATCGCCTGGGTCGGTCCGAGCCGACCGCCGCGGCGGGGCCGGGTGTCGAGGGTCGTCACCTGCGCTCGATGTCACGGCGCCACCCAAGCGCGTAGCCTCCCCACGACGGGGCGTCCCCTCTCAGTCGGGGACGAACGGCGACGCGGGAGGTCGAAGCGATGCGGCTGATCGATGTGACGTCGAGCCTGGTGGTGTTGGTGGACTACCAGCCGAAGTTGATGGCAGCCATCCACGACGGGGCGCAGGTGCTGGCCCAGGCGCGTCGGCTGACCGAGGTGGCGGCCACCCTGTCGGTGCCGGTCATGGGCACGCAGCAGAACCCGGACCGACTGGGCGCCCTCGACGCGCCGCTCGCCGAAGCCTGTGACCGGGTCCTGGACAAGATGACCTTCGACTCCTGCGGATCCGGCCTCCTGGAGGCTGTCGGCGAGCTGGTGTCGACCCGGGCCGGCGTCGAACCCGGAAGCCCCGGAACAAGGGATCGTAGAACCAGCCTCGACCTGGTCATGGCCGGGTGTGAAGCACACGTGTGCCTCTTGCAGACCGCGCTGACCGCGGCATCCGAGGGACATCGGGTCTGGGTGGTGCAGGACGCGTGCGGATCTCGCAACCCAGCGAGCCACCAGCTGGCCATGGATCGTCTCCGGGACGCGGGCATCCGAGTGGTCAACGTCGAGATGGTGGCCTTCGAGTGGCTACGGACCGCCGAGCACCGGCGCTTCAGGGCGGTCCAGGCTCTGATCAAGTAGCACCGGCAGGGGGTCGGGTGCGGCCTCACTCGGTCTGATCAACCCCTTGACACCCCTTCGTCGACCTCGGGAGGCGGTCGCTCAGTCGACGAGGCGGCGGAACTCCGGGGGAAACTCGATGAGGTTCTGGGTGGCATCCAGACAGACGACGTCGACGGTGGCATCGACGATGAGCTCCCCAGCCCGTTCGATGCGCTGCGCGAAGCGGCCCCGATACGGGGAGGTCAGTGCCAGTGAGGACACGACGTCGACGAGATCGCCGAGCCTGGCCGCCTTCTTGAAGGTGGCGGTGACCGAGTGCACGACGAACAGATACCCCGCCGCGTTCCAGTCGGCGATGTCGCGGCCGAGCAGCCCGAGGTGTTCGGTGCGTCCCCGCTCCAGGTACTTGAAGTAGTTGGCGTAGTAGACCACTCCGAGCGCGTCCGTGTCCTCGTAGTACACCTTGTACTGCACCCGGTTCTGCATGACCCGCTCCCGTCTCGGCCGACCAGTGCCTCTGTCAGGTCCCGATCCTGCCACGACAGGACAGCTCAGCCGGGGGCGTCCCGCGGGGTCAGGGCGAGCACCGGGATCCGGCGGCCGCGGGTGCGTTCGGCGTACCGGGCCCAACCCGGGTAGAGCCGCATCGCCAGCTCCCAGGCGTGATCGCGCTCCGGGCCGTCCAGGATGCGGGCGGTCACCGGGCGCCGGGGCCCTCCGGGCACCTGAACGTGGGCCGAGGGGTTGGCGCGCAGGTTGTGGTACCAGCCCGGGTGACGGCCCGACCCGTAGTTCGAGGCCAGTACCACCAGGTGGGCCTCCATCGGGACCGCGACCAACGGCACCGTGCGCAGGTGCCCAGAGCGAGCCCCGGTGGTGGTCAGCAGGATCAGCGGGAGCCCGGTCAGCGCCCCGGTCAGCGTCTGCCGGCCAGCGGTCCAGGCGAACAGTCGCCGGTCGGCGTGGTCGATGGTCCGGGCGAGCAGCCACGCGGCCGGGCGGGTGCCCGCGATCGCCATCGCCACCCGGCGCAGGCGACGCGTCGGCCCGGTTGGGACCACGGCGCGAACTCGGTGCGCCGTCACATCAGAGTCGGCCCGAGTGCCTCTCGGGCGGGGTCGCGACCGGGTTCCTTGAGCTCGACGAAAATCGAGTGGGTGGGACTAAGGCCGATGTTCTCCCCGGCGTGTTCCTGAGCATCCAGCCAGCGTGCTTGGAAGGCGGGCAGCTCAACCTCGACGGTGCGGCCGTCGGCGTGCAGCCTCCGTTGAAAGGCGGTCAGCGTGACCATGACGCTGTCCGGATGATCGTGCGGCTGGGTCCGGTCACCGGGCCGATCACGGTACTCCAGCACCCGGACGCGCTCATTCTCGAAAAGGAGTCGGTACAGGTCGGGGTTGGTGAGCAGCGGGTCGGTCATGAGTCCCTCCCTCAGTTCACTGCGCTTATGGTACTTACGTCCCGTAACGGGATGACGGTACCATGTAGGGGTGATCCCGTCGATCCCCTACGAGGCTTCCGGGCGGACCCGCCAAAAGCAGCGCACCCGAGCGGCCCTGGTCGAGCTGACCCGCCGGCTGATGGCTGAGGGGATCACCCCATCCGTGGACATGGTCGCGGAGCATGCAGCCGTTTCCAGGACGACCGCCTACCGGTATTTCCCCAACCAGAATGCGCTGCTGGCGGCGGCTTTCCCCGACATCGGGGCCCGAGGTTTGTTACCGCCGTCCGCGCCACCGGCCGATGTCGTGGCTCGTCTCGACCTGGTACTGACCGAACACTTCAGGATCATTCGGGACTGGGAGCCCCAGCTGCGGGCGGCGCTGAGGCTGGCCCTTTCGCCCGAGCGACATGAGTCACCGCTGCGCGCCGGACGGGCCATCGACTGGTTCCAGGACGCCCTCGCGCCGCTGGGCGGCGACGACCGCGGGGTGGACGTGCGGGCGCTGGCGATCCAACTTCGTGCCGCCTGCGGCATCGAGGCCTACGTCTGGCTCGTCGACGTGGCACGACTGACCCCGAACGACGCTATGGCGATGATGCGCAGCTCTGGCCACGCGATCCTCTCCGCGCACCTGGGTGCGGACTCACGCCGACTCGCCGACGCGGGTGAGCCCGGATCAGGGTGAAGCTCATCCGTACGGCCGCGTCGTTGTCCTCACTTCCCCGCGTCGAAGCGGCGCTCAGCGCGCTGGCGGATCCCACGGAGCATGCCGACCGTCATGACGGTGCTGATCAGCGAGACCGCCTCGAGCGGCAGCCCTGCTGCGGGCGGGTCAATTCGATACCGTTCACGAACGATCAGCCGTGTGACGGGGCTGCCCCCGGGTTGGGGTCGCACGACGAAGCCCAGGAGAACTGCACGCCCGGCGGCCCCCCGGGCGGCGCGGCGCCGGGGGGCGCGACCGGCGACCGGACGACCAGGGCAGAGCCCTCCTCGACCAACGCGACGACGAGCGCGAGCCGGGGGTGCAACGGGAATTCATCTCCGACGGAAGGGTGCTGCCATTCCCCGACGATGCGGCCGGCAGTGGTGATCCGGCAGCCGACCAGGTTCTCCAGCAGCGTGTAACTGTAGAAGCCAGCCTTGGCTTGGCCGAGCTGAGCGACCCACGGTCAGACGCAGTCGGGCGGTGCGGCCATGCTGATCGCCCGGGTGTCGGTTCGCTGCGCGTCCGGGACGAGGTGGTCACTGGGGAGGGGTCCAGCCGCGAGGAGTTCACCACTTGGGTCGGGGGGGGCGGGTACACGGGGTCGAACCCCGCCGCCGTGTGGTCAAGCTGGTGGCCGGGATGATCGCCGGGCTGCCGCGGGTGAACTGCTGGAGCATCGCCGAGCACACTGGTGAGCCGGACCCGCACGGGCTGCAGCGGCTGTTGTCCACAGCGGCGGTCAACACCGACGGCTTGGCGTGCGACCTGCGCGGATACGTCGTCACCCACGTCGGTGAACCCGATGGGGTGCTGATCGGTTCTTCGTGGCGAGCTGCTCCATGGGGTGATGCTGGAGACCGGCACCACCCAGTCCGAGTTGTCCCGGATCAGTGGGGTGCGCCAGCCCAGCATCAGCCAGTTCATCTCGGGCCGGGTGCAGATGAGCGACGACATGCTCGAGCGGCTCCTGTCCTGCATGGGCTATCGCCGGGAGGTGGTCCGGCGCCCAGTCAAGAGTGATCTGCGCCGTTCGCCGGAACGCTCGTGGCGCCTGCACCGTCAGCTCTGCAGGCGCCTGAGTCCTTCGACATTCGAGCAGTGGCGACCGACGATGCTTGCGGACTTGAGACGGTTGCGTGTCAACGTCACGGGACAGCCCCACCTGCGGGATCTCGACCGGTGGCAGGACCTGGTCGAACGCGGTGACCTGTCGAGCCTGCGTCGCGTGCTGACCGGGCTCGACAGCGACTCGGTTGAGATGCCCGAGGTCTCGCCGATGGGTGGACTGGTTGTCACAGGACGAACGCTCCGAGGTCCTTGGGTTGGCGTTCTGATGCGACGCGACCAACTCGAACACACGACATCAGGACCGGCTGCCAGATCATCGGGCAGCCGGCCGTGATCGTGGTGGGTCCCAGTCCATTTTCGGCACCTCTCGGGAGGAGGACCTCCCAGCTGCGGCCACGATGTCCGTCAAGGTCGACATCCTTCCGATCGCCCGATGACAACGCGGAGGCCGCCCGTCTGGCTGACCTCATCGAGGGCGTTGCCGGTGAGTTCTCGCCGTTTGAGGAACTCCACGGCTTCAGCATCGCTGGGGTCGACCTGGAGACCTCTGTGCTGCCAGATCGCTGACGCGACCGGCTCGCGGTCGTTCTGGTCGACACCGGCTGGCCGCCGAGCGGGCGATCGCCTGGTTGAGGGATCCGTGCAGGAAGCACACCGCCAGTATGGGGGTGTTGACAGAACCGCAGTTCGGCTTGACCAGCCACGCCTGGCAACGGTTGACTCTTAGATGCGTGATGGAGCTCACCCGTGGCCCGCACCAGAACCAAACCTTCGTGACCAGGGCTTCCGCGCGTGAGCCGGTGATCCTGGCAGACGCCTCACGCCATGCCCAGTTCGCACCCCTGGATGCCGCCCACCGTCTTCACCTGCGGCCCCCCGTGGCCGGACATCTGCGTGGGCTACGGACGGACCGGCCCACTGGTGCGGCCTACCTGGGAAACCTGCGGCAGCGCGAGGTCGTAACGGACGGGGGTGGCTCATGACGAGACAGCCCGCTGTATGGCCGAAAGTCACAGCCTCCTCACCTGAGGCGCGACGACCAGGCGATGACGGTCTCTGGGCGACGATCCTGGCAGATGCCGCCGTGTTCGCCGACGCCTCGGAGGAACGATTGGACGCATTGGCAGGGCGACTCCAGCAACGGCGCTTACAAGTCATGGTGGCAGGGGAGGCCAAGCGCGGAAAGAGCACGTTGGTCAACGCTTTGCTCGGGCGAGGTCTCCTGCCCACGGGGGTGACACCGCTGACGTCGGTTGTCACCACCGTCACCGCAGCCGAATCAGGGGTTCAGGAGCACGCTGAGGTGTTCTTCGATAGCGGGACGCGTCAGCGAATCGCGTTGGCACGCCTCGCAGACTTCGTGACCGAACCAGGCAATCCTGGCAACGCCGCCGGGGTGGCCGGAGTGACCGTCTACATCCAAAGCCAGCTGCTCGACCACCATCGCGTTGATCTGGTGGACACGCCAGGAACGGGATCGGTGTACGCCCACAACACAACCGACGCCCGCCAAGCACTTGCCAGCCTGGATGCCGCGATCCTCGTCCTGACCGCAGACCCGCCCATCTCGGACGCGGAACGTCAGCTCCTCAACGAGATCAGCCGCACTTCGGTTCGCACCTTCGTGCTGCTGAACAAGAGCGACCGGCGCAGCCCTGAGGAGAACCACGAAGCTGAGGCATTTACCCGACGGGTGTGCTCGGAGGCAACCCGGCGCGAGGTGACCCTTCAGAGCTGCTCGGCTCGTCGCGGGCACGACGACAGCGGGTTCAACGCGTTCTCAACCGCTTTGACTCGCTACCTCGACACGCGCGCGGACCACGACGTCCAGCTTGCCCTGCGCGGCCACCTCACACGGACGCTGCAGACCATGGTGGACAGTCGGCGGGTACGCCTGCGCGGCCTCGAACTCGCAGCCGAAGGCCGCACACTCGAGCTGAAAAGACCTGCAGTCGCGGCTGCGTTCCGTTCCTGGCAGACGGACCGACATCAACGACAGGTGCACCGGCTCGTTGAGACGGCTGCGAGTGGACCTGGATAGTTCGGCCGCCGCGGTCGTGCCCGGGTTCACTCGCGACTGCCGGGGCGTTGGACAAGGCATGGGAGTCCGAGCTGAGCAGCGTCGCCCCCCAAGATGTGGAGGACCAGGCCCGCAGCTGGTCATCGGTTTCCTCACCCGCGCGGTGGATACCTGGCGGGAACGTCGCACTGCCGACCTCGAAGTGGGCCTGGCCGGGGTGGTCGAGCAGGCACACGCAGATATCACCACCGAAGTGCAGCTCGCCCGCGACGCGATCCAGGACGTCCTGGCCGTCCGGCTGCACGGCAGCGGGCCGAAGCCCGTCCTGCAGGTCGATACGACGTTCCACTACGACTTCACCCGACCCCAGGGTTGGCAGCTGGTGCCTCCCTTGCACACCGCGATTTCACGCCTGGGCTCGGTCGCGCGGCGGCGCAACCGAGCACGTCAAACGCTGACCGCCGAGATCCCAACCCTCACCGACCGGCAGGTCGGCCGGGCCCGCTCCGACCTACAGAACCGACTGCGGGAGAGCGGACGAGCGATACGAACAGCACTGGACGAGCAGTTCACCCAAACCGTCGACGTCTTCCTGGGGCTGCTGGCGGACCTGACCCGCGAGGGCGACCAGAACCGAACCGAGCAAGTCAGCGAGCATGAAACTCTGGCCGCAGCGGTGGGGTCGCTCGAGGAGTTGCTGGTCCGGGTCGGCCGTGGTGAGACGGGCGGACCATCGCCCTTTGACGGTTGAGCAACCAGGCTGACCCGCGGCACGCCGGTAAGACAACGTGTGGATGGGTGGTTGGTGGAAACCGGCCGGATCGTGTTGTAGTGACGTGATCGTTGACACCGGGCGGCTACTCCCAGTACTTGGCGGTTGCCGGGATTTCACACGAGTTGCCCTATCATGACGTGCTGCCGGTCCGCGACCGAGCACCGGCGACGTCTCATGACGCATCACTGGCTTGCAGACGGCGCCCCTGTGTAAAGTTCGGCGTGTGTAATCGGCGGTGGGGCTCGCCGTACCCAAACTGCCACTCCTGTCGGAGTGACCAACAGTCCCTATCTGAAGTCCTCGCGGTGCCATGCCTCGGCGAGCCGGTCCAGATAGGGAGATCGCGTCGGTGCCCGACCAACAGCCCACAGGCTCAGCAGGTCGCGAACCGCTCGACCCCGATATCGATTTGCGCCAAGCTCGACGCCAAGGACTGAGCCGTCGCGGGCGCGGCGACACCACCGTGCTGGCCGTGATCGCAGCCGGTGGGGCGATCGGTGCCGCGGCTCGATACCTGGTCGGACAACAGTGGCCAACGCCTTCGGGTGCCTTCCCGGCGAGCACCTTGGCTGTCAACGTGCTGGGCTGCGCCCTGATCGGGGTCCTGATGGTTCTGATCACCGAGGTGTGGAGCAGCCAACGCCTGCTCCGAGCGTTCCTGGGCGTAGGCGTCCTGGGCGGGTTCACGACCTTCTCGACCTACGCCGTCGACATCCAGCGGCTCGCGGCAGGTGCACACGCAGCTACTGCGCTTCTCTACGTCGCGGCCACCCCCATCGGCGCACTGCTGGCCGTGTGGATGACATCAACGGCAACCCGACGCCTGGTCAACTGGAGGTTCGCATGAGGCTCACCGGCACCGCGCAACGGCTCACCATCATTATCAGGGACTCTGCCCACTGGCACCACAAGCCGCTGTTCAGCGAGATCGTCCACCGCGCCCACGACGCCGGCCTGGCGGGTGCAACAGTGCTGCACGGCGTGGAAGGATTTGGCGCCACTAGCCGGATCCACACCGCGCGGATCCTCAGCCTGTCCGATGACCTGCCGGTGGTCATCATCATCATCGACAGCCACGACCGGATCGCCGGCTTCCTGCCTCAGCTCGCCGAGTTGGTGATGGAGGGATTGGTCATCCTGGACGACTGCGAGGTGATCCGCTACGTGGGGACCAACCCCGACGGAGCGAGTGGCGGCCACTCGCCCATCGACGTACCTGGGCACGAGCGGTGAGCCTGCTGTTGGTCATCACCGGTGCCGCCATCGGGGCACCGCTGCGGTACCTCACGGACCGGGCCGTCCAGTCCCGCCACGACACGGTTTTCCCGTGGGGCACCTTCGCCGTCAACGTGTTCGGGTCGCTGATCCTGAGCCTGGTCACCGGAGCCGTTACCGCTGGCGGTGCCTCCCCGCAGGTCCAGCTCGCCTTGGGCACCGGCTTCTGTGGGGCGCTGACCACGTACTCCACCTTCTCCTATGAGACTCTGCGCCTGGTTGAGGACGACGCCCGCCTCTTCGCCGCCGCCAACCTTGTGGCCAGCATCGTCGCCGGAGTCGGTGCGGCCTTTCTGGGCGTGGCCATCAGCCAGGCGGTCTGGTCATGACCGACGCCCCACCCAACCAGGGTCCGGAGCCGAAGCGGTGGCTCAGCTCGGGAGTCGCCGACATCGCTGCCGCCTCCCTGTTCAGCGACGTAGGACACGAACTGGCGACCAGCTTGCTCCCCACCTTTTTGATCTCTACCCTTCATGCAGGACCGGCGACCCTGTGGCGATCGAGGGCGTCTCTGACGCCCTTACCGGGCTGTGCAAGCTGGCTGGCGACCCGCTGACCAGCGGGTCGCCAACGACGTGGTCGGCTCGCCTCCGGCGGGTACCTCGGTACCGCATCGCTACCGGGGCGATCGGCCTGAGAACCGCCGTGCGGCAGGTCGCCATCTTGCGCGAAGCCGAACACCTCCTTACCGTTGGTGCTCGGTGACCGGGGATCCGACGAAGGCGTGCGCAGGGTCATCGCATCGCCGCAGTTCCGATGGGGGTATCGGAACCGGCGACATGTGCCTAGTGTCGAAGGGGCGGCACGTGCCATCTGTGCAGATGGCTGTACTCGCGCGACGCCAGAGGCGCTTGGAATCGAGGACATCGTGGGCACCACCCCCGCTGCCATCCCTGCCGACTCCTTCCCGGACAAGGACCAGGAACGTCCGTCCGGCCCTGATCCCGTGCCGAGGGGACACATTGGTCGGATCGTGGCCGGCTCGTTGGCTACCGGGCTCATCGCAGCTCTCCTGTTCGCTGCCGCCCCGGTCATCAGCCCGGAAGAGGACGACGTCACGGGCGCAGTTCTGTGCGGGTTTGCCCTGGGCTGGGCGATGTTGGCTGTGCTGTCTGTGCGGTTCACCGACCAACCTCAGCGGTGGGCCGCTGCTCCTGCCGTGTTCATGGGAGTCGCTGGCCTGCTCCTGATCGGCTTTGGCACGACGGTGCGTGAGGTGCTCAACTGGGTGTGGCCCCCCGCGCTGCTGGCGCTGGTGATCTTGATGTCCGTCCAAGCCCACCGCCAGTTGCGCAGCCGAACCCGACGCTGGCTGCTGTACCCGATGTTCGCGGTGTTGCTGCTAGCTGCGGTCGGCGGCGGCTACGAGACCGTGCGGGAAGCCGTGGACGCCAACGCGTACCCGATGGCGGGTCGGTTGATCGACGTCGGCGGCCGCCGCCTGCACCTTCAGTGCACCGGCTCCGGCAGCCCCACGGTCGTCCTCCAACCGGGAGGAGGCGACTTCTCCTCAGTCATGGGGTGGATTGCGCCGGCTGTAGCCAGGGATACGCGGGTCTGCGTCTACGACCGAGCGGGTCGCGGCTGGAGCGAGTCCGCCGACGGTCCCCAGGACGCCACGAAGATAGCGACCGACCTACACACGCTGCTGCAACGTGCAGGCGTTCCAGGACCCTACGTGCTGGCCGGCCACTCCTTCGGCGGCCTCTACGTCCTCACGTACGCCGACCGCTACCCCGACGAGGTCGCCGGGATGGTGCTGGTGGACTCGACAAACCCCGCAAAGGAGGCTGACCCGGGCAAAGCAAAGGCCTACGACGGCGGCTCCTACGACGCCATGGGCCGCCTCTCAGCACTCGGCGCGGCGTCGGCACGAGTCGGCCTGGTCCGCCTGGTCGGGGCTTCCAGCTACGGCAGCCTGCCACGACAAGCGCATGGCGAAGTCCTAGCCGGCACCGCCACCGCCTACTACGCGTCCGGCTGGATCGACGAGTTCGTCCAGGCCAACGCCTCCGGGCAGGAGGCTGCTCTGCTCACCGACTTCGGCAACAAGCCGTTGGTTGTCCTCACCGCCGGCGCCGAAACTGACGCCACACACGATGCGGCGCAGCGGAAGCTGGCCGCGTTGTCGACCAACAGTTCCCATCGCACCATCGAAGGCGCCTCGCACGCGTCGCTGATCATGGAGAAGAAGTACGCCGGGGCCACCACCCAAGCCGTCCTCGACGTCGTCTCCTCCGTGCGCAACGCAGGCCAGCAGATCCGGTGATCCGGCCGCGGGCCAAACCTTCGTCCCCACCCGCCCGTCAGCCGGCGCATCGAGCATCCGAGGTGTGACGGGAGGAGGGGCTTGGATGCTCGATGCATGTTTGCTCGGCGTCGTCGGGCTATCCCGGCTCGTATGGCGCCGACGTCCGGGGTCGGACGGAGCTCATCGAGGGAGAGCCTCTGCAAGTAGGTCAGCACTTCGTCGTCAGCCAACTCGCCCTTCAGATCCAGTTCTCGCTTTGGGGACACCGAAGCGGTGCGCCCCGCTACATCAACACAGGCAGCAGCAGGTGACCCCAATTGGTCGGTCTGCTGGTGTCCATTCACGGGTGGGCCTGAACTGCAAGGTTCGTGTGGATCGTTGCGTGACACGCGGTCGTAATGCTTGATCTTCTGGCCGGTTGGACGATGATCGTCTGTTGTGTCCGAGGTGTCCGATCCACAGCTGGTGAGTCGGCTGCGGGCTGCCAACGCTCGGTTGCGGGAGTTGCTGGCTGTCAAGGACAGCCAGATGGAATCGTTGCGGGCTTCGAAAGACCGCGAGAACGCCGAACTGCGTGAGGCGTTGCGGGTGCTGACGTTGCGGGTCGCAGAGCTGGAGCGGCAAC
>DASQEP010000003.1:0-39135 GCA_035633615.1 Dermatophilaceae bacterium
AGTCCCGGATCCGCGACACCGACATGGCTGCCGAGATGACGGCGTTCACCCGCTCACAAATCCTGCAGCAGGCCGGCGTCTCCATGCTCGCCCAAGCCAACCAGGCCCCACAGTCGGTCCTGAAGCTGCTCGGCTGATCGAGTAACCACACGACCTCAGGGGGCGCGGGCCCACAGCCCGGGCCCCCTGATCGTCTACCCACCCATCAGCCACGGAGAGGGACCTCCCATGCAGGTCAGCGGATTGGCCTCCGGCCTGGACACAGCCAACATCGTCAGGCAGTTGATGGCGGTGGAACGATCCTCCGGCCAGGGCCTGACGAAGGGCAAGGTGACTTCGGAGAGCCTCCTCAGTGCCCTGCAACGGCTCAACTCGCTGGTCAAGACCATGCAAACGGCGGCTGAGGGCCTGGTGCCGGATGCTTTGACCACGTCCTCGGCCTGGAGCGCGACCACAGCAACCAGCTCCAAACCGGACCTGGCCACGGCGACCACGACGGCCACGGCGTCGGCCGGCTCGGTGGCCTTTTCGGTCCGCTCCGTCGCCACCGCGGGCGCGGTCGTCTCCGGCGAGGCAGTCGCCGGGACCGAACTGCTTAACGGGGGTGCCGCGTTCTCTTTCGACGTGACCGAGCACGCCGGTTCGTCCGAGCCAAAGGTAACCACCATCAGTGTGGCGTCCGGTGCCAGACTGGCCGACGTCGCCAAGGCGGTCAACGACGCGCGGCTTGGAGTCCAGGCCACCATGGTGCAGGTGTCCCCGGGTCATTACCGGCTGCAGATCCAGTCCACGACTACCGGGAGAGACACTGACGTGACGGTCAGCGGCGGCAGCCCGCTGGGCACTTACACCCTGATGCGCGAGGGTACGGACACCGTCCTGCACCTCGGGCCTGCCACCGGCGGCTTCGACGTCACCTCCTCCACCGACACCGTCACCGACCTGATGCCGGGAGTGTCGGTGACCGCAGTCAAAGCCGACCCGGCCATCCCGGTCACGGTCACCGTGGCCAACGACGTCGAGGGACTGGCAGCCAAGGTCAAGGCCATGGTGGACGCGGCCAACGGCGCAATCGACAACATCAAGGTCAACAGCAATTTCGACCAGTCGAGCAAGACCGCAGGGGTGTTCCTGGGCGATTCAGTTGCCCGGGAGCTGCAGACCCGCATCACGAACGTCGTCGTGGGCACCACCGCGTTGTCCGCGAGTATCGCCGGGGTCAGCATCGACCGGCAGGGCAACCTCACCTTCGACAAGGGCAGGTTCTCCGCGGCCTACGCGGCAGACCCGGCCAAGGTCGAGGCGGCTTTGGTCACCACCGCGAAGAACCTGGCCGAGGTCGGTAAGCAGTCGACCAGCCCGACCGATGGGTTGTTGTCGGTGCGAATCCAGGGCGAGCAGCGGCTTGTCGCGGATTACACCAAGCAGATCTCGCGCTTCGAGGACCGCATGTCGCTGCGGCAGCAGGGGCTCGAGCGCCAGTTCGCGGCGTTGGAGTCGATGCTGAGCAAGCTTCAGGCACAAGGAAGCTGGCTGACAGGACAGATCGCCTCGCTGCCGAAGATCTCGAACCGCAACGACTGATAGGACACCGATGACGACCACGGCTCAGCTGCGAAACCGCTACGCCACAGACACCGTGTCGACAGCATCTCCGGCCCGCTTGGTCACCATGCTGTACGACCGGCTCCTGAAGGACCTGACGGTTGCGGAGTCGGGCCTGGCCGCCCGGGACATTGAGACGATCCACAACGCCCTGCTGCACGCTCAGCAGATCGTCCACGAGCTGTCCAGCAGTCTGGATATCAGCGTGTGGGCCGAAGGCCAGAGCTTGGAACTATTGTACCAATACATGATCGATGAGCTCGTCGCGGCGAACATGGCCAAAGACATCACTCACGTGCGGACTGTCCGTGAGGTCGTGGAGCCGTTGCGCAACGCCTGGCACGAGGCCGCCAACTTCCTCGCGTCATGACCGCCACCGACTGGGACCTCGCGGTGGTGGCGATGGAGGAGGAGTTGAACCTGCACGAGGAGGCCCTGCGAAAGGGCCAACTGGCGATCGTGCCGGACTTCACCGCGCCAGACGACCTCGGGCCGCTCCCACCCCAGGCGGCCGCCCGTGTCGCTCAACTGATCCGGCGTATCGGCCTGCTGGCCACCTTCGTGCAGTTTCAGCTGGTGGCCACCGAAAGCGACCTGCGCCATCTGGAGCGGGGAGTCGGCCGGCCCGCCGGTGCGGTGTCGCTCTACCTCGATGCGAGCGTCTGAGCAGACGAAGCCGGCATGTCGGTCGTGCACGTCACCGGAGCAGGCGGCTTTACCGATTCCAAGGGTAACCGGGTGTTTCCTTTGACTTCGGTCTGTTCAGGCCACGCGGATGGCCGCCGATAGGAAGACGGCCGTCCAGCAGCCCCCGGAACGGTCAGGACTGCACGTCGGGTTCACCGGACCCGGAATCTCACGGATGAGGTGTCAGCATGTCGTCGTTCTCCAGCCTGGGTATCGGTTCGTCCGCCATCCATGCTGCCCAGCGTGGACTCGACGTCACCGGGCAGAACATCTCCAACTCGGCGACGCCGGGGTACACCCGTCAGCGGGTCGACCTCGAATCCGTCGGCGGGCCGGGAGTTCCCGCGTTCTGGAGCCGCTACCTCGGCACCGGCGAAGGGGTCAAGGTCACCGGCGTGAGCCGGATGACCGACGAGTTCCTTGTCGCCCGCGCCCGCAGCGCCAGTGCCGCGCTCGGTGACGTCGAGGAGCAGGCCAGAACCTTCGAGGCCATCGAGCGAACCGTCAACGAACCGAGCAGCTCGGGTCTTCAGGCGCAGCTGGCCGACTTCTGGAACGCCTGGGGCAAGATCACCAACAACCCCAGCGCGGATGCCCCCCGCAATACCACCTTCGAGCGTGCTGTTTCGGTCGCCAGCCAGCTGAACCACGTCAGCAACGCCCTGCACACTCAATGGCAGGACACGCACGCTGAGGTCGTCGGGAACGTCACCAACGTCAACTCGATGGCACAGGACATCGCCTCGTTGAACCGGGCCATCCGCAACAACACGGTCGCCGGGGTTCCGTCCAACGAGCTGCTGGACCAGCGTGACCGACTGGTCTCCGAGATCTCCCGTCTGACCGGCGCCTTCTCCCGTCCGATGGCCGACGCGCTGGGCAATACCGACAACGCACTCGGCGCGGTCGACGTCGTCATCGGCGGCGTCAAGCTCGTCGAGGGGGTCAACGCCAATGTGCTGAGCCTGACCCCGGCCGTGGTGACGCCGGGTGTGATCCAGCCGGTCTCGCTGTCCCTGACGGATAGCAGCGCGGCCACCGTCACGCTGACCGGCGGGTCCGGGGCAGGCAACCTCAAGGGGCAGCTGACGGCGCTGAATGTGACCCTCCCCGGTTACCTCGCCGACTTCGACTCGATCGCTCAGCAGCTGGTCACCACCGTGAACACCCAGCAGGGCGCCGGGTACACCGTCGCTGGTATCGGGGGTGCGCCGCTGTTCACCGACGGACTTGGTGGGACGACGGTGAACGCGGGCAACATCGCCGTGGCCGGGAACCCGGCGGACCTGGCCGTCTCGCAGGGACAGCCGCCTGCGGTCCTGGACGGCAACAACGCGATGGCGATGGCGCGCCACCTGTCCGACACCGGCGGCGCGGACGCTGGTTACAGCAGCCTGATCGTCCGACTCGGCGTGCAGGCGCAGAGCGTGAACCGCAACGTGGAGGTCCAGTCCACGGTCGTCAAGGGCGCCGCCGACGCCCGGGACAACGTCTCCGGGGTGAGCCTGAACGAAGAGATGACCAACCTCATCCAGTTCCAGCACTCGTTCAGCGCGGCCGCCCGCTTCATCACCGCGATCGACTCCACCATCGAGACGCTCCTGAACATGGCTCGCTGAGAGGTCTGATCCCCATGTCGTCACTTCGCATCACGCAGAACTCGATGAACCGCACGCAGCTGGCCGGGTTGAACACCAGCCTGACTCGCTTGCAGCACACTCAGGAACAGCTCACCTCCGGCAAGCGGCTGAACCGGCCGTCGGACAACCCGATCGACACCGTCTCGGCGATGCGCTTCCGGGCCGAGCAGCGCCAGCTGGAGCAGTTCGGTGAGAACATCACCGATGGTCTGGCCCGCCTCCAGGCGGCCGACGACGCGTTGACCCGAACCGTCCCGATGATCCAGAAGCTGCGGACGCTGGCGGTGGCAGCCAGCAACGCCACCAACAACGCCTCTCAGCGCGCCGCCATGGCCATGGAGGCCACTCAGTTGCGCGAAGGCATCATCCAGCTGGCTAACGCCCAGTACGCCGGACGGCCGGTGTTCGCCGGCACCCAGAACGTCGGCAATGCCTTCGATCCGCTGACCGGGGCTTTCCAGGGCAACACCCTGCCGGTGCTGCGCCAGGTCACCGACGCCCCGGGCGCTGCCGGACAGGTCAACGTCTCGATCGACGGGATGACCGCGTTCGCAACGGCGCTGAACCAGACAACCGGCGAGATCGACCAGCTGATTCAGGCGATTCAGACGGGGAACAAGGCCGGCCTGGACGCCGGCCTGGCCGCCATGGACTCCCTGCAGGACACGGTCATGAACGCGGCCAGCATCGCTGGTTCCCGGACCAACCGGTTGGCGAGCCTGCAGACGCTGAACGGGCAGCAGGATGACTCGACCCGGATCGCCCTGTCGAAGGTCGAGGATGTCGACTTCATGCGCGCCGCGATGGACCTGAACATCCAGTCCAACGCCTACCAAGCCGCCCTCAACGCGTCCGCCAAGATGATTCAGCCGTCGCTTATGGACTTCATGCGCTAGGTCGTGTGCCGGTGAGAGGTGGGCCACGGCTCGCCACCCCGCTGAGCGCCACCGGCTCCGAGACGGCTGCGAGACGGCTCCGAGAGCCGAACCCACAAGCGACCCAGCAGGCGGATAACCGGGGAGATGGCCCGGTTATCCGGAAGAGCAACTGCTCCGGGTCTGCGCCGTCGAGGTCAGAACGGGACGACCACACCCAAGGAGCCCACCCCGTAGCCGTCGATGACCAGCTGGAAGTCGGCACGCTTGCCCATCCCGCGCAACTGCATGGCGGCGTTGGTGGGGATCACTGAGCCCGGTTGATACACCGCCTGCAGCTTCACATGGGCGCTCGAGTCGCCCAGGTTGAACAGGCTGCTGAGAATGTTCATGACCTCGTGGAAGTTGTCGTACAAGGCCGCGGGCAATTCGCGGTTCTCGATCGCGGCCTCGGCCCCGGCAGATGGTACCAGTCCCAACGCGGCACCGGCACGGGCGGCAAGGCCGAGGTCCGCGGCGACCAGAGCCTTTGTGTCGCGGCTGTCGTCGACGTACAGTCCGACGCAACAGGCACGGCGGGCCGTCGGAACGACCGGTTCGGTCATCTCGGAGATGGAGATGCTGCGACCCAGGAGGTCCTGGAACAGGTCCCTGATGGGTTTCGAATCCGGTATCTGCGCCATGGCCGATCAGCCGAGCACAGGCTTGAGCGCCGCGGCGAACATGTCGGCCGTAAACGGCTTGGCGATCAGGAACAGGGCGCCGTTCTGGGCGGCCTGAGCACGCATCTGCTCCGAGCCCTCGGAGGTGATGAATCCGAAGGGAACCTGATTGCCGGACGCGCGGAGGTGTTGGAGGAACTCCAAGCCGGACTTCTCCGGCATGTTCCAGTCCGACAGCACAAGGTCGGGGTCGACGCTCTCGACAGCCGCGAGACCCTCGGCCCCGTTCTCGCATTCGGTGACGTCGACTCCGTCGTAGCCGGCCTGGCGGAGGGTCCTCATGACGATCATGCGCATCGCGCGGCTGTCCTCGGCGACTACGACCTTCACGGTTCTGTCTTCCTCTCGGATTGGGCTGGGCAGGCGTCAGTCGCGCTGCGGACGGCTCCACACCGTCACGCAGATGGGGTAGTTGTTGCTGACGAAGGCAGCTTCGAAGATCACCGTGCCGCCGACCACCCGCAGGAGTGGGTTACTGCCTTGGGCGACGACCGGCAGTGACAGGCTGCTCGGCTCCGGCAGCAGGCTCTTGATGTTGCCCCCGACCATGTTGGTCAACTCACCGACGGCGTCGGCGACGTCGTCGTCGCTGATCTCGGTGACCTCCAACCCGAACATCGCCGCGGCGAACTGCCGGGCCCCGTCGGTCTGCACCTGCAAGGCGATCAGGCAGTCAGTGGCCCCGCTGATCCCCACAGATCCGGCCATCGCCGGCCCGCCGTACGGGGCGGTCTCCTCGCAGGAGTGGGCTTCGAGGCCGAGCATCGAGCTCCATACCTCGCGCACGATGTGGACGACGTCGTCGCGTGCCAGCTGCATGCTGGGTCCTTTGCGGGTCTTCTCGGTGGTACCAGACGAGACTGCGGGCGCCCGCGAGGGCTGGACCGTGGCTTCAGACGCGACGCAACCTCGGGACGGGCCTGCGGATAGGTAGATACCCCCTTATCGGCTCCGTCGCAACGGACGTGAGCGACACCAGAGGAACTCGCCAGGAACCCGGCGCTTCGGCCGTCGTCGCACTCTGCCTCAGGTCATCTGTCCGGCCGCCGATTAGTGCCCCGTCCCCAACCGTGCTGAGGAGCTGGGCGATGGAAGGCATGGAGGAGATCGTTCAGGAATTCCTGATCGAAAGCCACGAGAATCTCGACCAGCTGAACCAGGACCTGCTGGCCCTGGAGCGTCGCCCGAATTCATGTGAGCTGCTCTCCAGCGTCTTCAGGACGCTCCACACCATCAAGGGCACCAGCGGCTTCCTGGCGCTGCACACCCTTGAGCGGGTCGCCCACGCCGGAGAAGGCCTGCTGTCCAAGCTGCGTGACGGCGAGATGGAGCTGACCCCGGCCCTGACCACGGTCCTGCTGGAGACGGTCGACGCCCTCCGCGCGCTGCTGCGGCACATCGAGGACTCCGGCAACGAGGGTCCGCAGGAGTACGCCGGCCTGGTGGCCCGCCTGCACGCCCTGCTGGAGGGTCGGGACCCGGCGATGCCGGTGGCCGCCCGCGCAGCCCTCGCCACCGCCAACGCCGCCACAGCCATCGCCGATGCCACCGCCATCGCCATCGCCACCGTCACCGCCAGCCCCGACGGCGTCGACCGCGCGGGCGCGACATCGTCCAACGCAGTGCCGACCGAGCCCGTGGCCGCCACCCAGGCCGCCGCCGCCGCTCAGGTCAGCACCGCAAAGGCCGTCCAAGGCCGGGCCTCGGCCGCCGCCAAGGCCGCTGCCGAGGTCGCCGCAGATGCGGGCGAGGGCGATTCGACCCGCCGCCGCCTCGTCGACAGCAGCATCCGCGTCGACGTGGACCTGCTGGACTGCCTGATGAACCTGGTCGGTGAGCTGGTCTTGACCCGCAACCAGCTACTCCAACGCGTGGCCGCGCGGCAGGACCCGGAGCTGCTGCGCAGCATGCACCGCCTCGATCTCGTTGCCGGGGAGCTGCAGGAAGGGGTCATCAAGACTCGGATGCAGCCGATCGAGAACGTCTGGAGCAAGCTGCCTCGGGTGGTCCGGGACCTGGCCGACAACCTGAACAAGCGGGTTCGGGTCGATATGGAGGGCGAACAGACCGAGCTCGACAAAACGGTCCTGGAGGCCATCAAGGACCCGCTGACCCACCTCGTTCGCAACTCCTGCGACCACGGGATCGAGTCCCCGGCCGAGCGTACCGCCGCCGGCAAGCCCGCCGAGGGGCACCTGCTGGTGCGGGCCTTCCACGAGGGTGGCAAGGTCATCATCGAGATCATCGACGACGGCGCGGGCATCGACACCGGCAGGCTGCGGGAGAAGGCAATCGAACGTCAGATCGTCTCCCGTGAAGAAGGTGAGCGGATGTCTGACCGGGACGCGATGCACCTCATCTTCCGGCCCGGTTTCTCCACCGCACGGTCCGTCACCAGCGTCTCTGGGCGCGGCGTCGGCATGGACGTCGTCAAGACGAACATCGAGAAGATCGGTGGCGTCATCGACGTCAACAGCGTCGTCGGCGAGGGCACCACGGTCCGGATCAAGATCCCCCTGACGTTGGCGATCATCCCCGCGTTACTGGTCCTCTGCGTCGAGAACCTGTACGCGATCCCGCAGGTCAACCTCGTGGAGCTGGTCCGGCTGGACCACGAGCAGGCGACTGAGCGGCTGGAGAACATTCAGGGGACCCCGGTGTACCGGCTGCGTGGCGCACTGTTGCCGCTGGTCGACCTGCGCGAGCAGATCGGAGGCGAGCCGATCGACCGCGAGACCGTGTTCATCGTCGTGTTGCGTGCCGACGGGAAGCAGTTCGGGCTGATCGTGGACAACATCGAGGACACCGAGGAGATCGTCGTCAAGCCGCTGGGCAAGCAGCTGCGCGGGATCGACCTGTACGCCGGCGCCACCATCATGGGTGACGGCCG
This sequence comes from Dermatophilaceae bacterium, assembly GCA_035633615.1. Taxonomy (GTDB): domain Bacteria; phylum Actinomycetota; class Actinomycetes; order Actinomycetales; family Dermatophilaceae; genus JADJTI01. The sequence continues at coordinate 8,420 of DASQEP010000003.1, forward strand.
GATCGCCCTCATCCTCGACGCCAACTCCCTGGCCGCCCGGGCCGGCATGGTCGAGGACAGCAGCCAGCCCCCCGAGCGCGCCACCGAGGAGGCGGCTCGCCGGAACGACACCGACCTGACCTCACTGCTGGTTGTCAAGCTCGGCAACGGTCGCCGGGCGGCATTGCCGCTGGAGCTGGTCGAGCGCCTCGAGGAGTTGCCACCCTCTCGTGTCGAGAGGGTCGGGGCCAACCAGGTGGTGCAATACCGGGGGATCATCCTGCCGCTGGTGCGTGTGGCGGACGACGATGGCGGCCACGAGAGGCAGGACCCCTACGCTCCGTTGCAGGTGGTCGTCTGCCAGCACCGCGGCCTGCCGTTCGGGCTCGTGGTGTCCCAGGTGCTCGACATCGTCGCGGACGAACTGGCGATCCGTACCCACCTCGACACCGGCGGTCACCTCGGTTGCGCGGTCGTCAACGGGCACGTCACCGAGCTGCTCGACATCGACCACTCGCTGGTGGCCATGCTGTCCTCCGACCGGGAGTCTCTCGCGGTTTCGACGCTCCGCGGCGCCCACGCCGGACTGTGCGACTAAGCCATGGCGAACCAGTACTGCACGTTCCGGTTGGGTGGGCACCTGTTCGGGGTCCCGGTGGCGACGGTGCAAGAGGTGTTGCGTCAGCAGGAGGTGACGGTGGTGCCGTTGGCTCCGCCGGCAGTCAGTGGGCTGATCAACCTGCGCGGTCAGATCGTGACCACGGTGGATCTGCGGCGGCAGCTGGGTCTGCCGGCACGGGAAGGCTCGGCGAGGGCGACCAACGTCGTGGTGCGTAACGGCGACGGTGCGACGAGCCTGCTCGTCGATGAGATCGGGGATGTTGTGGAGCCCGACCTGGACCGGTTCGAGGCTCCACCGCAGACGGTTCCGGCGCGGGTGCGTCGTCTTGTGACCGCGGTGTGCAGGTTGGACCACGATCTGATGCTCGTACTCGACACCGACCGGGCCGTCGTGGTCGGGTCTGTCGCCTAACCCGCTCGCGCCGGCACTACGACACTCAAGGAACGACATGCGAGCACTCGTGATCGACGACTCCCGCGCTATGCGGACCATCCTGACCCGCACCATGGGTGGCCTCGGCTTCGAGGTGGAGGCCGTCGAGGACGGCGCCAAGGCCCTGATCGCCGTTCAGCGCGGCCCGCTGCCGGATGTCTGCCTCATTGACTGGAACATGCCGGTGATGAACGGGCTGGAGTTCATCATGGAGGTCCGCAAGAACCTTGAGTGGCGCGACATCACCTTGATGATGGTGACCACCGAAGCTGAGCAGGCCAACATCGTGCGGGCCCTGGCCGCCGGCGCTCACGAGTACGTGATCAAGCCGTTCACCTCCGACATCATCGGAGACAAGCTGGCCATGCTGGGACTGCTGTGATGGCCGGTGCACGCATTCGAGTCCTGGTGTGCGACGACTCGGTCGTGATCCGTCGCCTGGTCTCCGAGGTGCTGTCCAGCGACCCGGACATCGAGGTCGTCGGCACCGCGGTCAACGGGAAGCACGCCCTGGACAACCTTGAACGCCTCAAGCCCGACGTGATGATCCTCGACGTCGAGATGCCGATCATGGACGGGCTGCAGACCCTCATCGAGGTCCGCAGGGTCGACAGGACGCTGCCCATCATCATGTTCTCCACGCTGACCGAGCGGGGCGCCGGGGCCACCCTGGACGCCTTGGAGCGTGGAGCCAGCGACTACGTCACCAAGCCGTCCAACGTCGCCAGCGTGTCGGAGTCGATGGCGGCGGTGCGAAGCCAGCTGATCCCCAGGATCAAGTCCCTCACCGGCCGGCTACCTCGGCCGGTCCGGACCGCCGGTCCGGCCAACCCGGACGTCTTCCTCCCGCAGGCCCCCGCCAGCGCATCCTCGCGAGTCGACATCGTCTGCATCGGCGTCTCCACCGGCGGCCCGGACGCCCTGACCCAGCTGATCCCCCGGCTGCCGACCGATTTCCCGGTCCCCCTCATCGTCACCCAGCACATGCCCCCGGTGTTCACCCAGTTGTTCGCCCAGCGTCTGAACGCCAAGTCCAGGCTCAAGGTGAGCGAGGCCACGGACGGGGATGCCGTGCGCGCCGGCCGAGTCCTCATCGCGCCGGGTGACTTCCACATGCGCCTGGTCAATTGCGCGAACGGGCCGGTGGTCAGGCTCGACCAGGGGCCGCAGGAGAACTACTGTCGCCCGGCCGTCGACGCCATGTTCCGCTCGGTCCCCACGTGCTACCAGGGACGGGCACTGGCCGTGATCATGACCGGCATGGGCAGTGACGGCGTCAAGGGCGCCGAACACATCGTGCACGCCGGAGGGTCGCTGATCGTCCAGGACGAGAAGACCTCGGTGGTGTGGGGGATGCCGGGCGCTGCCGTGGCGGCCGGGCTGCCCGGCGTCGTGGTGCCACTGCCCGCACTCGCGGACACCATCCTGTCTCGCGTCCAGGGCGGACGGGCGGGCTCCGCTAGGTCACCGGGCTCCTCAACGTCACGGAGAGTGGCGGGATGACCATCAGCGCCCACGACGTCGACTTCATCAGCCAGGTGGTCCGGGCCCGGTCCGCGATCGTCCTGGACCACAGCAAGGAGTACCTCATCGAGTCGCGCCTGATGACGCTGGCCCGCGAGCGCGGTGACTGCTCGATCCAGGACGTGGTCCGTGAGTTGCGCCAGCAGCCCGACGGCCCGATCCGGGACCAGGTCGTCGAGGCGATGACGACGAACGAGACCTCGTTCTTCCGGGACGGGCACCCGTTCCGGGCGCTGTCCGACTCGATCCTTCCGGACCTGCTGGTGCAACGCGGCCGCGATCGGTCCCTGAGTGTGTGGTGCGCGGGCTGCAGCAGCGGTCAGGAGCCCTACACCGTCGCGATGTTGATCCGGGAGTTGATCGGTGCCGACCCGAGTTGGCGGGTACGCCTGCTGGCCAGCGACATCTCCCCGCAGATGCTCCACCGCACCACGGAAGGCATCTACAACCAGTTCGAAGTCAACCGCGGGCTGCCGGCGCATTTGCTGGTGCGGTACTTCTCACGCAGCGGGATCAATTACCGGATCGACCCCCTGCTGCGGGCAATGATCGACACGAAGCTGGTCAACCTCGCCGAGCCGTTTCCCCCGATGCCGGTGGTAGACGTCATGTTGCTGCGCAATGTCCTGATCTACTTCGACGTCCAGACCAAGAAGCGCATCCTCGGTGAGGTCCGCAAGGTGCTGCGTCCCGATGGTTACCTGTTCCTCGGTGGGGCCGAGACGACGATGAACATCGACGACGGGTGGGTGCGCCAGGCCGTCGGACGGGCCACGGTGTACCGGCCCCGTTGAGCTGCACCGGGCCCGGGTCGCCGCTGGGGAAGCCGCCGCAGGACGGGGACCGGCCAGGGCACAGTGCTCAGGCGGACAAGTGCCCGGTCGATCAGGACAGTGGCCATGGACGGCCCCAGCAGCAGCAGGAACGCTTCCGCAGACCATTCCCGGCACGGACACCAGGCTGACCGCCCGTCCTGCTCAACGATTCATTCGGGGGACCCATGACCGAGCTCATCGGCGACGTCACGTTCAGGGCGCTGAGCCAGGCCATGAACGGGCTGGCGCTGCGCCAGCGCACCATCGCCGACAATCTCGCCAACGTCGAGACCCCCGGCTTCCTGGCCGGGAAGGTCGACTTCGAGACGGCCCTCAATCAGGCCCTCGGTGGTGGGGAGAACCCCCTGGCCGGTGGCGTCGCTGCGGCCCGGTCCCTCGAGCCCACCCGGCTCAACGGCAACAACGTCAACCTCGACGAAGAGACGCTGGCCGGCATGCAGACGCTGATGACCACTCAATTGGCCTCCCAGGCGTTGACATCCAAGTTCCAGCGGCTGCGCACCGCGATCTCCGGGCAGGCCTGATGAGCATCTTCGGGGCGATGAACATCGCCGGCTCGGGCCTGGTGGTCAACCGCAAATGGCTCGACGCGGTCTCGGACAACATCGCCAACATGAACAACGTCAGCGCCATGACCGACCGCGCGTTCCAGGCGCGGTACGTGGTGGCCGAGGCCAACCAGTACGGCCAGAGCGGCGGGGTGTACGTCGCCGGGAACATGTGGGGCAACCCGAACGGCCGGGTCATCGACATGACCGGGCACCCCCTGGCGGATGCCCTGGGTCGGGTCCGGGTACCGGACCTGGACCTGGCCGAGCAGATGGCGCAGCTCATGGTCGCCCAGCGCGCCTACCAGGCCAACCTCGCGGTCGTCGACCGCACCAAGCTCGCCTACGAAGCAGCGATCGGAATCGGCAAGTGAGCCTCGCCCCCATCCCCAGCATCCCGAACTTCACCGTAGCGCCGGGCTTTGGCGTCCCAGGTCTGTTCGGTGTCAGCAGTACCCCGGCCGACAACATCGCCCCGGCAAACGGCGCCTCCGCGGCGAGCGGCTTCGGTAACATCCTGGCCGACAAGATCGGCGAGCTCGGCGAGTTGCACCAGACCAGTGACACACTCGCTGTCAAGGCCGTGACCGGTGACCTGACCGACATCCACGACTACACGATTGCCGCGAACCAGGCCGCAACCGCCACCCAGCTCACCGTGGCCATCCGTAACAAGGCCGTCGAGGCGTTCACCGAGATCATGCGGATGCAGCTGTGAGGAATCTCAAGGTGCAGGCTGTCCTCGGGCGCGCCAAGGGCATCTTCGACGGCTTCACGGCCGGCCAGCGGACCGTCACGGCGATCGCCGTCGTCGTCGCCATCGTCGGCGGGGTGGTGTTCCTCAACTGGGCGTCGCGGCCCTCGATGGCGCCTTTGTTTACCGGGTTGGCCTCGGCAGACGCGTCGACGATCACCACCAAGCTGGGTGAATCCGGGACCGTCTACGAGCTGACCGACAGTGGCCACACCGTCATGGTTCCCCGCGCCGAGGTGGACCAGGCGCGCATCGACCTGGCCGGACAGGGCCTGCCCGCCGGCACCAACGAGGGGGAGGGCTACGGTCTGGTCGACAAGATGAGCCTGACTTCGTCCGACTTCCAGCAGAAGCTCACCGCCAAGCGGGCTTATGAGGGCGAGCTGAAGAAGGCCATCGAGAAGATCGACACCGTCCAGGACGCCACCGTGCAGCTGGCCTTGCCCGAGCAGGACGTGTTCACCTCCGAGCAGACCAAGCCGTCCGCATCGGTGCTTGTCAAGCCCCGCGCCACCAAGGCCCTCTCCAGCGGTAACGTCGAGGCCATCGTGCACCTGGTCTCCTCCGCCGTGCCGAAGCTCGAGGCCTCACAGGTCACCGTCACCGACTCCTCCGGAAAGCTGCTCAACGCCACCGGCGCCGCCGGTGCGGGCAGCGGCGCCGACGCCCGGGTCGCCCAGGCTCAGGGTGTCTCCACGACCATCAGTAAGAAGCTCCAGGCCATGCTCGACACCGCGGTGGGCCCGGGCAACGCCACCGTCAGCGTCCAGGCCGACCTCGACTTCGACGACACCAAGGTCAAGCGGAACTCCTACCTGCAGGGCAAGCCGACCGACAAGGCGCTGCAGCACGAGAAGACCCGGGAGGTCATGGAGGGCGTCGGCGGGCAGGCCGTCGGCGGGGTGCTCGGCCCGGACAGCATCTCGGTGCCGAACGCCGCTGGCGCCAACGCCAAGAACAAGTACGAGAAGACCAGCGAGAAGTCCAACAACGCCATCGGCAACGAGCAGACCGAGACCACCCGTGCTCCGGGAGCCATCCGCAAGATGGGTATCGCGGTCATCATCAACAGCCGGACCGCGGCCGGCGCCAACGTCGCCCAGATCACCAAGCTGGTCACCGCCGCCGCCGGTGCCGACGCCGCCCGGGGCGACGTCGTCGAGGTCAGCAAGATGGCCTTCGACACCCAGGCCGCCGAAAACGCGACCAAAGAGGCGGAGGCGGCCGCCGCCGAGGGACGCAAGAGCGAACTGGTCGGCCTGGCCAAGAACGTCGGGCTCGGGCTGTTGCTGCTGATCGCACTACTCATCGGATTTCGTAAGAGCCGGCGCAGCTCGCCCGCCGTCGACCTGGGCGCTCTCGCCTCCGCCTCGACGCAGCAGGCGCTGTCGGCCGGGCCCACCGGACCCCCTCCCCTGGAATACCAGCTGGACGACGACGCGGCGCTGCGGGCCATCGAAGCCACCCCCGTCGATCCGCAGAGCGAGGCCCGGATCGTGGCGAGAGCCGAGATCGGACAGCTGGTCGCGGAGAACCCCGACGAAGTCGCCCGACTCCTGCGCGGCTGGATCGCAGAAAGGGCGTGATCGGTGTCAATCGCCACGATGACCGGTGTGCGTAAGGCCGCAATCCTTCTTGTCCAGCTTGGCAAGGACACCTCCGCAGCGATCATGCGCAACCTGCGGGAGGGCGAGGTCGAGGCTCTGAGTGCAGAGATCGCCCGGATCGAGAGCATCGACGTCGACACCCTCGACGACGTGCTCGAGGAGTTCCAGCAGCTGGCCAAGGCGCGCCAGTACTACGTGCAAGGCGGGGTGAACTTCGCCGAGGAGGTCCTCGTCGCCACGATGGGACCAGAGCGGGCCCGCGACCTGATGTCCCGGCTGTCCGCCTCGCTGGTGGAGATGCCGTTCGAGTTCCTCAGACAGGTAGACGCCAAGCTCATCCTGTCCTACCTGCAGGACGAGCACCCTCAGACGATCACCCTGGTCCTGGCCCACATGCACCCCGAGCAGGCGGCCATCATCCTGTCCGGCCTGGCCCCCGAGACCCAGGCCGAGGTGGCGCACCGGTTGGCGATCATGGACCGGACCGCGCCAGAGATCGTCAAGCAGGTCGAGTCCCACCTGGAGCGGCGCCTGTCCACCCTCGTGCAGGCCAACGACTACTCCCAGGTCGGCGGGCTGGAACCGCTCGTCGCCATCATCAACCAGTCCGACCGGACCACCGAGCGGCTCATTCTTGAGGGCCTGGAGAAGCGCGACCTCGCACTGGCCGAGCAGGTCAGGGCGCACATGTTCATGTTCGAGGACATCGTCAGCCTGGACGACCGGGCCGTTCAGGTGGTGCTGCGCAAGGTCGACAGCAAGGACCTGGCCGTGGCGCTCAAGGGGGTCCGCGAGGACGTTCGGGAGAAGATCACCCGGAACATGTCCGAGCGTGCCGCCCTGGCGTTGGCCGACGAGATCAGCATCCTCGGGCCGGTGCGGCTCAAGCAGGTCGAAGAGGCTCAGGCCGTCGTCATCCGGCAGATCCGGATGCTTGAGGAAGCCGGCGAGATCATCGTGTCCCGTGGAGGCACCGATGACTTCGTCGCCTGAGACCCTGGCCGCCAGCTACGTCATTCGTGGCGCCGACCAGGTCGCTGCCCGGCTGGCGCGGATGGCCGAGGACCTGACGTCCACCCCGTTCGCCGCGGTGGGCGTCGCCGACTCGCGGCTGGTCGACCCGCATCTGGAAACCGTCGTCCAGCGCGCCGAGATGGAGGCCCGCGGTCGGGGGTTCCGGGCCGGATACAGCGCCGGGCAGACGGCCGGTCACCAGGTGGGCCTGGAGCGGATGGAGGCACAGCGGCTTGATCTGCGACTCCGCGACGAGGCATCCCGCGGTGACCGGGACGCCCAGCTTCACCGCTTGTCAGCTGAGGTCAGGGCGGGCCTGGACGTGGTCCTGGCCCGTCAGGAGCCGCTACTGGAACAGCTGCGCGACCTGGTGGCGACGATGACCGTGGAGCTGGCCGAGGCGCTGGTGGGCCACCACCTCGAGGTGGGCGGCTGCGCCGCCCGGGACGCCGTGCTGCGCGCGCTGCGACAGGTTCCACGGGGGGCCCGGTTCGTCATCCACCTGCACCCCGACGACCTGGACCTGGTGCGCGCGCTCAACAGTGACGTCGATTGGAACCGCGGCAGCGCGATTGCCGACGCCACGATCGAACCCGGCGGGGTCGTCGTGGTCGCCGACAACCTGGAGATCGACGCACAGATGAGTCTGGCGCTGGAGCGCGTCAGGCAGGTGCTGCACCCGTGAGACAGCTGCTGAGCCAGCTGATGACGGCGGCCCAGCCCACCTTGCGCGGCCGGGTCGTCGCCACGGTCGGGCTGAGCATCGACGTCGCCGGACTGGACCTGGCTGTCGGTGAGGCGGTTCAGATCCTCGGTGACGACGGCCCGCTGATGGCCGAGGCGGTCGCCCTGCGCGACGGCGGGGCCACCTGCCTGCCCATCTCCGACCTCAAGGGAGTCCGGGCCGGTTCGCCGGTACTGGCCACCGGCGGACCGCTGATGGTGCCCATCGGGGACGGGATGCTCGGCCGGGTGGTCAACGCCCTGGGCCACCCCATCGATGGGGGCCCGCCGCTGCGCGACGTCACCCTGGTGACCACCGAGTCCACCCCGCCGCCTGCGATGTCGCGGGCCCGGATCGACACCCCCCTGCCGTTGGGGGTGCGCTCCATCGACTCGATGGTGCCGTGCGGGCGGGGTCAACGGCTGGGGATCTTCGCCGGCTCCGGGGTCGGAAAGTCCAGCCTGTTGTCGATGGTGGTCCGCGGTACCGCGGCGCCGGTCTGCGTGCTCGCTCTGGTCGGCGAGCGCGGCCGGGAGGTGCGCGAGTTCGTCGAGGGCGACCTCGGCCCCGAGGGTCTGCGCCGGGCCGTCGTGGTGGTCGCCACTTCCGACCAACCGGCCCTGGTCCGGTTGCGCGCCGCCTCCACGGCCACCCGGATCGCCGAGTGGTTTCGTGATCAGGGTCAGGACGTGCTGCTGTGCATGGACAGCGTGACCCGCGTGGCGATGGCCCAGCGCGAGGTCGGCCTGGCCGCGGGGGAGCCTCCGGCCACCAGGGGGTATCCACCGTCGGTGTTCGGTCTCATGCCGCGGCTGCTGGAACGCGCCGGCACCGCTCCGACCGGCAGCATCACCGGCCTGTACACCGTCCTGGTGGACGGGGATGACCTCAACGACCCCATTGCCGACAACGTCCGCTCGATCCTCGACGGGCATGTGGTGCTCTCCCGCCGGCTGGCCACCTCGGGTCACTACCCGGCCGTCGACGTTCTTGAGTCGATCTCGCGGGCGGACAGGGCGATCACGACCCGGGAGCAGCGGGCGGACGCCACGACCATCCGCCGGTTGCTCGCCGCCCGACGAGACGCCAAGGATCTCATCGAAATCGGGGCGTACGTTCCCGGCACCAACCCCGCTGTCGACCGGGCTCTGCAGCAGTCGGACGACATCGACGCCTTCCTCCGGCAGGACCTGGACGATCTGACCCCGGCGGAACAGACCTGGGCGTCCCTTCACGCGCTGGCCGCCGGCTGACGGCGGCGGGGACATGGCAGCCGGGAGGGGACGGCTGGACACGCTGCTGCGGGTTCGGCGCATCGAGGAGGACCGGGTCAAGGCCGAGCTGGCCCGCGCCAACGTCGCTCACCGTGAGGCCGAGGCCGCGGTACAGCGAGCTCACGGGGTCTATCGGGAGCGTGCGCAGGACCGGCCACGCGGTGCGGTGGCCGAATTTCTGGGCGCCCAGCAGCGCGCCGCGGCTGCCGCGAAGTCCGTCGTGCTGGCCGGCTCGGCACTTCAGGAGGTCACTCGCAGAACGGAATCGGCTCGTGAGGAGGTCCGGATCGCGGTGCTTCGCAGTGAGGGCCTGCAGCGACTGGTGGAGCGGGCGGCACAGGCTCTGCTGGCCGAAACGCTTGCCGCTGACCAGCGAACTGCCGAAGAGAGCAGGGCAGCCAAGAAGCCGAGAGGACGCCGATGACGGTAGATCTATCCGGTGTGGCCGGCGCCCAGGCTCGGATCGCGTCGATCCAGGCTCAGCTCGCCGCGATCTCCGGGGTCCGACCACCGGTGGATGCTGCCCAGGCCGGTGCGGCCACGTTCGAGTCGGCACTGGCCAAGGCGTCCGCATCGACTCCGTTGTCGCAGGCCCTGGGCGAGATCGGCTCGACGGGTGGGGTGAGAGGAATCGGTTCCGGGGGCGCCACCGGGAGCGCCGCCGTCGCAGCGGCACGGACATACCTCGGTGTGCCGTACAAGTGGGGGGGCACCGATCCCGCCGGTGGCCTGGACTGCTCGGGCCTGGTGCAGCGCGCCTACGCCGACATCGGCGTCCGACTGCCCCGGGTGGCTGCCGACCAGGCCCGGCAGGGGACCCGGGTGGAGTCACTGTCCCAGGCCAAGCCCGGCGACCTGGTCGCCTTCGGCAACCCGGTCAACCACATCGGGATCTATATCGGCGACAACAAGATGATCGTGGCGCCGCGCACCGGTGACGTCGTCAAGGTCCAAACGGTCTACCGCGCCCCGACCGCCATTCGTCGAATCCTGCCCGACCATGCTGTCGGATCCGCCGGCAGATCCGCGGTCGGGACCGCCTCGCTGGGGTCGCTGACGTCGTTGGGCGCCGCCGCGCCCGGCTCCGCGCTCGCCGCTGCCCCTGCTGCTTACCGTCGGCTCTTCGAGGCTGCTGGAGCCCGCCACGGCGTCCCGGCCGCCTTGCTGGCCGCTGTCGCCAAGGCAGAGAGCGGCTTCAACGCCGCCGCGGTCAGCCGGGCCGGTGCCATCGGACTGATGCAGATCATGCCGGCCACCGCTCGCTCCCTGAAGGTCGACCCGCGCAACCCGGCCGAGGCCGTCGACGGTGCCGCCCGCCTGCTGCGCGACGGTTTGCGCACCTTCGGTTCCACGCAGCTGGCTCTGGCCGCCTACAACGCCGGACCGGGCGCCGTCCGCCGCTACGGGGGCGTGCCGCCCTACGCGGAGACCACCGGCTACGTCCGCAAGATCATGGCCGACCCAGGGGTGCGTGCAGGATGACGAATATCCCGCGCAGCGCCGGCTCCGACCAGCCCGCCATCGCCAGCCGCGCCGCGGCCCGTGACAGCTCGGCCCGGGCCAACCGGTCACCCGGCCTCGTCGGACCTGCCGGACCGGGGCAACCCAGCGGATCGGCCGTGGCTGCCGCCTCTGCCCGCGGTCGCGCCGACATCGCCGAGCGCTTCGAGTCCGCCCTACGGGCGCGATCCTCCCGTCCCGGACCGGTCATGGCCGCCACGACGGTACGGCCGGGTCGTGTGGTCTCTGCCGTGACACCCGCGCACCTGCCCATCCGCAAACCCGACCTCAATCGGCCGTTGACCGTGGTCGCGCCGACGCCTCCCGCCCGCGGCCTCGACATCGCAACGACCCTTGCGCCATCCGCTCCCAGCCAAGCAGCACGAACCGGTGCAGCGCTTGTCGGCTCCGAGCCAACCGGGCTGGAGCCCCCAGCTCAGTTAGCCGCCGAGCCTGCACCACCCGGGTCCACCCCAGCATTGGGCCTGGCCGGGTCGGTTCTGCCCAGGGAGGCGGTCGCCGGACGCGGCACCGACGGCGCCGACCGCGTCCAGCCGCCCGGAGCGGGCGATCCCGCCCTGGTCCGCTCGGACGCCGCCTCGGCCTGGGGCCCAACTCCGGCCGACGGTTCACCGCACGCTGTCTCGACGCCAGCCACTCCCGCCGCCCCGGCCACTCCGGCCGCCCCCGCCACTTTCGCCGCGCCTGCAGCGCCCGCCGCCCCGGCCACTTTCGCCGCGCCTGCAGCGCCCGCCGCCCCGGCCACTCCCGCCGCCCCCGCCACTTCCGCCGCGCCTGCAGCGCCCACATCGGGGCCAGCCAGGCTGGCTGAACCCTCCCGCCGCGCAGATCCGATCGCAGTGACAGCCCGGTCCGGCGTCGACCCGGCAAGCGCCGTCGCCGACGCAGGACCCGAGCGCTCCGCGTTCCCCGCGGCCGCCGGTGCCGTTGCCGGCTCCGGATCCTCGGTGCCCGTTTCGATCGGGGTCACCCGCACCGCGCCGGCTCCCTCCGGGCCGCCGGTCCAACCCCAGACCACCCCACCCGGCGGCGAGATCTCGGCCTCCTTCGCCGATCCGGGTGCGGCCCCAGCCTTCCGGGGGGACCCCCTGCCGGTGGCAGCCGGCGGCGCACCCTCCGTCGACTCACCCGGCGCCAACCCGACCGGGGGAGTGGCGACGGCGATCAGCCATGCGACCGCCTCGGACGCATCGATGACTCGCCCCGCGCCGCCCGACCCGACCACGATGGCTGCGCCAGGGCTGCCGCCATCCGGTGCGTTCGCAGGCCAGGCACCCCATGGAGGCACGAGCGGGGACCGTCCGGGGGGCGGCCGGCTGGACCAGCGGGCGGCCGGGCCGGGACAGCCGCCGGAACTGACGTTGGTGCCCGTGTCGGGAGATGGGGCCGCCCGACCGAGCGGCGCCTCACTCGGCGCGACGTCCCCTGACATCGTCGACCGAACGCTCGCCATCCCGGGCTCGACCCCGGCCCCCAGTTCGACTGTCCCCGCTGCTGGGGGTCCCGCCGGCACGCCCGGCCCCGCCGACGCCACCAGCTCCGCCGGCACACCCGGCCCCACCGACGCCACCGGCTCCGCCGGTGCGGCCGTTGGTTCCGGTACGCCGGCCGCCATCACCCCGGTGGCCGTTCGCCTGGTGACCGCCGTGCCAGCACCGGCCAGCCTGCCCCAGCCTGTGCACCAGCCCGTGCACCACCAAGTGGCCGTCGCCGTGGGGCCCCTTCTGAGCAGGGGTGACGGCTCCTACTCGGTGCACCTGCAGCTGACGCCCGAGCATCTCGGTCGGGTGGCCATCACCCTGGGCCTGAACGGGTCCGACGTCAGCGTCGCCCTGGCTGCCGGTGACGCCTCAGCCCGCGACCTGCTGCGAGACAACCTCGACGGACTGCGCCAGCAGCTCCAGCAGCACGGCCTCAAGCCGACCAGCGTGGAGGTGAGCTCCTTGCCCGGCGACGGCACCGGTCCCGGACCGGACCGCCGTTCCGGCCCCGAGCCGGACGGGCAGGCCAGCAACTCAGGCGCCGACCGAGCCGACCCGGACGGCCCGACCGACCCTGACCGGGCCCCCCGCCATCTTCACGACGACCAGCACAACGACCACCCCCGGCGCACCGGTGACGTACCCGGCACGCTCGACCTGCGGCTCTGAGGAGACCACGTGACCGTCAGCCCGATCGGCCCGATCAGGATCGACAACTCGTCGTTCACCCCGCCAACGGTGACCTACGACCCCACCACCACGTCGTGGATCTCCACCCCGGCACCGGGCATGGACACCGTCAAGACGACCAACAACCGCAACCTCAAGAACAGCTTCGACAGCGAGACATTCCTGAAGCTGCTGGTGGCCCAGCTGAAGTACCAGGACCCGACCAAGCCGGCTGACACCGGCCAGCTGATGCAGCAGACGGCGACCCTGTCGATGGTCGAGCGCATCAACCAGATGGCCACCTCCGCCGAGGAGATGGTCAAGGCCAGCAAGGACCTCGCCGCCAGCAACGTCGCGATGAGCAGGTCCTACGCCACCATGCTGGCCCAGCAGCAGCGTTCCAGCGCGGTGGCCCTCGTCGGGCGCACCGTGCTCTACACCGACCCGGCCAACCCCGGCGCCACCCTGGAGGGAATCGTCAAATCGGTCAGGTTCGAGACCAACGGGCCGATGTTGGACGTAGGCGGCAAGGACGTGGCACTGACGTCCGTCACCGCGCTTAAGGCGACGGCCTGACGGCATTACCGGCCCGTCCGGGACGCCGACGCCCCTCCGGCTGCACCGCCTGGACGACCGGGTTCCACCGTCGGGCACCCCGCAGGAACACCACATGAGCACAACTGGCTCCGGTAGGAGGGCTCCTTTACATGATCCGTTCGATGTGGTCGGCCGTTTCCGGTCTGCGTAACCACCAGATCTACCTCGACGTGACCGGCAACAACATCGCCAACGTCAACACCCACGGGTACAAGTCGACCCGCGCGGTGTTCGAGGACAGCCTGTCCCAGATCGTTCGGAACGCTTCCGGTCCGATCCCCGGAGGCGTCGGCGGCATCAACCCTGCCCAGATCGGTCTGGGCGTCCGACTCGGTCAGATTCTGGGCAACTTCGTCCAGGGGGGACTGCAAGTCACCAACGTCGCTACCGACATCGCCATTCAGGGCGACGGGTTCTTCGCCGTCGACAAGGGCGGACAGAAGTTCTATACCCGCAATGGGGCGTTCACCCTGGACACCGCCGGCAACCTGGTCACCTCGGACGGCAGCTACGCCCAGGGGCAGATGAACACCCAGGCAGCGGCCGGTCCGCCGGTCGTGATGGACCCGTATGTGCCCGCGATCAACCCCGCCACTGGGCTGTTCACCGGCACCGCCGCCCGGATCAACATCAGCGCCGACAGGTGGCAGTCGTTCCAGATCGGCCCGGACGGCAAGATCAGCGGTGTCGCGGTCGGCGACAGCACCGGGACCCTGCAGACCATCGGCCAGCTGGTCATCACCAAGTTCAACAACCCCCCGGGCCTGGAGCGAATCGGCGGCACGATGTTCCGCGAGACGCTCAACTCCGGTGTCCCGGTGACCTCGTTCCCGGCCAACAGCCAGACCGGCATGGGACTGGTCAGCTCCGGCACGCTGGAACTGTCCAACGTGGACCTGGCCGGGGAGTTCACCAACCTGATCATGGCCCAGCGTGGTTTCCAGGCCAACTCCCGGGTGGTCACCGCCTCCGACGAGGTGCTTCAGGACCTGATCAACATGAAGCGGTAATCGCAAGCACCACAGTTGTTCTCGCAGCGCGCGGCGCGCCCTCAGGGCGGCCGCGCGCTGCGCTGTGCGCTCTCAGTTCCCTCATCCGGATGTCGATAGGAAGCCGCGGGCCGAGGAAGGTCCATACGTTGTCACCACCCATGGATGGATGCCCAGGATGATCACTGTCACCCGGCGAAACGGGACCGCCTTCGCGCTCAATCCGGATTTGATCGAGCGCGTCGAGGCCACCCCGGACACCGTGATCACGCTGGTCAGCGGAACCCGTTACGTGGTGTCCGAGAGTGTCCGGGCGATCGTGGACGAGGTCCGCAACTTCCGGGCCGCGGTGTTGATCGCCTCCACTGCCCCGCTGGCCACGACGGCGTCGAGGGTGCGTCTGCATTCCGTCTCGACCACGGAGGACTGACGTGGACCTCGGAACAGTCATCGGCGTCGGCGCTGTGTTCCTCGCGGTCTTCGCGTCGATGATCCTCGAGGGAATGAGCCCGACGCACATCATCCTGATCCCGCCGCTGATCCTGATCTTCGTGGGTGCATTTGGGGCCGCCGCCGCCGGTGTGCTCTTCAGCGAATACGGGACCGCGATCAAGTCTCTGCTCAAGGCCTTCAAGGCGAAGGCGCCGGACGGCTCGGAGATGGTCGACATCATCGTGAAGATGGCCGACCGCGCCCGCCGGGAGGGACTGCTGGCCTTGGAGGACATGGCCAAGGTCATCGAGGATCCCTTGCTCAAGGAGGGCATCCAGATGACCGTGGACGGCACCGACGCCTCCGAGATCGAGGACATCCTGCTCATGCGCATCGACGCGAAGAAGGAGCAGGACAAGATCGGGATCAAGTTCTTCGAGACGATGGGTGGTTACGCGCCGACCATCGGTGTGGTCGGCGCAATCATCGGTCTGATCCACGCGCTGGGCAACCTGGAAGACGTCGCCGCGTTGGGCGAGATGATCGCCGCCGCGTTCGTCGCGACCCTGTGGGGGGTGCTGATCGCCAACGGTATGTGGCTTCCGATTAGTACAAAGCTCAAGCGGTTGTCCGAGCTCGAGGTCAAGAACATGGAGATGCTGCTGGACGGCGTGCTGGCCGTCCAGGCCGGGATCTCGCCGCGGATGGTTGAGCAGAAGCTCCGTTCTGCCCTGCCCAACCATGGTCCCAGGGGCTCCGAGGACAAGGCTGCCTGATGCCCGAGAAGCGCAAGCGTCGAGGCGATCACGAGGAGGGCGGCCACTCGGATTCCGAGCGGTGGATGATCAGCTACGCCGACATGCTCACCCTGCTGCTGGCGCTGTTCATCGTCATGTTTGCGATCAGCAAGGTCGACCAGAAGAAGTTCCAGGAGTTCTCCCACGGGGCCGCACAGTACTTCGGTGAGGCCACCATGGCCCTCAACGGCACCGAGGGCGTCCTGGACGGTCAGCCGCCCACCGCGAACTCCACGCCCACGCCCACGATCAGCATCAAGAAGCCGCCGGACGCCGCCAACGAGGCGCTGGCCCGGGAGAAGGCCCGCAAGGCCTCGGCCCGCGTCGAGATGGAGAACCTGGCTCGGGTGCGCGACCGGATCCGGTCCGAACTGGCCGCCAAGGGGCTCAAGGACGCGGTCGAGTTTCGGCTCGACGAGCGTGGCTTGGTCGTCAACATCATCACCGACAAGGTGCTGTTCGACACTGGAAGGGCCGATCTGCGCCCAGACGGCGTCAGGGTACTGGACGTGATTGCGCCGTCGGTCCGGACGCTGGCCAATCGGGTGACCATCGAGGGTCACACCGACAACGTGCCGATCACCTCGGGTTCCTTCGTCTCGAACTGGGAGCTGTCCACGGCGCGAGCCACGACGGTGCTGCGCCGGCTTGTGGCAGCCGGTCTGCCCAGCGCGCGCGTCTCCGCAGCCGGCTACGCCGACCAGCGGCCTAGTGGGTCGAACCGGAGCAGTGCCGGACGGGCCCGCAACCGGCGGGTGGCCGTCGTGGTGCTGCCTCGGGTGCTGCCCGACGCAGCCCTGCTCGCCACGTCTGCCACCCCTGCCATGACCGCCACGGCCGCACCGGTCACCGTGGCCCCTCACTCAGGAGCATGACATGAGCGCAGTCGCCTCAGCGGCAGCCCCGGTGGCCGCGGAGACCGCCGCCAGGCCGAAGAAGTTGATCATCATCATCGCCGCTGCGGCCGCGATCGTGCTGGTCGCCGCCGGTTTGGTGCTCAAGTCGATGACGGCGCCCAAGGAGCCGGCCAAGGACCCGGCCAAGGAGTACGGCGCGGTCGTCGCGCTCGAGGACGACATGACGCTCAACCTGGCCGACGGCAAGTTCCTGAAGACCAAGATGAGCCTGCAGCTGAGCGAGGCCGCCACCGTCGCCGCGGGCGGCGAGAAGGGGCTGGCCAAGTTCGACGGGTCGATGGCCCGCGACGCGGCGATCGGGATCCTTTCCAGGTACACCTACGACCAGTTGCTCAAGCCCGCCAACCGGGAATCGGCCCAGAAAGCCCTGTCCGTGGAGGTCAAGCAGCGGTACGAGAGCAAGGTCCTGAAGGTGTATTTTACCGAGTTCGTCATGCAGTAGGAGACACCGTGTCTACCCCCTCCCAGTCCCAACGGTGGCCCGGATACCCCTCAGGTGCAGGGCATCTCGGCCGATCTGAGGTCGCGTGAAAGCCGACGCGCCGCTGTATGACTTCCGCAGCCCGAGCCGGTTCAGCCGCGAGCACATCCGTGCACTCCAGCTCGCCAACGAGACATACGCCCGACAGATGGCGACCGTCTTGTCGACCACGCTGCGCATCGTCGCCCACGCCAACCTCGAGTCGGTCTCCCAGGCCACCTACGACGACTACGCCGGGCGGCTGCCCAGCCCGTCTCTGTTGGCCGTGCTCAACTTCGGTCCGCTTCCCGGCGCCGGCATCTTCCAGCTGCCCATGGACATCGTCATGGATGTCATCGATCGCCTCCTCGGCGGACGGGGTGGGACCAACCAGCCCAGCCGGGCCCTGTCCGACATCGAGGCCGGCCTGATCCGCAACCTCGTGCAGCGGATGGTCCGGGAGCTCACCTACGCCTTCGACAACCTGGCCGTCGTCAACGCGGAGGTGCAGTCGCTGGAGTCCGACGCGCAGTTCCTCCAGCTGGCTCCGCCGAACGACCCGATGATCGTGTCCGACTTCCAGATCCGGATCGGTGAGCAGACCGCCCTGTCCACCCTGTGCGTCCCGGTGGCCACCCTGCAGCCGGTCTTCGACGCACTCGACGCCGAACCCACCCGGGAGTTGACCGGACCCCAGGCCGTCGCGTCCAAGCTGCTCAACGAGCGGATCACCGAAGTACCCGTGTCGGTGACCGTGGCGTTCCGGGAGATCGCGCTCAGCTCCCAGGATCTGCTCGGGTTGGAGGTCGGCGACGTCCTGCCGTTGCGGCACCCGACCAACCAGCCACTGACCATGTCCGCCGACGGTGTGCCCGTCGCCACCGCCGTTCCCGGTAGCCACGGGCGTCGCCTCGCCTGCCAGATCGTCTCTGTCTGACCACCACGCGACAAAGGAATGCCTGATGACCCCCACCAACCCGGACGTAGAGAACGCCCTGCTCGCTGCGGCCGGCGCCCTCCCAGGGCACTTCAGTGACTCCGCCGACCTGACGATCGAGGCCCTCACCGCGATCCAGGCGACGACGCTGTCGCTGCCCGGTGGAGCATTCGCGGTGGAGTCCATCGTCAACGGTCACGACACCATCGCCAGCGTGGTGCTCATCATCACCGGGCTGGTCGACCACGCCAAAGGTGAGGTCTTCACCCGGGACGAGGCGCGGACCCTGTGGACCGCGGCCCTCAACGAGGTGCTCGTCCCGCTCGGCACCACGGTGGGTGGCTTCACTCCCGGTCAGGTGCACATGACCGACGCGTTCGACGCCCTCGAGAGCGCCGACGAGGCCCAGGTGGTCGGGGTGTTCCGGGGTCAGACCCTGGCCTGCCTGCTGCTCAGCCTGCCGGCCGCCGCGACCGGCCAGGGTGCCGCGGCCGCGCTGGCCGCCGCGGTCACCGCCACCACCGCCGAGGAGTCCGACCGGGTCACCGAGGTCCCCACCGCCGAAGCCGTCGCGGCTCAGGCCACCGCCGCAGCTGGGGCCGTCACCGCAGCGGCAGCCGCGGCCGGACCGGTGCTGGCACCCTCCCCCTTGCAGCCACTGACCGGACCGGTCGCCTTGTCCGCCGACCTGCGCCGGATCGACCTTCTGCGTGACGTCATGATGGGCGTCAGCGTCGAACTCGGCCGGGCCCGGCTCAGCGTCCAGGACATCCTCGGGCTGACCCCCGGGTCCATCGTCGAACTGGACCGGCCCGCCGGAGCCCCGGTCGACGTGTTGGTCAACGGCAAGCTGATCGCCCATGGCGAGGTCGTCGTCGTGGACGAGGAGTTCGCGGTTCGCATCTCTGAGGTCATCAGCCCGGAGCATGAGAAGCGCGTCAGCGCATGACCGACGGCTCTGCCGTCGTCCTGATGCTGCGGATGGTGCTCTCGCTGGCCCTCGTGCTCGGCCTGGTGGTGGCGTTCTCCCGCGGCCTGCAGCGACGACAGGGTGGCCGCCGGCCCCGACGCGCGCGTCGACAGCCCAGCGCCATCGAGGTGGTGGCCCGGCACAACCTGTCTCGGACGGCGTCCGTTCAGATCGTCCAGGTCGGTGAGCGTGCCCTGCTGCTCGGGGTCAGCGACGCCGGGATCCGACTGCTGGGCAGACTGCCCGACACGTCCCCCGAGTCCATCGACGTCGACGACCTCGACGCCCTCGACGACCGCCGGGACGACTCTCAGGCCGGCTGTGGCAACCTGTCCTACCTGAGCATGGCCGGTCTAGGCGCCGACGGCGTGGGCCACCCGCAAACGAGGGCCGAGCGCCGACGCGGCAGCTCCCCCCATCCGACCGCCCAGCAGGTCACCCGTGCCGCCGCGCGACAGGCCGACCAGGTGGCGCAGATCATCGCGCAGGCCCTGGGGCGGGTAGGACGCCGTCTTGGCTGAGCCCTGCGACCCCGGACGCTCCGCCCGTCGCGCGTGGCTGCGCGGGGCGGCGGTCGCCGCCGCGGCGGTGGGCGTGCTCAGCGTCACCTCGCTGCCCTCCCTGGCTGCTCCGGCTGGACCCGCGAGCATGTCTCAGCTGGCCGCCGCGCCGGTACTGACCGGAGGCCATCCGGTGGGCGCCCAACCCGCCCCGCTCACGGTGCCGGCGCTGACCGCGTGGGCCGTCACTCGCCCGACTGCCCCCACCCCGAGCCCGCCCAGTCCCCCGGGGTCGGTGTCGGTCGAGGTCAACGGGGGCACCGGCGCCCGCAGTCAGGCAGTCAACATCATCGTCCTGCTGACGGTGATGTCCATCGCCCCGGCCCTGCTGCTGCTGACCACGTCGTTCACCAAGATCGCCGTCGTCCTGTCCCTGACCCGAAACGCCCTGGGTACCCCGACCATCCCGCCGAACCAGGTGCTGGCCGGACTGGCCCTCTTCCTGAGCATCTTCGTCATGTCACCGGTGCTCTCCCAGGTCAACGAGCAGGGCATCCAGCCCTACCTCAAGGGCACCATCAGCGAGGCGCAGGCCTTCGAGCGGGCAGCAGCGCCGCTGCGGGTGTTCATGCTCAAGCAGACCGGCAAGACCGAACTGCAGACCATGATCAAACTCAGCAAGGAGAAGCAACCGGCCACGGAGAAGGACGTCTCGCTGGCCACCCTGATCCCGGCGTTCATCCTGTCCGAGCTGAAGGCGGCCTTCATCATCGGCTTCGTCGTCTTCGTCCCGTTCCTGGTCATCGACTTGGTGGTGAGCTCCACCCTGATGTCGATGGGGATGATCATGCTGCCACCCATCATGATCTCCCTGCCGTTCAAGATCCTGCTCTTCGTCATGGTCGACGGCTGGTCACTCATCGCCACGTCGCTGGTCACCAGTTACCACTAGGGAGCGCGCATGAGCGACAACGAAGTGATGCACCTGGCGAGCCAGACCCTGATCCTGGCCGCGAAGCTGGCCGGCCCGATCCTCTTGGTCGCCCTCGTGGTGGGCTTCACGGTGTCACTGCTGCAGGCCGTCACCCAGGTCCAGGAGGCGACCCTGGCGTTCGTGCCGAAACTGATCGCCATCGCCGTCGTGCTGCTCGTCGCGGGCAACTGGATGATGGCCGAAACGGTCGCTTTCACCCAGCAACTCTTCCGTGACCTGCCCACCCTGCTCACCTCGTCGTCCGGTCCATGAGCTTGGAGTGGTCGTTCTCGCTACTGCTCGCGCTGCTCCTTGTGGTGGCGCGAGCGGCGGCGTTCCTGACGATCGCGCCCCCGTTCGCCTCCCGGTTCGTGCCGATGCGGGTGCGGATGGCCCTGGCGTTCGCACTGTCCTTGCCGGTGGCGCCGCAGTTGGTCCCGAAGGTCCCCGAACCTGAGCTGTGGGCGGTCGCCGGGGCCGTCCTCTTCCAGGTCGTCTCCGGTGTCGTCCTGGGCTTCATCACACTGGTGCTGTTTTCGGCGATCCAGGCCGCCGGTGAGCTGATCGACCTGTTCAGCCTGTTCAGTATGGCCAGCCTGCTGGACCCGATCTCCAACACCCCCAGCAGCATGTTCGGACGCATCCATCAGGTCGTCGCCACCACACTGCTGTTCGCCAGCGGTGGGCACCTGCTCATCGTCCGAGGATTCCTCTCCTCGTTCGAGGCGATGCCGGTTCGTCCCCCGGACCTGGGCCAGCTGGCCCAGATGATGATCAGCAACCTCGGCCGGATGGTGGTGGCCGCCCTGGAGATCGCCGGCCCCGTCATCGTCGTTCTGTTCTGCACCGACGTCGCGTTGGGCCTGGTCAGCCGAGCGGTGCCGAGCCTGAACATCTTCCAGCTCAGCTTCCCGGTCAAGACCATCGTGACGGTCTCACTGGCCGCCCTGGCAATCGCCCTGCTGCCTGCGGCGCTGAGCGTCACCGTCGATCGCATCGTCACCCAGTTCCAGCCCGCCGCACGCCTGCTGGGGGGGTGAGCGAATGGCCGACAAGTCCCAGAAAACCGAGAAGCCCACCCCGAAACGCCGCCGGGAGGCCCGCCGCGACGGTGACATCCCGCGCACTGCCGACCTCAGCGCCTGGCTGACCGTGTTCGTCTTCGTCGTTCTCGGACCCGCGGCGATCAACGCCCTCAAAGAGCTGTTCCAGGTGTTGATGGGCATCGTCCGCTCAACCGCGGCGCATCCCGACGCGGGCGCCGTGCCGGAGGCATTGCGCTCCGGTCTGATCGGGGCCCTCTCCGTGGTGGCCCCGATCCTGCTGACGACCGTGCTGGTCGGCAGCCTCGGCTTCATCGTTCAGGGCGGGATTCGGGTGTCCAGCAAGCGGTTCAAGCCGCAATGGAAGCGACTCAACCCTGCCAAGGGCCTGAAGAATCTGTTCAGCCAGCACGCGGCCTGGACTCTGGTCAAGACCCTGCTCAAGTTTGCCATCTTCGGCTGGGTGGCCTACACGGTGCTTCGCGGCGCGGCGGAACGGATCACCGGGACCGGGGCCTGGTCGCTGTCCGCCGTCCTGAACGTGGCCGAGTCGGCCAGCCTAGACCTGATGCGGTACGTCGCGGTGCTCGGGCTGGTCATCGCCGCGGCCGACTGGGCCATGGAACGGCGGCGCAACGAGAAGTCGCTCAAGATGAGCAAGGAAGACGTCAAGCGGGAGAACAAGCAGTCCGAGGGCGACCCGCACCTGAAGGGCGCGATCCGCTCCCGGCAGCGGGACATGGGCCGGCGGCGGATGATGGCGTCCGTGGGGAAGGCGACCGTCGTGTTGGTCAACCCCACCCATGTGGCTGTGGCCCTCGTCTACGAGCAGGGGCAGGGGGCGCCCAAGGTCGTCGCCAAAGGCGCGGGGTACATCGCTCAGCGCATCCGCGAGGAGGCCGAGGCGTACGCGGTGCCGATGATCCGCGACCCGATCGTGGCACGGGCCCTGTTCAGGGCCTGCGAGATCGGCGAGTTCATCCCGCCGGAACTGTACGACGCAATCGCGCAGGTGCTGGCCTTCATCATGCGGTTGTCCGGCCTGGGCCGCGCCGAGGGTACCCACGACACCCCGATCCGGCACCCGGCGGCCATCGGGGAGAGTCTGCCGGAGGATCTGAACGACGAGGCGCTGGGCATCGCCGCCGCCTCGGCCTGACGGTCGCGAGCCTGGCTGGCCAGGACAGTTCCGAGACAGGCCCGAGACAGGCCCGAGACAGGCCCGAGACAGGCCGGCCTCGGTGGCGAATGGCCAGGCAGGTCAACCGAGTACGGGTTGCCACATCCTCATTCGCCGGCGGTTTCGTCCGATAGGAGTCCAGCTAGCAGCATCCGGGAGGATCGATGAGCCAACCGCTGTCCTGGACTCAGGACGACATGGGGCAGCAGGACCCCGAAACAGAGGCGGCCACCCGCCGCCAGTTGCCAGACGGCCTGTTCACCGTCTACCAGCCCTTTGTGAATTTGGCGACCGGCCAGGTGCAGGGGTACGAGGCTTTCATCCGCCGCGGTACCGCCGCCGCGGTGGACAGACCGGCGTCATTCCTGCCCGGGGCGAGTCAATCTGACCTGATCTGCGAGCTGGACGCCTGGGTGCTGAAGATCGCCCTGGCGCAGTTGGCCAGTTGGCACGATGCCACCGGCAGCCAGGATCTCATCCTGGCCACCAATCTGGCCGCTCGCCACGTCTTGCAGCCGCGCGTTGTCAAAGACGTCGTCACAGCGCTCCAGAATGCCAACGTGCAGGCAGACCGCCTTCTCCTGGACATCTCCGAGATCAGCCTGCTGGCCGATCCGGACGCCTCGGGCCACCTCGGCACCCTGCGCGCGCTGGGCGTGTGCATCTGCCTCGACAGCTCCGAACTGGTCGGCCGAGATCCGGCCAGTGCGCTGAGGGACAGCCCAACCGATGTCGTGAAGCTGAACCCCGGCTTTCTGGACAGCACGCTGACGTCACGTCGGGCGGTCGCCGAGTTCGTCGGGGACGTCCAGGATTGCGGTCTTCCGATCGTCGCCGGCGGGATCGAGACCGCCGAGCAGTTCGACTTCGCGCGCAGCATCGGGTGCGAGTGGGCACAGGGCTTCCTCCTCGGGGAGCCCAGGCCCGCCGGGCAGATCACGCCGGACCGCCGCATCACGCCCTAGGTGGTGTTTGTGACTGCTCATCACCGAGGGAGCGGATGCTCACCGACCCCTCGCCGCCAGGCCGTGCCCCCACAGCCGTTGTTGGGCGCGCAGACAGCCCGCGATGAGTGCGGGCGACTGCTCACCTCGCATGCCCAGGAGCACCGGCACCGGCTGGGGAGGATCCGCCGATGAACCCCGGCTCTGCGATGCGTCGCGCCGACTGGTCGCTCGAACCATCGGTGCCCCACTCGGCCGCCGCCGCCGCGTCTGAGGATTCCACTCGCGTCGTCTCACCGATCTGCCCGTCGGTCACGGTGCGTCGAGCCGTCAGTCCGGCCGACATCGACACTGCGCGTCGCCTCCAGGCTGAGGTGTACCTCGCCCGGCACTACATCGAACCCTCAGACATGGTCGATGGCCTCATCGGGGTCCACCTCGATCCGTGGGTCGCGTCGTCGGTCTATTTCGTTGCGGTGGATCCAGACGGGATGCCGCTCGCGGTCAGCCGCCAGATCAGCGCTCGTCGGGTCGACCAGCTCCCGACGATGGCCTTAGGGGGCCTCGACCCCGAGGTGACGGCGCAGCTGTGTCGGCAGGGGGACGACGGGGTCGTGGAAATCAGCGCCCTGGCTGTGCGGCCGGGAGCGCCGAACGGCACCGCGACCCTGTTGTACGCCGGCATGTGGGAGCACAGTCGGCGGCGGCTGCACACCGCCTGGGTCATGGCCGTGCACCCGGTGGTGTGGACCCACTTGAATACCAGCCTGGGCCCTGTTCTCGAGGCGTTCGGCCCCACTCTGTGGTATCTGGGCAGCAATGTGGTCCCTGCCGTCCTGTGGACGGACACGACCGCCACGACCATCGCCGGCTATGTGCCCGAAAGCCCCTCGCCCAGGCGGCAGGGCCTCGTATCGCTGTTTCCGGCGAGTGTCGCCCGGCGTGTGCGATGACGTCAAGCTCTTGGGTATCGAGCAGGCTGCCGGGCAGGAGTCAAGCCGACGGCGGGTATCGGGCAACACCCGGGTTCATCGAATGCGCCTTCTGGCGGGCCTATGCGGTCGTGTATGACGGGCTTCTTGAGCTGACTGAATATCAGCGGCTCGTCGGCCAAGTCACCGCGACGGCTGACGTGCGTCCGGGACATTCGGTTGTCGAGGTGGGCTGTGGCACCGGAAACGTGCTGGTGTCGCTGGCCCGCCGAGGGCCGGCCGCACTGACGGGAATCGACTCCTCACCAGCGATGCTCGTGCGTGCCCGCCGGAAAGTGCGCACCGACGTGCACCTTGTGGAAGGCGACTTGATCGTCGAGTTGGGCAAATGGCCGGCCGGTAGCATCGACCGGCTGGTCGCCATCAACGTTCTGTACGCCGTGTCCAATCGATCGTCGTTCTGGGCAGAGGCTGAGCGGGTGCTGGCTCCTGACGGCTTTGTCATCGCCACACAGTGCGATCGCCCAGGCTCATGGCCGCTGGCCCGGGAGCAGTATGCCGCACGCGGATGGCGCGGACTCCTCCACCCCCGTCTGCTCGCTGTGGCGATGTTCGATCTGACTATCGACGGCTTCGCGCGCAACGCCCGATTCCAATTCTGTTCCTTCGAGACGCTGGCGCAAGAAGCCGCGGAGGCGGGCCTGGGTGCGGCCGACTATCTCGGTCGGTGCTACGGGGGTGCCGAGAGCGGAGTCAACGTGCTCGGCAGATTCAGGAAGTAGCGTGAAACTCATTCGTTCCACCACCGGGGGTCGGTTCCCAGTGCTGCCATGGGCGGCCGGCACTGTGACCATGTGCGCCGTTGCCTACATCATCGACCCCCACGGGATCGGCGGGGTCATGTTCACTGTGGCGGCTGCAGCGTGTATCGCCGCTATCGCAGTCGGCCCCATGCTGCGCCAAGTCCGTCCCGGTCTGTGGCTCAATGCCACCGCGGGAGCCGTCGCCTTCCTGTTGGGACTTGTCGCCAGGCTAGTGGAGTTGCCCGCTCTGGTTGGTCCGCTGACGTGGGCTGACGCCTTCACCTTCCTCGGCTACATGTTCCTGGCGAGGTGGCTGGCGGGCCTCCTGCGTCAAGTGCGAACGCCCGGGGCGGCCAGCACCCTGTTGGATACGACCCTGGTGGCAATCGGAGCCAGCCTGGCACTGTGGACCATCACGATCTCCCCGGCGCTCCTGGAAAGAGATGACGTCGGCAGCAGCCTGGTGTCGGCTGTGTACCCGGTCCTCGATGTCGTGTTGTTGACTCAGTCGGTCCAGCTCGCCTTTCGGACCCGAGTCCGGGTTCCCGCTATGTGGGCCTTCATGAGCGGCCTGGTCATCCTTCAGGTCGTGGATACCGCCTACACATTCGTCTGGATCAACACCCCAAGCGCCAACATCCCCGCGCTCACCGCGTTGTTCCTCTACGCCTATCTGTGTTTCGCCGCAGGGATGTGCCATCCGTCGTTCGCGGATATGGAACCGGGGGGGCTTCATCGACCAGATACCCTGCCGTCACGGCGGGGGGCTCTCCTGTTGTCGACCGTCTCACCGGCAATCCTGTCCATCGTCTATCCGATCAACGGTCCGGTGGACGTCGTGGTTCGCGCCACGATGATGGCCGCCATCTTCGCGTTCCTGTTCCGTCGACTGTCGACGACCATGGCGTCCCTGGCGTCCGCCGAGGCAGACAGTCGTCACAAGGCCCTGCATGATCCGTTGACCGGGCTGCCCAACCGAGCCTCATTTGTGGACACCCTGGAGCGCAGGTTGGCCCGATCCGGACGAGACCGCTGGGTGTGCGTCCTCTTCGTCGACTGTGACAACTTCAAGTACGTCAACGACACCTGGGGGCACCAGACCGGAGACTCGCTCCTCGCCGAGATCGCCATCAGGCTGTCCGGCACCGTCCGCCATGGGGACTTCCTGGCCCGGCTCGGCGGTGACGAGTTTGTGATCGTCGCGTCGCTGACGAACGAGCAGGACGCGACCGTTTTAGCGGATCGCATCCTCGCGGCCTTTCAGGCACCGATGGAGGCAGGCGATCAGCCCCTACACATGACCCCGTCGATAGGTATCTCGATCGGCCAAACTGGAAACGGCCACAGTCCCGAGAACCTCGTCCGCGAAGCGGACATTGCGTTGTACGAGGCCAAGGACAAGGGCCGTGCGGGGTGGGCCTTGTTCCGGGAACCGCTGCGAACCCGTTTCGACCGGCGCTCGGTCCTGACGGAGGATCTGCGCCAGGCTGTGGCCGAGCGTCAGATCTATATCGACTTCCAGCCCATCATGGCTGGGGGTGGGTACGACCGGATCGTGGGCTGGGAAGCGCTGGCCCGATGGCAGCATCACGATCTTGGGATGATAGGGCCGGACGTGTTCATTCCGCTGGCCGAGCAGTCGGGTCTGATCAAAGGGCTCGGGGTCCAGGTTCTGGAGCAGGCCTGCAGCGAGCTCGCCCGGATTCGTCGAGAGTCGGGTCGTGCAGACCTACGGGTCTCGGTCAACATCTCGCCCGTCCAGCTTGCTCAGGACGACCTCACCACTCATGTGCAGTCGGCACTGCGTTCGTCGGGGCTGCCGGCAGACGCGCTCTGGCTGGAAATCACGGAATCCACGATCGTCGAGCGGGGAGCTGGGATGAGCAGGCAGCTGGAAGAGCTGCGCGAGCTGGGGGTGTCCCTGTGCTTGGACGACTTCGGCACGGGCTACTCATCGTTGGCGAGGCTCCAGCACATCACCGTGGACTATGTCAAGTTAGATCGGCTGTTCGTGGCGAACCTGACCGCGACATCCAGGTCCCATGACGTCCTTCGGGCAATCCTCCAGATGACGTCCGCTCTTGGCATCAAGGGCGTGATCGCCGAAGGAGTGGAAACCGCGGAACAATCCGTCGTGCTGGCTCATCTCGACTGCGCCATGGTCCAGGGCTGGTTGTTCGGCATGCCTCGTCCGGCTAGCGAGGTTCAGTTGCCCCGCCGAGCTCTTAGCGTCAGAGCGGTCGGCTAGCGCGGCGCCGCGGGCGCACGCTCAACCCGGCGGCTCTTCGCCTCGGGTCAGAAGTGGGACCCCTCTGCCGATGGGGCACCTGTCAGATCGCCGTTCGCGGTGGTGAGGCGCACCCCTCGTGAGGTCTAGTGAAGTCATCCCGGCTCGGTCAGCTCGGCGTTCCGGCCGCCATCATCGGCATTGTCGTGATGATGGTGATCCCAGTGCCGCCGTTGCTGCTGGACCTGTTGCTGGCGTTCAACATCGCCCTGTCGGTCCTCATCATGCTGGTCAGCCTCAACGTGACCCGCCCGCTGGACTTCGCGGTCTTCCCGTCGCTGCTACTGATCGCCACCCTGTTCCGACTGTCCATGAACATCAGCGCCACCCGGCTGGTCCTGCTGGAGGGATATGCCGGCAAGGTCATCGAGGCGTTCGGTCACTTCGTCGTCGGTGGCTCGCTTGTGGTCGGCCTGGTCATCTTCGTGATCCTGCTGGTCATCCAGTTCGTTGTGATCACCAACGGCGCCGGCCGGGTTGCCGAGGTCGCCGCCCGGTTCACCCTGGACGCGTTGCCCGGCAAGCAGATGGCCGTAGACGCCGACCTCAACTCCGGCCTCATCGACGAGAACGAAGCCCGGCAACGCCGCAAGGACGTCGCTGCGGAGGCGGACTTCTACGGCGCCATGGACGGGGCGAGCAAGTTCGTCAAGGGCGACGCCATCGCCGCCATCGTCATCACCCTCATCAACCTCGTCGGTGGATTCATCATCGGGGTGATGCAGCGTGGCCAGTCGATGAGCGAGGCGATCGCCACTTACAGCCTGCTCTCGGTCGGGGACGGTCTGGTCTCTCAGATCCCCGCGCTGCTGCTGTCCATCTCGACCGGATTGATCGTGACCCGGGCGACGACCGACAGCGACATGGGCAGCGACCTGATCACCCAGTTTTCGCGGCAGCGTCGGTCGATTCAGCTTGCGGGTGCAGCGCTGGTGTTCCTCGCGGTGGTGCCCGGACTGCCGAAGGCACCGTTCCTCATCGTCGGTGGCCTGGCCCTCATCGTGGCGCAACGACTGCCCAAGTCGACCGGTCCGGTCGAGCCGGTCCCCGACGAGTCCAGCCTGCCGACTCAACCGCAGAAGGACAGCCCCCTGGCCATCGCCCAGGATATGCGGATCGAGCCGCTGGAGCTGGAGCTCGCCTATGACCTCATCGACCTGGTCGATGCGTCGACCGGGGGAGACCTGCTGGACCGGGTCCGCGCGTTGCGGCGCAAGCTGGCCCAGGAGATCGGCATCGTCGTCCCTCTGGTTCGCACCCGTGACAACCTCGACCTGCCGCCTCGCCATTACGCCATCAAGGTGCACGGCGTCGAGGTGGCCCGCGGTCAGGCGCCCGCGGGGATGGTCCTGGCCATCGGTGACGACCTGACCGGCCTGCCCGGGATGGCGACCAAGGAACCGGTCTTCGGACTGGATGCCAAGTGGGTACCTGCTGAGCTACGCGAACACGTGGCGCTGGCCAGCGCCACTGTGGTCGACCGCTCCTCCGTGGTGACCACCCACCTGGCCGAGGTGGTCCGCTCGCACGCCGCCGACCTTCTCGGCCGCGAGGACGTCAAGATGCTGGTCGACATGATCAAACGGTCCAACCCGGTCGTCATCGAGGAGCTCACCCCGCAACCACTGACCCTCGGCGAGGTGCAGCGCACCCTGCAGGCCCTGCTCGCCGAGCGGGTCTGCATCCGGGACCTGGTCCGCATCTTCGAGGCGATGTCGATGCGGGCCCGATTGACGACCGACTCCGAAGCCCTTGTCGAGGCGGCCCGCACCGCGTTGGGTCCGGCGATCGCGTCGAGCCACTCGGTGGACGGCCGGTTGTCGGTGGTCGCCTTCGACCCGCTGCTGGAGCAGCGGATGCTGGAGTCGCTGCGCAACGGGGACCAAGGGTCGTTCCTGATGCTGGACCCGATGGTTGCCGAACGCCTGGCGACGGAGGCGGCCCGGTTGGGGCAGGCTGCGGAGGCGTCCGGGGGGCCGGCGGTGTTGGTGTGTGCCCAGCCGCTGCGGATGGCGGTCCGGCGACTCTTGGAGACCTCGGCACCGCGACTGGCGGTGCTGTCCTACACGGAGCTGGGTGGCCAGCTCACCCTCAACACGGCGGGAGTCGTGAATGTCGCGGAAGTCAATGCGGCCTGAGTCGTCCCCAGCTGCCGGGGCGTCGGCCGGCTTCGTTCCTTCGGGCAAGGGCGGCCGGGCGGGTAAGGCCGGCAGGGCAGGCAAGGCCGGCAAGGGGGCCGATCGAGGCACGCACGCCTCGGGTGCCGGACCCGGCGCGGTCTTGACGGCTCACCCCGAGGCTCCGCGCTGGGGGCCCCCATTCGAGGTGGTGCTCGCGCTGGCGGTGCTGCTGGCCGGGCCGACCCTGCTGGCGTTCCTCGCCGGCGAGATGCCGTTCGAGGCGACAGTCGTCCGGGCGTTGGCTGCGCTCGCCGTCTCCTGGGTTCTGTCCATGCTGGTCGTGGTCGTCTTCAGGGCGATGTCAGGGCCGGGTGACCCCACTGCCCTGACGGCCGAAGCGGACCCGCTCAATCCGGACTTCCGGAGCCCGTAGGGGCGTACCGCACGACCCATGCGCCCAAGCCACACCCCTTTAACAGTAAGTGAAGGTACAGGGAAACCCCAGGTCACACAGCACTTACCTGCCCAATCAGGGGTGATCTAGGCTGTTGAGGGGGGTACAGAGTGCGACGCCTTCGTTGGGGGCGTTTTCTGCAGGTGGGCGAGGGGTCAACAGCACCTCTGGCCAACGGTGAAAGCGGGCCATGTCCTGCACGTTAGGGCTCGTAATTGATCAACTCGATCGGCTGGGCGTGTCGGCCGGGGTGATGGTCGGGTAGGCCGGGCGCATTGCTGCGCCCGGCCCCCCTCAGAACCGGACGTGCGACTTTCACCGCATCCGGCTCAAGCAAGCCACGGGGGCTCACTGGCAGGCAGAAGTGCTGTGCCCGTGCCGTCGCCGACGTGTCGG
>DASQEP010000004.1:0-6543 GCA_035633615.1 Dermatophilaceae bacterium
ATCGGCGAGGTGGTGACCTACACGGTCACCGCGACCGTGCAGTACGGCACGTCTGTGTACCAGGGCGTCCTGACCGACACCCTTCCCCCGGGTCTGGCGTACATCTCGGGCACCACCGAGATCTCGACGGACGGCGGGACCACGTGGAGTTCGGTCCTGCCCACCGGGACAGTGCTGGCGAACACTGGCCAAGCGGTCACGCTCACGCTGCCTACCTCCTACACCGACGCGGCGAACGCGACCCGGGACCACATCTTCCGGGTCACGATTGCGACCCGGGTCACGAAGGATCCAGGCAACGCGCACGGCGTCACGCGCAACAACAACGTGCGGTTCCAGAGCAAGGCGTCAGCGGCTCCGGGCGCACCGAACGTGACCGCACCGCCCCAGGGAAACTGGGCGGTGACGATCGTGGAGCCGTCGCCGACGATCCTCAAGTCGACGACCGGTGACCTCGCCGGCACCGTGGTGGGGGGCCAGAGGGTCGGGTTCACCCTCACCGTGACCAATGCATCGGGCCTCCCGCCGCTGCACGACTCCTGGGTCATCGACTGCGTGCCTGCTGGGTTGACCAACCCCACGTACACGACCACCGCACCTACTGTATTGCCCACCCAGCCGGCGCAGCCCGGCACCGGCACAACCGGGGTCCCCGGCAACGGATGCCCCACCGGGACCACCCGACTGGCTTGGAACACCGGCCTGTTGCAGGCTGAGACCCCGATCCTGCTGGAGTACGAAGTGACCGTCGACGTCAGCGCCACCGGCGGCCAGACCTATAGCAACGTCGCCAGCGTGTCAGGAAACTCTCTGGCGGGGGCGCGGCCCAACCCGACGGACCCGGGCAATCCAGATGGCCGTACTTACGGAAGCACCGACGATCTCACCCTGACCGTAGTCGGTGCGGGGTCGTTCAAGACCGTGGACAAGCCCAATGCGGCGATCGGCGAGATCGTGACCTACACAATCAGGGCCGAGCTCCCGCCGAACGTCAACTTCTACAACGTGGCGCTCGTCGACAGCCTGCCCGCCGGGGTGGCTCCCGAGGCGACCGGGGGGCGACCGAACGCCGTGGTTGTCACGCAGTGCACGAACCTCCTATCGGACGAGGCGTGCAGCCCGGACATCGTTCCCACGGTCCTGGACGCCTCCCCGAACCCGCTCGACCCGTCCGCGGCCAACATCATCGGCCTGGGCTTGGGCGACCTCGGTCCGTCGACGCGCTTCCGCCAGGTCCTGGTCACCTATACGGCGCGTGTTGTCGACGTCGACGCGAACACCACAGGCAAGGACCTCATCAACAGCGTCGTGGTGAAGTGGGACCTGACCAACTCCGCAGACCCCACCTCAGTGAACCGTCCGGGCGGTTGGAACCAGACCAGCCGGCCGCGCACTGCCACCGTGAACGTCACGCAACCATCCCTGACGCCGACCAAGACGGTCTCGGACTCCAACGTCGAGCCGGGCCAGACATGGACCTACACGGTGACCGTGACCAATGAGTCGGGCCCGGATGTCAGTGCGGCCTATGACGCCACCATCACTGATGCCGTGCCCAGTGGTGTTGTGGTCGTGCCGGCTTCGCTCACAGTGTCCGGCGGTGTGCTCACCGGAACTGAGCCCGACGGTTCCGGGGGGACGATCACCTGGACCGTCCCCGGGCCGATCGCGCCCGGCGGGTCCGTGGCGTTCACCTACTCCGCACGCCTGGCCCCCTCGCCCACCATCAACGCGACGCCGCAGACGAACACCGTGGACGTGGGCACCTACTACTCGCTGCCCAAGGACTACCCGCCCGGCTTCCCGGACGCCACGAATGGCGGCCCGCGCGACCGGCGCGAGTACAACGGCCCGTCAACAACGACCGCGGTCACGCCACTGTTCCCCGCCCTGACTGCCGTAAAGACCGCGCCGAACGGACCGATCGCCTACATCGGCGACGAGTTCGCCTGGCGCTTCGAGGTGACCAACACCGGGGGTGCGGGCGCGTTCGATGTCGACCTGGTCGACACCCTGCCGCCGAACTGGCGCTTCGTGCCGGGATCTGCCTCGGTGGCGTTCCCCGGGGCTGCGGCGATCACCACCGATCCAGCGCTCTCCGTCACGGGGATCGAACAGACCTTGACCTGGGCCGACGCGGGCGACCTTCTGGTCGGTGAGAAGGCCATCGTGACCTTCCGTGCCACCCCGCTGGAGGCAGCGGTTGGGCCGCCTCCGACGCCGAATCCGATTGGCTCAGCGAAGGCACACACCAACTCGGTGCGGGCGACAGCTGACGACGCCACTGGCGCCCCGGGTAACCTCACGGGCCCGTACTCGTCGAAGGTGGCCACAGCTGTGGCGCGGATCAACGCCGCCGACGTGGCGATCGACAAGGCCGCCGGGGACTTCGTTGCTGGCGCAAGCGGCTCGTTCGCCCTGGTCGTGCGAAACCTCGGTCCTGACCCCGCCGTGGGCCCGTTTGTGGTGACCGACCCGCTGCCGGCAACCCCGGCCGGGTTGACGTACGTCTCGGCGACCGGTCCGGGATGGACCTGCTCACTGTTGCCCGTCGCCGGGACGCCGGGGACGGTGCGCTGCGTGCGGACCGTGGCCGCCGACACGCTAGCCCTGGGCGCGGCGTTCGACCCGATCGTGATCACCGTCGCGGTCGATTCGAACGTCCCGAGCGGGACGACCTACCTCAACACCGCTGCTGTCAGAGCCAAGACCTTCGACCCGAACCTGGCCAACAACAGTGACCCTGCGACGGCCACTGTGCGTGCCGAGGCGGATCTGCGCGTGGTGAAGAAGCTGTCCGGGGAACTCGTCGCCGGGTTGGACGCGACCTACACGATCGACGTGAGCAATCTCGGGCCGAGCGTGAGCCGCGCGAACATCGTGGTGCGTGACACGTTGCCCCCGGGCGCCACCTTCCGGTCGGCCTCCGGCGTGGGATGGGGGTGCCTCGAGGGAACCGGCGCTGATGCCGGAGTCGTCATCTGCACCAGGACCACCGATCTGGCCGCCGGACAGCCGGCCGACCAGATCGTCCTGGTCGTGGGGATTCCCAGTTCGCAGACCGCCGATGTGGTCAACACGGCACGGGTCAGCGGGACGACTCCTGAGACAACACTCGGGAACAACACCTCGACCGTCACCAGCAAGGTGACCCGACGGGCCGACCTGTCCATCGAGAAGCGCCACAAGGGCAGCTTCATCGCCGGGGCGAAGGGGACCTACGAGTTCCAGGTCGTCAACAAGGGCCCGTCGGATGCCGCCGCAGACGTGAAGATCACGGACACGCTGCCCGCCGGCTTGACCTTCGACTCGGTCACTGCCACGGCTGGGGCCTGGGGTTGCTCGCCGGTGGGGCAGGTGCTCACGTGCATCCGTGGTGGGGCCAGCCCCACAACCATGCCCACCGGGGCCAACGAGACGCTCACGGTGCTGGTGAACATCGACCAGAACCTCCCGATCGGCCCGATCAGCAACACCGCCACCGTGTCAAGCCCCACGACCGACCCGGACCCGCTCAACAACACGGATCCCGATGAGACCGGCACCGAGACGCTGGCCGACCTGCAGATCGTCAAGACCGCCGAGCAGAACCCGGTCACCGCGGGCGAGAAGGTCACCTACACCCTGGCCGTGACCAACAACGGCACGTCAGTGGCGCGCCAGAAGATCACGGTGACCGATGTGATCCCGGACGGGCTGAGCTGGCCGGGTCCCGGAAGCGCCACCGGCACGGACTGGACGTGCGCCTACACCGACGTTAACCGCACCGTCACCTGCGAGCGGGCCTCCGACCTCGCCGCATCAACCCTCATTGACCCCAACGGTGGCGTCGCCCCGGTCATCACGCTGGTCCTCGACGTCGACCCCGATGCCGGCCCGACCACGATCCGCAACAGCGCAACCGTCAAGTCCCCGACCAACGACCCCAACATCGCCAACAACACCGACCCCGAGGACGTGAAGGTCGTCGACGAGGCAGAGATCTCACTGGTGAAGACCCGGGTGGGGACCGACCCGGTGACGGCCGGGACGGACGTGGACTTCACCGTCACCGTCACCAACGAGGGCCCGTCCGATGCCGACAGCATCATCGTGGTCGACACCCTCGAGGCGGGCATGGCCCCGGTCTCGGCCTCCGGCGACGGCTGGACCTGCACGGTCAGCGGGCTGACCTACCAGTGCACCCGTCCCACCGCCGCTGCGAACCCGGATGGCACCCCTCGTGCGGCGCCGCCGATCACGATCACCGCCTCTGTCGGCGCGAGCGTGCCCAACGGCACCACCCTGGTGAACACCGCCACCGTCAGCACCAGCACCCCCGGCGACGACCCGGAGAACAACACCGGCACCGCTGACGTGCCGGTTGTCGCGATCGCCGACCTTGTGCTGAAGAAGACGGTCCGGTCCCTGCCCGAGGGTGAGACGCTCG
Organism: Dermatophilaceae bacterium; assembly: GCA_035633615.1. Lineage (GTDB taxonomy): Bacteria > Actinomycetota > Actinomycetes > Actinomycetales > Dermatophilaceae > JADJTI01. The sequence goes on from DASQEP010000004.1 coordinate 4,430, forward strand.
ATGCCGGTGAGCAGCTCACGTACGACTTGTTGGTGACCAACGAGTGGAAGTCCGACGCCGTGGCACCGATCACAGTCATCGACACACTGCCCTCTGGATTCACATATGCGGGGGCCGCCGGCACCGGGTGGTACTGCGCGGCCGTCCCCGGGGCGGGTAGCCCACCCACCGGGGACGTCGTGACCTGCATCCTGGGCGAGGATGGCAATCCCGACCCGAGGCAGGATCCACTGCCCGCGGGTACCACGGCGCCGCTGCTGTCCCTGCTGGTGAGCATCGACCCGACGGTGACCGAGGGGACGTACTCGAACAACGCGGTCGTCAGCACCCGCACCACCGAGGTCACGTTGGACAACAACGACGACTCGGTTCCGGTCGACGTCGGCGAGCAGGCGGATCTGTCGATCGTCAAGTCGCACACGGGTGCTGCGCGGGTCGGCGACGAGCTGACGTTCACCCTCAAGGTGTCCAACGCCGGGCCCTCGGTGGCGCGGGATGTCGTCGTCACTGACAAGCTCCCCACGGGGCTCACGTACGTGTCTGCCGAGGGTGCGACCGGGCCGGACTGGACCTGTTCGGAGGCCGCATCCGTGGTGACCTGCGATCTGGCAGGTGTGCTGAGCCCGCGGGCCACGGCCGATTTGATCACGCTTGTGGTGAAGGTCGGCCCGCAGGCCTACCCGTCCGTGGTCAACCTCGCGGAGGTCGGATCTGCCACCTTCGACCCGGACAAGGACAACAACAAGGACACCGATGAGGTTGATGTCCCCGCGCTCGTGGATCTCGCGATCGGCAAGTCCCACACCGGCTCGTTCCAGGTCGGCCAGAGGGCCACGTACACCGTTCTCGTCACGAACAACGGCCCGACGCCGGCACCCGGGGTCGTCATCACCGACACCCTCCCGGCGGGCTTGACGTACGTGTCGGCCACCGGGTCGGGCGTCGCCTGCGCGGCGGTCGGTCAGGTGGTCACCTGCACCGCAGCCGACCCGCTGGGGGTCGACAAGTCCCTGACCATCAGCCTGTCGGTCAACGTCTTGCCAACGGCCTACCCAGGCGTGACCAACGTCGTGTCGGTCAGCAGCCCGTCGGAGGAGACACGGACGGACAACAACACGGCGACAGACCCGGCGGTCGTGTCGCCGCTGGTCGACCTGGACATCGTCAAGGAGCTCATCGACCAGGACGACGACCGCGCGGTGTTCGAGATCACGGTGACCAACAACGGGCCGAACGCGACCTCGGCCCCGATAGTCGTGGTCGATGACCTTCCGGTCGGCTTGGAGCTCGTCGCTGCCCAGGGCAGCGGGTGGCAGTGCGGTGTCACCGAGCCGGTGACCTGCACCTACGCAGCGTCCCTTCCGGTCGGTGCGCAGGTCTCGTTCGGCGTGGTGTCGACCATCACGGCGCCGGCTGAGGCCACGGTGACCAATGTCGCCACCATCACTGCCGGCTGCTCGCCGGCGCCCTCAGGTGTCCAGGCTGCATCGTTGCGTGCCACCGCGGTCGACTGCGGCTCTGCGGAGGCGGCCCTCAGGGTGCCTCCCCTCGACGGGGACACCGGCGGATCCGGGGACAACGACGGTGACTCCAACGATGGCGCGGGAAACAACGACGGCGACTCGGGTGGCCTGGCCGACACTGGAGCCAGGGTGGGATCCGTGGGGCTGCTGGCCCTCGCCCTGCTGGTCCTCGGGGGAGCGGCGGTGCTGAGCTCGCGTTCGCGGCGCCAGTACTGACAGGGGTCGGTATTGACAGGCAGAGGGAGCTTCAGGACCGACCTCGCTGCGGCTGCGGTCACCGCCCGACCCTCAGCCGCCGAACATGCTGCGGATGCGCTCCCAGAAGGAGCGCGGCGCGGGGACCTCGGCGAGGGTGAACACGTAGGCGACGTTGCCCTGCGCGCCGACTGGCGGGCCGTAGGGCAGGGCGTCCGCGGTGCGGGCTGCGGTCGCCTCGAGCCACGCCTGCGCCAGCGCCGGGTCGGTGGAGGCGTCAAGGACGCCCTGCGCAGCTGGTGCGGTGCCGTCCTGCTGCAGGGCGCCCGCCCCGCCGGCGAGGTCCTGTCCGGCGGACGCCGCGGAGTCCGCCCCGTCGGCCAGCCCGGACAGCCC
>DASQEP010000005.1:0-36449 GCA_035633615.1 Dermatophilaceae bacterium
CGAGGCACCGACGTACACGCCGAGAGGCCTCGACGGAGGACTCACTGAAGGCTCGCCACTCGCCCCGTCGGCTGTTGAAGGGGTGGATCAGCGATGTTCCTTCGGTACGGCGGCTGGCGATCCCAGTTGCGGCGGCAAGCCCGTGGTTCCTGAGGGGGCTACGGCGGGTACAAGATGAGCGTTATGGATGTGGAGCTTCTCGTCGTGCCGGACTGCCCGAACGAGTCGGTCGCGCTGTCGGTGTTGCGCTCAGCGTTCGATCGCTTGGGGTTGGCTGGGCAGCCGGTCCGCACCACCGTAGTTGCCAGCCAGGATCAGGCGGAGGAACGTGTCTTTGTTGGTTCGCCAACGATCCTTATCGACGGCGTCGACCCGTTCGGCGTCGCCGGGCAGAGCCCGGCGTTTGCCTGCCGCGTCTATGCCACCCCGGCAGGGCTCTCGGGTGTGCCCCCGTTGGGCGACGTCATCTCCGCCCTGACCGTCGCCAGCAATCGGGAGCCGACTTCGCCCGAATGAGCTGTCCACCTGGTGTTCACCGGTAACCACGGGATGCCTGCATCACGGATGAACTGCGGGAACCCTGGTTGCGCTGACAGTTGTTTTCGCCTCCGGCCTCTTCGTCTCGCGCGAAGCGCAAACCAGGCTGAAGGGAGCCCATTGCGCCCCAGGTCAAATCTCGTTGTCGTTGCTGTACTTGCCCTGTTTTTACTGCTGTACCGGCAGCAGAGAGGCCCTCACCAGCTCTGGTGCGGGCCTCTGGCCTGCGGAAACACGGTCGGGGTGACAGGATTTGAACCTGCGGCCTCTTCGTCCCGAACGAAGCGCGCTACCAAGCTGCGCCACACCCCGTGGTGCTCCGACCCGTCGGATCGGCGGCAACCGGCTAAGGCTATCGGACCGGGCAGGCAGTTGCCGAATCCCTCTGTATACACCGCCTGAGCTGCGGGGATGCGTCACAGCCGGAGGCCCCCGCCAGGGCTCCGTCAGTCGGTCGCCGGACGCAGCGTCAGCAGGCTTGCTTCGGGGCGGCAGGCGAACCGGACCGGGGCGTAGGGGGAGGTCCCCAGCCCGGCCGAGACGTGCATCCAGGCTGCATCCGCGGGGGCGTGTGAGCCCGGCACGCCGTTGGCGCCGGGCCACCACCGAGTGATCCCCTTGGCGCGGTGCCGGTCCAGGTCGCAGTTGGTCACCAGGGCCCCCACCAGCGGCACCGCAAGCTGGCCGCCGTGGGTGTGGCCGGCGATGATCAGACCAGCGCCGTCGGCGGCCATCGCGTCCAGGACCCGGCTGTACGGGGCGTGCAGCACCCCGACGGTCAAGTCCGCGTCGCTGCGGGCTGGGGCCGAGACGTGGTGGTACCGATCCCGGCCGATGTGTGGGTCGTCCACGCCCACCATGTCCAGGTCGAGGCCCCGGACGGCCAGCGGGGCACGAGCGTTGTTCAGGTCCAGCCAGCCTCGCTCGGTCAGGCCGCGGATCAACTGCACCGTCGGCAACCGGGGGCTGGTCGGGTTCGGGTCCTTGTGGCGCAGGTAGTTCAGCGGGTTCTTCAGGGTGGGGGCGTAATAGTCGTTGGCCCCCATCACGAAGGCGCCGGGTAGTCCGGCGAACGGGTCCAGCGCCTCCAGCACCGGACCCACGGCGTCCTGGTGGGCCAGGTTGTCACCGGTGTTGAGGATCAGGTCCGGCGCCAGGGAGGCCAGATTGCGGACCCAGTCGATCTTGCGCCGCTGCCGGGGCAGCAGGTGCAGGTCGGTCAGGTGCAGGACCCGGATCGGGGGAGCCCCTGCGGGCAGCACCGGCAGGTCGAATCGGCGCAACGTGAACGCGTTCCGCTCGATCACCGACGCGTAGGCGACCGCACCGACGCCAGCAACCGTCACCCGCGCTGCTCCCCGCAGGACCCGCCTGGTCAGCGACCTACCGCCCGGCACGTCAGCCGGCGGCAGGGGTCGAAGCCGCCGCCCCAGCCGGGCGTGGCGTGGCCGGTGTGGTCCGCGCTGTAGCGCGTGGCGAGGCTGTTGTCGTGGGGGTGGAGGTGCGCGTTCGGGTCGAGGTGGAACTGGGTGTCTGGGTGCGCCGGATCTCGTAACCGCGGGACAGGTGCAGCGTCACCCGAGAGCCCTTGGCGATCGTGCTGCCGGCGCTGGGCTCGGTGTAGGCCACCCGGCCGGCCCCTACCTGTGGGGCTCGCACCCGGCTCTCGGAGATCCGCACCTCGAAGCCGGCCTCCTCCAGCATCGACCGGGCGGTGTACCGCGCCCGGTCGGTCACGTCCGGCACCTCGATCTGGTTCGGGTCGTCCGACTCTGACCGGATCCGCCGGAACGGCTTGGGGTCCAGACCCTCGTGCGCCGCGATCATGATCGATCGCCAAATGGGGGCGGCAACCGTGGCTCCGTAGGCGCCGGTCGGTCGTGGGCGGCGGGGGGTTCCGTACCATACGGCGGTGCTGCGCTGCGGGGTGTACCCCACGAACCAGGTCTGCTTGCCGGCGTCAGACGTCCCGGTCTTACCCGCCGAGGCTCGGTCCGGCAGCCCGCCGATGTTGCTGGCCGTGCCGCCGGAGTACATCACCGTCTGCAGGATCCTTGTGGCGTCGTAGGCCACGCTGCCGTCGATCGCCTTGCGGCACTGGCTGGAGGCGACCGGGAACTTCGTGCCGTCGTAACCGGTCACGCTGACCACCGGGACGGGCTCGCAGAACTGCCCTCCCGAGGGCAGGGTGGCGGTCGAGGCAGCCATCGTCATCGGGGAGGCGTTGTCGGCGCCGAGAATGACCCCGGCCGGCCCCTGGTCCCCGAAGTGACCGTTCTTGTTGGGGTCGCCGAACTGGCCGTTGTAACTGGTGTGCAGGCCCATGTCGACCATCGTCTGCTTCTCGTTGCAGACCCCCACCTCGGCGGCCAGCGCCAGGAAGGCCGTGTTCACCGACGCCGCGGTGGCGTGCTGAAGCGACATCGTCCCACTCTCGTTGGCCTCGGCGTTGCGCGGACCGAACGAGCCGCTCATGCCGCATTCGGTGCCACCAAGCCGCTTGGCCGAATACCGGGTGCCATCCGGCGGGGCATACAGCGTCCGGTAGCCTGACCAGCCCTGTTTGAGGGCCGTGACCAGCCCGAATATCTTCGCCGTCGACCCGATCTGGAAGCCGCTCGACGCCCCGTACTTGAAGTCCACGGCCCAGTTGACCTGGGTCTTCTTGTAGTCGGCGCTCTGGGCGATGGCGAGTACCTTGCCGGTGCCCGGTTCGACGACCGCGGCCGCGGCGCCGCGGTTGCTGTCCCGGCCGGACACCCGAGCGCGGATGGACTTCTTGGCCGAGCGGACCAGATCCATGTCGAACGTCGTGACGATCTTGACGCCGCTGCGGATGGTCCGCTCCCGTTCCTTGACGTCCTTGCCCAGGGACGGCTGGTTGAGCAGCCACTTGACCACGTAGTCACAGATGTATGGGTCGCTCGCGCTCAGGCAGGAGGCCTTCGGCGTGGTCACCGTCAACGCCAGCGGGGTGCGGATCGACTTGCTGAGCTGTGCCGCGGAGATGATGCCCAGTTCCCGCATCCGGGTGAGGACCTGGTTGCGCCGCTTCAGGGCGCGGTCGGGATGCTGGAGTGGGTTCAACGCGGTGGGCTGCTGCACGAGACCGGCGAGCAGGGCGGACTGCTCCAGGTTCAGGTTCGAGGCGTGCACTCCGAAGTACCGCAAAGCGGCGGCCTCAACTCCGTAGGCGCCGGCACCATAGAACACGATGTTCAGGTAACCCTGCAGGATCTGGTCCTTGGACAGCTTCTGCTCCAGGGAGATGGCGTACTTCGCCTCCTGGATCTTGCGAACCACCCCGGCCGCCCCCGACTGAGTGGTCGCGGCTCGCACCCCCTCCTGGTCTTCATTGCGCAGGGCCGTGTTGACGAGGGTCTGCCGGACGAATTGCTGCGTGATCGTCGAAGCACCCTGCCGGTTATTCTGCAGGGTGGACAGGAACGCCCGGACGATGCCCCGGGTGTCGATCCCGCCATGCTGGTAGAAGCGGTCGTCTTCGATGGCCAGCTGCGCCTTGCGCATGATCGGGGCCACCTTGGTCAGCGGCACCACCTGTCGGTTCTGCTCCAGCAGGGTGGCGATCTCGGTCTTGCCGTTGTTGGCGTACACCTTGGACTGCTGCGCCATGGCCGAGACCCCGAACTCACGCGGTAGTGCGTCGAAGGTGCCTACCATCTGCCGGGTGACTGTGCCGGTCAGGCCCGCCAGTGGGAGCAGGACGCCGGCTCCCAGGAAACCCAGGACGACAGCGGCGGCGACGAAAGCCCCGAGGAGGCTGGCGACGGCGGAGGGGCGGGTCGAGCCTGGCTGCATATACACAAGGGTAATCGGCATCGCGAGCGGTCCCGAACGTCGCGGCGGCGACGTGTCAGATCGTGACCGCGTCGGGCTGCCCAGGGTGGGTCTGCCGCCGTTTCGCCGCCGCGTGCTCACGGGCCGGACACTCGGGCCGGTAGATTACGTCACTTTGATGCGTGAGTGAGGACGAAAGCCCAGCTCAGGAAGGTGACTAGTACAACCGGGCCAGGACGCAACCACCCGACTGGGGCATAGTAGCCAACGCTTTGCCTTCTTACTCTCAACTTGGGCATTGCTTTACACTGCCGTGAACCAAGCAAGAATCAAGTTGGCAAAACCAAGGGACAACGATGACGATCACAGCAACGTCTGAGCGTGTTCACCAGAGCACGTGGGTGGAGGACTGGACACCCTCGGCCGCGTGCCGTAGGTCGGAACCGGACGCACTCTTCGTGCAGGGGGCGGCTCAGCAAGAAGCGAAGCTGATTTGTCAGCGCTGCCCCGTTGTCGCCGAGTGCCTTGCCGACGCCCTGGACAATCGGACCGAGTTCGGCGTGTGGGGGGGGATGACAGAACGAGAACGTCGGGCCATCTTGCGCCGGCACCCCAGCATGCCGTCGTGGCGGGCCGTCTTCCAGGCCGACCGGGAACGGCGCCGGTCCGCCTGATCTGCCCGTGAGGGCGTGCGACCGGGGGCGTCGTGCGCTTGCCAGTCGGGGGACCGGGGGGCGACGGAAACCAGGGGGACAGGCATCGAAGCCAGGTCGGGTCATTCCGCTGTCAGCGCCGAACCGATGTCCCGCAAGGAGACCAGGTCGTGGATGTCCTGCGCGGCTGCGGGAACCCGAGCCACCGGGACTCCGGGGTGTGCGTCCAGGAACCGCTCAACCAGCGCGTGCTGCCGTTCGGCGATGCCAGACAGGTCCGCATGTAACCGCAAGACACCCTGTGTGGTGTCTCTACCGCCCATCTCGGCGAGGATGTCCGCCGCGGTCGCGGCCGTGGCCGGCGCCAGGTGGGCGGCACGGGTATGCGCCATCCGGTTGACGATGAGCCCGGCCAGAGGCATCCCGTCGGCCGCCAACCGTTCGATGAAGTAGCCGGCCTCGCGTAGCGCGTCCCGCTCGGGCGAGGCGACCACCAGGAACGCGGTGCCCTGCTGCTGCAGCAGGGCGTACGTCTGATCGGCGCGTTCCCGGAACCCGCCGAACATGGTGTCCAACGCCGAGACGAGGTTCTGGACGTCGCTGAGCAGTTGGGACCCGAGGATCTTGAACATCGCCGTCGACGCCAACTGCACGCCGGTGGAGATCACCTTGAGATACACGCGGCCGCCGGCCTTGGCCGGAGCCAGCAGCAGCCGGATGAACCGGCCGTCGAGGAAGGACCCGAGGCGTTTGGGGGCATCCAGGAAGTCCAACGCTGAGCGCGATGGGGGGGTGTCCACGACGATGAGGTCCCAGGATCGGCCTCCGTCGGCGTGTCGCTGCAGATACAGCTGCCCCAGCTTCTCCATCGCCATGTATTCCTGGGTGCCGGCGAAGGAACTCGACAGCGCCTCGTAGAACGGGTTGCGCAGGATCTGTTCCGCCTTCTCAGGGGTGGTGTGCGTCTGGACCACCTCGTCGAAGGTGCGTTTCATGTCGAGCATCATCGCGTCGAGGCTGCCGCCGGCACCGGTGTCGATCCCCGGGACCGCCCGGGGGGTGTTGTCCAGCTCGGTCAGGCCCATGGACTGGGCGAGCCGGCGGGCCGGGTCGATGGTCAGCACCGCGACCCGGCGTCCGGCCTCCGCGGCGTACAGGGCCAACGCCGCCGCTATGGTTGTCTTGCCGACGCCGCCGGCCCCGCAGCACACCACGATGGCGGTGTCCGGGTCGGCCAGCAGATCGCGGATGCGCAGGTCGGGAGCCTGTGCATGGCCGCTACCGCGGAGCAGGTCGGCGATCCGGCGGGCGTTACGTGGGAGCCCAGCCGGGGTGTCGGGGGAAGTCGTCACGTCACCACTCCGCCTGCTCGGTCAGGCAGTGCGCCAACCGGCGTACCGCGTCCGCGTCCGCCCCCTCGGCCAGCGCCGGCAGCACCAGGACCGGCTGCCCCATGGCATCGACGGCGGCCAGCTGGTCGTCCTCCAGGGCGATCCGCTCGCTGTGCTCCTGGGCCTGCGCGGTTAGTCCCGCCACGGTGCTCTCGTCGTGTGGCAGGCCGAGGCGGGCCAGGTCTTCGGACAGTGCGGTGATGTCCAACTGACCATCCAGAGCGGCACGCATGTCCTCCGGTCCCAGCCGGGGTTCGCGGGCCTGGTTGACCACAACAGCTCCGACCCGCAGGCCGGTTGCCCGCAGCCCCGTAATGGTGTCCGCGGCCTCCTGCACCGGCATCTCTTCGAGCAGGGTGACCACGTGCACGAGGGTCGCCCGGGACTTCAGCAGCTCGGTCACGGAGTTGGCCTGGTGCCGGATCGGCCCCACCCTGGCCAGGTTGGCCACCTCGCTGTTGACGTTGAGGAAGCGCAGTACCCGTCCGGTCGGCGGGGCGTCGAGCACGACGGCGTCGTAGTCGAAGGTGGGGGGCACGCCAGACTCAGCGCGGTCCCGCTGCCGGCGTCCGGATGGGGCCACCTGGGTCCGGCGGGCCGTGTCGTACACCTTGCCGATGGCCAGGACGTCCCGCACCCCCGGCGCGATCGTCGTGGCGAAGTCGATGGCGCCCAGGCGTTCCAGAGTCTTGCCGGCCCGCCCGAGGTGGTAAAAACGTTGCAGGTACTCCAGGAGCGCGGCCTTGACGTCCACGGATATGCCCCAGACCTCGCCGCCGCCGGGGACCCGCAACAGCAGTCGCTCCTCGACCGCCAGCGGCGGAACGTCCAGGGCCTGGCTGATGCCCTGCCGCCCTTCCACCTCCGCGATCAGGACCCGGCGGCCGTCGGTGCTCAGCGCCAACGCCAACGCGGCCGCCACCGTGGTCTTTCCGGTCCCTCCCTTGCCTGTCACGATGTGCAGGCGAGCGTCAGGCCAGCTCAACCGGGGGTTGGTCGCAGTGGTGACGGCGTCGAGGGCCATGCCCGCAGTCTATGAACGCCCCCGGGGATCGCGCCTGCCGGGTGGGGGAGGCGGGTCCGTGACGACGGGCACAGACTGGAACTCGAGTCCTTTTCTGCGGGCGGGCGCGGGGACCGGGACGGGGGGAAGCTCGGCCCACTACAGTTCGGATATGACCTCGTGGGAGTACGCGACGACACCGCTCATCGTTCACTCGACCCAGCAGATCTTGAACAATTGGGGGCAGGACGGGTGGGAGCTCGTCCAGGTCCTGGTCATGCCGGATGGGAATCTCGTCGCCTACTTCAAGCGACCCGTCGGCTGAGTCCGGGTTCCCGTCGGGCCGATCCCACGCGCCGCCCTGCCGCTCCGCCCGACGACCACCGCCCGGCCACCGCCCGCCGCCGCTGCGGCCCACCCCAGAAAGGCCTGCGTGAGATGAGCGCCGTCGAAGACAGACTGGGCGAGCTTGGCCTGACGGTCCCCGAGGTCGTGGCCCCGGTCGCCGCATACGTCCCGGCCGTGCGGCAGGGACCTTGGGTGTACGTCTCGGGGCAGTTGCCGATGGTCGATGGGGCAATGCCTGTCACGGGGAAGGTCGGGACGGGCCCGGGTCAGGTGCAGCCCGAGCGGGCCAAGGAACTCGCGCAACAGTGCGCCCTCAACGCCATCGCTGCGGTGAAGTTGGTGGTGGGCGACCTGGACACGGTCCGGGTGGTCAAGGTGGTGGGTTTCGTCGCGTGTGATCCATCTTTCGTGGCGATGCCCGCCGTGGTCAATGGGGCATCCGAGCTGCTCGTCAAGGCCTTCGGGGAGGCCGGGATCCACGCCCGCAGCGCCGTGGGGGTCGCCAGCCTGCCGTTGGACTCCCCGGTCGAGGTGGAGATGATCGTCTCGCTGGCGCCGTGACGGGCCGGGAAGGGTGACCTGCATGTCGACCGTGATCCGGGACTTCCCGATCCCTCAGCAACTCGCCGCGACTGCGCACGCCTGGTTGTCCAGCCCGGATCGGCGGTTGGCCGAGCCCAAGCCTGCCGCGACGGTGATGCTCGTGCGCGACCCGTCGCTGCCCGTCACGTGGGGCGGGCCAGAGGTGTTCATGCTGCGTCGGGTCTCCACGATGGAGTTCGCGCCCAACGTCATGGTCTTTCCCGGCGGTGGGGTGGACGAGCGGGACGCCGACTCGGCGCTGCCCTGGTGCGGGCCATCCCCGCAGCAGTGGGCCGACCAGCTCGCCACCGGTCACGAGGCGCAGGCCAGGGAGCTTGTGGTTGCGGCCGCCAGGGAGGTCTTCGAGGAGTGCGGCGTGCTGCTGGCAGGCCCGGACGAGGACACCGTCGTGGCTGACGTCAGCGGCCCGCAGTGGCACACGGAACGCGCCGCGCTCCTCAGTCGGGAGCAGTCGTTCGCCCAGTTGCTGATCCGTCGGGGGCTAGTGCTGCGCACCGACCTGATGCGGGCACGTGCGCACTGGCTGACTCCGGAGTTCGAGAAGCGTCGGTATGACACCCGTTTCTTCGTGGCGTTGCTGCCGGACGGGCAAACGCCGGACGACCAGACGTCCGAGGCGGACCTGGCCCTGTGGGTGAGTCCGTGGCAGCTGCTGGACGAGGCCGGGCAGCGCCGGTCCCTGATGCTGCCACCCACCCTGGTCTGCATCGAGCAGCTGGCCGCGGCGCAGTCCGCGGAGGCGGCGATGCGCCACGGACCCGCGCTGCTGCGGGTGATGCCGGTTCTGGTGGAGACGGACGCGGGCTGGGTGTTGCGCACCGAGCTGTCGGCATGAGCGCGGCTGGTCGTGCGGGCGGGGTCCCGATCGGTGGGGTCCCGATCGGCGATGGGCGTGGACCGTGAGCACCCGGACCGAGTGGGTCGGTGGTGCCGCGACCACCCGGGCGCTCTGCGTGTTGGCGCCGAACCCCTCCTCGATGACCCTGGAGGGGACAAACACGTGGATCCTGTCCGAGCCAGGGGCGCAGCGGTGTGTTGTCGTTGATCCTGGACCTCTACATGACGGTCACCTCGATGCCGTGCTCGGCACGGTCGCTCGGCTGGGGCAGCGGGTCGCCCTGACGCTGTTGACTCACGGGCATTGGGACCACGCTGAGTCCGCCGCCCGGTTCGGGGAGCTGACTCGCGCCCCGGTACATGCCATCGGTCCCGGCCATGCTGACCTGCGAGACGGCGACCGGCTGAGGCTGGACGGTCTGGACGTGGCCGTGGTGGCCACCCCAGGGCACAGCCGAGACAGCGTCTCCTTCCTCCTGCCGGCGGAGAACTCCCTGCTCACCGGCGACACGGTGCTGGGCTGGGGCACCACCGTGGTCACCTGGCCGGACGGGGTGCTGGTGGAGTACCTGGACAGCCTGGCCAGGCTGGAGCGGATGACGTCGTCGGGGGAGGTGACCCGCCTGCTGCCCGGACATGGCGCCACCGTCGAGGACGCTGCGGGAAAGGTCCGGTTCTACCTGGAGCACAGGCACGAGCGGCTGGCGCAGGTCCGGGACGCGATGGCGTCCGGCACCGGCGAGGACCCCGATGCCGTCGTGGCCCTCGTCTACGCCGACGTCCCTCGTGACCTCTGGCCGGCGGCGCGGCTCAGCGTGCTGGCACAGCTGGACTACCTGCGCGGTCGGCTGCACTAGCCACCGGCGCGGATGAGTCGCCTGCTGGCACGGGGTGCCCGGCCTCGGGGGGCGGGCGGTTCAGCGGGAGCGGCGCTCGAGGCGGTCGACGTCCAGCAGCAGGACGGCTCGGGCCTCCAACTTGATCCAGCCACGTGAGGCGAAGTCGGCCAGCGCCTTGTTCACCGTCTCTCGAGATGCGCCCACCAGCTGGGCAAGCTCCTCTTGGGTCAGTTCGTGAGCGACTAGGACCCCGTCCTCGCAGGGTCGGCCGAACCGTTCGGAGAGGTCCAGCAGGGCCTTGGCGACCCGTCCAGGCACGTCGGTGAAGACCAGGTCGGACAGCGAGTCGTTCGTCTTGCGCAGTCGCTTGGCCAGGGCCGCCAGCAGCGCGAGCGCGACCGCCGGCCGCTCCCGTAGGTAGTCCTGCAGGGCGTCGTTGGCCAACCCGATCAGCTTGGTCTCGGCGACCGCGGTGGCGGTCGCGGTCCGGGGACCGGGGTCGAACAGGCTCAGCTCGCCGAACATCTCGCCGGGACCCTGGATGGACAGCAGGTTCTCCCGGCCGTCGCTGCTGGTCCGGCCGAGTTTGATCTTCCCGGTCACGATGACATAGAGACGGTCGCCGCGCTGACCCTCACGAAACAAGATGTCGCCCCGGTCGAGGTGGACGGTCGACATGGTGGCACGCAGCGCCTGCACGTCGTCGTCGTTGAGGGCCGCGAACAGGGGTGCTGACTTCACTACGTCTGAGTCCACGCCCCTAGTGTGCCAGAGCTCACTCCACACTCAGAGGAGGCTCAGGGACGGCATCTACGCTGAGCCGGTGTCTACAGCATCCCCGCCGCCGCCGGTGTCCGGGGCGGGTCGGGGGGAGCGTGCAGCCGGCCGGGGCCGTGTCTGCGGGATGGCTGCCACGGAGAGTGACCTGGCCCGCAAGCGTCGGGCCCGAAAGATGTGCCGCGTGCTCGTGGAACGACACCCGGACGCCCATTGCGAGCTCGACCACATCAACGCGTTGGAACTGCTCGTGGCTACTGTCCTGTCGGCACAGACCACCGACGTTCGCGTGAATGTGGTCACGCCGATTCTGTTCGACCGATATCGAACCGCCGCAGACTACGCGGCTGCGGACCGCACCGAGCTCGAGCGGACCATCCAGTCGACCGGCTTCTTCCGGGTCAAGGCGGACACCCTGATCAGGCTGGGTGCCGACCTCGTTGGGCGGTTCGGGGGGCAGGTCCCGAACCGATTGCGCGATCTGGTCACCCTGCCGGGGGTGGGTCGCAAGACCGCCAACGTCGTGCTCGGCAACGCGTTCGGCATCCCCGGGATCACCGTCGACACCCACGTCGGACGGCTGGCCCGGCGGTTCGGCTGGACGCAGGAGGAGGACCCGGTCAAGGTCGAGCACGCGCTCGGGGCCCTGATCCCGCGGCGGGACTGGACGGTGCTCTCGCACGTGCTGATCTTCCACGGTCGCCGGGTCTGCCACTCCCGTCGGCCAGCCTGCGGCGCCTGCCCGGTTGCGGCCTGGTGTCCCTCTTACGGGACCGGCGAGACCGACCCCTCCCGCGCCGCGGCACTGGTCAAATCGGCGCCGACGATGATGCTCACCCCGGCGGCGGGCTTATGACCACCCGGTGGGGCGCCCCGGTCCCGTCGTGGATGACGACGCTGACCGGCCGGCTGGGCGAGGTCCCAGCCGATTACTTCAGTCGTTTCCGTCCGCCACCCGAGGGGGGCCGCGCCTCGGCCGTGTTGATGCTGTTCGGGCCCGGTGATGGTGACGGTGACGGTGACGATGTCGTCCTGACCGAGCGGTCCAGCAGGATGCGCTCCCACCCGGGGCAGGTCTCCTTCCCCGGCGGCCGCCTGGACCCCCATGACGCCGGCCCGGCCTCGGCCGCGATGCGCGAGGCGCGCGAGGAGGTCGGCCTGACCGACACCGGGGTCAAGATCGTCGCCGAACTGCCCGAGCTCTACCTGCCGGTCTCGGACTCCGCGGTCACGCCGGTGCTGGCCTGGTGGGCCACCCCCCGCCCGTTGCGGGTCCGCTCCCCGGAGGAAGTGGAACGGGTGATCCGGGTGCCGGTAGACGACCTGGTGGAACCGGCCAACCGGTTCACCGTCAGCCACCCCAGCGGCTACCGGGGTCCCGGCTTCGAGACCCCTCAGGTCTACGTGTGGGGATTCACCGCCGGACTGCTCGCCAAGGTCCTCGAACTGGCCGGTCTCGAACGTGACTGGGACCGCAGCGTGCACCGACCGCTGCCGGAACGATTCTCCCCCCGACTGGTCACCGCCGGAGTGACGGCCGGTGCCCCGGGAGGGTCTGGTTCGGCCACGCCCTCAGAGCACGGCAGATCCATCGCGGTGGCCACGTCGCCGACGGGATCGGGCAACGACGAGAGCCTGCCAGCCGATTCCCCGCTTCTACGACCGGCGGAGGGATCACGATGAACCCGACGGTGCTGGACGTGGTCCTCCTGGTCGCTCTGCTGCTCTACGCGGTGAGTGGTTACCGTCGTGGGCTGGTGGCCACCGTCGTCGGGATGGTGGGGCTGCTGGCCGGCGCGGCCTTGTGTCTGTGGTTGCTGCCGGGACGACTGGACGATGTGGTGCCCTCGCGCTTCGCCGGCGTTCGGCCGGTCTTCCTGGTCGCGGCGCTGCTCTTCTTCGCCGGCCTGGGGCAGTTCGTGGCCCTGCGGCTGACCCGTCGTCTGCGAGCTCCCCTTCATCGGTCCCGCGCCAGGGTGCTGGATTCCCTGCTCGGGGCGGTGCTGACGACGGCTGTGGCCGCCCTCATGGTCTGGTTCGTGGCGGGGGTGCTGCGGGTGGCTGCCCCCCAGCCGCTGGCGTCCGCACTGGGCCAGTCGCGGATGGTGCGGATCATCGACTCCATCGTCCCCAGCGCCAGCGACCGGCTGCTCGGCCGGGTGGTCGTGGCGCTGAACTCCTACGGCTTCCCCAGAGTGTTTGACGACCTGGCGGCGGAACCGATCGCCCCGGTCGATCCCGGTGACCCTCAGGTCGTCCGCAGCAAGGGCATCGTCGACGCGGCCCGGTCGGTGGTCCGCATCGACGCCCGCGCGGTGGCCTGCGGTCGTGACCAGGAAGGCACCGGGTTCGTTGCCGGGCCCAACCTGGTCGTGACCAACGCCCACGTCGTCGCCGGGTCGGAACGCGTCACCGTCCGGGCCGGTGGTGGCCGGTTGCAGGCCGGCGTGGTCGCCTTCGACCCCCAACGCGACCTGGCCGTCCTGTCCGTGCCGGACCTGGATGCGGCCGCCCTGCCGCTGGGTCCGGAGCTGGACCGCGGCGATCAGGGGGCTGTCGCCGGCTACCCGCTGGCGGGTCCGTACCGAGTCGACGCGGTGCGGGTGCGCGCGGTCCTGCAGGCCAGCGGCGACGACATCTACGGCAACGCTGGCGTCCGCCGTCAGGTGTATTCGCTTCGGGCGCAGATTCACCCGGGCAATTCCGGGGGGCCGCTGATGACCACCGACGGTCGGGTCGTCGGGGTCGTGTTCGCGAGGTCACTGGACGACGCCTCGACCGCGTATGCCCTGACCTTGGCCGAGTTGCGACCGGTGCTGGATGCCGTCGAGCCGAGCAGCAGGATGGTCGGCACCGGCGGCTGCGCCTCGTAGGCTCTCCTGGACCTCAGACTGCCGGAAGCCCGCTCAACCAGACCCGCAGCGTGTGGGTCACCGACGCGGCCGCCTCCTCCTGCGGGAAATGCCCGGCATCGGGGATTCCGGTCCATTGGTAGGGCCCGGTCACGAACGCCGCGGACTGGGCGGCCAGCTGCGGTGAAACGGCCGCGTCCGCGGCCCCGTGCAGCTGAATGACCGGCAGCTGGATCGGGGCCCGAAGCCGGCGCAGGTAGCGTCGGCCGTCCATCCGCAACGGGGTGTGCGCAATCCACCGGTAGGACTCCAGGACGGAGTGGGCGGTGAAGGGAAGGGACATGGCGGCTGAGTAGATGTCGCAGTCCTGCTGGCTGGGCCATCCGGACCGGCCGCAACTCCACCCCCGCAACAGCTCGTCGATGCGCCCGGGCCGGAGAAGCTTGTGCTCAGCCATGACCCGGTTGTGTGCACCAATCAGGCGCCGACTGCCGAGGGCCCGAGTCGGTCGGCGTAACGCGGTCAGCACCACGGGATGGGCCGACCCGAGCACAGCGATCGCGCGGGTGTGCTCCGGGTACAGCGTGGGCATCGACCAGGCCAGCCACCCGCCGATGCCGTGGCCGACGATGATCGCGCGGGTCTCGCCGAGGCAGCGAACCACACTGGCCAGGTCGGCCGCCAGGGTCCGGGCATCGTATCCCTGCGGGGGCTTGTCGGAGGCCCCGTAACCGCGAAGATCCACCGCGACCGCCCGGTAGCCGGCCTCGGCCAGTCCGACCAGCTGATGCCGCCAGGTCCACCAGAACTGCGGGAACCCGTGGACCAGCAGAACCAGCGGTCCTTCGCCCAGCTCGGCGACGTGGAAGCGGGCTCCGTTGGCTGCCACGAAGCGGTGCTCCCACGGACCGGGTAGCAGAATGGAGGAGGTGTCGCGGGTCACCGGAGAGGCATCGGTAGGGGTGCTCACCCGGCCGCGCTGGCCTTGACTGCGTCGATCGTCTCCTTCGTGGTCTGGATGGTGCGCTCCGGCTTGCCCTTGATCTTGCTGACCGCCGACTTTCCCAGCAGCGCGAAGAGTGCGGCCCCGGCGAACAGCAACAGGGTGACGATCAGATAGGACAGCCAGGCGTCCAGCCCGATCGCGATCAGCACCTGGGCGATGGTGTGCAGCAGGAAGATCAGCCCAAGCAGAGCGAACGCGGCGGCGGCGGCGAAGAACCCTCCGCCCTTGCCGGCTTTCTTGACGTCGCCCATCACCTCGGTCTTGGCCAGGGCGATCTCGTTACGCATGATGCTGGAGACGTCTCGGGTGGCGTCGGCCACGAGCCGTCCGATCGTCGGCTCCTCGACGGCAGGACCAGTCGGGCCCTGGGGGCGGATGCTGCTGTCCGTGGCCATCGTCATTCCTCCTGGGGGGCGCCGCTTGGGCACCGCTGCGAATGGGTCACTCCGGGTCGTGACGATCTTAGCGACCAGGCGAGTCTAACCAAGGCTGCCGGGCTGGCGCCCGGTCGTGCCCGAACGGGCTTCGGTCAGAGCGGGATCGGGACGACGTAAGCACGACGCGGGAGCGCCGCGCGGCGCAACGGCCTACTGCGGCGGCCGGGTTGGGCAAGATGGGGGCTGCAGAGCGCCGCCTGCCACCCATCACAGACGAGGAGACTCAGGCTATGGACGAACGGACCGAGCCCCCGATCCGAATCGGCGTCCTGACCAGCGGAGGCGACGCCCAGGGGATGAACGCTGCGGTCCGGGCTGTGGTGCGCACCGGGCTGCACGTCGGGGTACGGGTCTTCGCCGTGTACGAGGGCTGGCAGGGGGCGGTCGACGGGGGGGCCGGCATCCGCGAGTTGGGCTGGGACGACGTTGGCAGCATCCTGCACCGTGGCGGCACGGTCATCGGCACCGCCCGCTCCAAGGACTTTCGGGAGCGGGCCGGGCAACTGCGAGCCGCCAAGCACCTGCTCGAGCACGAGATCGACCGGATCATCGTCATCGGCGGCGACGGCAGCCTGACCGGATTGCACGAGTTCCGCAAGAACTGGTCGGGGCTGCTGGCCGAGCTGGTGGACGCCTCTGAGGTGTCCGCGGAGGTGGCCGCAGCCCACCCCGCGCTGATGATCGCCGGCCTGGTCGGCTCGATCGACAATGACCTGGTCGGCACGGACATGACCATCGGGGCCGACACGGCGCTGCACCGCATCGTCGAGGCCATCGACGCGATCGCCAGCACCGCTGCTAGTCACCAGCGCACGTTCGTCATCGAGGTGATGGGCCGGCATTGCGGCTATCTGCCGTTGATGGCCGCGATCGCCGGCGGCTGTGACTACGTCTTCATCCCGGAGGACCCGCCGCAGGACGGCTGGGAGGAAGAGATGTGCACCATGCTGCGGGCCGGTCGCAACGCAGGACGTCGGGACAGCCTGGTGCTGGTGGCCGAGGGCGCCGCCGACCGACACGGCAACCCGATCTCGGCGGTGCACATCCAGGACGTGCTCACCCACAGGCTGGGCGAGGACACCCGGGTGACCATCCTCGGCCACGTCCAGCGCGGTGGTTCGCCCAGCGCCTACGACCGATGGATGTCCACCCTGCTCGGGTACGCGGCGGTCCAGGAGGTCCTGGACGCCACGCCCGAGTCGGTGCCGCACGTCCTGGGGATCCGCGCCAACCGGATCGCTCAGATCTCGCTGGTCGAGTCGGTCGCCGCGACCCGGGCCGTCGGCACCCGGATCGCCGAACACGACTACGCCGCGGCAATGGCCAGCCGGGGCGGCAGGTTCACCGAGATGGTCTCCCTGTTCGAGACCCTGTCGCGCCCCCCGGGTCCCAACCCGGCGGAGGAGGCCGCCCGGCAAGGGCGCCCGCAGCCGCCTCGGGTGGCCGTCCTGCACACCGGCGGGCTCGCACCCGGGATGAACACGGCGGCACGGGCAGCGGTGCGTCTGGGGGTGGACCGGGGATTGACGATGCTCGGCGTTCGGGGTGGCTTCCAGGGTCTGATGGATGACGATATCCGGGAGCTGAGCTGGGCGGACGTGGAGGGGTGGGTCGGCGAGGGCGGCGCGGAGCTGGGTACCCGGCGCCCGGTGCCGTCGTTCCAGCAGCTGTACTCGGTGGGCCGGGCCATCGAAAAGCACCAGATCGACGCCGTATTGGTCATCGGTGGGTACAACGCGTACATGTCCGCGTTCCGTTTGTACAGCGAGCGGGACCGGTATCCGGCGTTCAACCGGCCGTTCGTCTGCGTCCCGGCGAGCATCGACAACAATTTGCCCGGGTCCGAACTGTCGATCGGCGCCGACACTGCGCTGAACAACGCCGTCGAAGCCCTGGACAAGATCAAGAAGTCCGCCTCGGCGAGCCAGCGGTGCTTCGTTGCCGAGACGATGGGCCGCCGGTGTGGTTACCTCGCCTTGATGTCCGGTTTGGCCTCCGGTGCCGAACGGGTCTACCTGCCTGAGGAGGGCATGTCCCTGGCCTCGCTGACCGCCGACACGGCCCGGATGATCTCGGCGTTCCGGAATGGCAGGTGGCTGTTCCTGGTCATCCGCAACGAGAAGGCCAGCGAGCTGTACACGACCGACTTCCTGGCCAGGCTGTTCGAGGAGGAGGGCCGGGATCTGTTCGACGTCCGGCAGTCGATCATCGGACACGTGCAGCAGGGTGGCAATCCCACACCGTTCGACCGGCTCCTGGCGACCCGGCTGGTCAAGCACGCCATCGGCGATCTTGCCGATCAGCTGGCCGCCGGGAAGGCCGAGGCACGCTACGTCGGAATGGTGGAAGGTCGGATCGCTTCGCAGCCGGTCGCGCACATGCTGGAGGAGCTCGATCTCGATGCTCGCCGTCCGTTGGAGCAGTGGTGGCTGGGGCTGAGGCCGGCCGTGGTGGCGGTCTCCGAACGGCACGCCAGGGCGGGTGAGCAACCCATCCCGGTGCTCCGCGCCGAGGAGGGCACCCCGGCTCAGTGACCCTGGTGGGCCGCCACGAGCCGGCTCCGCCAGGGGTCAGGCATGGGTCAGGGTCAGCTCGACGCGGGTTGGTGAAGGTGGGTTTTGATGAACTCCATGACCGTGGCGTCGGCGAGCGTCGTCACGTCGCCCACCTCGCGGTTTTCTGCGACGTCACGCAGCAGCCGGCGCATGATCTTGCCTGAGCGGGTCTTCGGCAGCTCCGTCACCACCATGATCGACTTGGGCTTGGCGATCGGACCGATCTCCTTGGCGACGTGGTTGCGCAGGTCCTGCACGATCGTCGCGTCGTCGGCGGCCGATGCGTCGGCTCCTTCACGGAGGATGACGAAGGCGCAGACCGCCTGCCCGGTCATGGCGTCCGAGGCACCGACCACGGCCGCCTCGGCCACCCGCGGGTGGGAGACCAGGGCCGACTCGATCTCGGTGGTGGACAGGCGGTGACCTGAGACGTTCATGACGTCGTCGACCCGGCCGAGCACCCAGATGTTGCCGTCCTCGTCGAATTTGGCGCCGTCACCTGCGAAGTAGATGCCCTTGAACCGGGACCAGTAAGTGGACACGTAGCGGTCCGGGTCGCCCCAGATGCCGCGCAACATGGCCGGCCACGGGCGGGACAACACGAGGTATCCGCCGGATCCTTTGGCCACGCTGTGTCCCGAGTCGTCGACGACGTCCGCCGCGATGCCGGGGATCGGCCGCTGCGCCGACCCTGGGACCAGTTCCGTCACGCCCGGCAGCGGGCTGATCATGATCGCACCGGTTTCGGTCTGCCACCAGGTGTCGACGATCGGGGCCGTGCCGCCGCCGATGTGCTCCCGGTACCACACCCACGCCTCGGGGTTGATCGGCTCGCCCACCGACCCGAGCAGCCGGATCGAGGACAGGTCGTACGCGGCGGGGATGTCGTTGCCCCACTTCATGAAGGTGCGGATCGCGGTGGGGGCGGTGTAGAGCACCGACACCTTCTTGTCCTGGACGATCTCCCACCACCGGCCCTGGTGCGGGGTGTCCGGGGTTCCCTCGTACATCACCTGGGTGGCCCCGATCGCCATCGGGCCGTACACGATGTACGAGTGGCCGGTCACCCAGCCGATGTCAGCGGTGCACCAGTAGACGTCGTCCTCGGGGTGCACGTCGTGGACGATGTGATTGGTGTAGGCCGTCTGGGTCAGGTAGCCACCGGTGGTGTGCAGGATTCCCTTCGGATTCCCGGTCGTCCCCGAGGTGTACAGAATGAACAGCGGGTGCTCGCTGTCGTGCGGTTGTGCGGTGTGCTGGTCGGAGGCCGAGGCCATCGTCTCGTGCCACCAGTGGTCGCGCCCGTCGACCCACTCGACCTCGGTGTCGCACCGGTTGACCACGAGCAGGTTTTGGACGTCGGTTCCCGCGACGGCCTCGTCGACGGCTGCCTTGAGTGGGGAGGCCTTGCCCCGGCGGTACCCGGCGTCGGAGGTGATGACCAGCCGAGCTCTCGCGTCCTCGATCCGGGAGCGCAGCGCGTCCGCCGAAAATCCACCGAAGACCACAGAGTGTGGCGCACCCAAGCGGGCACAGGCCAGCATGGCGACGACGGCCTCGGGGATCATCGGCAGGTAGATCATCACCACGTCGCCCTTGCCGACCCCCAGCTCGGTCAGCACGTTCGCGCACTTCGCGACGTCGCGCTGCATCTCGGCGTAGGTGATGTCGCGGGAGTCACCGGGCTCCCCGACGAAGTGGAACGCCACCTTGTCGCCCTTGCCGGCCTCCACGTGACGGTCGACGCAGTTGTAGGCCACGTTGAGTTGGCCACCGACGAACCACTTCGAGAAGGGCGCCTCGGACCAGTCGAGCACCTGGTCGAAGTCGGTGCTCCAAGTGACGTATCGGCGCGCTTGCTCCGCCCAGAACGCGTCCGGATCCGCATCGGCCTGCTGGTACAGGTCGGCCTTGCCGTTGGCGTAGGTCGAGGTCTCCGCAGCGGGCGGGAACCGCCGGCCTTCGTGCAGCAAGTTCGAGATGGTCTCGTCGGCCACAACAACCTCCGCGTCGTCGATCAACACCACCACTCAACAGGGCGTCCGGCGACACCAGCAACCGTGCCGGTTTGGCCGCGCGGCGGGCGGACACAGTCTGCGGTGAGCGGTTGGCGGGCCACGGGCAGATCCAGTCAGGGAGGCGGCCGATCGGCCGGGCTCGACCTCTCTTGCGGCTCGTCGAACAGCCCCGTGGCCGGGGGCCAGGTGGGCGCCTCCCACGGACCGGGGGGTGCCCCCGCATACTCCGGTGTTTGGTTGGCGATGAGCAGCCTCTGGCCGCGTGGCAGGAACGGTCCGAGCTCGTCCCGAAGTGACCGGGGCGCCGTCAACGCCACGACCACGGCCACCGAGCTGAGACTCAGCAGTAACGTCTCGACCCGGATGGGCACCCCGGGCCGGGTGACGAAGTAGAGGTTGCCGGCAAAGGTGGCTGCGGCACCGACGGTCGTGACGAGCCGGCCCAGCGGAGGGTGATGCAGGAGCAACCACCGGCATACGCCCACGAGCGCGAAACAGACGGCGTCCAGCAGCGCGAGCGTGGCGACCAGTGGCGTGTCAACGGACAGCCCGACGGTGTCGGCAGTCAGCACCAGCACCATCCGGAGGGTCTCCCCGGCCAGCAGAATGGCGCTGAACGTCAACAGGGACACCGCCAGACCGGTCCACCGGCGGCTGTCCGCGCGGTGTAGGGCCTGCCATGCCCGTTCGGAGACGGGTCCTTGGGCTAGAATGGCGGCCGCACCCAGCAGGGTGAGGCTGCCACCGAGACCTGGGTCCAGGGTCACCGGGACCGCCACTGTCGGCCAGGGGTGCGGGTCGGCCCGGCCACTGATCCAACCGTGCGAGACCGGCAGTCCGGCCAGGAACCACACCCCCGCGTAGACGCCGGTCACGGTGGCCGCGTACGGCTCGCGCCAGGCCAGATCACTGGCCATCCACAGCAGGACCCCGCACATGCCCAAGGCGGGCATGGCCCCGGCCCACATCGCCGGTTCCCACCATCCGTGACGCAGCGGCTGGATGGCGTCCAGCGCACACCACCCGGCTGCGAGCCCGGTCAGGCACACTGCTGCCAACTGAGGGCCCATCCCCGGGGCGGATGACGTGCCCGCGTAGTCCCGCGGCCTGCCGGCCATCAGGGCAGCGCAGCTGCCGAGGAAGAGCCCAGGGCCGATGCCCGCGACTCCGCCGAGCCCTCGGACCATCACCAGCCCGGCGAAGATGAGCAGCGGGGCGATCAGAACCACCCGGACGATCGACAGCGGGGCGGACCCGGGCTCGACTCCACTGGCGACGACGATGCGAGGCAGGCCCATCGCGGCCACGGCCGACAGCACGGCGGCGACGATGACCGGGGAGGCGTAGCCGGGAGACAACTCGTGCCAGGGCAGCAGCAGCGACAGAACGGACAGGACAGCCACCGCCACGTCGGAGACGAGTGCCTCGGTGATCCGGGAGCCGGGCCCGGTCTGCGGCGTTGCCACCGGCTCACCCGCCGGCTCTGAGCCGGGCTCTCCCGTCGGCTCTGACGCGGACTCTGCCGCCGACTCCGCGGCCGGCAGGGCTGGCGAGCCATCGGCGGAATACCGCACTGGCATAGCCCTGCCCTTCTCGCCTCCTGCGCAGCGCCCCCACCACCCCAGGTGGAGTCGGACGGATCCTCCGTCGGTGTCCCATCGGCGGCCGGGCAATGGGCCTGAGCCGTTCCTGAGCCGGCCTCAGACCGCCGCTGATTGGTGCGGCGTTGATCCCTCGAACTGGGGTTTTCCTCACCAGTAAGGATGCATGAATACGTTCGTTTTGCCCGAGAGTGTGGGCGGTGCCGGTCGCCGTTGCGCACGTGTTGGAGAGGCTCGCGGAGCCCTCGCAGCTGCGGATGGCGCGGGTGTGCGGGGACGTGGCGATCGGACAGTGTCTGGGGGTCGACGCGACCACCCCCTGTGGGGCGCCACCGCCACCACCGGCGGACACGCGCTGGTCTGTGCTGACGAGCCCGTGCAGGTCCCGGGGTACGGCACGGCGTGGCAGATCACCTGGTTCGAGAAAGGGACCGTGGCGATGCAGGTCCTGACCTCGGACACCTCGGCGTGCCCGGTCGCGTTGCTGCGGACGCTGAAGTCCCGGTGGCGGATCGAGAGCGCCTTCACGTACCCCGCGGAGTACTTCGGGATCGACGTCCTGGCCGACTACCCCGCCGGTCGGGTCGGTGCACGCCAACGGCCGCGAGGTTCTCCGGGGAGTCCTCGCGGCCGTCTGGGGGCCGGCTCGAGTGGCCAGACCTCAGTGGCTGACCGTCTCCTTGACCGCACCGGCACCGGTCAGGGAGCGAACCTCCATCTCGGCGAACTTTGCCTCGTTGTGCTCCTTGCTGGTGACCGTGCCGAGCCAGCCGAGGAAGAAGGCCAGCGGCACGGAGATCAGTCCGGGGTTGTCCAGCGGGAACAGGTGGAAGTCGATGGCTGGGTTGGTGATCATCGACGGTGACGGTCCGCCCGGGGTCAGCGGCGCCTTGCCGGAGACGACGGGGGAGAAGATGATCAGCGTCAGGGACGAGACCAGGCCGCCGTAGATGCTCCACAGCGCACCTCGGGTGTTGAACCGCTTCCAGAATAGGGAGTACAGGATGGTCGGTAGGTTCGCGCTGGCCGCCACGGCGAAAGCGAGGGCAACCAGGAAGGCGATGTTCTGGCCGTTGGCCAGGATCCCGCCGATGATCGCGACGATTCCGATGACGATGGCAGCTCGCCGGGCGATCCGGACCTCGTCCTCGGAGGTGGCCTGCCCCTTGCGGAACACCTGGTTGTACAGGTCGTGCGCGAAGGTGGCGCTGGAGGTGATGGTCAGGCCGGCCACCACCGCCAGGATCGTGGCGAAGGCGATCGCCGAGATCACGCCCAGCAGGATCGATCCGCCCAACTCGAACGCCAGTAGCGGAGCGGCGCTGTTCTGCTTGCCCGGTGCGGCCTGAATCGCGGCGGGCCCCACCAGGGCGCCGGCGCCGAAGCCGATAACGAGGGTGAGCAGGTAGAACAGGCCGATCAACCAGATCGCCCACTCCACGGATTTGCGCGCTTCCTTGGCGGTGGGGACCGTGTAGAACCGCATCAGCACGTGCGGCAGACCAGCCGTACCCAGCACCAGCGCGATCGACAGTGACAAGAAGTCGATCTTGCTCACCGTTGACTTGCCGTAGGCGAGCCCGGGGTCGAGCAGGGCGGCGCCCTTGGTGTTGGTTGGGTGGTCGACGGCGCCCTGCATCAGGCTGGAAAGGTTGAACCCGAACTTGCTCATGACCAGAATCGTGATGACGATGGCGCCGGTGATGAGCAGGGCCGCCTTGATGATCTGGACCCAGGTGGTGCCCTTCATCCCGCCGATGACGACGTAGGCCATCATGACGGCGCCGACGACGACGATCACCAGCGACTGACCGACCTGCGAGGTGATGCCGAGCAGCAAGGCGACCAGGCCGCCCGCTCCGGCCATCTGGGCCAGCAGGTAGAACGCGGAGACGGCCAGGGTCGAGGTTGCCGCTGCGATCCGGACCGGGCGCTCGCGAAGGCGGAACGACAGGACGTCGGCCATGGTGAACCGGCCGGTGTTCCGCAACAGTTCGGCTACCAGCAGGAGGGCCACCAGCCAGGCGACCAGGAAGCCGATCGAGTAGAGGAAGCCGTCGTACCCGTTGATCGCGATGGCGCCGGCGATGCCGAGGAACGAGGCAGCGGACAGGTAATCGCCCGATATGGCCAGGCCGTTTTGGCGTCCGGTGAAGGCGCTGCCGGCGACGTAGTAGTCCGCCGCCGTCTTCTTGCCACGGGCGACCCGGAGCACGATCAGGAGGGTGCCGACGACGAACGCGGCGAAGATGCCGATATTGAGCCAGGTGTTGCCGACGGCGGTGGCGGCTGGCATGGCGGCGGCGAGCGTGGGCATCACAGGCCCTCTCCTTCGATGCGTTGGCGCAACCGCTGGGCGCGGTGGTCGAAGTGTCGGTCGGCCCACCGGATGTACAGGATCGTGATCGCGAACGTGGTCACGAACTGCAGCAGACCCAAAATGAGCCCGATGTTGATGTTGCCTATTACCCGGGTGGACATGAAGCTGGGGAAGAAGTCGGCCAGAATGACGTAGAGGAAGTACCAGGCGAGGAAGAATGCGGTCCACGGAAAGACGAAGCCACGAAAACGACGCCGCAGGTAGATGAATTCCTCAGATTGTTGCACTTCGCGATAGGCTTCGGCGCTGGGCGCCACGTCAACGCTATCGCCCGGCGGGGTACTCGACACGATCACACCTCCAGGGAGTCGGCGGGTCTTGGGGAGGGATGGATCCGGTTGGCCGGACGGGGTTTGATGGCACTCGTCCGCACCCGTCCTTAGGACGGCTGGCCGGAACACTAACCACCTCGGTTCGAGGCTGTCGAACAGCACTCGCGACCGGTTGCGCTCTATGGTGGGCAGTCTGCGCCCAAAGGTCGTTCTGTCCGCTCGGTGGCTGAGGCGAACGGCACGATTCTCGGCCCCGGCGGGGGTGAGGTGACGAGTCGGCCGACGTGACCCTGCAGTGCGGATCAGCTGCGGATCAGCCGCGGATCAGCCGCGCGGGTCAGGTGCGGATCAGCCGCGGATCACCCGCGGGTCAGCCTCAGCCCGGCGGATTCGGGGGTGTGCAGACGAATCATGGTGCGCAAGGTCCCAACCGGGATCCGTCCCGGCGTCGCGAGGGAGACCACCACGGTCACGCAGAAGGCCAACGGGACGCTCCATGCGGCGGGCTGGGCCAGCAGCGTCCGCCCCCATCCCTGGGGGGCAAGGCCGAGGACCGTCACGATGACCGCCACACCGGTGGACACCGCCCCGGTGAGCATTCCGGCCGTGATTCCGGGAACCGAGAGGTCGCGCCACCAGACGCCCAGAACCAGCAGCGGGCAGAACGTCGACGCGGTCACCGAAAATGCCATGCCGACGGTTGTCGCCAGGCTAAGATCACCGATTCCCAACACCAGCACAAAGGGGACGATCATGGCCACTATTGCTGAGATTCGGAATCCGTGAATACTGTCGGCGTCCCCTCCGGTAGCCACCATCAATGCCGGCCGGACAATGTCCTGGTTGATGACACCGGCGAGTGTCACCGTCAGTCCTGAGGCGGTCGAGAGGAATGCCGCGAACGCGCCCGCGGCAACGACGGCGGTCATGGCCACGCCCAGGCCTCCTGGCAGCACCGTCCCGGGCAGCAGCAAGACGATGGTGTCCGCGCTCGTCCCAGGCGGCAGGGTGGGCATGAAGACTCTCCCCAGCAGGCCGTACAGCGGCGGAAAGAGGTAGAACATCCCCAGTAGTCCGATCACCACGACGGTGGTGCGCCGCGCGGCCCGGCCATCGGGGTTGGTGTAGAAGCGCACGACCACATGGGGTAGTCCCATCGTGCCCAGGCACAAGCCGACCAGCAGGCTGTACGTGGTGTATCCACGACTGGCGGGGTCTGCGGCGAAGGCCGCGACGCTGTTCTCCGACCCGGTGGCGCCCACCAACGTCCCTGGACCGGCTGGGCTGGGTGCCGCGCCGAAGTCGAGGCTGCCGGCTGCGGCTGAGTCCACGGCGGGGAGGGGCTGACCGCTACGCACCCACCACCACAGCAGAAGCACCGCCGGCACGCTGATCGCAAAGAGCTTGAGCCAGTACTGGGCCGCCTGCACGACGGTGATCGAGCGCATCCCCCCGCCGACAACGCTGAGGGTGACGACGACCGTCACGATGACCCCGCCCCACCAGGTGGGAGCACCGGTCAGGGTGCGCAGCGCCAAACCTGCCCCGTGCAGTTGCGGCAGCAAGTACAACCATCCCACCAAGACCACCATGACCGAGCAGAGGCTGCGAACCCGGCGCGACTCCAGCCGGGACTCCGCGAAGTCCGGCAGCGTGTATGCCCCGGAGCGACGCAACGGCGCCGCGACCATGACCAGCAGGACCAGGTAACCGAGGGTGTAGCCGATCGGGAACCAGAGCATGTCCAGTCCCCTGGTGTAGATCAGGCCGGCCACTCCGAGAAACGACGCCGCAGAAAGGTACTCCCCGCCGATGGCCGAGGCGTTCCAGCCAGGAGTGACCGCGCGGCTAGCCACGTAGAAGTCCGACGTGGTCCGCGACCAACGCAGCCCCAACGCGCCCCCGACTACGGTGAGCAGGCACACCAGGGCGATGGCGACGATGGTCCAGACGGTGGGCTGGCCGGGCATGGTCATTGCCCCGTTACTGCCCCGTCACGCCCATGCAGGAACTCGGCGAAGTCCCGTTCGAGTCGTTCCGCGGTCCGCACGTACGCTCGTGCCACCGCGAAGGCGAACAGGTAGATCAGCCCGCCGAGGATGATCCAGGGAAGCCGGATGGGCCCCACCCGCAGGTCGCGTACCGTCGGCACCAGCAGAAACAGGAGCGGAAGGGTGCCCACCACGAGAACGACCCCGGCGAGCACCGAGACAGACAACCGACGCTGCGCCCGCAGCAGGTAGTCGACGTAGACCTCTCCCAGGCCGGTCTGCTCGTCGATCTCATCGGTCGGGGGGCGGCTGGGTGCTCGGGTGCGGGCCTGCCGACGCGGCGAGGTCACCCGCACCCGGCGAGGGGTCTCGGTGGCCCGGCGTGGACCCTCGGCTCGACCCCCGCTCACCCGCGACCCTGACCCGGCAGCCGCAGTAGCCGGTCACGCAGCTCACGGGTGTGTCGCCGGCTCACCTGCAGTTCGATTCCGCCGAGGACGACGACGCATCGGCCGTGCTCGGTACGAACCTGGGTGACCGCGGGCAGGGATACCAGGGTGCTCCGGTGAATCCTGGCGAACCCCACGGTGCCCCACCGTTCCTCCAGGGCCGTCAGGGACACCCGGATGAGGTGGGAGCCGGTGCGGGTGTGCAGCCGGGCATAGTCGCCCTGCGCCTGGACGTAGATGATGTCGGAGCGCTGGACGAAGGTGGTGACGCCGCCGAGTTCGACCGGGATCATCTCGTCCTCAGGGGCGGGCCCCGGCGCGGGAACGCTGAGACTGACCGTGGAGCGGCTGGCCAGCACCTTACGGACGGCCGCCGCGATGCGGGCCGGACGGACCGGTTTTACGAGGTAATCGGTGGCCGAGACCTCGAACGCGTCAACGGCGTGCGCCTCATAGGCGGTCACGAACACGATCTGCGGACGCTCGGCGAAGCGCCCCAGCACACGGGCCAGCTCCATGCCGTCCAGGCCCGGCATCTTGATGTCGCAGAAGACGACGTCGGCTGGTGCCAGGTCGAGGGCCCGCAACGCGTCGGCGCCACTGATGGCGGTGCGCACCTCGGCGATGTGCTCTTCCTGTTCCAACAGCCACGCCAGCTCGTTCAGCGCGGGGATCTCGTCGTCGACGACGAGCACGCGCAGTCCCGGGTCGGCGGACGGGCTGGGGTGCAGCGCTGACATACGAGGAGCGTACGACTTGGGGCGCCCAACGGTCTCGAGGTCGCGCCGAATGGTCGGGGGAGGGGCGGGTTCGTCCACTGTGTCGATACAACACGATCGGTATCGGCCCGGCGTCCATTCGCGATGGCCGACACCACCGTCACGGGCTGTGCAGTCGCGGGGAGTACTTGGGCACCCGGAAGCTGACGCGCATCCCCGCCCCCAGCGCCGTCTCGACGACCAGGCCGTAGTCGTCGCCGTACGTCTGCCGCAATCTCGCGTCGACGTTGCTGAGCCCGACGTGGTCGCCGGTCTGCGCCCCGGACAGGAGGGTGCGCATGACGTCGGGGGCGGCTCCCACACCATCGTCCTCAATGATGATCTCCGCGTCGGATCCTTGGTCGGCCGCGGTGATCGAGATGTGCCCGATCCCCTCCTTGGACTCGATGCCGTGCTGGACGGCGTTCTCCACCAACGGTTGGATCGTCAGCGAGGGCACCGAGGCGGCCAGCACCTCGGGCGCCACCAGCAGGCTCACCTGCAGCCGCTCGCCGAAACGGGCTTGCTCCAGGGCCAGGTAGCGCTCGACGTTGCCCAACTCCTCGGACAAAGTGGCGAATGCCCCCCTACTGCGCAGCGAATATCGGGTGAAGTCGGCGAATTCCATGAGCAGGTCGCGGGCCCGTTGCGGGTCGGTCCGGACGAAGGACGCGATGGCGGCCAGCGAGTTGTAGATGAAGTGCGGGCTGATCTGGGCCCGCAACGCGCGCAGCTCGGCCTCGACCACTCGGGCGCGTTCCCGGTTCAGCTCGGACAGGTCGATCTGGGTGGAGATCCAGTCGGCCACGGCCTCCGTAGCCCGGGCGAGATCGGCCGAGACGGAGGTGTGATAAGAGGCCAGGGCGGCAACGACCTTCTCGTCCGAGACCACCGGGGCCAGGATGGCGTTGCGGATGGGGCAGTTGGGGTCGTTGCAGCTCAGCTGTCGCTCGTCGAGCCGGACCGTGCGGCCGGTGGCCAGCACCTGCTCGGCATGCCTGAGGACCGAACTTCGGTGGTGGTCACCCTTGCCCTCCCAGGCCAATGTGCCACCTGCGTCACACAAAGCGACCGCGGCGACCCCGAGCAGCGGGCGAAGGTCCCGGGCGGCGCGTCCGGCTGCCCTGGGGGTGAGGCCCTCGCGAAGGTGTCGCGCCGCCTGCGAGGCGGCGTGCAGCGTCTGGTAGG
Organism: Dermatophilaceae bacterium; assembly: GCA_035633615.1. Lineage (GTDB taxonomy): Bacteria > Actinomycetota > Actinomycetes > Actinomycetales > Dermatophilaceae > JADJTI01. The sequence goes on from DASQEP010000005.1 coordinate 28,294, forward strand.
TCGCCCGGTCCGCCGGTGAGCTGAGTCCGCCGCGCCGCCGGATCAGGGCCGGGACGATCACCGCGACGGTCAACAGGACCGCCAGCATCACCAAGGCGGCCAGCACCGGAGAATCCGTTGGGGAGACCGCGACCGGAAGGCTGCGCGAGGCGTCCATCACCCGACGCCGGGTACCGGCGCCGGGTGATGCGACGGAGGGTCCACCGCGAGGGGCATCGTCGGCAGGCTCACCTTGCGCACTGTAGTTGGTCTGGCGCACGCCAGGAGTGCGGCTCGGGTGGGCGGTGGCGGCCTAGGCTGCGGGGGTGACGACCGCAGCCGACGCCGTTCGTGCCATCGCCGCCTGGCCCGAGGTGGACGACGTCATCCCGCACGTTCGGCAGGCCTGCACGGAGCTGAGGTGGCATCAGGCGTTACGCCGCAGGATTCCGGAGTCGGCCGCGGAGTCCCGGGTCAGGGGCGCTGCGGCCAGCGCCGAGCTGGACGGCGCACGGTCGGCCGTCGAGGACGTCCGCGATCTCATGCGGGGCGCGCTGGACCGGGCCACCCACACCAGCCCGACTGAGCTGACGGTGCTGGCCGCCGTCCAGAGCACCGCCGAGTCCGAGCATGTGGAGCGACTGCTGGGGACCTCCCCGGCGCAGGCGTTGGCTCGGTTGCATGTCGCGGCCGGCGCGTTGCTACTGCCTCCCGAGCAGGTGGGCCGGCCGCGGTCGGTCGATCAGCCGTGCCTGGAGTTCAGCGAGATTGATAGCGGACTGACCACGCCGGGGGCGTTCGAGGCTCGGCTGCGAGCACTGACCGAGTTGATGGCGGTGCGGGACGCGCCGGCCCTGGTCGTGGTGGCTCTGGCGCATGCCGAGGTGGTCACCATGCGCCCCTTCCTGCGCGGTAACGGGCTCGTGGCGCGTGGGTTGGAGCGGGCCCTACTGCGAGCGACCGGCCTGGACCCCACCGGTGTGGTCGTGCCGGAGGTGGGCCACCTACAGTCCGGACAGACGGCCTACCTGGGGGCTCTGCTTGCTTACTCCTCCGGATCCCGGGAGGGGGTCAGCCTGTGGGTGCGGCACTGCGCCCAGGCCATCATCACGGGCGCCCAGGAGGGCTGGCGCGTCGCCGATGCCGTCCTGGTGGGCCGGCTCTCGTGAGGAACCCTCGCTGGGGGTGTCAGCTGAGTGTCATCGGCCCGTGACCACTGGCCCTCTGTCTCCTGGCCCGTAATTCCCCATCATGAGACTAGCCCGCTATGACGGCCAGAACAGCCTTTGCCCCTTGGCAAGCCTGAGGAACCGGAGTAGAAATATAGCTAAGACGACGGGCTTGAACCGTCGCCGGTCGTGCACCTCGTGAGCACCCACTCGCGGGCAGTCCACTGATTGGACCGATCCTTACGGGCTCGCCCCGTTCGGATGGCTACGAACGCACGCTTGGTAACTTGCGGGGTCACGACCCGATGGCATCCCCTCGGGGGTGCCATCGCCATGTGGGGTGGCTGATGAGGCTTGGCGAACACCTCGCATTCTTGACCGCCCCGAGAGGAACTTCGGGTGTAAAAGTACCCGGTTCGGGATTTGCTAACTGGTCGTCCAACAGCAAGACTTGAGGTGGCGCTCCCTTCGGGTCGAGTGCGACGCACCAGCTCCTCCCCCCCGGAGCATGGCGCGTTGGCGGCCCCCGCTGTCCCCCCAGCGGGGGCCGCTCCATGTTCACCGATGTTCAGCGCGTTGTTGACCTGCGTTGTTGATTCATTTCCGTTGCGTTCCAACGAAGTCCGACGAGACCCACATATTCCATCGGGGTCAGCCAATTCCGTCACTGCCTCAAGTTGATTTAGGGGCCTCGGTCCCGTTTCGGCTCGTGACTGCGAAGACGCCGTACGCATTCTCCGGGTTCGTCGGTCACCGTCAGGGCCCCGGTAGCTGTTGATACCCTCAACTTAGGGCCAGTTCAGGCTTGAGTGATGAAAAGGATCGGGATGAGGAGTGCGTGTGGAGGGGGCTGCAGGGGGTCCGGTCGGCTCGCTCACAGAAGTGGTGTGGCCACGGTTGCCTCCCGGAGGTTGACCGGCCCGAGCCGGCGGGGGTCGACCCGGGCCGCGACCCGTGTCCAGGGCGGCGATGAAGGACAGCCGTAACGGGTCTTGGTCGATGAGTTCCGCTGCGGCGCAGATCAGATCATGGATAGCGTGGTAGCCGCACAGCAGCGCCCACAGCTCCTGCTCGGCGCCGTCGGGGGTCTTCGAACGCAGCACGAAACCGTTACCTTTGAGCTGGGACTTCAACGCACCGAACGCGTCCTCGATCTGCCACCTGGCGTGGTAGAGCTCGGCCAGCTCCGCGGCGGGCGCAGTGTCGGCGTCCAGAAGGGTGCTGATCAGCGTGAAGACCTCGGTCGGGGTCCCGTCGGCGGCCAGCAGGTGGTACTTCACGACCCGTACGACGATCGGCTCAGCTCCGGTCCGGGGCTCCTTCGTGGGCGGGGACAGACTCGACAGGTAGCTTCCGTCGGTCAGGACCGTGACCACGGGCAACGGGAAACTGGGCCTGACTCCCGACAGTAGGTCTGCTCCGGTCGCCGCCGCCCGGCCCCACAGGTCATAGCCGGGGAAGTTGTGGTCGGCCAGGACCAGCATCCCGGCCCCCAACAGAGGAAGAAGCTTCACTGTCAGCGCCTTCTCGCTGGTGGCGTAGCTACCCTGCCGCGCGGCGATCAAGGCCCTGGTGCCGCATTCGGCCAAGGCGACAACCCGGACCTTGGGAAACCCGCCCCGCACGCCGGCGACAGACTCATCTCGGGTCCCCGGCCCACCAAAACAGGCCCAGTTCGCCTCCGTGTCCTGGACATCCAAGGTGGTGCCATCGACGCTGAGCACCCGCCGTCCCCGCCAGAAACTGCCCGGGGTGTCCGGCGACGCCAACGGGCCCGCGACCGACTCGAACAACAACCGCAACGGAACCGGGCCCAGCCGGGCCCGAGCCCGAGACAGAGCCTCCTCCGAGGGCACCACCACCGTGACCCCCCCAGCAGCCCACGACAGCACCCCAGCCAGCTTGCGCATCACCCGGCCGCCGCCCATATCCATGAACAGCGCCAATGCCAGGACGTAGTACACGACCAGCCACGACGGCAGCATCCGGGTCCGCTGCTCCCGCGCATCCGACGCCTCGATGACCGCCTCAACCGTTGCTCGCGGGAACGCCCGCGCCAACAGCCCCACCAAGACCCGTTCTGCCAGACCGTCCTCGTCCTTCAGCACCTTCTGTCCCGCACGGCCCATACACCCAAACTACGTCCATGCAACTTCGCTTTGAAGGTCGTGGCGTCGAGTGGCTCAGTAACACCCTGCGGCCGACTCGAACACCTGCGTGGCTCCGCCATCGGGTCCGCGACCTCACCAACCACATCGCCAGATCACTGCTCGAGACCGGCGGCTTCAGACCTCGACCACACCCCGGATTTGTGAAGAGCCGGTTATCCACAGGATGCAGATTCGTCCGCCGCTCGACGGTCACGCGGGCCCACTCTGGGCGCATGAGTTGCGGTGTGGTCCTTGGGGTGGTCGGCGCCTCTGGTGGCGTGGGCGCCTCGACGATGACGGTCGCCTTGGGCGTTGTCGCGCTCAGGGCCGGGCTGCGGTGCGTCTGTCTCGACGCTCGTCCGCTCGGGGGTGGCCTCGACGTCGTGGCGGGGTTGGATCGTGAGCCGGGGTTGCGATGGCCTCAGCTGGACCGGGTGGATGGCCCCGTCCCGGGTTCCGACTTGCTGGCCCACCTGCCGTGCACCGCCGGACTGCCGGTGCTGTCCCATGGTCGGGAGGGCGCGGGGGAGGTCCCTGACGCCGCGGCCGAAGGGGTGCTCGCAGGCCTACGGGAGGCCGTCGATCTCTGTGTCGTCGATCTGCCGGGGGTGAGTCACCCGGGGTGGCCCCAGTGGTCGTCGCGGGTCGACACGCTGCTGCTCGTCGCCGGCCACGTGCTGCCCGCGTTGGCCGCGGCCTCGGTGGTTGCGCCGATGGTTCCGGCGCCGCCTGGCGGAGTCTGGCTAGCCCAGCGGGTGGGTCGCCGGGCCGGGGATCTTCCTGAGGTCAGTGGCCGGGTCCTCGATCTCCCAGTGGCCGCCGGCGTGCCCGACGACGCCGGTGTGGCCCGCGCCCTTCATCGCGGCCAGCCTCCGGCGGGTAGTGCCGGCCCGCTGCGTCGATCGTGCGAAACGACCCTGGCGGTTCTGGGGTGGACCGGGGGTCAGCGGTGACGGATTTGTGGCACCTCATCGAGGAGGGGCGCGACCCGAGTCCGGCGACCGTCTCGGACGTGGTCGCGCAGGAGGCGGTTCGGCTCGGCCGCGTCGGCGTTCGTGCCGCGCAGCTGCGGCTGGCCGAGAACGTGCTCGGGGCGGGGTCGGTGCAGCATCTGCTCGATGACCCGACGGTGACGGATGTCCTGGTCAACGGCTGCCGGGGAGTTTGGGTCGACCGCGGTCGCGGACTGGAGCGTGCTGGCAAAGGGCCGGTGGATCCGCCGACGGCGCGACGGCTCGCGGTACGGCTCGCAGCCCTCGCGGGACGGCGGCTGGACGACGCCGCCCCCTACGTCGACGGCCTGCTACCCGGCGGGGTGCGGTTGCACGCCGTCCTCCCGCCCCTGGTCGACGACGCGGCGCATATCAGCCTGCGGGTGCCGCGTCGGATCGTGCCGACTCTCGATGAGTTGGTCGGCTGGGGCTCGATTCCCGAGACGTGGCGGGAGGTCTTCACCGCCCTGGTCGCCTCTCGAACCTCGTTCCTGATCACCGGCGGGGCCGGCACCGGAAAGACGACGCTGCTGGCGGCCTTGCTCGGTTCGGTGGAGCCGGGGCACCGGATCGTGATCGTCGAGGACGTGCGGGAGCTGGTTGTCGACCATCCGCATGTCGTCCGCCTCCAGTCCCGGCCGGCCAACGTGGAGGAGCGCGGGGCGGTCGGGCTGGTCACCCTGGTGCGGCAGTCCCTTCGGATGCGCCCGGACAGGTTGGTCGTCGGCGAGGTCCGCGGCGCCGAGGTGCGCGAGCTACTGGCGGCTCTGAACACCGGGCACGAGGGTGGCTGCGGCACCCTTCACGCGAACGGGACAGCCGACGTCGTGGCGCGAGTGGAGGCGCTGGGGGCGCTGGCCGGCCTCTCCCCCGAGGCCACCAGGACACAACTCGTCAGCGCCGTCCGGGTGGTGGTCCACCTGCGGCGCCGCGCCGGTCTGCGGCTGGTTGAGGCGATCGGGGTGCTGAGCCGCTCCGCGACCGGAGCTGTGGAGGTTCGCCCCGCCCTCCTGCGCGGTGACGAGGCAGCCACCTGCGCTCGGGTCAATCGCATGCCGTCGGAGATCCCGGAGCCGGCGGCCAGGCTCGGCGGCGAGTGGGCCGCCGGTGAGGAACCTGGAGATCGGCTGCTGCGTGGCCCCGGCTGGCCCCTGCTGGCCTCCTGCCTGGGGTGGCCCGCGGAGGTCTCCGTGGCCGGTGAGCGCGACCAGAAGGCAAGTGGTGCCCCATGAGCGACATGGTGGGCGGTGACCTCCTGGTCACCCTCCTGGCCGCAGTAGCAATCGTCAGCTGGTCAGCCTCTGACCCCCCGGCCCGCGCGTGGTCGGCCCTGTACGGCGGCACCGTCGCGCCAACCGGCCGACCGTGGCCGTGGCCACGTCGGGTCGCCCGGGGGGCTGTTCAACTGCCCTGGCACGGGTCGGGGCGGGGTGTCGAAACCGAGGAGGCCACGGCGGACCTGCTCGCCGTATTGGATCAGGTGGCCACCGCATTGCGGGCGGGTGTCAGCCCGGGCGCGGCTCTGGCGGCGCTGTCCCGAACCGGGTCGGTTCCGCCGCGGATGTGTGACCTCGTCGATGACCTCGTGGGCGGTGCGCAGACCGGGGAGCCGCTGGGTCCGACCTGGCGGTCCTGGGCGGTTCGGCTGCCGGGGTCGGGACTGAACCTTCTGGCCCAGGCATGGGTGGTCAGCGAGGACACCGGGGCTCCTCTCGCCGAGTCCGTGGCGTCGGCGGTGCGCATGGTCCGGGCCGAGCGGGACCAGCATCGGCTCGTCGCCACCACCCTTGCCCAGGCCAGAGCCACCATCAGCGTCCTGACCGTCCTGCCGTTGGGCGGGCCGCTGCTCGCCTTCGCCGTCGGTGTCGATCCCGCGAGCATGCTCGCCGCTCCTGGCCCCACTCTGGTGTCCGTGGCGGCGGGTGTGGCCCTGCTCGTGGCCGGACGCCAATGGGTCCGCCGGCTGGTTGCCCGGACCCTGCGAGGACCGGTGGTCACGTGAACGTGTTGGTGGCAGCTGTCGTCGCCGCCGCGGTGTGGGTCTGGCTCGGGCCATCGTCGGCGGGTCGACACCGCTCGACCAACGAGCGGGAAGGGGTGATGCCGGCGCAGCCGATCGGCCTCGGTGGGCGTGTCACGCCACCGGCGGAGGTCGACCCCCTCAAGCCCGTTCCGGCCGTCGAGTTGGCCTCTGTGGCAGAACTGCTGGCACTGGTGCTGGGGTCCGGGATCGGCGTGAGCCAGGCCATCGAGACCGTGGCCGACGCCATCGGAGGGATCCTGGGGCGCCATCTGAGGGTGGTCTGCACGGCGCACCGCTGGGGCTTGGACGAGGCCGAGGCGTGGGCCCGGTTACCGGCCGCGTGGCAGCCCGTGGCCAGGGCGCTGCAGGTCGCTGCGGAGACCGGGATCGCGCCTGCGGACATGCTGCAGGCGGCCGCCGACGACCTGCGTCGAGCCGAGCGGCACAGACTCGAACTTGCCACCGCCCGCCTCGGGGTTCGGGTGGTGCTGCCCTTGGGCCTGGCATTCCTGCCCTCGTTCGCCCTCACAACGATTGTCCCGGTGGTCTTGGCGCTGGGGAGCGAGGTGCTGACCCGATGACCATGCCGGCACGAGCCAGGCCGCCGCCCAACGCGCCACGCGCTGGGGCATCTGCGCCCGCCCGGCCGGCCTTCCCCGTTCTTTCCCCGACTCATCCCCGCCCCTTCGCGCTCGGCTCTTCACACGCAGGGGTCCGCGATTTTCTTCCTCACCCACCGTTCGGCCGCCGCAACGGCCCGCTCCGAAGGAGACCCGCATGGCCATCCAATCCGCGCACACCCACCACAGCGCCTCTCGTCTCAACCCTGACGTGCGCCGACGCACCGCCCGGCCGTCTGATCGGCGGGCGGCCCGGGCGACCGTGCTGCTGCTCCTGCGGTCCCAGAGGGCGTTGGCCGTCACCCTCGGCGCCGTTGCGGCCGTGTGCCTGACGGGGTCGGCGTTGGTCGCCCGGTGGTCGACATCTGCCGACCCCGACCGAGGTCGACGACCGCGACGTGGACCCCTTTCCCGGCCGGGCCAGGTCAGCGGTGAGGCCGGCATGAGCACAGCCGAGTACGCCGTCGGCACCTTCGCGGCATGTAGCCAGCGTACTTTGCGGTCGGGCCCAGCATTGGGGTGATGTTCTGGACGGCGTCGCCTCGCCTGGCCCGGAGATTTCAAGCCGGTAGCGCGCCGTGACCGAGAAAGGTGCCCCTGACCTGGAATGATAGTGATGCGAAGTCGCTATCGGCCCAAGGTCTGGAGCACCCGGCAGGTGAAGAAGCTTACCCGCCTCTACCCCCGTGTTCGCCTCGACGCCACGGACGTGCCCGCGGTCGGTCACGCCGGTGGTGTCCTGCTGACCCGCACCGCCGACCTGACCGGGTTGACCGCCGCGCTGAGGGACGCCCCTGGCCGGGTGGCGCAAGGCATTGGCCCTGACCGTCGTCTGGAGTCTGTGTGGGGTCTTCTCCGGGGGGGCCGACCCAGGTCAAATCGGTTGAGTCGGCCTGGGGCGCGGTGCCAGGATTACTCCCGGTCCGTTTCCCCAGACCGCTCGCCGAACCCGGCGTGCGACTTTCACCGCACCGGGCTCTCCACAGTTCCTACCGTCGTGGCGGGGTTATGCAGGGTCCATGGGTTGGGAATCGTGTTACCCCGCCAGCGATACCGGGTTACCGGCACCGCTTCGAGGTTGAACAACTCGATCCCGTCCGCCGTGATCGGCCGCCACCGCCCATCGGGGGTGGTCAACCGGCGCCGGACGTCCTTCCACCTCCAGCGGTGCAACGCCCGCCACCACTGGACCACCCGCCACCAGGCGAAGTGAGCCAGCGAAT
>DASQEP010000006.1:0-57027 GCA_035633615.1 Dermatophilaceae bacterium
CCGGGCCGACTCGACCAGGTAGTAGTAGGTCTGGTTCCCACGCTCCTTACCCACAATGGATGCCATATATGGGTAATACACTTTCTGGCGCATCAAGTCCAGCACCGACACGCGCATATGCGCAGGTCATCCCCGGTAATCTCCACCTCGCCTCGCGGCGACCGGCCCACTCTTCAAGAGTCCGCTCGTGCGACAAGAAACCCGGACAGCGACACGCCGCGACAAGAAAGCCGGACGACGACAACTTAATCCGGATCCCACAATCCAGATCCTCAAGTGGTACCCAGAGCCGGGAACAACACGAGCTAAGGGTGGGTTGAGTCTGGAAGGCGCAACTTTGCGGAGTCCTGGCTTGACAGGGTCTGGACTCCTGGCGGAGATTGAGTCGCGATCATCAAACCCGTCGGGTCAACTGGCGGGCGAGACGCCTCCTGGTCGGGTACGCCCTGACCCGGGTGGGCCCCGGTCGGGTGGCGTCCCGCTCCATGTCTACAGGCCCGACCTCATATCCAGGAGAGACCACCACCATGGCTCGTGCAGTAGGCATCGACCTCGGTACCACCAACTCGGCCGTTTCCGTCCTTGAAGGCAACGAGCCGACCATTATTGCTAACGCCGAGGGTGGCCGGACCACCCCCAGCGTCGTCGCGTTCTCCAAGGGCGGGGAGGTCCTCGTCGGGGAGATCGCCAAGCGTCAGGCGGTCACCAACGTCGAGCGCACCATCCGGTCGGTCAAACGGCACATGGGCACCGACTGGTCGCAGACCATCGATGGCAAGAAGTACACCGCCCAGGAAATCAGCGCCCGCATCCTGCAGAAGTTGAAGCGGGACGCTGAGTCCTACCTGGGAGAGAAGGTCACCGACGCCGTCATCACCGTCCCGGCGTACTTCGACGACGCCGAGCGTCAGTCCACCAAGGAGGCCGGCGAGATTGCGGGCCTCAACGTCCTGCGCATCGTCAACGAGCCCACCGCCGCAGCGTTAGCCTACGGCCTGGACAAAGGCAAGGAGGACGAGCTCATCCTCGTCTTTGACCTCGGCGGCGGAACGTTCGACGTTTCCCTCCTGGAGGTCGGCAAAGACCCGGAGGACGGCTTCTCCACCATCCAGGTGCGCGCCACCCACGGCGACAACCGTCTCGGTGGCGACGATTGGGACGACCGGGTCGTCAAGCACCTCCTCACCATGGTGAAAAACACCACCGGGGTCGATCTGGCCAACGACAAGATCGCCATGCAGCGACTGCGCGACGCGGCCGAGCAGGCCAAGAAGGAGCTGTCGACCGCGACCAGCACCAACCTGTCCTTGCAGTACCTCTCGATGTCCGAGAACGGCCCCATCCACCTCGACGAGTCGCTCAGCCGCACCCAATTCGAGCAGATGACCTCCGACCTGCTGGACCGCTGCAAGAGCCCCTTCCAACAGGTGATCAAGGACGCCGGGATCAAGCTGTCGGACATCGACCACGTCGTGCTCGTCGGCGGATCCACCCGGATGCCCGCGGTCACCCAGCTGGTCAAGGAGCTGACCGGCGGCAAGGAGCCCAACAAGGGCGTCAACCCCGACGAGGTCGTCGCCGTGGGAGCCTCCTTGCAGGCCGGCGTGCTCAAGGGCGAGCGCAAGGACATCCTGCTCATTGACGTCACCCCGCTGTCCCTGGGCATCGAGACAAAGGGTGGCCTCATGACCAAGCTCATCGAGCGAAACACCGCCATCCCGACCAAGCGGTCCGAGGTGTTCACCACCGCGGATGACAACCAGCCCTCCGTACTCATCCAGGTCTTCCAAGGCGAGCGGGAATTGGCGGCGGCGAACAAGCCGTTGGGCACCTTCGAGCTGACCGGCGTCGCGCCGGCTCCGCGCGGGGTCCCGCAGATCGAGGTCACCTTCGACATCGACGCCAACGGCATCGTCCACGTCTCCGCCAAGGACCGGGGCACCGGCAAGGAACAGTCGATGACCATCTCCGGTGGCTCAGCGCTGCCGAAGGAGGAGATCGACCGGATGGTCCGCGAGGCCGAGGCGCACGCCGACGAGGACAAGAAGCGTCGCGCCGAGGCTGAGGCCCGCAACAACGCCGAGCAGCTGGTGTACTCGACCGAGAAGTTCCTCGCGGAGAATGGGGAGAAGGTCCCAGCGGAGACGCGTGGGCCCGTCGACGCCGCCCTGAGCGACCTCAAGTCCGCGCTGGCCAAAACGGGCGACGACGCGGTGTCTGTCGATGACCTGAATGCCAAGGTCACCAAGCTCAACGAGGAGTCCCAACAGATGGGCACCGCGATGTACGCCGCAGCCCAGGCCGACCAGTCCGCCAGTGGCGGCGACTCCGCCGGCAGCGGCCCTGGTACGCAGGGACCGGACGGTGGCCAGGCCGCCGACGATGACATCATCGACGCGGAGGTCGTCGACGACGACCAGGACAAGAAGTGACCGCTGAGGACGCAGGCATTCCCCGCCCCTCGGAGGAATCCGAGGGGCAGGGGGGGCCGGTCATCCGGGACCGTCGCCGGCTCGATCCGACCACCGGACAGCTGCGAACCTCGGCCGACCCGGCAGCCACCCGCCACGCACAGGAGGCGAGCATGACCGATGACACGCACGCCACCCAGGCCGAGGGTGACGACGCCTTCGCGGGCGCGGTCGGTGACGCCCTGCCCGGGGGTTACCGTGCCCGCCACGTCGGGCCGCCCGATCCACCATCGGCGGCCCAGCAGGCGGCCGCAGCCGCAGCCTACGCGCAGATGCAGGCCGGCCTTGGTCGCCCGACCCCGGCCGCGCCCGAGGGACCATCGGGCCCCTGCGATCCACTCAACGGCGGGGAGACCCCGGACGTGCACCCCGACGCCGCCCTGGCTGCGGAGCGCCTCGCGGATCTGCAGCGGCTCCAGGCGGAGTACGTGAACTACAAGAAGCGGGTCGACCGGGACCGGGCCGCGCAGCGTGACCTTGCCGTCGGCGCGGTCATCGAGTCGTTGCTGCCGGTGCTGGACGAGATTCACCTGGCCCGTCAGCACGGCGAGCTCGAGAGCGGGCCGTTCGCCAAGATCGCCGAAAAACTGGAGACGGTGCTCAGCCGGCATGGGGTCACCCGCTACGGCGAACCGGGCGAAACGTTCGACCCCACCCTTCACGACGCGGTCATGCACAGGATCGCTGAGCTGGCACCGGGCACCACCGAGACCACGGTGATCGAGGTGATGCGACCCGGGTTCCGGCTCGGCGACCGGGTGATCCGGGCCGCAATGGTCTCGGTCGCCGACCCGCAGTAGTCCAGCCACACGAGGACGGTCTGAGGCCGCCCGCAACCCGGAGGCCGTCGCAGCACTGGGTCGGCGTCGATCAGCAAAGGAGGGATGATGGCCAGTCAGGACTGGTTTGAGAAGGACTTCTACGCCGTCCTGGGCATCTCGCCCACCGCCGACGCCAAGCAGATCAAGAAGCGGTACCGCAAACTGGCCCGCGACTACCATCCCGACTCCAAGCCGGGCGACACCGCCGCCGAGCAGCGCTTCAAGGAGATCGGCGAGGCCTACGCCGTGCTGTCCGACCCCGAAGAGCGCAAGCAGTACGACGCGGTCCGGTCGATGGCTCGCGGCGGGGCGCGGTTCACCGCTGGCGGGCCGGGTGGCGCCGAAGGCTTCGAGGACGTCTTCTCGAACCTTTTCGGTGGCCCGGGTGCCTCCGGGCCAGGGGGAACCCGGTTCACCTACACCACTGGCCGTCCGAATGGTGGCTTCGGCGGTCCCGGCGGTCCCGGCGGCTTCGGCGCCGGCGGGCCGGGGGCGGGTGGCGCCACGAACCTCGAGGACCTGCTCGGCATGTTCGGCGGGGCCGGCGGCTTCGGCGATCCTACGGGTCCCTCCGGTCCGGGCGGCCGGTACGGAGGCCCCGGATCGCGCACCCGTGCGCCCGCCAAGGGCCGGGACCGTCAGGCCACCGCGACCCTGTCGTTCCGGCAGGCCGTGGCCGGTGACGTGGTCGAGGTCCGCGGGACCGACGGGACGACGAGCAAGGTGCGGATCCACCCCGGTGTCAAGGACGGAGCCACGATCCGCGTCCGCGGCAAGGGCGACCCCGGACCGACCGGCGCCCCCGCGGGAGACCTGCTGATCACGATCACGGTGCGCCCGCACGAGGTGTTCGGCCGGGACGGAGACAACCTGAGCATCGACGTCCCCGTGACGTTCGCCGAGGCGGCCCTCGGCGGGACGGTCTCGGTGCCGACCCTGGGCGGCGCCCCGGTCAAGGTCAAACTCGCTCCCGGCACGCCCAGCGGGCGCGTTCTGCGGGTCAAGGCCCGCGGGGTCCCGACCCGCCAGGGCCCGGGTGACCTGCTGGTCAAGGTCCAGATCGTCGTCCCGCAGCGACTCAGCGACGACATGCGCCGGGCCGTCGAGGTGTTGGCCGAACACGACCAGGACGCCGACCCCAGGGCGGAGATGTTCCGCAAGGCTGCGGGGGGCTAGCCAATGACCACCCCCGGTGCCGCGTTCCTCCCCGACGACGACACCCCAGTTTTCGTTATCTCCGTCGCCGCGCAGCTGGCCGGGATGCACGCACAGACCCTGCGTCAGTACGATCGGCTCGGCATCGTCTCACCATCGCGAACCAGGGGGGGTGGACGCCGGTACTCCTCGCGGGACCTCGCGCGGTTGCGCGAGGTACAACGGCTCTCCCAACAGGAGGGTGTCAGCCTCGCCGGGGTGCAGCGCATCATGAACCTGGGGGCCCAGGTCGACGCCCTGCACGAGCGGGTGCGTTCCCTGTCCGATCAGCTGCAGCGTGCCGAGGCGGCACTGCAGGCCGGTCGCCGGGTGTTCGCGGCGGGACTGGCCGGGGATGTCGTCGCGGTGCCGCCCGGGCGGCGTCCCTCGCGGAGCCTGTCCGACTCGCGCGCCCTCGTCGTCTGGCGTCCGCGCCACTGACCGAAAGGACCACCGGCTTGCTGCTCGGAGACCTGCGCGCAGCCGTCGCGAACACGTGCCGGGAGCTGAGCCGGTCCGGGCAGGTCGTCGGGACCGCTGGCAACGTCTCGATTCGCGAGGGTGACCTCATCGTCATCTCCCCAAGTGGCCTGCCTTACCAGGACCTGACGGCCGAGCTGGTCGGCGTGCACCGCTTCGACGGCTCCCGCGTCGAGGCCCAACTGGCGCCGTCCTCGGAGCTGCCGCTGCATCTGGCGGTGTATCGCAGGGTCTCCGCGGGCGCCGTCGTGCACACCCACGCCTCGGCGTCCACGGCCCTGTCCATGGTGGTCGATGAGGTCCCGGCCTCGCACTACTACACCGCCTTGTTCGGCGGTCCCTTGCGGGTGGCCCGTTACGCCACCACCGGGACCGACGACCTCGCCGACGTCGTGGCCGAAGCTTTGGTCGATCGCCGGGGTGCCTTGATGGCCAACCACGGCGCCATCACCATCGGGGGCTCGTTGACCGAAGCCGCCCGGCTTGTGCCCTACCTCGAGTACATCTGCGACGTCCAGTTGCGGGCCATGAGCACTGGCGCCCCGGTCCGGGTCTTGCCGCCGGATGAGCTGAGCCGGGTCGCGGCCCTGTTGCGCGGTTACGGTCAGCAACCGCCCGGAACCGACGACACTGACCGGGACGGGGCCTGAGTCGAGCCGTCAGCTGGGCCTCAGGGGCGTCTGGCAATCGGCCGGGCCTGGCACGCCGGTCGTTCCCTCGGCCGCCCCACGTAGGGCCAGGACCGGCACGGAGGCGCGGACCGTGTCGACCCTCGCCGTATCGAGGTCCCCCAGGAGCAGCCCCGGTTCGGGTCCCAAACGGACCGCCACCCGCCCGACCGGATCCACCAGCACGCTGCGGCCGATGCCGAGCGGTGCGCTGCCTCGCGGGGGGACCCACGCCTGTCCGACGGCCAGGAGCCAGGCCTGCGCGTCGGCGGCGCGCGCCCTGGTCAGGAGGTCCCACTGCTCGGCCTTGCCGGGGCCCTCGCTCCAGGACGCCGGCACGACCACCAACTGGGCACCTGCGGTCCCCATAGCGACGAACTGTTCGGCGAAGCGGATGTCGAAGCAGGTGGCCAGACCCACTCGGATGCCGTCGAGGTCAAGGGTGACCACGTCGTGACCCGGCGCGATGTGGTCGGACTCCCGGGACCCGAACGCGTCGAACAGGTGGATCTTGCGATAGCCGGCCTGCCCCCAGGGCCCGCAGGCCAGCAGCGTGTTGTGGGCACGTCCCCCGTCGGCAGGTTCGTACATGCCGACGATAACCGTGATGCCGAGCGAGTCGGCCAGTGTTCGGACCCCGGTGGCGAACGGTCCATCCAGCGGCTGCGCGACGGCGACCGGAGGGGTCCCCACGCACGCCATCGTCGCCTCCGGAAGCACCACCAGACGAGCGCCTTCGTCGGCAGCCCGTCGGACCCATCCGCCAAGGAGGGCCAGGTTCGCCACGGGATCAGGTCCGCTGGTCAGCTGGATCCCGGCCACTCGGATGGCAGCGTTCCGTGCGGGCCCCGCCCAACCGCCGGACATCGGATCCTGGGGTGTCATGCTCACGTCCTCTCGTTGCGATGAGGCCGCCCGTGCGCGGCGAGGCCGGCGCAGCAACCGGGAAACCTGTCTATCAATCCGATCAGCGCCTACGAGTAGCCCAGCACTCCGGGGTCGCTGACCGGTGGCTCGCGCAGGCTGGGGATCCGTCTCAGGATCAGCGTGAGTGCCAGCGTCAGGACAGCCAACCCCGCGCACAGCAGCACGGTCAATGGCCAGCCGCCTGCGGTCCAGGCGGCCGGGGCCAGCCCCCCGAACACCGACGAACCGAGGTAGAACCAGAAGAGGTACCCGGCGGTGGCCTGCGCCGTCGCCCCCACCCCGTAGGTCGCCCTGGCCGCCACCCAGGGCGCGGCAACCCCGTGAACCGCGAAGAAGCCGATCGACACGATGGCGGCACCGGCAATGACCACGGGAAGCGGGTCGGCGAGGGTGACCAGCACACCGATGATGAGGATGAGGGCACCCACCGGCGCCACCCCCCGGTACCCGTGCGTTGCTGCCAGCCGACCCGCCCGCGCCGAGCTGGCCGAGCCGAGCACGTGAACCAGGAAGACGAGGCTGACCACGCCGACCGGAAGCCCGTACGGCGGCCCGGTGAGGCGGAACACAACGGCGTTGAACAGCCCCACGAAGGTGCCCATCGCGGTGCACCCCACGGCGAACAGGGTCACCAGCGCGGGGTCGCGCATCAGTCGCATTCCTGCCAGGGCCAGCGCCGTCGGGTCCGCCGCGGAGGGCCGGAAACCCTCAGACCCAGGAAGCAGGAGTCGCACCACGACAGCAGCGCCGACCGCCAACACGCCCAGCCCGATGATCGCGCCGCGCCAACCCAGCCACTGAGCCAGCAGCCCGGCCACGAATCGGCCGCTCATCCCGCCCAGGGCGGTGCCGGACACGTAGACCCCGGCTACCCGGGCCAGGCTGTCGGGGTGGATCTCCTCGGACAGGTAGGCCATGGCCACCGCCGACAGGCCCGCCAACGCCACCCCCTGGGCGGTCCGAAGCACAAGCAGCAGCGACCAGGACGGCGCGAGCCCGCAGGCCACCGCAATCGCGGCCGCCCCGAGCAGGGAGGCGTGAATCAGCGGGGTCCGCCCGACGACCTCCGACAGCGGCCCGGCGACCAGCATGGCTACCCCGAGTCCGACCGCTGGCAGTGACATGGTCAGCGCGCTGGTGGCCGGGTCCAGCCCGAACTCCGCGGCGAACGTCGGCATGAGCGGTTGGATGCCGTAGAGCTGCGCGAACGTGGCCAGTGCCGCCACGAACATGGCCACCCGGATGTGGCTGAAGGCCGTCGAGGCCGGCCGATGCCCGACGAAGCGTGGCTCTGGCATCAGGCCACACACCAACGGTTCACGACCCACATGGTGTCACCGTCGGCATCAGCCGGCACGGCCCTGATGCGGACCCTCCCTCGTGGTGGTGGCCTAGAGTGACGCCAATGAGCACCCACGACGAGGTCCTATGCGCATCTTGATCACTGGCGGCGCGGGCTTCATCGGGTCGAATCTGGCGCGTCATGCGCTGACCGCGGGACACCATGTGACGGTCCTGGACGACCTGTCCACCGGCAGCCTGGACAACCTGGCCGGACTTGATCTTCACTTCCTCGAGGGCACGCTGCTTGACGACGCCATCGTCGGCCGGGCCGTCGCCGGACAAGACTCGGTGGTTCACCTTGCGGCGCTCGGAAGCGTCCCACGCAGCATCCTCGACCCCCTCGCGACTCATCACGCGAACGCGACCGGCACCCTGTGCGTGTTGGAGGCCGCGCGCCGCGCGGCCGTCGGTCAGGTGATCGTCTCGTCGTCGAGCTCCGTGTACGGGATGAACCCGGCGATGCCCAAACACGAGCGAGAATGGGTCCGTCCGATGAGCCCCTACGCGGTCTCCAAGTTGGCGACCGAACAGTACGTCTTGGCCTACCAGCAGGCATTCGGCCTCAGCACCCTGGCATTCCGGTTCTTCAACGTCTATGGGCCAGGGCAGCGCGCCGGACACACCTACGCGGCGGTGATACCGGTCTTCCTCGACGCACTCCTGCGGAACGACCGCTTGCCGATCAACGGCGACGGCACTCAGTCCAGAGACTTCACCTACGTGGGAACCGTCTGCGCGGTGCTGCTGGACGCCATCCTCAGGGGGGTGTCTTACCCCGAGCCGGTCAACCTCGCCTTCGGCACGAACACGAGCTTGCTCGAGCTGGTGTCCGTCATCGAGAGCGTCGCGGGCCGAAAAGCCACGCTGTCGCACCGGCCCTCCCGACCCGGGGATGTACCTCACTCGCAAGCCGACAACGCCTGCCTGCGGTCGCTGTTCCCGCAGGTGGAGCCGGTGTCGTTGGCACGGGGTCTCGCCGAGACCCTGGCGTGGTTCGAGGAGGGACAATGACGACGCTGGTCGTGATCGGGCAGGGCTATGTGGGACTGCCGATGGCGTTGCGTGCTGCCGAGGTAGGCATGCGTGTGTATGGCCTGGACGTCAGCGACAACGTCGTCAGGGCCCTCAACGCCGGCCGCTCACACATCGACGACGTGAGCGACGCCGACGTGGCCTCGGCGCTCGAGCAGGGGTTCACGGCCACCACCGACCCCAGCGTCATCGGTCGTGCCGATGTCGTCGTCGTCTGCGTTCCGACGCCATTGAGCGAGGACGGTGGGCCCGACCTGCGGCCCGTCGAGGCGGCCGCGCGCTGGATCGGCGATCATGTCACGCCTGGGTGCCTGGTCGTGCTGGAGTCGACCACCTACCCGGGGACCACCGAGGAGGTGTTCGCCCCGATCGTCCTGGGGGATCGTCACGTCGAGGGGACGGACGTGTTCATTGCCTTCTCGCCGGAGCGGATCAACCCGGGGGACCGCGTCTTCGGCGTCCGGAACACCCCCAAGGTGGTGGGTGGGTTGTCTCCGGCGAGCACGCGAGCCGCCTGTGACTTCTACGGGCAGTTCGTCGACACGGTGGTGGAAGCGCGTGGGGCGCGAGAAGCCGAGATGGCCAAGCTGCTGGAGAACACGTTCAGGCACGTGAACATCGCGTTGGTGAACGAGATGGTCCGGTTCTGCGATGAACTCGACATCGACCTGTGGAACTCCATCGACTGCGCCGAGACCAAGCCGTTCGGCTTCATGGCTTTCCGGCCCGGCCCCGGAGTCGGTGGCCACTGCATCCCCGTCGATCCCTCCTACCTCAGCCACCGGGTGCGCGCCAAGCTCGGCTACGCCTTCCGGATCGTCGAGTTGGCCGAGGAAATCAACCACGCGGCCCCGATGTACGTCGCCGAACGGGTGGGTCGGCTGTTGAACGACCGGGAGCGTTCGGTCAAGGGATCGACCATCCTGCTGGTGGGGGTCACCTACAAGGCGGACATTTCTGACCTACGGGAGAGCCCGGCGGCGCCGTTGGCGGACCAGTTGGAGGCCTTGGGCGCCCACGTCCGATACCACGACCCGCACGTCGCACGATGGCCACGTACCGCGGGTGTGCCCCTGGCCTGTGTGCCGGACGTTTACGAGGCCGCTGCGGCGGCTGACGTCGTCGTCCTGTTGCAGCCACACAGCGCCTACGATCTCACCCGACTCGCCGCCGGTCCGGCGCCCGTGCTGGATACCCGCGGGGTGGTGCCTCCCGGCCCGTCGGTACGGCGGCTGTGAGTCGGTCGTCGGGCGGGCTCGCCTCTTTCGTGGCCGACCCCGAACCGTCGTGTGACTGCGGGCCGTTGGCCTTCCATGACCTAGACTTCGGGCAATGTGGCAGCGAGGGCCGGCGCCGACGCGCTCGTTGATGACCGGCGGGGCGGGGACTGCCCGATCGGACGCTCCTGCCGTCCCGGCTGGTGCGATGGGGTTCGGAAGGGCAGGGGCGGCGCTCACTGATCTGGGTGGCGCAGCCCGGCGTCGGGCTCGTCATGGCGGCGCCACGGCGATCGGGCGGCCGTGAGTCGCACCCGATTGCTGCGGTCCCCTCGGCGCATCCCGGTGACGGTGATGTTGACGCTCATGACGGCCGGGGTCACCGGAATGCAGGGACTCACCGCGCTGCTGACGGCCAAGTGGCTCGGCGCCGCAGATCGTGGTGTTCTCGTCGTCGCTCAGACGATAGCGATGGTGCTCCTGCTCATCGGTGGACTCGGGCTGATCGCGGGGACGAGGGTCCTGCTGGCCGACGAGCAACGGGGCATCACACTGACCGCTTACGTCCAGTCCACGCGTCTGCTCGTGGTTTTGGAGCTACTGCTCGTGGGATCGGTCGGAGTCGTCGCGTTCCGCCAACTGGCCGAGGTCGACTCGGTGGCTCTGGTGGCCGGGCTCATCGTGATGGCGGTGTTCGGCTACCGTGCGGCGCTCCTGCGCGAGGCATTGCATGGTGTGGGGCACCATCGGTCGGCCGTCGGTTCGGAGTTGATGGCTGCGGGATTTCCCCTGCTGGGTATGACTGTGGCTCACATGATGGGCCTGCTGACGGTCAGCGTGGCGATGGTGATGCTCGCCGCGGGTGCCATGACTCAATGGACGCTTCAGTGGCTGAGGGTCCGGCGTATCCGTAAGCCCACCCCCGCCCCGTCGCTCGCTGTCCGCTGGGGATTGCTCACGCTGATGGTGCGCTTCAGCCTGCCCGGTCTGGTGGCGGCCCTGGGTCTGGCCGTTGCGGGACGGGTGGACCGACTGATCCTCGCCTTCTTCCACGGGCCGACGAGTGTCGGGGTGTACGCGACCGCCTCGACCCTGGCCGACCTACCGTGGATACTGCCGGCGGCGGTTTCGGCGGTGATCGTTCGCGGGGTAGCCCAATCCGGATCGACCGCTAATCACGGCCTGTGGTGGCGCCGGGTGGTCGCCGCGACGACGGGGATCACGCTGCTCACATTCGGTGCGGGATGGTGGCTGCTGGAGCGCTTCCTGGGCGGCGCGTTCGCGGGCTCGAGCCTCTTACTCGCCGTACTCCTGCTCGGCTCCTTCGCCATCGCAAGCCAGCAGGTCGACCTCGCCGTGTGCTCCGGCCGCGGCGACCTGGTCTCCAGCGCGCGGGCGGCGGGTGTCGGCCTGATCGTGGGACTCCTCAGCTACCTGGTTCTCATCCCACCCTATGCGGCGTTGGGAGCCGCAATCGGAACCGTTGTCACCTACACCGCGATGGCCATCGCAGCCCGGCGCTTGGTGGGCAGGCATCTAAGGCAGGAGTCATGACGTCAGCACGATCTGCCTTTGAATGGCGCCCGACGATGGAGCGAGTCACTGAGCTCGGTGGGATGTGGCTTGTCCTGCTGGCGACCCTGCCGATTCGGGTGGGCAGTGGCTCTGCGAAGGTCTCGGTCTTCGAGGTCATGGCGATTCCGCTGTTATGGGTCGAGTTGCGTCGAGCAGGCCGGCCGTCCTGGCCGCTGAAAGGTCTGGGTGGCTCGGCCGTTGTCCGGATCTGGCTGTTGTTTCTTGTGTGGGCTGCCGTGAGTCTGGCGTGGGCACCGGACCAGTTGCTGTGGGCCAAGCGGGCGGTGGTCCTCGCCGAAGCCGCGGTGGCGGCTTGGGCCGTCCATCTGGCCGTACGTCGCCTCGGTATGCGGGCATTCGCTTGGATGGCGTCCATCAGCGGACTACTGGGCTCCGCCATTGCGATCATCTGGTTCTACGTGTTAGGCGCCAACCCTGAATTGAGCCTGCACCCGCCTCCGGACCCTGCGGCCGCCGTTTCTCAGGCGCTGCGTCTCGGTTCCCCCGTGGTCGGTCCCTCGAACTACTTCGCCTCTTTCCTGCTGCTGAGCATTCCACTGGCGTTCTATCTTGCCCGGGGCTCCGTTTTACACAAGGTGTCGGTCGTCGTGCAGTCCGTGGCCCTGGTCTCGACCGTAAGCCGCGGGGCGCTGTACGCGTTGATCCTGGTCGGCCTGGTGGCCCTCCCACTCGGGTGGCGGCTGCGGGAGTTGCGGCCACGGGTCATCGCAGCCTGGTTGGTGGCTTTCGTCGTGAGCATCTGGCTAGCCCCCCGCCTGCTGACCTGGCTGCTGAGTCGACGCAGGTTGCCGGACGCCTCGGGAGGCGGCCCCGCGGGCGTCGGGTCTGCTGCCCTGGAGGACTCCGGCCGGGTGGAGTTCCTCGGGGTGGCATTCGACCTGATCCGGTCACGTCCGCTGGTGGGCACGGGACTGGGCAACTGGGAGGCGGTGGTTCCGCCGGCACTGGCCAGCGGCGCTCACAACTCGTATGTGCAGGCGGCGGTCGAGACCGGTCTGATCGGCCTGGCGCTCCTGTTGAGCCTGCTGTGGTTGGCGGCACGGACCATCTGGTGTCTGGCCGAGCACCGGCTGCGCTACTCAATGGCGGTTGCGTTCTTCGGGGTCCTGGTCAACTCGCTTGTCGAAGCCAGCTACGAAGGTGTGGCGTTCGGGTGGACCTTCATCATTTTCTTGGGGGCGGTCTTTGCCGCCCGAGACCCGGAGCGATCGACATGATCGATGTGTGCGTCGTGACATACCGGAACGAGGCAACGATCGAACCGCTGATCCAGTCAGTGAGGCGGGAGTTGCCTGCTGCTGGAATCCTGGTGTGCGACAACTCGCCTGATGATGGGACCCGGTCGGTCCTGCGGCGTGAGGCAACGAAGGCCGGGACGACCCTCCGGCTGTTGCCGCCGGCCGGCAACATCGGTTTCGGAGCTGCCTGTAACCGCCTCGCGCAGGCCTCGGGTGAGCCTTGGCTGGTGTTCCTGAATCCTGACGCCCAACTCGATCAGTTCGACGTCGACCTGGGCGCCGTCCCTTCGGCTGCGTTGGTCGGCGCCGTGGTGCACCTGGAGGACGGGGCGCCGCAAGTGACCTTCGGGACGACCCGGACCCTGCTGGAGGAAGTACGCATACGACTGCTGCGCCTACCGACTCGGCGCCCACGGATCCCCGACAACGGTGCGCAGGAGGTCGGGTTCGTGTCGGGGGCTGCGTTTCTGGTGCGTCGCTCGGACATGCTCCGGTGGGGTGGTTTCGACGCGGGTCGCTACTTCATGTACTACGAGGACCACGACCTGTGTCGGCGCGTCCGCGCTGGTGGCGGGCAGGTTCTGGTGGACGACCGATTTCGGGTGCGCCACGTCGGAGGCTACTCGGCGGCTCGGCAACGTGGTCTTGCCCTGCGCCGCAGTTACGACTCTGCGTTGGCCTACCACCGCCGGTGGAGCCGACTGAGCTGGCTCTTCCCGGTTGTGTGCGCCGTGGAGGCGATCGCCAAGATAATCGTCGGTCTGCCCCGCGGCCGTCTGGGAAGAACGACCACTGCCGATCAATGGAGCCTGCTTGGTCACATCGTGTCCGGGCCGAGGGGCTGGGGTCATGCCGACGCCCGCTGACCGGCCGCGGATCGAGGCGACGGCGGGTGTTGTCGTCCTGTACTACCCACAGGCGGCTGTCCGAGACGTGGTGGGTGCCGCCCTGCGCCACGTGAGCAGCGTGGCCGTGGTGGACAACACGCCCGGAGGAAGCGATCCGGATCTGATGCCCGACGACGAGCGGGTCACCCTGCTCGATCGGGGAGTCAACCTGGGGCTGGGGGAGGCATACAACCGGGCGGCCACGTGGGCGCTGGAACGCGACGCGGCGTGGCTGCTCATACTCGACCAGGACAGCATCCTTGCGGATGACTACTTGTCCCGGATGGGGCGGGCGATCGGGGACTTTCGGGTGGCCGGCGGAGGGCCGGTCGCCGTTGCCGGACCGCTCTTCGTCAACCCGATGGCCCCGGCGGAGCAGGTTCCCCTTCCCTGGGTCAGCGTGACAGACATGGTGATCTCGTCCGGATCACTCGTGTCCCTGTCCGCCTGGACCCGAATCGGGGGGTTCGACGCGGGCTTGTTCATCGACTACGTCGACATCGACTTCTGCCTACGAGCCGCCGACGAGGGCTTCGCCGTCGTGCGCGTGGGGGAGGTTCTGATGTCGCACCTCATGGGCAACTCCGCCGAGAACCTCGTGCTCGGAAGATTCGTTCGGCGCAGCTCCAACTACCCGCCGACGCGCCACTACTACTTGGCTCGCAACAGCGTCCACGCGCTACGGGCGCACGCCCGGCATCACCGCAGCTGGGCGCGAAGGGAGCTGGTCAAGCGGGCCAAGTTCACGCTTCTCTCCGCGCTCGTCGAGCCGAGACGACCCGCGATGGTTCGGGCCACCGTTGACGGTCTCGTCGATGGTCTCCGGGGCCGCCGCGGCCCGGACGCCCACCCCAGCAGACGCTGACCCGGGCCCCGGGGTCACTCACCGAGGTGGGGCGGTCTGCTCGGACGGAGTCTGGCCAGGAGGGCTGGAGGTACCATCTGCCGGGCTTGTTGCCGCCAGGTACGAATGACCGGGTTGCGGACCAGCACCATCCGGTGACCCCGGATCCGCTGGACACCGAAGTGGACTTCCCGATGACGCGAGAACCACTCGGCCAGCTGATCGACGATGCTCTCGGCGGTATCGACACTCGGGGACAGGTAGAGCTTGATCTCCGTCGAGCAGATGGGGATCAGCCGTTCTTCGGCCACCGCCTCCCACGTCGCTGCGGCGACTCCTGGCGTGTGTACGGAACGAACGTCGTCCACTGCCACAACGCCATCCGGGAGGAGGTAGTCGCCGGCAAGCTGTAGATCTGCCTTGACGGTGTCGTAGAGGTGTCCGCCGTCGATGTGGGCGAATCGCACCGTTGCCGGCGGGACGATCACGGCCAGAGTGCTGGACAGTCCCTGCACGATGGTGGGCGGACGGGCCACGAAGCGCGCATAGTTGGCCTCGAATCCCAGCCGGGTCAGGCCAGCGTAGGAGTCATCGTTCTCCCTCTGATTGGCGACGTCGCCGGGCGTCTCGTCCTCGAAGATGTCACAGACGACGAAGTCCTCCTCCGGCCGTCGATGGGCGCCGATGACGATCGCACTCTTGCCCAGGTAGCAGCCGACCTCCACCAGGTCTCCGCGCTGGCCGGCTTGGTCCTGCGTCTGCAGGATTCGGTCGAAGAGGAGGAAGTCGATGTCGTACAGGTGGCCCGGTACGGACCGGCGTTGCAGCCAGTAGGACCGACTACTGGTCGAGATCTCGTCCTGAATCATCGAGTGGTCTCCTGACTCCGAAGGTGGCAGCGCGAGCGAGGAATGTTGGTCGTTTGGTGGGTCGGTCACGACCCGGCCGGAACGGCGGCGTCATGGGTCAACCGCAGACCTCCACGCCGAGGACCAGGCCTGGAAGGAGTAGCGCTCGGCGACTGCCTGGGCTGCATGCCTTCCGCAAGCACCTCGCTGTGTGGCGCTCTGTTCGAGCAGCATCATCAAGGCCCCGACCCACTCCTCGCTCGTGGTCGCCGCAAGACCGGAGAAATGGCGCAGCGCCGATGCGTTCGCCCCGACCGGGCTGGCCACCATGGGCAGCCCCGTCGCGGCGTACTGCAGCAGCTTGTACGCACACTTGCCGCGAGCCCAGGGGGTGTCCGCCAGTGGCCCAATCGCCACATCCGCCCGGTTCAGCTGTTGGGCGAAGCCCCGCCTGGTCCAGGCAACCCGGTCGAGCATCTCCGAGAGGGGGGCCAGCGCCGGGTTGTCGTCCTGCGAACTGACCAGGGTCAGCCGGGCACCGCTACGGCGGGCGACTTCCCGGAGGGCGGGGATGATCGCGGTCAGGTAGGTTTCCGTCGACCGGGAGCCGAGCCACACGAGCCGAGGTGGGTCACCCAGCTCCCAGGACTCCTTCCGCTGGTAGTCACTCGGATCGACACACGAGGGGATGACCCGGACGTTGTCGTTGTCGCGTTCGGCGACCTCGCCGAGATAGTCGTTGCCGGCGATGACAACGTCGGCCGCGCGCACCGCGCGCCGCCATACCCCGTTCAGTCCGAGCAGGCGGCGGACCTGCGAGGTGTGCGCGAACAGTGCGTCGTCGACGTCGTACACCCCGTGTCCGGCGCTGCGCAGAAGACGCTCCTCCACCGAACCGTTACTCCAGGGGGATGCCTGTCGTGACAACACGACGGTGCGTCCAGTGACATCCAACTCCCGGATCCTGCGTTCCGCCCGCACGGTGCCCACCGGTTCCCGGAACATGGCCGCACCTCGGTTGTCCGCCGCGCCACGGTAGGTGTGGCTCTCAGCGGCCATGCCCAGGTGGTCCAGCCAGTCGAAGACGCGCACGCGGGAACTGGCTCCCCGCGGCCCGTACGGGGTCACCGTGACCAGAGGGGGTGCCGAGCGTGTGCAGTTGCGCCCTGATCTCGGGTTCGCGAGACGCGCTGACAGGGTCCGGTCCGATGGCCGCAGCACCGGGTCCAGCAGCGAGGCGACGACCCGCTCGGGGCGGTACTCCTGGACCGCACGCTGCCTGGCTGCGAGGCCGTAGCGAGCTGCGAGCTGCGGCGCGTTGACCAGGCGAGCAATCGCGTCCGCGAGGGCGCGAGGGTCGTCCACGGGCACGATCAGCCCGGTCACTTCAGGGACGACCGCGTCGATGCAGCCCGTCGCGTCCGTGGTGACGGTCGGCTTGCCCATTGCCGCCGCCTCGAGGACCACGTTGGGGAAGCCTTCCCGACGTGAGGGAAGCACGTGGATGTCCGTCAGGGCAAGGTAGGGACGGACGTCGGGTTGGCTGCCGACCAACACACATCCACCTCGGCCGGCCAACAGTGAGGCGTAGTGCTGGGAGTCCGGTTCGATCTGCGAACCGACGACCAGCAGTTGGGCTGAGACACCGTCCCGATGCAGCAGCTCAAGTGCGGCAAGCAGGGTATCGACGCCCTTGTCGCGAGTAAGCCGGCCGACGAAGCCGAGCACCGGCACGTCTGCGGCCAGGCCCAGCTCGAGCCTGAGCGCTGGATCCTGCGGGCGGGGGCTGAAGTGGTCGGCATCCACCCCGTGGCTGCTGCCCGGCGACGTCTGATACAGCCTCGCCGCAGGGTAGAGCCCCAGCTGCCGAGCCTTCTCGACGAGGGAGGGGGAATTGCCCACGATGTGAGTGGCGGCGTGTCCGGTCAGCCTCTCGGTCCCTTCGAGCACTGCCCGCCGCCAGCCTGTTTCGCCTTCCAGGCGTAGGCCTCCGACGTAGTAGAGGCGACGTGGGACCCGACGAATCCGGCCGGCCAGCATCGCCAACATGCTCGCTTTCGGCGTGGCTGCGACGATGAGCTGGGGTGGTGTCTCGCGCAGGATCCGCAGCCAGGTGCGCATCGCTCGGGCATCGGCCACGGGGCTCATCTCTCGGGCCATCGCAACGCGGATCGCCCGGACTCCATGGGTGCTCTCGAGGCGGTTGAGCGCCTCGCCCGGTGACGAAACGATCGTCACCCCGTATCCGGCCTGTTGGAGTTGCCTGATCAGTTCGTTGTGGAAGGAGGCCAAGGTGAGGGGAATCGTGGCCGTCACGATCGCGGTGGGGCTGACGTCTGTCACCGCGCTGGGACCCCCCTGACCGTCGCCCCCGGTGCCACGTCCCGGACGACGACGGCCCCAGCACCCACGACTGCGCCGGCCCCGATGGACACCCCCTGCAGCACCGTGGCGTTGGCGCCGATGAGCACGTCGGGGCCGATCGTCACTGATCCGGAGATGCAGCACGCCGGGTTGAGCCGGGAGAAGGCACCCACCGTCGTGTCATGCCCGACCGTGACCGCCTGATCGGCGTGCACGTGCGGGCCGAGCTTGATATTGGTGGACAG
This sequence comes from Dermatophilaceae bacterium, assembly GCA_035633615.1. Taxonomy (GTDB): domain Bacteria; phylum Actinomycetota; class Actinomycetes; order Actinomycetales; family Dermatophilaceae; genus JADJTI01. Next base: position 18,177 of record DASQEP010000006.1, read on the forward strand.
CCGGGCGCCCGGTGCCACGATGCACCCGGCTGCCAACTCGACCAGGCGTCCCAGCGTCGCATCCGGGTGGACGAGCGTCGCAAAGCCTTGACACCCCAACCGGGTCGCGATGCCCCTTCGGGCCGCCGCAGATCCCACCGCGACAACGGCGCTGACGTCCTTGCCCAGCTCCGGGAGGAGCTCGATCCTGCCGAGGATGCGACTGCCGAGTTTCTCCACCCGGTGACGGTCGTCCGGTGACGGGTGGTCGTCGACGAAGCCGAGCAGGTCCCAGCCGTCGTCGACTCCATGACACGCCGCTGCAATGGAAAGAACCTCGCGGCCGAACCCCCCGCAGCCGACGATGACCAGGCGCTGGTTCATGCCTCATCGCCCTGATCGCGGGACGGCGAACCGGTGAACTCGGGCATGGTGTCGTGCCCCGCTGCCGAGATACCCTGCCGCCGCAGCACGGCGCCGATGGTCCTGGCGATGATGTCGAGGTCGCCTCGAAGTGTGTGCAGCTCGACGTAGGTGACGTCGAGCTGCAACCGTTCCTCCCAGCTGACCGCGTTACGGCCGCTGACCTGCGCCAGGCCGGTCAAGCCGGGTCGCACCTCGTGCCGGCGTGCCTGGGTGGTTGTATACCGGGAAAGGTACTGGGTCAGCAGGGGCCGAGGCCCGACGATGGACATGTCGCCCCGGACCACGTTCCACAGGCTCGGCAGCTCATCGAGGCTGGTAGACCGCAGGAATGAGCCCAGCGGCGTCAGCCGGTCAGCGTCGCTGACCACCCCCGCCCTGAGATCGACCGGTCGCATGGTTCGGAACTTGAACAGCATGAACGGCAACCCGTGCAGGCCCGGCCGTTGCTGACGGAACAGCACCGGCCGGCCCAGCCTGAGTCTGACGGCAAGTGCGACCACGGCCTGCACCGGCAGACTCATCACCAGGGCGGGCACCGCGAGGGCCAGGTCGACCAGGCGTTTGGGATCCATCAGCTACGCACCGAGGGCTGCGCGGCCCACCTCGATGACCCGGTCGATGTCGTCGCTCAAGAGCGCCGATCCACTCGGGAGGGTGACCCCGTTGATGAAGAGATACTCCGAATTGCCGTTCACCCACGCACGGTTGGCGGCGAAGACGGGTTGCAGGTGCATGGGTTTCCAGACATGCCGCGCCTCGATATCGGCGGCATCAAAGGCGGAGATGAGACCCCTGGCGTCGATGCGTGAGCGCTGGGGATCGATGATCAGCGAGGTGAGCCAGCAGTTGTCGGCGGAGTCATCCCGGTCTGGAGTACCTCGTAGCAGGCGCACCCCGTCGATCCCTGCGAAGGCCTCCGCGTACCTGCCGCGGATGGCCCGGCGCCGGCCGATCATCTCATCGAGCCGTGAAAGCTGAGCCAGACCAAGAGCCGCCAGGATGTTCGACAGGCGGTAGTTGAAGCCGATATCGGTGTGCTCGTACCAGGCAACCGGCTGCCGCGCCTGCGTGGACAGGTATCGCGCTCGTGCGATGAACTCAGCATCGTCGCTGAGCAGCATGCCCCCGCCCGAGGTCGTCATGATCTTGTTACCGTTGAACGACAACGCCCCGGCCACCCCGAACGCACCGGCGCTGGTCCCCTCGAAATCGGCCCCGAGCGCCTCGGCCGCATCTTCGATCAGGATGATGCCACGCTCCTGCAGCAGCGGCCCGATTCGCCCATAGTCGGCGGTACGGCCGAGCAGATCAACCGCGACAAAGGCCGCTACGTGCTCTCCCTCGCCGATGAGGTCATCGAGGGCTAGGCCCAGCAACTGGGGGTCGATGTTGCCGTCGTCGAGAAGGCAATCCACGAAGACCGGCTCGGCTCCGGTGTAGGCCACCGCGTTCGCTGACGCGGCGAAGGTCATGCTGGGGACGACCACCGTGGTGCCCGGGCCTGCCCCCACTCCCAGGAGGGCGAGGTGCAAGGCGGCGGTACCCGACGAGAGAGCCAGACCGTGGGCGACGCCGACACGCTCGCACAGCGCCTTTTCGAACGCGTCCACGCTGGGCCCGAGGGGGGCGACCCACCCCGACTTCGCGGCCGCGGCTACGGATGCCGCTTCGAGCTCGGTGATGTCGGCTTTCGACAAAAGGATCCGACTCAAAGGGACGTCCGTTCTGATCCGTAACAAGGCAGTTTGGGTCAAGCGGGGTCAAGCGGAGTCAAGTGGGGTGCCGGCGTCCTGGAGGCCGACACTCACTCTATCTCCGCCGAACCTCCGACTCCCGCAAGGCCAATTGGATCGGGGTCGGCGTCACCGCGGGGCGGTCACCAGGCTTTCGAGGTATTCCCCGTAGCCGGATTTGCGCAGCGCGCGGGCCCGCTGCAGTAACTGCGCGTCGCTCAGGAAACCCATCCGCCACCCGGCCTCTTCGGGTGAGCCGACGCGCAGTCCCTGACGTGTCTCGATGGTGCGCACGAAGGTGCCGGCGTCGTTGAGGGAATCGAAGGTGCCCGTGTCCAGCCAGGCGGTTCCGCGTGGTAGCACCGAGACACGCAGTGCACCCTGGGCCAGGTAGACGCGGTTGACGTCGGTGATCTCGTACTCGCCTCGGGCCGAGGGGCTGAGTGCTCGTGCGATCTCGACCACCTGGTTGTCGTAGAAGTAGAGCCCCGGCACGGCGTAGTTGGACTTCGGGTCCTGAGGCTTCTCCTCGATGGACAGGGCGCGCAAGTCGGCGTCGAACTCGACGACTCCGTAGTCCCTGGGATTGGCCACCCAGTAGGCGAACACCGCCCCGCCGGTCAGATCGGTGAACTGCTGGAGCTGGGTGCCCAGGCCTGGGCCGTAGAAGATGTTGTCGCCGAGTATCAGGGCGACGCGTTCCTGCCCGATGAAGGGTGCCCCGATGACGAAGGCCTGAGCCAGGCCGTCGGGGCTCGCCTGGACCGCGTAGGTCAGCTCGACGCCGAACTGCGAGCCGTCGCCCAACAGGCGTCGGAAACCGTCCGCCTCGTGCGGGGTGGTGATGACGAGCACCTCACGGATACCCGCAAACATCAGCGTGGACAGCGGGTAGTAGATCATCGGCTTGTCGTAGACGGGCACGAGCTGCTTGCTGATTCCCAGCGTGATCGGGTGCAGTCGCGTCCCCGATCCGCCGGCCAGGATGATGCCGCGCATGCCTGCATTCTTGCGCACCTCGGCTGGGATGGGCCCCCGGCGTGAGCTGCCGCGACGTAGAGTCTGGGTCATGACGAAGTACCTCGTCACGGGTGGGGCCGGCTTCATCGGATCGAACTTCGTTCGATCGGTGCTGGGGGAGACCGAGGCCCGGGTGACCGTACTGGACGCACTGACCTACGCGGGCGACCGCTCCTCGCTGGGGGGTCTGCCGGAGGATCGATGCCACTTCGTGCACGGCGACATCCGGGACTCGGGGCTGGTGGGCGCCCTGGTCGCCGACCACGATGTGGTGGTGCATTTTGCTGCGGAGTCGCACAACGACAACTCGTTGTCCGACCCTTCCCCCTTCGTCGAGACCAACGTGGTAGGCACGTTTCGCCTTCTTGAGGCGGTGCGGCGGCACGACGTCCAGTTCCACCACGTCTCTACCGACGAGGTCTACGGCGATCTGGAGCTCGACGACCCGGCGCGCTTCACCGAGTCAACGCCGTACCGGCCCTCCAGCCCCTACTCCGCCACCAAGGCGGGCTCCGACATGCTGGTCCGCGCCTGGGTGCGTTCGTTCGGGGTCCGCGCCACGATCAGCAACTGTTCCAACAATTACGGCCCCTACCAACACGTCGAGAAGTTCATTCCGCGCCAGATCACCAACATCATCGACGGGGTGCGGCCGCGGTTGTACGGCGCGGGACGAAATGTCCGGGACTGGATTCATGTCGACGACCACAACTCAGCCGTGCTGCGCATCATCGAGGCCGGCCAGATCGGCGAGACGTACCTCATCGGTGCCGACGGGGAGGTCGACAACCGGACCGTGGTGGCGACGATACTGCAGCTCATGGGACGCGACCTAGGGGACTTCGATCACGTCACCGACCGGGCGGGTCACGATCTGCGCTACGCGATCGACTCCTCACGGTTGCGCACCGAACTCGGCTGGCAGCCGCAGTATCAGGACTTCAGGGCCGGACTGGCACAGACCATCCAGTGGTACCAGGCCAACGAGGAGTGGTGGCGTGCACAGAAGGCCGCAACCGAGGCGAGGTACGCGGTGACCGGGCAATGACGCCGCCCGAGGTGGAACGCAGTGCGATCGACGGCCTGCTCTTCGTCGACTTGGCGGTGCACCGCGACGGCCGTGGCTGGTTCAAGGAGAACTGGCAGCGTGCGGCCATGGTGGCGGCTGGTGTGCCGGACTTCGGGCCGGTCCAGCACAACGTCGCCTACAACGATCGGGAGGGGGTGACCCGGGGCGTCCACGCGGAACCGTGGGACAAGTTCGTCTCTCTGGTGGCCGGGGAGATCTTCGGGGCTTGGGTCGACCTTCGGCCGGGGCCGGCGTTCGGGACGGTTGTCACCCGCCGGATCCGACCTGAGACGGCGGTGTTCGTGCCCCGCGGCGTGGGCAACTCCTACCAGACCCTTCAGCCGGGCACGGCCTACTCCTACCTGGTCAATCGTCACTGGAGCCGGGAGGCGGTCGGCTCGTACACCTTCGTGAACCTCGCCGACGAGACCCTGGCGATCCCCTGGCCCCTGGCACTGGATGCTGCCGAGGTCTCCGAGGCGGACCGGACACACCCGCGGCTGGCCGAGGTGACCCCGATGACCCCGCTGCGGACGGTGATCCTCGGTGCCGGTGGCCAAGTCGGCCGGGCGCTGGCACGGATCCTGCCCCAGGCTCACGCTCTGACCCGGGCGGAGTTCGACCTGGCCGACTCCGGGCAGGTAGCCGGGTTCGACTGGGATGGCGTGAGCACGGTCATCAATGCGGCCGCATATACCGCGGTTGACCTGGCCGAGACACCAGAAGGTCGGCGGGACGCCTGGGCGACCAACGTCACCGGTGTGGCGCGCCTGGTCGAAGCATGCAGGGCGAATCAGATCCGCCTGGTGCACCTCTCGTCCGACTACGTCTTCGACGGGACCGCGGCCGAGCACCCCGAGGACGAACCGTTCAGTCCGCTGGGGGTCTACGGGCAGACCAAGGCCGCCGGCGACGTGCTGGTGGGCACCTGGCAGCGGCACTACATCGTGCGCACCAGCTGGGTCATCGGGGACGGAAAGAACTTCGTCCGCACAATGGCTGATCTCGCCGCCCGAGGGGTGTCCCCATCCGTGGTGAACGACCAGGTCGGGCGGCTCACCTTCGCCGACGACCTCGCTGCCGGAATCGCTCATCTGCTGTCCACCGATGCACCATTCGGCACGTACAACCTGACCAATACCGGACCGGTGCAATCGTGGGCCGACATCGCGGCCGACGTCTTCGAGCTGTGCGGGCGCGACCCTGCGGACGTGAGGCCGGTCAGCACCGAGGAGTATGCGGGTGGCAGAAACCTGGCGCCCCGCCCGGAGCGCAGCCCCCTCGCGCTGGACGCCATCACGGGGGCCGGATTCGTCCCTGGTGCAGCGCGCGAACGCCTAGCGGGAATCGTCCGGCCGAGCTGAGCCCCAGTGAGCCCATGTCACGGGGTGTACTCACACCAGTGAGAGGGCGCGAATGAACGCCGAGTGAGCCGCGGTGCTGAAGAGGACGAAACGGATCAGGTCGATTGTCCCGTCGGTGCTGGCGGGGTGGCCTCGAACCGAGGTGACGGCGACCCGCGCGACGTCATCGATGGCCCAGCCATAGATTCCGGCACTGATGGCCGGGAAGGCGACGCTGCGCGCACCGATCTCGCACGCCACGTCCAGGCTCAGGGTGAAGCAGGATGCCAACAGGGCCGGGTCGGTCTGGCCGGCGTTGCGGTTGGGGCCGACGGTGTGGATCACCCACCGGCTCGGCAGCCGCCCAGCCGTCGTTGCCACCGCGTCTCCGGTCGGCAGGCCGTCGGGCAACCGGTCCGCCCGGATGGCACGGCATTCGGCGAGGATGTCGGGTCCCCCAGCATGGTGAATCGCACCATCGACGCCGCCACCTCCGAGCAGGGAGGAGTTTGCCGCGTTGACGATGGCATCGATGGGCTGGTCGGTGATGTCGCCCTCGACGGCCTCCAGGGTGCATGCGATCACGGTGCTACTTTGCCACGGCAGCCGGGAGCCCGCGACGGCCGTGTCGAGCCAGCATGGGACCGGCGGTGATTCGGCGCAATGTCCCCCTCGCCGCCCGACGGGTCGCCCGACGAGGACGCCCGCCGAGGGCGCCTGGGGTGGATCGGGACGGGGAATCCCGGGTTCGCCGGCTCCTTCGGCGCCAGGCCCCGCACCGCCCAGGACGGGCCGGATGCGCTCCGGCGGTCAGAGTGCGCTGAGGTCATCTGGCACGTCGACAGCGTGGTCCCGCAACGCCTGCAGCGGCACGATGTCCAGTGCTGCCTCGTGGGTGCTGGCCAGCGCCACCGGGGCAGCAACGCCGTCTCGGAATGCCTGCAGCCACCGCATCGCCACCACGCACCACCGATCCCCGGGCTTCAGCCCCGGGAAGGCGTACTGCGGAAGCGGGGTGCTCAGGTCGTTGCCGACGCGCTTCTGGTGGGCGAGGAACTCCTCTGTCATCACCGCGCAGATGGTGTGGCTACCCAGGTCGGCCGGTGAGGTGTTGCAGCAGCCGTCGCGGAAGAAGCCGGTCATCGGGTCGGTGCCGCACTCCTGCAGCGGACCACCGAGCACGTTTCGGGCCTTCGGGGCGTCACCGGGCATGAGAGCCACGGTACGGCTCCACCGGCCCCCGACGTGACCTCTTGGGCGAGGCAGAGCACAGCGAGTCGGTCCTTCACTCGGCGGTGCCCGGATGCCAGGGGGTCAGCCATGGCGTCGCGGAGAGGCCGTCCCGGGCGGCGACCAGTTCGTACATCTGCCCGCCGTCCACGGCCTCCCGAATGAGGTCGGCGTGCCCGGCGTGGCGGGCCAGTTCCTCGATCAGGTGCAGCCACACCCAACGAACCGACCAGGCGGCGACGTCCTGCGGGAACCACGGCGCCGACGGCACCGGCACCGGGGTGGACACGTCCAGGGTGCGGACCGCGGCCAGCACGGCGGCGCTGGCTTCGTCGAAGTCGGCCAGGACGGCCGCGACGGTATCCGTGGGCAACCAGGTGAATTCGTCCTCCCGGCCAGCCGTTCGCTGCTCCTGCGATCGGGCGTCGACCGGCGCCTCGGGAGCGGCTACGGCGCTGGCCAGCCACGATCGTTGCACCGCGGCCGCGTGCTTGACCAGGGTGCCGACCGACAGGGCGCTGGGCAGGGGCGACCGGCCGGCTGCCTCGTCACTCAGGCCGAAGATGCCTGCGCGGAACGCGTCCTGCTGCTGGGTGAGGAAGCCGGCGAGGATCTCGCTCTCGCTGGTCGCCGGCGGTGCGTGGAAGGGCATCGTGGTCTCCTCTCTCAGCGATGTGCGTACAGGTCGCGCAGCAGGGCAATCTCGGCCCCGTGGTGGATGATCTCTCGGTTGATGTGGAGCACGAGGGTGGCCATCGGCAGCGCGGCGTACGGTCCCTCGGTTGAGCCGCACGGCGCGCTCAGGCCGGCCGGGCCCAGAGCGGCCACTCCGGTACGCCAGCGGGCCATCTGCTCGTCCAGCTGGGCCAGCGCGCCAGCCGCGTCGCCGGCGTAGACCCAGGTGTCGTAGTCCGCAACCGGCCCCTCGAAGTGGCTGGCGTTGCGCGCCGCCAAGCACCCCACGATCAGATGACCGAGTCGCCAGGCGATCGTCGTGACCGGCGCCGGACGTGGTTCTGGGTAGGCGAAGTCAATGGTGAAGGTTCCGCTGCCGGCTTGGATCGGTGCGCCGGACGTGCCCCGAGCTCGCACGTTCCAGGCCTCCGGCACCGGTTCCCACTGGTACTCCTCGTCCGCCAGGTCGTCCAGCCGGGGGCGCAGCTGGGTGTCCCAGTGCCAGTCGAGTTGCTCGCGCAGCAGCGCGCCGCAATCAAGGGGGGGCGATGTCATGACGACACTGTGACCCGGGTGGCGGACAGATCCTGTCCGCCAGGCGGAGCAGACTGACGACATGAGTCAGCCGACGGGCCCGACCCACCGTGTCCTTCGGCTGCTGTCCCTGTTGCAGAGCCGGACGTCGTGGAGTGGATCGGAGCTGGCCGAGCGGCTGGGGGTGACCACTCGGACCGTGCGCCGGGACGTCGGGCGGCTGCGCGACCTGGGCTACCCGGTCTCGGCCGGCCAGGGTGTGGCCGGCGGTTACCGGCTGGGCGCGGGGCGGGCCTTACCGCCGCTGCTCCTGGACGACGACGAAGCGGTCGCCGTCGCGGTGTCACTTCGCCTGGCCGCCGGCGGCAGTGTCGCGGGCGCGAGCGAGGCGGCGGTGCGCACCCTGGCCAAACTCGACCAGGTGCTGCCGCCGCGCCTGCGAGCCGAGGTGCACGCCATCCATGGGGCGACCGCGACCATCCCCGGCGGGGGCAGCGAGGTGGACGGCGAGGCCATGCTCGTCCTGGCCCGGGCGTGCCGGGACCGGATTCGGGTGCGCTTCGGTTACACCTCCGGGTCGGGGGCTGCCTCCGAGCGCACCGTCGAACCGGTCCGCCTCGTCGCGACCCAACGACGCTGGTATCTCATGGCTTGGGACGTGGACCGGCAGGGCTGGCGCACCTTCCGGCTCGACCGCGCGTCCGAGGTTGCCACCACGACCTGGCGCTTCCCCGTTCGAGACCACCCCGACCCGGTCGACTTCGTGCAGCGCGCGGTGGTGGCGGCGCCGTATCGGTATGTGGCGAGGGTCCTGGTTCATGCCCCCGAATCCGACGTGCGCGACCGGGTCAGTCCGCTGGCCGGGGCGGTCGCGGCGATCGACGCGCAGTCCTGCTGGTTGACGGCCGGGGGTGACAACCTGGCGTGGCTGGCGTGCCACCTGTTGCTGCTGGGCTTCGAGTTCGGCGTGGTCGAGCCGGCCGAGCTGCGCGAGTCCATGACGTCGTTGGGCTCGCGATTTCTCGCGGCAGGTCGAGTCGGTCGGAGCCCGGGGTCTGCTGGTAGGCAGAGTTGAGCGGAATAGGCTCAACTCTGCGCGGGTTGACGGGAATCAGAGAGCGAATGCCAGCACTGACTCACCAGGAGCCCCACGCATGAATCTCCAGCTCACCACGAAGGCCCAGGAGGCGTTCTCCGCTGCCGCTCGGGACGCGGCCGCGACCGGGCACCCGAACGTGGAACCCGCGCACCTCCTGCTTGCCCTGGTGCAGCAGAGCGACACGACGACCGGGCCGCTGCTCGACTACACCGGCACGTCGCTGCTGGCCGCCCGCAGGGCCGCCGAGACGGCCCTGGCCGCACTGCCGAAGGCGACCGGGTCCACCATGACCACCCCCACGCTGTCCCGCGCCGGGCTGACCGTCCTCGAAGAGGCCCGCCAGGTCATGGAGACGATGGGGGACAGCTACGTCTCGACGGATCACCTGCTCCTGGCCCTGGCCCGGACCGGCAACTTCGGGATCGACGCCGACGCCATCGAACAGGCTGTCCCCACCATGCGTGGCGGGGGGAAGGTGACCACGGAGAACCCCGAGGGTCAGTTCAACGCCTTGCAGAAGTACGGGTCCGACCTGACCCAGTTGGCCCGTGAGGGCAAGCTCGACCCGGTCATCGGCCGGGACGCGGAAATCCGCCGGGTGGTCCAGGTGCTGTCGCGGCGCACGAAGAACAACCCGGTCCTCATCGGTGAGCCTGGGGTTGGCAAGACCGCCGTCGTCGAGGGTCTGGCCCAGCGGATGGTCGCCGGTGATGTTCCGGAATCCCTTCGAGACAAGCGCCTGGTCGCCCTCGACCTGGGGGCCATGGTCGCCGGGGCCAAGTACCGCGGCGAGTTCGAGGAACGGCTCAAGTCGGTGCTCAACGAGATCCGCGAGGCGGACGGCAAGATCGTCACCTTCATCGACGAACTGCACACCGTCGTCGGGGCCGGGGCCACCGGTGAAAGCTCCATGGACGCCGGGAACATGCTCAAGCCTCTGCTGGCTCGCGGCGAGCTGCGCCTGGTCGGCGCAACCACCCTGGACGAGTACCGCAAGCACATCGAGAAGGACGCCGCGCTGGAGCGGCGCTTCCAGCAGGTATATGTCGGCGAGCCGTCCGTCGAGGACACCATCGCCATTCTCCGCGGGCTGAAGGAACGCTACGAGGCTCACCACAAGGTCGCCATCGCCGACTCCGCGCTGGTGGCCGCGGCCAGCCTCTCGGACCGGTACATCCAGGCCCGGCAGCTGCCCGACAAGGCCATCGACCTCATCGACGAGGCCGCCTCCCGACTACGGATGGAGATCGATTCCTCGCCGGTCGAGATCGACGAACTGCGACGTGCGGTCGACCGGCTCAAGATGGAGGAGCTGCACCTGGCCCGGGAGACCGACGCGGCGTCCGCCGAGCGCCTGCAGCGGTTGCGCCAGGACCTCGCCGACCGGCAGGAACAGCTCGCCGCTTTGACCGCTCGGTGGGAGAATGAGAAGGCCGGGCTGAACAAGGTCGGTGAGCTCAAGGCTCGGCTGGACGAGTTGCGGATCCGGGCGGACATCCTGGTGCGTGACGGCAAGCTCAACGACGCCGCCCCTCTGCTGTACGGGCAGATCCCAGTACTGGAGAAGGAGATCGAGGCGGCCTCCCGGTCCGAAGAAGCTCCTGCGGAGGCAGGTGTCGAGGTAGGTCATGACGGCCCCATGGTCAAGGACGCCGTTGGCGCCGACGACATCGCCGACGTCATCAGCGCCTGGACCGGCATCCCTGCGGGGCGGCTGTTGGAGGGCGAGACCGAGAAGCTCCTGCACATGGAGGAGGCGCTCGGGCGCCGCCTGATCGGGCAGACCGCCGCCGTGCGCGCCGTCAGTGACGCCGTGCGCCGGGCCCGCGCCGGAATCGCCGACCCGGACCGGCCCACCGGCTCCTTCCTGTTCCTCGGCCCGACCGGAGTGGGCAAGACCGAACTGGCCAAGTCACTGGCCGACTTCCTCTTCGACGACGAGCACGCCATGGTCCGCATCGACATGTCCGAGTACTCGGAGCGGCACGCCGTGGCCCGGCTCATCGGCGCACCTCCTGGGTATGTCGGGTACGACGAGGGTGGCCAGCTCACCGAGGCCGTCCGGCGCCGTCCATACTCCGTCGTCCTGCTCGACGAGGTGGAGAAGGCCCACCCCGAGACCTTCGACATCCTGTTGCAGGTGCTCGACGACGGCCGGCTCACCGACGGCCAGGGACGCACCGTCGACTTCCGCAACGTCATCCTTGTCATGACGTCCAACCTGGGTAGTCATGTGCTCATCGACCCGACGATGGATCCCGTCGCCAAGCACGACGCGGTCATGCGCGCGGTCCGACAGGCGTTCAAGCCCGAGTTCCTCAACCGGCTCGACGAGGTCGTCGTGTTCGACGCCCTGACCACGCAGGAGCTCAGCCACATCGTCGACCTGCAGGTTGCCGGTCTGTCCAGGAGACTGACCGATCGCCGGATCACCCTCGAGGTGACCCCGGCGGCCCGCGAGTGGCTTGCCCTGACCGGTTACGACCCGGGATACGGGGCCCGGCCTCTGCGTCGGCTGATCCAGAAGGAGATCGGCGACCGGCTGGCCACCGCCCTGCTGGCAGGCCGGTTCCGGGAGGGCAGTACGGTCGTGGTCGACCGGGACCCGGCTGCCGACGCGTTGACGCTGGGGCTCGCCGAGACTCACACCGGCCAGGTCTCCATCCCATAGGCGGCGTCCCAGAACATCCACTCGTAGCGGCAGGAGGTGACGAACGCCTCCTGCATCCGCCGGCGGGTGCCGGGAGAGGCCTCCCGCGCCAGCCGGTCGATGACACCGCGTGCCCGAAGGGTGGCCTTGGCGAACACCGGGTCCCCGTACGCCATCACCCATTCCCGGTACGGGTGAGCGGTGATGTCCGGAACGTTCTCCTTGATCCGGTTGCCTACGTCCTCGTAGATCCAGAAGCAGGGCAGCAGACCGGCCGCCAGCGTCGGGTACTCGCCGCGTGCCGCCAGCCAGGCCAAATGTGACGCATAGGCAGTACCAGTCGGTGAGGCCTGACCCGAGGTCAGGTCGGCACCGTAGGCCGCGTGCAGCGAGCGTTCGACCAGGACGGCGGCGCGGGCCGCCTCGGCCCAGAACACCAGGTCATCGCCGATCATGGACTGAGCCGCCGCGCTAGACAGTGCGCGGGCGAACCCGTCGAGGTAGATCGCGTCCTGGGTCATGTAGTAGCGGAACCGGTTCTCTTCCAGCACGCCTCGTCGCAGCTCGTCGACGAACGGAAGCTGATCGATCGCCCGGCGGATGGGCGCGACCCGGTCCCACAGCTGCTGGCTGAAGGTGGGTGCTGCCGACCCGTCGCTCATTGAACCCGCCAGGTGGGTGCGAATGCATTGAAGTGATGCACCGGCCCGTGTCCCGATCCGATGTGGAGCTGGTCGCCGTACGTCAACGCCTCGGTCAGCCAGCACTTGGCGTCCGACACGGACGTGGCCCAGTCCTCCCGCTGCGGGCGTAACGCCGTCACCGCGGACGACAGGGTGCACCCTGTCCCATGCGTGTTCGTGGTGGCGACGCGGGCCGAGGTGAACAGCCGCTCGCCCTCGTGGTCGAGCCACAGATCCACCGCGTCCTGGTCCGCGCTCAGATGGCCACCCTTGACCAGGGCACGCCGGGCACCCATCGCCCGCAGGGCGCGCGCCAGGGCTCGCATTCCGTCGATGGAGGCGGCTGCCAGCATCCCGGTCAGCAGCGCCGCCTCCAGCAGGTTGGGGGTAACCACGTCGACCAGCGGGAGCAGCGCGCGAACCGCGTCGACGGCATCATCGTCGAGGAGTTGGTCTCCGCTGGTCGCCACGCTGACCGGGTCCAAGACGGTGAATCGACGCCCCAGGCCTCCGTCGGGCCTCAGATAGTCCCTGAGTAGACCGGCGATGCCGGCGTTGGCAAGCATGCCGATCTTCACCGCGTCGATGCGCACGTCCGCCAGCAGCGTATCCAGTTGCTGCGCCACGAAGTCCGCGGGCACCGGGTGGATGCCGGTGACGCCATGGGTGTTCTGGGCGGTCAGCGCCGTGATGACGGACATGCCGTAGGCGCCGAGCGCCGAGAAGGTCTTGAGGTCGGCCTGGATTCCGGCGCCACCGGAGGGGTCGCTGCCGGCGATGGTCAGGGTGACCGGTGGGCGGGTCACGAGGCCAACCCCCCGGCCGTAGCCGTCCGCCACGCCTGGACCAGAAGGCGAGTGGCGGCGGCGACGTCCGGTTGCCCGCAGATGGCGCTGATGACGGCCATCCCGGCCAGTCCAGCCGCGCGCAGTGGCGCGGCGTCGGAGGCAACGACCCCGCCGATGACGACGCACGGCCACGGGCTGGCGGCGGCGAGGCTGCTCAGGTGCGGTTGGCCTCGTGCCGGGGCATGGTCGCTCTTGCTGAGGGTCGCCCGCAGTGGCCCGATGCCCAAGTAGTCCAGGTCGCTCTGTGCTGCGTCGGTGGTTCTGCGTGTCGTCGTTCTTCCGGTTCTGTTCATGCCGATGCTGTCGGTTGTGGCGGCGATCGCGGCCGCCAGCTCGGCGTGGGTGTGGACGGACAGGCCGAGGTACCGATCCGGGCCGAGCACGCGGCGCGCCGTTGCGACGTCGAGGTCGGCCTGCCCCACGTGGGCCCCGGCGGCCGATGCCTCGACCGCCAAGTCCGGGCGGTCGTTGACGATGACCGGGACCAATCTCGATGTGGCACCGTAACGGTACAAGTCGAGGCAGACCTCGACGCATGCACGCGTCAGGTCCACCACTTCCGCGTCGCTGGCCTGCGGGTCCCGCACCTGCATCACGCTGGCCCCGGCCGCCACCGATCGTCGGACCGTCTCCACGACGCCAAGGTCCGCGCACAGCGCGCCGTCGGTGACCAGGTAGACCGATAGGTCCAGCTCCGGCCGGGCCACGGGGGCGGATTCGGCGGGATCGACGGGGCGACCCGGGTCGGCGGCCACCTCAGGCCCACCGGGTCGAGGCGGCCAGGATCTCCGCGGTCAGCGCATCCAGCTCGTCGAGCAGGGACACCGCGAACGTACCTGGGCCTTGGGCGATCTCCGCCGCCCGCTCGGCGGCGACGGTGAGGGTGGCGGTAGCCGCCGCGGCGGCAACGGGGGGGTCGGCGACGACGCCTGCGAACGCCGCCATCAGCGCCCCGAGGCTACAGCCGACCCCGGTGACCCGCGTCATCCAGAGGTGCCCGTTGGTGATCCTGACGACCCGTGACCCGTCGGTGAGGTGGTCGATCGGCCCGCTGACCGCGACGACGCAGCCGTGGTCACCGGCCAGCCGCGCAGCAGTGTCGACCGCGAGGTCGGGACTGCTTGTGCTGTCCACGCCGCGGCCACCGGCTCCACCGGCCAGCCCGAGGATCTCCGACGCATTTCCCCGGATGATGGCCGGTGGGTGGGCGTCCACCAGCCGCCGGGCGACGTCGGTGCGCCAGGGCAAACCGCCCGCGGCGACCGGATCGAGGACCCATGGCACCCCCGCCGCCGCCGCCCCGGCGACAGCGGCGTCCATCGCCGTGCTGGTCTCCTGGTAGGGGGTTCCGAGGTTGACCAGCACCCCGCTGGCGACACCGGCGAATCCGCCCGCCTCGCGGGCGTTGTCCACCATGGCAGGTGCGGCCCCCACGGCGAGCAGCACGTTGGCGGTGAAGTTGGCTACCACGATGTTCGTCAGGCACTGCACGAGAGGGGTATCGGTGCGCAGCGAGGACAGAGCTCGCCCCAGATCCGCACCGGTGGCACCGCTGGAGTCCTCCCGTCGGGTGGTGAATGTCGTCATGGACGTTCCTCCGCTAGGACAACCTAGGTCAGGTTCTCGGGTGCGTCCTCAGCCTGTGCGGGCAGCGCGGCGGCTACCGGAAGGCACCGCCCGCGTCAGCCGCCACTCTAGCCGGGGCCGGTTCGTGTCACAGTGGCCGGGTGCGGACTATCGACTGGGTCGACGGCGCCATCGAGCTGCTCGACCAGCGCCTCCTGCCTGACCGGGTCGTGCGGCGGCGCATCCACACGCTTGTGGACCTGGTCGAGGCGATCCGGACCCTTGCCGTCCGTGGTGCCCCCGCCTTGGGCGTGGCGGGCGCCTTGGGGGTGGCGATGGCCGCGCAGCGGGACGACCTCGGCGAGATCCAGGCCGCCGCCGAGGAGTTGCGGCGCGCCCGGCCCACCGCCGCCAACCTGGCGGTAGGGGTGGACCGGGCGCTGGCCAAGGCTGCGGAGGGGTCCGCGGCGGTGCTCGCCGAGGCTCTCGCGGTCCGGGACGAGGACCTGTCCGCCTGCCTGCGAATGGGGGATCGTGGCGCTGCTCTCGTGCGGTCGCTCACCACCGTGCGCCCCGTGGTTGTGATGACAATCTGTAACACTGGTGGCCTGGCGGCGGTGGAACGCGGCACCGCGTTGGGGGTGGCGCAGACTCTGTACGAGCAGGGGGACTTGAGCGAGGTGCTCGTCTTGGAGACGCGGCCGTTGCTTCAGGGTGCTCGGCTGACGGCTTGGGAGCTGGCCCGGATGGGTGCCCGGCACCGGGTGCTGGTCGACTCTGCCGGGCCGTCTGTGCTGGCCCTCGGGTACGTCGACATCGTCCTGGTCGGCGCGGACCGCATTGCCGCTAACGGGGACGTCGCTAACAAGGTCGGCACGTATGCACTGGCGCTCGGCGCCCAGCGGGCCGGGGTCCCATTCGTGGTGGTCGCCCCCGAGACGACCCTCGACCCGGACACTGCCAGTGGGGCAGACATCGTCATCGAGGACCGGGACGGGCGCGAGGTGGTCACTCTCGCCGGCCGGCGAATCTGCCCGGCTGGAACGCAGGCCCTCAATCCCGCCTTCGACGTCACACCCGCGGACCTGGTGACGGCCGTGGTCACCGAGCAGCGGGTGGTTCGGCTGGATCGTGGGGAGCGGCTCGGGTTGCCTCCTGCGGCCCAGGACGGATTGGAACAGCCCGAGACCGACCGAGACCGACCGGGACTGACGGGGACCAGCGGGGCAGCAGGCGGCCAGCTCAGTCGGCCAGCTCGACGATGACGGGTGCGTGGTCGCTGGCACCCTTGCCCTTGCGCTCCTGACGGTCGATCTGCGCACCTACCACCCGGGCAGCCAGCGGCGGGGAGGCCAGACAGAAGTCGATGCGCATCCCCTGCTTCTTCGGGAACCGCAGTTGGGTGTAGTCCCAGTACGTGTACACCCCCGGTCCAGGGGCGTACCGGCGCGCCACGTCGGCGAACCCCGCACCCACGACCGCGTCGAAAGCCGCCCGTTCGGGGGGGGACACGTGCGTCTTATCGGCGAAGTACGCCATGCTCCAGACGTCCTCGTCGCGCGGGGCGATGTTCCAGTCACCCATGAGGGCCACCTGGGCAGTGGGGTCGACGGCCAGCCAGTCCCGCCCGGCGTCACGCAACCGGGCCAACCACTCGAGTTTGTAGCTCAGGTGCGGGTGACCCAGTTCCCGGCCATTGGGCACGTACAGCGACCAGATCCGCACCCCGCCGCAGGTCGCCCCCAGGGCGCGGGCCTCACCGGGGACCTGCGCACCGGGCACTTCGGGTTCGCCGTACGTCGGCATGCCGGGAAAGCCGACGGTCACCTCGGTCAGGCCCACCCGACTGACCACGGCGACGCCGTTCCACTGGTTGAACCCATGGTGGGCCACCTCGTACCCGAGCTGGGCCAGCGGCATGGCCGGAAACTGGGCGTCGGCGCACTTGGTCTCCTGGATGGCCAGGACGTCGACGTCGTGCCGCTCCAGAAATGCGGCGACCCGCTCGACCCGGGCCCGGATGGAGTTGACGTTCCAGGTGGCGATCCGCACGCCGTCAGCCTAGGAGGACTCGCTGACACCCGCTGACCCCTCCGTAGGGTGAACTCACGACGACCGCCCTCGAGCTGCGATCACAGACCGGCGTGCACGTCGAGGTGCTGGCCAACACAGCGGGGCGGGTGGGACGGCGCCGGCGTCGATAGGCTGGGTTGGTGACCGACTCTTCGACGGCATCCGACCGGGCCACCCTGCTGGAGCTGATCATCCGTCAGGCCATCGTGCACGGCCGAGTCGTGCTCTCCTCCGGCAGACAGGCCGACTACTACGTCGACCTGCGCCGGATCACCCTGGACGGGGCGGCGGCACCCCTGGTGGGCCGGGTGATGCGGACGCTGACGGCGGATCTGGACGTCGATGCCGTGGGTGGCCTGACGATGGGCGCCGACCCGGTCGCGGCCGCCATGCTGCACGCGGCGGCGGCGGCGGGTGGTCGGATCGACGCCTTCGTCGTGCGGAAGGCGGAGAAGGCACACGGTTTACAGCAGCGGATCGAGGGGCCGAGCCTCGCCGGCCGCCGAGTGCTCGTTGTGGAGGACACCTCGACCACGGGCTCCTCGCCGCTTGCCGCGGTGCAGGCGTGCCGGGAGGCGGGGGCCGAGGTGGTCGCCGTCGCCGTCATCGCGGACCGTGATTCGGGGGCCCGGCAGCGGATCGAGGAGCAGGGCCTGATCTACCGCGCGGCCTATGGGCTGGCCGACCTGGGCCTGGCCGACCGGTAGCCGCCAGTCACCTGCGGTCAGCTGGGGTCAGCCGCTGTCGTGATGGTCACCGGCGCAGTCGAGCCGCGCGGTAAGGGTCAGTCGGGCCGCACGGGCAGGGCGACCTTTCCCGTCGCGCGGCGGCGGTGCAAGACGTACTCCACAATCATCGGCAGCACCGACACGAACACGATGAGCAGGAGCGCCACCTCGATGTTGTTCTTGACCACCTCGATCTGGCCGAGGTTGTAGCCCAATATGGTGACCCCTCCGGCCCACAGCACGGCACCGATCGCGCTGTAGGTGAAGAACCGGCGCCGGTCCATCCGGCTGACCCCGGCCACCACCGTGATAAACGTCCGAACGATGGGCACGAACCGGCCTAGCACGAGCGCACGGTTGCCGTAGGCGTCGAAGAACGAGACGGTCCGATCGATGTAGGCCTTCTTGATGAAGCGTCCCTCTCGGCTGTAGATCGGGGCGCCGACGGCCCGGCCGATCTCGTAGCCCGCGACGTTGCCGAGAAACGCGGCGAGGGAGAGGACGACACACGCGGTCAGCAGGCTGATGCCGATCGTCTCGTTGCCGATGAAGAGCCCGACGGTGAACAGCAGCGAGTCACCCGGCATGAAGAAGGTGAACAGGCCGCACTCGGCGAAGATGATGCCGACGGTGCCCCAGAACGCCCACGGCCCTAGCCGTTCCAGGAGGATTTGCGGGTCGAGCCAGTCCGGTCCCAGCGCAGGAGTCACCCCACGAGGGTACCCAGTGGGGCCGTCCGGTCCCGGTCCGGGACCGTGACCGGCCTTACCCGCCCAGGTGGCGGTACCGACTGAAGCGGGCCGCGAGCAGCTTGCTCACCGGCTGCGCGGCAAGCTCGTCGACCTGCCGGTGAATGGTTCGCCCAAGTCGTCGGCAAAATGCCTCGGGCTCGTCGGCGGCATCCGGCAACTCCGCCACGACATAGTCGACGACCCCGTTGCGGTTCAGGTCAAGGGCTCGGACGCCCTGACGCCGAGCCATCTCGGCGGCGTGGGAGGTGTCCCGGTAGACGATGGCGCTGGCGCCCTCGGGGGGCAGCGGAGAGAGCCAGGCGTGCTGGGCAGCGATGGTGTGATCGGCCGGCAGAAGCGCCAGAGCCGCTCCGCCGCAGCCCTGCCCGAGCAGCACGGACAGCACCGGGGCGTGCAGCACAGATAGGTCGTGCAGGCAGCGGGCGATCTCCCCGGCCAGGCCCCCCTCTTCGGCCCCCTGGGACAGCGCCGCCCCCGGGGTATCGATGACGGTGACCAGCGGCAGGCGCAGTTCCGCGGCCAGTCGCATCCCGCGTCTTGCCTCCCGCAAGGCAGCTGGTCCGATGGGTTCGGCCACGGTCTGACCCTGCCGGCACTGCCCCAGCAGGACGCACGAGGAGGTCCCGAACCGAGCCAGAGTCAGCAGCATCCCCGGATCCTGCTCACCGGCCATCGTCCCATTCAGTGGGAGCACCTCGTGCGCGGCGTACCGCAGCAGGTCGCGTACCCCGGGCCGGTCCGGCCGCCGGGACAGTTCGATGCAGTGCCAGGCGTCCAGGTCCGGGCCGTCCTTGAGCACCGCGTGCGCCTCGGCCTGCTCGGGCACCTCAGGAAGGTCGAACCCGTCGTCGGTAGGGGTGTCCTGCGGCCGGGGCATGATGACGTTGAGCGCCCGTCTCGCCATCTCGCGCAGCTGCTCAGGCTCCAGGACGGCGTCGATGACCCCATTGCGGTAGAGGTTCTCGGCCACCTGCACCCCCTCGGGGAACCGCTCCCCGTAGAGCGCCTCGTAGACCCGGGGGCCAAGGAAGCCGATCAGGGCCCCCGGCGCCGCGGCGGTCACATGCCCCAGAGATCCCCAGGAGGCCAGAACCCCCCCCGTCGTGGGGTGGCGCAGGTACACCAGGTATGGCAAGCCGACGGCCTTGTGTGCGGCAACCGCGGCGGAGATCTTCACCATTTGCAGGAACGCGACGGTACCCTCCTGCATCCGGGTGCCTCCGGACGACGGGGAAGCCAGCAGCGGCAGCCCTTCCGAGGTGGCCCGCTCGATCGCCCGGACCAGTCGTTCCGCGGCCGCCATGCCGATGGATCCTGCGAGGAAGGCGAACTCGCCGTTGACGACGGCCACCCGCCGACCGCCAAGGAGGGCCTCACCGGTGACGATCGACTCGTCCACACCGGAGCGTCGGGCCGCCTCGGCGAGTTCGTGGGCGTACGGCGAGTCGGGGTCCAGGCCGGTCCGCTCGACCGGCTCGTCCCAGGAGACAAAGGTGGCGGGATCGAAGACGCGTTCGATGAGGTCGGCGCTTGACAGGCGGGCCATCCATCTTCCCTTCACGTGGTCGGCTATCGGTGCGACCGCGCGGCGGGGCACAGGCCGGGTTCTGGCGACCGCGGCGCCGGGTCACCCGCCCCTCGGTGCTCGCGTCGCCACCTACACTTCCTGCTGTGACGCAGATCGGCGTAGGCCCGTGGGATGGCCTCTGGCCGGCGACGGAGCAACGAGACAGGTACGACGAGCAGCTATTGGCCGAGGGTGATCGGCGTAATGTCGTCGACGCCTATCGATACTGGCGTCACGAAGCCATCGTGGCAGACCTCGACACGCGGCGGCACGAGTTGCACGTGGCGATCGAGAACTGGGTTCACGACGCGAACATCGGCTCGATCGTGCGGACCGCGAACGCCGTCAACGTGGCCGGCTTTCACATCGTGGGTCGACGCCGGTGGAACCGGCGGGGGGCCATGGTGACCGACCGCTACCAGCACGAATTCCACCACCCCAGCATTGCCGACCTGCTGGACTGGGCCCGCCGCCAGCCCGACGACGCCGGGTCCCCAGGACTGCCGGTGCTCGGCGTTGACAACCTTCCCGGGGCGGTTGCCCTGGAGACCTACCGGCTGCCCCGACGGTGCCTGCTGGTGTTCGGCCAGGAGGGGCCAGGCCTATCCGAGGAGGCCCAAGCCGGCTGCGCGGCGTTACTGTCGATCACTCAGTTCGGCTCCACGCGCTCGCTGAACGCCGGCGCCGCGGCCGCCATCGCCATGCATGCCTGGGTGCGCTGGCATGTCTTCGCCCAGGAACCCGCGGCACATCCATTGCGTCCCTGAGCCAGATCGCCCGGCCCGGCTAGGGCGCAGCGGACGTCGGGGCCGGCCGAGGGGCAGGAGCCGGCTGCGGCACGGAGGTCGTCGCTGGTGAGGCCGTCCGGCTGCCGACCGCGACCTGCGTCGGAGCTGGGCGCGTGAGGGGGACGGGCTTGGGTGCAGGGGTGGGTCGGACCGGCGGTGGCGCGTGAGTGGGTTCGGGGGCGGACGGCGTGGCCGGGGTCGGTGAGGCGCCCGTGCCTGATACCACCGCAGGCTCGGCCGGTGCAGTGGGCGGCTTGGTGGCGCCGCCGGCCGCCGGGGTCGACGTGGAGCCGGTGAGCGGGACACTGACCTGACCGGGCGCTGGACCCGCCAGCTGTCCAGGCGACTGTCCCGGGAGCAGTCCAGACCCCGACCCGGGAATCGTTCCTGGTACGGCGCCGGGGTCCGGGTTACCGCTCGAGCCGCTC
Organism: Dermatophilaceae bacterium; assembly: GCA_035633615.1. GTDB lineage: Bacteria > Actinomycetota > Actinomycetes > Actinomycetales > Dermatophilaceae > JADJTI01. The sequence continues at coordinate 39,368 of DASQEP010000006.1, forward strand.
GGAGGCAACGGATTGGTCGACGACGGACCGCTCGGCAGCGGTACGAACAGCTGAGTTTGCGACGTCTTGGTCAAGGAGCCGCCGGGGGGGGCGGCACCGATGCTCGGTGAGGCGGGTTTGGTGGCGGGTGGGGCCAGCGGGGCGAACGGGACGCCGAGCGCGGTGACCGGCGGAGCCGACACACCAGGTGCGCGGATCAAGCGTGGCGCCGGGCTCGGCATCACCGCCCCGGTGGCCATGGTGCGGCGTGCCGCGGTCGCGGTAACGCCGGCCGGAGCGACGGAGATCCCGACGACCGCGTCTGCGAGCGTCGGCAGCCCGGGGGGGAACGGGAACTCGGCTCGCGCAGAGCTGACCGGAAAGGATCCAAGCTGGAAGACGGCGTTGGTGCGGCGGTCTTCGACGGTCACGAAGTAGGACCCACCGGGCAGCTGGGGCAGATGATGCATGGTCAGGGACAGGATGCGACGCTGACCCAGCTGTGCCACCTGACCGGTGGCGATTGGACGAGCGAGATGCTGGACCGACATCAGCTCGACGCTGCCCAGCAGCCTCACCGTTTCGGCCTCAGCGGGCTGCGCCGCGACGACCCCGGCCAGGTGCCCGTCAGGCGGTGATGGCCGGTCGGAGATGTCGACCGCTCCGGCGCCGACGACGAGAGTGAGCAGCATTGACGCCGCCACCCCCCAGTTCGACCAGACGATCCGACGCTCCGGAGGATCGGCTTCACAGTCCCGCTGCGCGTCGATCCGCTCCCACAGCGCCTCGCTGGGGTGGCTCGGGCCGAACGACGATACGTCCAGCTCTCCGACGTCGCCATGTCGTGCAACAGCCACCACCCGGCGTAGCTGGCGGATCTGGTCGCCGCACCGCTGGCAGTTCCAGGCGTGCACGGCGTCGAAGTCCACATCCTCTCCGAGCGCGAGCAGGCTCAACGTCCCCGCATCAATGTGGGCCACGAATCACCTCCAACTGCCCGCGCAGTCGCACCATGCTTCGACGGATATGACTCTTGACGGTGCCGAGCGGTATCCCCTCGCGCTCGGAAATCTGATGATGCGTCATGCCTTCGAAGAAGGCCAGCCGCATGATCCGTTCCTGTGGATCCCCCAGTTCGCGCAGCGCGTCCCCAACCAGCAGTCGCGCGGCGACCTGTTCGTCCACTCTAAGCCACGGAGCCCGGCTCTCGTCACTATCGACCATGACGAGCGGATCGAGCGAGGTCTCCCGGGAACGCGTCCGGCGGCGCAACGCGTCGATGGCCTTGTGCCGGGTGATGCCCAGCAGCCACGTACGCAGGGACCCCTCGGCCGGGTCGAACCGGTCCCGGTTCGTCCAAGCGGCGATGAACACGCGCTGGGTGACGTCGTCGGCCTCGGTGGGCCCGACCGTACGACTGGCGAAGGCGTGGATCGTGTTCCCCCACCGTCGATACGCCAGCGCGAGCGCCTCGTCATCGCCATCGACCCAGCCGCGAGTGATGAGGTCGTCGACCTCGACGTCGGGCAGGAACACCCGACGCCGGTGTTCCGAGACCCCAGCGCTCACCCCGCCACCATAGTCCCTTGTGGCCGCTGGCGGCAGCCGCTGGCGGTTCTTGGTGCTGGTGGGGGCAGGTGATCGCCGGCTGGTCCTGGGCTGGTCCTGGGCTGGTCCTGGGCTGGTCCGCGGCGGGGAATCGGCCATCGGGCGGCCGGGTTCATCGGGCTGTCGTGTCTGGTCATCGCCGGAAGCGGGCCGACTAGGATGCCACTAGCCGTCCGGCCTGACTCCGGCGCCTCGCGCACCGGGCGTGGCCGCACAGGTCGACGCGCGTCGAGCGCGTCCGGAGCACTCACGTCGTGCCGCAACGGCCGCAAGGACAAGGAGCTACTGTGCCTATCGCAACCCCCGAGGTTTACGCCGACATGCTCGACCGGGCGAAGGCGGGAGCCTTCGCGTACCCGGCCATCAACGTCACCTCCAGCCAGACCCTGAACGCGGCCATCCGCGGGTTCGCCGAGGCCGGCAGCGATGGAATCTGCCAGGTGTCCACCGGTGGTGCGGAGTACCTGTCCGGCGCGACGCACAAGAACATGGTGGCCGGGTCCCTCGCCCTGGCCGCGTACGCCGCGGAGGTGGCCAAGCAGTACCCCGTCAACATCGCGCTGCACACCGACCACTGCCCGAAGGGCAAGCTGGACGGCTTCGTCCGGCCGCTGCTGGCGGCCTCGGCGGAGCAGGTCGCCAAGACCGGGCTGCCCATCTTCCAGTCCCACATGTGGGACGGCTCGGCGGTCCCACTCGCCGAGAACCTGGAGATCGCCAAGGACCTGCTGGCCCTGGCCAGGGCCGCCAAGATCATCCTGGAAGTGGAGATCGGTGTCGTCGGCGGCGAAGAGGACGGCGTCGCCAACGAGATCAACGAGCAGCTGTACACCACCCCTGAGGATGCCCTGGCCACCGTCGAGGCCCTGGGCCTGGGCGAGAACGGCCGCTACATGGCCGCCCTGACCTTCGGCAACGTTCACGGCGTGTACAAGCCCGGAAACGTCAAGCTCCGCCCCGAGATCCTCAGGGAGTGTCAGGACGCCATCGTCGCGGCCAAGGGTCTCCCGGCCGGCAGCAAGCCGCTCGACCTGGTGTTCCACGGGGGATCCGGTTCTTTGCCGCAGGAGATCGCCGACGCGGTCGACTACGGCGTGGTAAAGATGAACGTCGACACCGACACTCAATACGCGTTCACCCGGCCGGTGGCCTCCTGGATGATGCGCAACTATGACGGCGTCCTCAAAGTGGACGGCGAAGTGGGCAACAAGAAGCAGTACGACCCCCGCGCATGGGGTAAAGAAGCCGAGGCAGCGATGTCCGCTCGCATCGTGCAGGCATGCCAGGACCTCCGTTCGGCCGGGACCCACCAGTAAGGCTGAATATGACTGAAAACTTGATGAACACCAGCGAGGCACTGCTGCCGGAGGACCCCGCGGCCGTCGAACTCGAGGTGAAGGCCGACATCGCTCGCGTCGTCGTGCGCCATCCGTCGTCTCCGCTCGCCTGGGCCATCCTCTCCGAGGAGGCCATGGTGGCCGACCACCGGGTACTCGCGTACGCCTTCGCACGGACCGGCTACCACCGCTCACTCGACGCGCTGCGCAAGAACGGCTGGAAGGGCTCCGGGCCGGTGCCCTGGTCACACAAGCCCAACCGTGGCTTTCTACGCTGTGTGGCAGCACTGAGCCGGGCGGCCGGGGCAATCGGCGAGACGGACGAACAGGTCCGGTGTGCTCAGTTCCTGAGGGATTGCAGCCCGGAAGCGGCCAACTCGCTAGGCCTATAGGGATCGACGTCCCCAACGGGGGCGGACGACTTCGGTCGACCGCCCCCGTTCGTCGTCTCGGGTGCCGGCGGCCAGAGCCGCACCGTCAGCTGAGCTGAACGGGCTCTCCGGTGGCCACGTTCTTCGCCCTGTCGACGGAGTCCACCCGGGCCCTTTTGGCCTGAGTCGACTGCAGAGCGCAGCGCCGGGTCTGACAGCCCGATCCAGACGCACGGTGAACCCCAGAAGCCCGATGACCAGCTACAACGCCTGCTCTCTGCCGCCTGTATTCGTGAAGAAGTAGCCCCGCCGGTACATCAGCACCAGGGGTCCGCGCCGGTGTCATGACCCCTCCCGATCCGACGGTGCCGGCTCGCGACATCCCCGCAACTGCACGAATGCGGCACTCGCTCCGAGTATCTCGCAGCGCGGAGGCGGTGGTGAGCGACGCTAGATGGGGAAGGTCACCGACAGCGGCGCGGATGTGCTAAGGCATGGCCAGGCGGACACGGGTGATGGCCTGGTCGGCTCCTCGGGCTACCTTCGCCTGGTCCACAGACACCTCGACGCGTACATCGTTTTCGCCGATGTACCCACAGATAACTGGTTTCCCGTCCTCGCACGAGTAATTGATCAGCTCTCGGATCGGGGCGTGAGCGAACGTCGCGGCGACGGCGGCTGGGGTGGCGACCCGGGCCGCCCCGGTACGGTCCCCTCGGCCCCAGGCGTCGATGAGCAGTTGGCTGTAGGCGCTGTTGTTGCGTGGCAGCCGGGCGGGCATGGTGGCGGATGGGGGCCGGGTGACAGGGGTCGTGCGTGACGACGTGACGGAGGTGACCGAGGCGCTGGATGGGGCGCTGGTCACCGGGCTAGCGCCCGGAGACGAGGCGGTCGCCGTCGACGTGGTGGGTGCCGTCGGTGTTGATCCACAACCGGCGACCAGCCCACCGACGGCAACCGCCGCGACCATGGGCCACAGGTACTTCTGGCGCGACATAGTGATCCCTTCCGGGTCCATCATGGGTCCGCGACCGACTCTCGCGCCAGTGCGCCACGCCGGACCGCGCCAGGCCGCGCCGAGGCATGGGGAAGTGGCACTGCCTCCCCATGGCGGGTCCGCCCGTGGATCTGCAGCGGACGGCTCCACGTGGGGCACGTGCGGGTGCGTGGAGGGGCTCGCCGGCCCTGCCGTCCACTGGGCCGGCCCAGTGGGTCGTCAACGGGTCACTGTGGACCCTCGACGTCGAGGCACTCTGCTACCTGGGGTTGGCGGTCCCTGGGTGGGCTCGGGCTCTTGCGCCGTCGCGCCTGGGTGTTGACGGCTTTCGGCGCCGCCAGCCTCGCCCCGACCGCGCAGTCCATGGGTTGGGCCATCGATCGTGGCGACGATGACGGGCGAACCGGTCGGAGCCGCCGGCCTTGGCGTCGTCGGCCATCCGGAGTCGGTGGCGTCACCCGGTAAGCTTGCCCGGCACGAGCCCGCTTGCCGCGTGCGCCGGGGCGCGCCGCGTGGCCGCCCTGGCCGACGTGGCCGACGTGGCCGAACCGGTCGAACGCGAGCACGAGGAGGTACCCGCATGCCGGCCCTGGTCCTGGTTGGGGCGCAGTGGGGCGACGAGGGCAAGGGCAAGGCCACCGACCTGCTCGGCGGCCGCGTCGACTATGTCGTCAAGTTCAACGGCGGCAACAACGCCGGGCACACCGTGGTCATTGGCGGGGAGACATACGCCCTGCACCTGCTGCCCAGCGGAATCCTCTCGCCCGGCTGCATCCCGGTGATCGGCAATGGTGTCGTCATCGACCTCGAGGTGCTGTTCGACGAGCTGACCGCGCTCAAGGCCCGCGGCGTGGACGTCTCCCAGCTGCGAATCAGCGCCAACGCGCACGTCATCCCGTCCTACAACCGCACCCTGGACCGGGTCCGCGAACGGTTCCTCGGCAAGCTCCGGCTGGGCACCACCGGCCGTGGCATCGGCCCGACCTACGCCGACAAGATGAACCGGGTCGGCATCCGGGTCCAGGACCTGTTCGACGCCTCCATCCTGCGGCAGAAGGTCGAGGGTGCGCTCGACGTCAAGAACCACCTGCTGGTCAAGATCTACAACCGACGGGCCGTCGACGCGGAGGAGGTGACCGCCGAACTGCTCTCATTCGCCGACCGGCTACGCCCGATGGTCGGGGACGTGGGGCTGGAATTGACCGAAGCCCTCGACGCGGGCAGGACCGTGCTGTTCGAGGCCGGTCAGGCCACCATGCTCGACGTCGACCACGGCACTTATCCCTTCGTGACCAGCTCCAACGCCACGAGCGCGGGAGCCTGCACCGGCTCTGGGGTGCCCCCCACCAGGATCGACCGGGTGGTCGCAGTGCACAAGGCGTACACCACTCGCGTCGGGGAGGGCCCGTTCCCCACCGAGCTGTTGGACGAGACCGGGGAGCGGCTACGCGCGGCCGGGTTCGAGTTCGGCACCACCACCGGACGTCCGCGCCGGTGCGGATGGGCCGACACCGTGGTGGGCCGGTACGCCACCCGCGTCAACGGGGTCACCGACTACGTCATCACCAAGCTCGACGTGCTGACCGGAATGGACCCGGTACGCATCTGCGTGGCCTACGACGTGCTCGGGCAGCGGATCGAGGAGATGCCGGTGAATCAGAGCGATGTGCACCATGCTCGTCCGATCTATCAGGATCTACCCGGCTGGTCCGACGACATCACCCGCTGTCGTGACTTCGCCGACCTTCCAGCTAACGCCCAGGCCTACCTGCTGCGGCTGGAGGAGCTACTCGGCTGCAGGGTCTCCGTCATCGGGGTGGGCCCCGGCCGGAACGAGGTCATCGTCCGGCACGACCTGCTGGGGGACTGACGGTGAGCCGAGGCCAGCGCCCTGCACCGGACGCCGACTGGGTGGCCAGGTTGGCCGACGAGGTGATCGCCGAATCGAACCGCCGATCTCCCGGCCGTCCCGTCGTCTGCGCCTCCGGGATCAGCCCGTCCGGACCCATCCATCTCGGCAACCTTCGCGAGGTGATGGTCCCGCACTTGGTTGCCGACGAGATCCGGCGCCGCGGGATCGACTGTGACCACCTCGTCTCCTGGGACGACTTCGACCGTTTCCGCAAGGTGCCGGCCGCGATCGAGGGCATCGAGGACTGGAACGAGCACATTGGCAAGCCGTTGACCGCGGTGCCGGCACCCCCGGGTTCCCCGCATCTGAGCTGGGCGGCGCATTTCCGCGCCAGTCTTGAGGAGTCCCTGGCCGAGCTGGGAATCGCCTACCGGGGAATCAGCCAGACCCTGATGTACACCTCCGGTGCCTACCGGCAGCAGATCCTGCACGCCATGCAGCACCGCGCGGCGATCGGCGCCGTCCTGGCCCGGCACCAGACCAAGGAGCCGGTCGTCGGGACCGATGAGGATCGAACCGGCGCGGCGGATCGGCCGGGAGCTGACCAGGAGACAGCGGCTGCCGGCTCCGGCGGCGAGTACTACCCGTACAAGCCGTACTGCCACGCTTGCCTGCGGGATACCACGACCGTCCTGGTCTACGACGATGACAGCACGGTGCTGAGCTACCGCTGCGCGTGCGGGCACACCGCTTCGATGCGGCTGGGCGGTGCGGAGCCCGGCGACTCCCATGGCAAGCTGGTCTGGAAGGTCGACTGGCCGATGCGCTGGGCCTTCGAGCGGGTGATCTTCGAACCCTCCGGGGTGGATCACCACAGCCCGGGATCATCTTGGGTGGTGGGCGAACCCATCGTCCGGGGCGTCTTCGGCTGGCCCCGGCCGATCGGCCCCATGTACGCCTTCGTCGGCATCAGCGGGATGTCCAAGATGAGCTCCTCGCGTGGGGGAGTACCCACCCCCTCGGACGCGCTGGCCATCATGGAGTCGCCGGTACTGCGCTGGCTGTACGCTCGGCGCCGGCCCAATCAGTCCTTCACGGTCGCCTTCGACGCTGACATCCACCGGCTCTACGACGAGTGGGACGCCCTGAAGCTCAAGGTCACCTCGGGCACGGCCCAGCCGGGGGACCTGGCCATGCACGCCCGCTCGGTGGCCACCGCCGACGGACCGCTACCGGCGACCCCACGGCCCATCGCCTACCGTGCTCTGGCCTCGGTCGTGGACATCACCGGCGGCAACCCGGAACAGATCCTCCGCATCCTCACGACGATTGATGCCGGCCACGGCCATCCGCCCGCCTCGGGCCTGGCGGACTTCGAGCCGCGGCTGGACCGTGCCCGGGAGTGGGTGCGCACTCAGCTGCCGGCGCAGGATCGCACCTTGGTCCGCGCCGAACCGGACCTGCCACTGCTGGACGGACTCCTCACGCAGCAGCGCGAGGCGTTGCGGCTGCTCGCCGAGCGCCTGGAGGACGACTGGTCCCTGGACGGGCTGACCGCCCTGGTCTATGGGGTCCCTAAGCTGCAGGCCGGCCTGGACATCGGCGACAAAGCCCTCCCGCCGGAGGTCAAGGCGGCTCAGCGCGACCTCTTCGGGTTGCTGTACCGCCTGCTGGTCGGGTCGGATACCGGCCCCCGGTTACCCACCCTGCTGCTCTGCATCGGACCGGCTCAGACCCGGCGGTTGATCGGGGCGTCCTGACCCGAGCGCCCCGCTCACCCTCACGACGTGCATGCGGTGTGCCGCCCTGGTCAGGGCCACGTAAAGACCGCGGACCCCACCGGGTGACTCGGCGGCGATCTCGTCCGGGTCGACGACGACTGTCGCGTCGTACTCCAAGCCCTTGGTCGACAGCGGGTCGATGACCAGGACCTGTTTCCGCTCCTCGTCGGCCAGCATCGCACGCCAGCGTTCGGGGGCGATGACGGCGATCAGCCCGTCGACCTGCTCCCGCAGCTCCTCGACCGAGCGCTGCACGGCTCGCGGCAGGTCCGGCTCGGCCGCCCGGTCGCCCGAGACCCGGGGCGTCCGCCCGGTCACAAGAACCTCTACCGGGCCGACCCCGGTATCCCGGACCGCCTCGGGGATGTCGGCGTCGGGCATGACCCTGCGAATCACGTCGGCGGCATAGTCGAAGATCTCGCGACTGTTGCGGTAGTTGGTGGTCATGTGGAACCGGGCCCGATTCTTGCCGGCGAAGACCTCGTCCTTGGCCTGTTCCGCCTCTGCCGCGTCCGGCCACGAGGCCTGGGCGGCGTCACCGACCACAGTCCAGGAGGCCCATCGACCACGCCGGGCCACCATGCGCCACTGCATCGGGGACAGGTCCTGCGCCTCGTCGACAAGCACATGCGCGAACTCGGCCGGGGTCTCGACGCGCCCGTACAGCAGGGCGTCCCGTCCGTTGGGCCAAGCCGGGTGGGTCCGGCCCACCCCCGTCGGCCCGAGGTCGCGGCCTGCGGAGCGCCCGAGTGTCGCAGCCCGCCCGGGCTGGGTCGCCCCGGAGCTGCGGGCCAGCTCCTCAGCCAGCTCGTCCAACTCCTCGACCTGGTAGAACTCCGCCTCCCGAGGGGCTTCGGGGACCAGGCCCAGCAGCGCCGCCAGGTCATCGATGAGGGCGATGTCGGCCACCGACCAGGAACCGGTGCGTTCGGCCTCGAGCAGTGACTCCCGCAGCACGGCCACCTCCTGATCGGCCAGCACTCCCGCGCCGTACCGGTGTGCCCGGGACTTGTCGGCCAGCCACAAGAGAACCTCGCGCGGGTCCACGGGCCGCCACCACTCGTCGAGGAAGGTCTCCACCGCAGGGTGGCGTAGGAAGATAGCCAGGAATTGATCCCGGTCGCCGGTGGGGTCAGACGACCAGGCGGCCTCAGCGAGCGCCAATGCCATCACTGACCGGGACGAGTTGCGCCGGTGCCCACGCAGCACCCGGGACCGGCACCGCGCCAGCCCCCGCGCATCCAGCCGGATCGGCCGGCCGGCGACGAAGACCCTCAGCTGCGGTGGGGACCCCGGGATCAGGTCGCGGGCGGCCCGGGCCAACACCCGGCGAATCCGCAGGCTGCCCTTCACCGCGGCCACCACCGGAGAGTCGTGCCGGGTCGCGGTGGCGGCGTCGACAATGTCACCCACCGATCGCAGCACCACGGACTCCTCACCCAGTGAGGGCAATACCCGCTCGATGTAGGCGGTGTATGCGGCCGAGGGGCCGACCACGAGGACCCCGCCGCCTTCGAATCGGCGACGTTCGGAGTACAGCAGGTACGCGGCCCGGTGCAGCGCCACGACCGTCTTGCCGGTCCCCGGGCCGCCGGTGATCTCGGTGATCCCGCGCGCTGGGGCCCGAATGGCCCGGTCCTGATCGGCCTGAATGGTGGCCACGATGTCCCGCATCCGGCCGTGCCGACTGCGTGCCAGGGCGGCGATCAGGGCACCATCTCCCAGGATCACGAGGTCATCGGGGGCCTGCGCCACCATCAGGTCGTCCTCGGCTCCGATCACCCGCTCACCCCGGCAGCGCAGCACTCTGCGCCGCAGCACGCCGAACGGTTCGCGCGGGGTGGCCTGGTAGAACGGCGCCGCCGCGGGGGCCCGCCAATCGATGACCAGGGGCTCGTAGTCATCGTCGCGCACCCCGAGCCGGCCGATGTACCGGACCTCCCGACCGTCCATCCCGGTGGGCGAAACGACGGCGCGCTGCTCGACGGAGTGCTGGAGGTCGAGTCGGCCGAAGACCAGCCCCTCGTGCTGTTGATCGAGGCTGCGGGTCCGTCGCGCAGCGGTGTGCACCAGGGCGTCCCGTTCGAACAGGCCGGTCAGCTCCTCGTCCCTGACCTCACCGGTGCGGTCGCTGCGGACCCGGAACATCCCATCGGCCTGGACCAGCGCCGCCCGGTCGGCCGCCTTGGACAGCTCCACGTAGACCCGGTCGACGTGGAGCTGCTCGACGGCCAACTCGCGCTGGGTGACGTCAGTCGGTGGGTGCTGCGGGAGGTCGGCGTGGGTCACACATGGCCTGTTCGGGTGGGCGGAGCGGGAGACGATCCGCACGACGGCGAGCCCGGTTGGCGGGCCTGGCGAAACGTCCCCTCAGCATAGGTGCTGGCGGGCCGAACCGATTCACAGCCACCCGCGGCGGGCCGCCTGAACCCCGGCCTGGAATCGGGTGGTAGCCCCCAGCTCCTCCATCAGCGACCGTACGGTCCGCTCCACCGTTCGCTTTGAGACTCCCGCCTGATGCGCAATGGTGGCGTCCGTGGCGCCGGTGGCCATCACGGCCAAGATGAGGCGGGACCGCGCGTCCATCTCCGGCTTGTGCGCTGCGGTGATCGGGGCGGCCAACCGCCAGAAGCTGTCAGCCAGGGCTCGCAGGCCGAGCACGAACCGGCGGTCCCGGATCAGCAGCGAACCCCTCCCGGAGCTGTCGTAAGAGGTCAGGTCGATGACGGCGGCCATTTCGTCGGCCACCACGACGGAGAACGGGATCCCGGCGATGAACCGGGACTCCTCGCCGGCCTCGCCCCGCGCCCGTAGGACCTCGCCGGCCCGGGGCAGCTGTAGCACGCCCGTGTCGTAGGTGGCGCGGGAGCGCACCGGGTGTCCCCCGGCGCCGAGAAGGCGTTGTCGGTGCACCGGGAGGTCGATGCCGAACTCGAAGGCGGTGCGGGGGGAGTTGTCCCGCAGGATGCGGATTTCCCGGGTCGCCCCCGCCGTCACCGAGGACGTGGCGTTGTGCAGCTCTTGGAGCGTGCACAGCAGCTCGACCTGGTGCAGGTCCTGCGGGGCGGCCAAGGCGGACACCGTGACGGCGGGTGTGGTCGCCTCCCAGCTGTCGGGGGCATCGCCGGGCCGGAGCAGTCCGCGAGCCTGCAGCTCCCGGGTCGCCAGAGTCAGGACGGCCGGTGGTATCGCGGCGGCGACAAGGCGTGCCCGGGTGATCGTGGGAGTCCGCACCGCCAGCTCGTACACTTGCCTCATCCACCCCGCGAGCTCCACGCCGGACATCTCCGGCCCGTCAGTAGGGTGCGGTTCACCCGGTTCACCCGGTTCACCCCAGCGGCCGTTGGCGGTGGAACCGGACATCGTCCCTCCTCACGGTGTGTAGGCGAGGGTCCTGGGTGTCGGCTATCCGCCAAATTGAGATGAAGTGATTATGCCCTTTACTGTGGGCCCTGGATTTGGCACAGTAGTGGGTGTCAGCGGGTGGGTCGAGCTCTTCATGGGCTGAGATCCGCGGCCTGTTGGCCCGTCGGGCGCGGAGCCGGTTCCCCCAGCCAGAGCACCCCCGACGTGAGGTAGCGCCCCCGGGAGAGTTCCCCCCTGTCTCCCGGGGGCCACTCATGACCGGCTCATCTCCAGGACGTGACGCGGCCACGCATGGACACCGGTCGCCTACCCTTGAGAGGTGAAGGTCCTCGTCTTGGGCGCCGGTGCCCGTGAACACGCGTTGGTGCGCTCATTGGCCCAGGATCCGGATGTTCAGGGGATCTTTGCGGTACCCGGAAACCCCGGCATGGCCGGTGCTGCCGTCTGTGAGCCGTTGGCCGAGGGCATCCTCGATCCGGCCGCGGTCGCCCGGCGCGCCGTCGAACACGGCGTGGACCTGGTCGTCGTGGGACCAGAAGCGCCCCTCGTCGCCGGGGTCGCCGATGCGGTCCGAAAGCGTGGTATCGCGTGTTTCGGACCGTCCGCCGCGGCCGCGCAGCTGGAGGGCAGCAAGGCCTTCGCCAAGGAGATCATGGCCAGCGCCGGCGTCCCCACCGCGTTGGCCCACGTCTGCCGGACGCTGGAGGAGGTCACCGACGCACTTGACGCGTTCGGCGCGCCGTACGTGGTCAAGGACGACGGGCTGGCGGCGGGCAAGGGTGTCGTGGTCACCGAGAATCGGATGCAGGCCGTCGCCCACGCTGCCCAGTGCCTCAACCGGATCGCCGAGTATCCGACGGCCGGCCAGGATGGTTCCCGGCCACCCACCGTCGTGGTGGAGGAGTATCTGGACGGGCCGGAGGTCTCGCTGTTCTGCGTGACGGACGGCAGCACGGTCGTCCCGCTGGCACCGGCACAAGACTTCAAGCGGGTCGGCGAGGACGATTCCGGGCCGAACACCGGTGGGATGGGGGCCTACTCGCCGCTGGACTGGGCCCCGCCCGGGTTGGTCGACGAGGTGGTCCAACGAGTCGCCCAACCTACCGTCGACCAGATGCGGCACCGAGGGACGCCGTTCGTCGGGTTGCTCTACGTGGGGCTGGCCCTGACCTCGCGTGGGACCAGGGTGGTGGAGTTCAACGCGAGGTTCGGCGACCCGGAGACCCAGGTCGTCCTTGCGAGGCTCAAGACTCCATTGGGGGGTCTGCTGCACGCCGCGGCCAGCGGCACCCTTGACCAAATCGCGCCGTTGCGCTGGAGCCCCGACTACGCCGTGACGGTGGTCGTCGCGGCAAAGGGCTACCCCGAGGCGCCACGCAAATGCGTCCTCATCGAGATGGGCTCCAGCCAGGACGACGAGGCGTACACCCTGCATGCCGGCACCAAGATCGGGAGCAACGGGATGCTGGTCTCGGCCGGGGGACGGGTCCTGTCGGTCGTCGCGACCGGTGCCGATCTGACCCAAGCGCGGGAGCGGGCCTACCGGGCCGTGGACCGGATCACGATGCAGGGGTCTCACTACCGCCGCGACATCGCCCTGGCGGCGCTCCAGGGCGTGGTGCGCGTGCCGACGGTCCTGTGAGCCCCCCGGGCCCCGCCCCGGACCTGCCAGGTTACCGGCATGTCGGGTCCGGGAAGGTGCGCGAGCTGTACGAGCCGATTGACCCCGCAACCGGAGCAGCGGCTACCGACCGTCTGTTGCTGGTCGCCTCGGACCGCATCTCTGCCTTCGATCATGTCCTGGATTCCGTCATCCCCGACAAGGGCCGGCTTCTTACTCAGTTGTCCCTGTGGTGGTTCGAGCAGTTGGCCGATCTGGTGCCGACCCATGTGATCGGCACCAGAGTCCCCGACCAGGTGCCCCCCCAAGTGGTCGGGCGCGCCGTGATGGTCCGGCGGCTGCGGATGATCCCGGTGGAGTGCATCGGCCGGGCCTATCTGACCGGATCCGGGCTGTCCGAGTACCACCGCACCGGCGAGGTCTGTGGAGTTCGGCTGCCACCCGGGCTGACCGAGGCGTCCCGGCTGCCGGAGATCATCTTCACTCCGACGACCAAGGCCGAACTGGGGCGGCACGACGAGCCGATGACCCACGCCGAGGTCGAGGCTCTAGTCGGGAGGCAGCGGAGCCAGCTGTTGGCTGGGTTGACCACCGAGGTACTCACCCGCGGCAACGCCCTCGCCAACGCTCGTGGCATCCTCATCGCCGACACCAAGATCGAGTTCGGGGTCGACGCAGCCGGGCACCTGGTCTTGGCAGACGAGGTCCTCACCCCCGACTCCTCCCGGTTCTGGCCGGCACAGGATTGGCGGCCCGGACGGGTCCAGCGCTCCTTCGACAAGCAGTACGTGCGGGACTGGCTGACCTCGCCGGCCAGCGGGTGGGACCGGGCCCGCGGCGACCCCCCGCCGCCGTTGCCCGAGCACGTCGTCGCGGCCACGCGGGAGGCGTACGTCATCGCCTACGAGTCGCTGACCGGGCGCCGGTTCGCCTGAATCGAGGCAGCGGGCACACACGCTGGCGACGGTTGCGTGGTGGGCCGGACGCCTGGCGCACGCGGATATCCTGAGGTTGTCTTGGACTTGGTAGGTCCACCGCGCAGCCGAACGGGAGCGCCGCCTGATGGGAACCGTCGTCGTCGACGTCATGCTCAAACCCGAGATCCTCGATCCCCAGGGCCAGGCGGTCGCCGGGGCACTGCCTCGGCTCGGGTTCGCCCAGTTCCGTGCGGTTCGTCAGGGCAAGCGATTCGTTCTCACTGTCGAGGGGGACGTCACCGCCGAGATCCTGCTGGCTGCCCGGGAAGCCGCTGAGAAGTTGCTGAGCAACCCGGTGATGGAGGACGTCGTGTCGGTGCGCGCGCTCACCGCGACGGAGTCCACGCAGACGACCGATGCGGCGGACGCGGCGACCTTCGGGGTGGCGTGATGCGGGTCGGGGTGGTGACCTTCCCCGGGTCTCTGGACGACCACGATGCCCGGCGCGCCGTCGAGGTTGCCGGCGGAGAGGCGGTCGGCCTGTGGCACGGTGACGCCGACCTGCATGGTGTAGACGCCGTCGTCCTGCCTGGGGGCTTTTCCTACGGCGATTACCTGCGCTGCGGGGCGATTGCCCGGTTCGCGCCGGTCATGGAGGTACTCGTCCCGGCGGCCCGGGGCGGCCTGCCGGTGCTCGGCATCTGCAACGGCTTCCAAGTCCTGTGCGAATCGCACTTGTTGCCCGGGGCGCTGACACGCAACGACCACCGCACATTCATCTGCAAGGACCAACGGGTGCGGGTCGAGATGCCCGGGACCGACTGGACCCGGGACTTCAGCGCCGGGCAGGAGATCACGATCGTCCTGAAGAACGGCGAGGGCTGCTACGTCGCCGACGAGCCGACCCTGGACGAGCTGGAGGGGGAGGGGCGGGTGGTGTTCCGCTACCTCGGCGGAAACCCCAACGGCTCCTACCGCGACATCGCGGGGATCACCAATGCCCGCGGCAACATCGTCGGTCTCATGCCGCACCCGGAGCATTGCGTGGAGCACGGCTTCGGGCCGAGCCTGGACGGGCTGGGGTTCTTCACCTCGATCCTGAGCAGCGGACGGCTCGCGGCGGCGGGTGCCTGAGGTGTCCGCGACCATCAAGGCCCCCACCAGCAGCCACATCGACACCGTCGAACACGCCGCAGTCACCCCGGACGCCCCCCAGCCGTGGCGGGACCTGGGACTCGAGCAGGACGAGTACGAGCGCATCCGGCACATCCTGAGCCGTCGGCCGACGAACGCCGAACTGGCCATGTACTCGGTCATGTGGTCCGAGCACTGCTCGTACAAGTCGAGCAAGGTCCACCTCCGGCACTTCACCGACCTGACCGAGGAGATGCGCGAGAAGCTACTGGTCGGGATCGGGGAGAACGCCGGCGTCGTCGACATCGGGGACGGGTGGGCGGCCACGTTCAAGGTGGAGAGCCACAACCACCCCAGCTTCGTCGAGCCTTACCAGGGAGCGGCCACCGGCGTCGGCGGCATCGTCCGGGACATCATGTCGATGGGGGCCCGGCCGATCGCGGTGATGGACGCGCTGCGTTTCGGCGCCCTCGATCATCCGGACACCCGGCGGGTGCTCCCCGGGGTGGTCGCCGGGATCGGCGGCTACGGTAACTGCCTGGGACTGCCGAACATCGGTGGCGAGGTCGTCTTCGACCCCTGCTACCAAGGCAACCCGCTGGTCAACGCCCTCTGCGTGGGCAAGCTTCGGATCGAGGACATCCACCTGGCGCACGCCTCCGGAGCGGGTAACCGGGTCGTCTTGTTCGGGGCCAAGACCGGTGGCGACGGGATCGGCGGTGTCTCGGTGCTGGCGAGTGAGACCTTCGACGAGGGCGGCCCGACCAAGCGGCCCAGCGTCCAGGTCGGCGACCCGTTCGCCGAGAAGGTCCTCATCGAGTGTTGCCTGGAGCTGTACGCCGCCGGGGTGGTGGCCGGTGTCCAGGATCTCGGTGGTGCCGGATTGTCTTGTGCGACTAGTGAACTGGCCTCCGCTGGGGACGGCGGAATGGTGGTGTGGCTGGACCGGGTGCCGCTGCGGGACGCGACGCTGCGCCCCGAGGAGATCCTGATGTCGGAGTCTCAGGAACGAATGATGGCCATCGTCGAGCCCGACCGGCTCGAGCAGTTCCTCACCATCACGGACAGGTGGGACGTCGAGGCCACGGTGGTGGGGGAGGTGACCGGCGGAGAGCGGCTGCATGTGTTGTGGCACGGCGAGCTGATCGTCGATGTGCCGCCCCGGTCCGTCGCCCACGAGGGACCCGTCTACCACCGTCCGATCGAGCGACCCGGGTACCTGGACGCACTGCAGGCCGACAGCCCCGACCGGCTGCCCCGGCCGTCGGGACCGGCGGAGCTGGCGGACACACTGCTGCGCCTGCTCGGATCACCGAACCTTGCCGACACGTCGTGGGTTACTGACCAGTACGACCGGTATGTCATGGGCAACACCGCCTCGGCGCAGCCGGACGATGCCGGTGTCGTTCGGGTCGACGAGCGGACCGGCCGCGGGGTGGCCCTGGCCACCGACTGCAATGGGCGGTACGCCAAGCTCCATCCCTATGCGGGCGCACAGCTGGCGCTGGCCGAGGCGTACCGCAATGTGGCCGCTTCGGGCGCCGTCCCGGTCGCGGTGACCGACTGCCTCAACTTCGGGTCGCCGCAGGACCCGGGGGTGATGTGGCAGTTCGAGCAGGCCGTGATGGGCCTGGCGGACGGCTGCCGGGCCCTTGGGATCCCGGTGACCGGCGGCAACGTCTCCTTCTACAACCAGACCGGTGACGTGGCCATCCACCCGACGCCCCTGGTCGGGGTGCTCGGTGTGCTCAGCGACGTGCGCCGCTGCGTCCGCAGCGGGTGGGCGGGCGCGGGCCTGGAGGCGTACCTGCTGGGCACGACCCGGGCCGAGTTCGGCGGGTCGGAGTGGGCGCATGTCGTTCACAAGCACCTGGGTGGAACCCCGCCCAGGGTCGACTTCGCCGCCGAACGGGCCCTCGCTGACCTGCTCGCCGACGCAGCGCGGGGGGTCACCGGACAGGGGCTGCTTGCGGCCGCGCACGATGTGTCCGATGGAGGCCTGGCGGTGGCGCTGGCGGAGGCCTGCCTGCGGCACGGGGTCGGGGTCGAGGTGGACCTCGACGAACTGTGTTCCCGCGATGGTGTGGACCCCTTCACGGCGTTGTTCGCCGAGTCCACCTCCCGTGTCGTCGTCGCCGTCCGGCCCGAGCATGGACCGGAGCTCGTCGCCGCGGTCGCCCGGCGCTCGGTGCCCTGTGTGCAACTGGGGATCACCGGTGGCGAGCGTCTCACCGCACGGTGGGGGTCGGGCCGGTTGTCCCTCTCCGTCGCCGAGATGCGGCAGGCCCATCACGGCACGATTCCCGCGGCGATGCGGCGCTGAGCCGGCGCTGCCCGGTTCAGCTGCGGGTCGCTCGCTCTCGATGCGGGTGCCGTCCGGGCAGCTCATAGGCTGTCCACATGGTGGACAGCCTATGAGCTGCTGAGCTGGGCATTCGTCCAAGACCTCCCCACAGTTCCCAGTTTCGCCGGCCTTTTTCCAGCCAAGGTGCATCCAGATCCTGGGCTTGGACGAAGGAATGGGTGGAAGCGGAGATGGCGGCCGATACGGCCGGCCAGAGCCCTTCTGGTCGTGATGTTTCCCGGCGCGCAGGGGGCGCCGGGGGGTGGATCGGCTGACGGGCGCCTACCTTGCACCAGGGTGCGCAGCGTCCCGGGGGGAGTTGTGGGGTGCGTTCCAGGGGCCGGAACGCACCC
>DASQEP010000007.1:0-71519 GCA_035633615.1 Dermatophilaceae bacterium
GCCTGCGTGATGGAGGTGGGCGAGCACTTCCCGCGGGTTTCCTGCTCCGCGTCGTGTCGCTTCGGATGATCTCCGCACGTTGCGGACATACGACGTTCGCCCGGATTGGGGATGCCGGCCGATCCGGGCCGGCCTGCGAGAATGTTGGGGTGCCCCGAGCCAACCGACGAAGCCGCGAGGAGCGAGACCTCGACCTCGAGCGAGCGTTGGCTGGCCTTGAGCGCCGGGAACACCACTCGGACGGAGAATGGTTCGTACGGAACCTCGCCGGACGACAGCCTTCTCGACAATACCTGTGCCCCGGGTGTCAGCAGCGCGTCGACGGGGGACTGGCGCACGTGGTGGCTTGGCCCGCGGACGGGGTCGGGGGAATGGACAACCGTCGTCACTGGCACACGGGGTGCTGGCAGGCTAGGTCGCGACGTCCGCCGAGAGGGTCCTATCGATGAGTGCTACTGAGGCCACACCCCTCACTGCGAACAGCGTGCTGCCGGCCAAGCGGGTCGACATCGAGTTGCACACTGCGGACGGATTGGCGCTGGTCGGTGAGCTGGCGATGCCGCAGGACCGGCCGCCGGCGGCCACGGTGATCATGCTGCACCCGCTGCCGACGCACGGGGGATTCATGGACAGCCACGTCTTCAAGAAGGCCGCGCGTCGCTTGCCGGCGCTGGGCGACCTGGCGGTGTTGCGGTTCAACACCCGCGGCACATCCTCGCCGCGCGGGACCTCCGAGGGTGACTTCGACTACGCCCAGAGCGAGAAGTACGACGTGTCAGCGGCGATCGACTTCGCCTGGCAGCACGAGCTGCCACGGGTCTGGCTGGTGGGGTGGTCGTTCGGCACCGACCTGGCCCTCATGCACGGCCACGACCCGGCGATCCAGGGGGCGGTCCTGATGAGCCCACCGTTGCGGTGGACTGGACCGGAGCATCTGCAGGCCTGGGCCAAGGACGGCAAGCCGGTGACCGCGCTGATCCCCGAGTTCGACGACTACCTGCGCCCGGCGGAGGCCGCCGTCCGGTTCGCCGCGATCCCGCAGGCTCGGGTGGTTGCGATCGAGGGAGCCCGGCATCTGTGGCTGGGTGAGACCTACGTGCGGCGGGCCCACCAGGAGATCATCTCCGCGATCCGGCCCGACCTGCCACCCCTGCCGACCAGCTGGGGCGGTCCCATGGTCCTGGCGCCGCGGGAGACTTTCGTCATTTAGGTCGACGACTCCGGCCTCGTCGACGGGGCAGCCCGACGGGCGGTCCCCGCGTGGGGACCCCACCCGTCGCAGCCTTCCGGCGTGTGCCGAGACTCAGACGTTCCGGAAGCGATTGATCTCGTTGATGTGCTCACCACGCATCACCGGATCGGTGACGCCCATGCCCTGCTCGGGGGCCAGGCAGAGCACCCCGACCTTGCCCTGGTGCAGGTTGCGGTGCACGTCGACGGTGGCCTGCCCGACGTCTTCCATCGAGTACGTCTTGCTCAGGGTGGGATGGATCAGGCCGCGCTTGATCAGGCTGTTGGCCTCCCACGCCTCGCGGTAGTTCGCGAAGTGCGAGCTGAGGATCTTCTTGAGGTTCATCCACAGGTAGCGGTTGTCGTATTCGTGCATGTACCCGGACGTCGAGGCGCAGGTGACGATGGTGCCGCCCTTCCGCGTGACGAACACACTGGCGCCGAAGGTCTCCCGGCCGGGGTGCTCGAACACGATGTCGATGTCCGACCCACCGGTCAGATCCCGGATGGTCTGGCCGAGTCGGCGCCATTCCTTGGGGTCTTGGGTGGCCTCGTCCTTCCAGAACTTGAAACCCTCGGCCTTCCGGTCGATGACCAGCTCGGCACCCATCCTTCGGCAGATGTCGGCCTTGTCGGGGCTGGAGACCACACACACCGGAGTTCCGCCGCCGGCCAGGCACATCTGCGTGGCGTACGACCCCAGACCACCGGAGGCACCCCAGATGAGGACCCGGTCACCCAGCTTCATCGCCGCACCGTTCTTGGAGATGAGCTGTCGGTAGGCGGTGGAGTTGACTAGTCCGGGGCAGGCTGCCTCTTCCCAGGACAGGTGGGCCGGCTTGGGCATGAGCTGATTGGCCTTGACGATCGCGAGCTCGGCCATCCCGCCGAAGTTGGTCTCGAACCCCCAGATGCGCTGCTCAGGGTCCAGCATCGTGTCGTTGTGACCGTCGTGGTGCTCCAGTTCGACGGAGAGACAGTGCGCGACGCATTCCTCGCCGGGCTGCCACAGGTGCACACCCGGGCCGGTCCGCAGAACCACCCCGGCGAGGTCGGACCCGACGATGTGGTACGGCAGGTCGTGCCGTTTCGCCCAATGCGACAGCCGGCCGTAGCGCTCCAGGAAGCCGAACGTCGAGACCGGTTCGAAGATGGACGTCCACACCGTGTTGTAGTTGACCGAGCTGGCCATGACGGCCACCAACGCCTCACCCGGGGCGAGCTCGGGCAGCGGAACGTCGTCGAGGTGCAGGCTCTCGCGCGGGTCCTTGTCCCGGCTTGGCCGCCCCTCGAACATGCCGACCTCGTCCTTACGGACCACGACCGCCCGGAACGACTCGGGGAGCGCCAGTCCCTCGTAGGTCTCCTTGGTCCTGTCACCGGACAGAATGGCCTCGCGGATCTCCTTCATCGTCTCTCCTTGCTGCGAACACAAAGCGCGTCGGCGACACTGCTGAATGACCAGCAAGGAGGGCTGCCGACGCGCGCGGCTACCTGTGAGGATTCCGGCCCGATCGACTCGGCGGGACCCCCTGGACTGGTGACCTTCGTCACGGGTCGGACGGCGCAGACCGGGGATGGCCGCGTGAGCGAGTACCGCTGTAACAGGGCTTTTGCGGCCCGAGCGGTCAGTGCTCGGCGTGGCCCGGCTCGACCAGCTCCACCAAGATCCCGCCGGCGTCCTTGGGGTGGATGAAGTTGATCCGACTACCGGCCGTGCCCCGCTTCGGAGTCTCGTACAACAGCCGCAGCCCCCGCTCGCGCAGGGTGGTGCAGGTCTGGTCGATGTCGGCGACCCGGTAGGCCATCTGCTGGATCCCGGGTCCGGTGCGGTCGAGGAACTTGGCGATCGTCGACTCCGGCGACAGCGGCGCGAGCAGCTGGATGCAGGAGGTCGAATCGCCCACGGCCATCATGGCCTCCTGGACGCCCTGTTCCTCGTTGACCTCCCGATGGGCCATCCGCATCCCGTACTTCTCCTGGTAGAACGCGATGGCTTTGTCGAGGTCGAGCACGGCGATACCGACGTGGTCGATGTGGGTGAACAGTCCGGCTGTGGTCATGCGGACAGCCTAGGGGGCGGCACGTTCCGGGTGTAGCGGTGTGTGCTCAGTCGAGTGGCCGCGCGCCCGCTGGCAAGCCGCCTGGGACCCGACGGGCTCGGCGATACCCCCGGACGGCGCCATTTGGCCGTGCGTGCGGGCACAGGGCTGGTGACGGGCTGGCTAGAGTGAGGCTAGTAGCCACCCGCCGACATGATTTCTGCGCGTCGAGGACCCGGCCTCGACCGACCCGGCCTTGGAGGACAGTCATGACTGCACAACCCAGCTCCGCACCCACCAACGTCATCGTTGCCGGCGCACGTACCCCGATGGGACGCATGCTCGGCTCCCTCAAGGATATGAGCGCCTCCGACCTCGGTGGGCTGGCGATCAAGGGTGCCCTCGACAAGGCCGGGGTGGCCCCCGACCAGGTCGACTACGTGATCATGGGCCAGGTGTTGCAGGCCGGGGCCGGCCAGATGTCCTCGCGTCAGGCTGCTGTCATCGCCGGGATCCCGATGTCCACTCCGGCAATCACCATCAACAAGGTGTGCCTGTCCGGTATGGACGCCATCGCGTTGGCCGACCATCTGATCCGCGGCGGAGAGTTCGAGATCATCGTCGCCGGTGGTCAGGAGTCGATGACCCGGGCGCCGCACCTCCTGCAGGGCAGCCGCGAGGGGTACAAGTACGGCGACGTGACGATTCGGGACTCGATGGCCTACGACGGACTGTGGGACATCTTCACCGATCAGCCGATGGGGCTGTTGACCGATGCCGCCAACACCGGCGCCAACGCGTTCAGCCGGCGGGAGCAGGACGAGTTCTCCGCCCGCAGCCACCAGCTGGCCGCAAAGGCCTGGGCGGACGGGGTCTTCGACGATGAGGTGGTCCCGGTGATGCTGCCGCAGCGCAAGGGCGATCCGGTGGCCTTCAAGTATGACGAAGGGGTCCGGGCGGAGACCACCGCCGAGACCCTCGGCAAATTGCGCCCGGCGTTCAGCAAGGAAGGGACCATCACCGCCGGATCTGCCTCGCAGATCAGCGACGGTGCGTGCGCGGTGGTTGTCATGAGCAAGGCCAAGGCGGAGGAGCTGGGGCTACCCTGGCTGGCCGAGATCGTCGCTCACGGCACGGTCGCCGGCCCGGACTCGTGCCTGCAGAACCAACCGGCCAACGCCATCGCTCTTGCCTGCCAGAGGGCCGGAGTGGCCCCGACCGAGCTGGATCTGCTCGAGATCAACGAAGCGTTCGCCGCAGTTGGCCTGGCCTCCGCCAAGGAGCTCGGTCTGGATCCGAGCAAGGTCAACATCAACGGCGGCGCGATCGCGATGGGCCACCCGCTGGGCATGTCCGGGGCCCGGATCGTGCTGCACCTGGCGCTGGCGCTGAAGCGGCACGGCGGCGGCATCGGGGCGGCCGGTCTGTGTGGTGGCGGCGGTCAAGGTGAAGCCGTCGTGCTGCGAGTGCCCTCCGCGTGACGTCGGCCGGCAAGGCGTAACGCGACCCGGTCGCGGTGACGAAAGAGGTGTCGATGTCTCGGCGAAACGTCGACGTGCCCGCCCTGGTCGACGGGGCACGGGGGGGAGCCCCCCGTGCCGTCGCCCGGCTGATCTCGCTGGTCGAGGACGCCCACCCGGCGCTGCGGGAGATCATGGCCGCGTTGGCCCCGCACACCGGTAGGGCGCACATCCTCGGCATCACGGGAAGCCCCGGGGTGGGCAAGTCGACGTCGACCAACGCACTCGTGACCTCGTTTCGGGCCCGGGGCAAACGAGTCGGCGTGCTGGCCGTCGACCCGTCCTCGCCGTTCTCCGGGGGGGCGCTGCTCGGTGATCGGGTGCGGATGCAGGATCACGCGCTCGATCCGGAGGTCTACATCCGCTCGATGGCCAGCCGTGGGCATCTTGGCGGGCTGTCCTGGTCGGCGCCGCAGGCCTTGCGGGTGCTCGACGCCGCGGGTTGCGAGGTCATCCTGGTGGAGACAGTGGGGGTCGGCCAGAGCGAGGTCGAGATCGTCGGATTGGCCGACACCACGATCGTGCTCCTGGCGCCCGGGATGGGTGACGGCATCCAGGCCGCCAAAGCGGGCATCCTGGAGATCGGCGACATCTTCGTGGTCAACAAGGCAGATCGAGACGGCGCCGACTCCACCGTGCGGGACATCCGGCACATGGTCAGCCTCGGCGACCGATCCGACGCCGGGACGTGGCGCGCTCCGGTCCTCAAGACCGTGGCGGCCAAGAATGAGGGCGTCGCCGAGGTGATGGGGGCGATCGATGACCACCTGGGCTGGATGACCGAGCACGGGGTGTTGCACCAGCGTCGGCGGCGCCGGGCCGCCGACGAGATTGAGTCGATCGCGATGGCCTCGATCCGGGAGCGGATCGGAGACCTTCGCTCCGGGCGCGGCTTGGAGGACCTTGCCCACCGGGTCGTTCAGGGCGAACTGGACCCGTACACGGCGGCCGATTCCCTCGTCTCCCAGATCGCCTGACGTCACCCGGCGGTGCCTGCCGACCCGGTCCCCGCCGGTCGGTGGCAGAGTCCGCGCAGGCCCGGGAGCGGTCGGCCTGGCGGGTAGGGTCGTGGCGTGACCGCCCGACCGTCGTTGCCGTTCGACCCCATCCGGCGCGCCGCGCAGCTGTGGGAGGGCCGCTGGGGGGCGCAGGCCAGCCCGGGGGCGATGGCGGTCGCGACGTCGATCATGCGGGCCCAACAGTTGCTGCTGGCGCAGTTCGACGCAGCCCTGACGGGCTTCGACCTCACCTTCGCCCGGTACGAGGCCCTGGTCCTGCTCGCCTTCAGCCAGGACGGGCGGCTACCGATGTCCAAGGTCGGTCAGCGGCTCATGGTCCACCCCACCAGCGCCTCGCACATCGTGCAGCGGCTGCAGATGCAGGGGTTCGTCGATCGCATTCCCAACCCCGCCGACGGTCGGGGCACGCTTGCTGCAATCACCACACCCGGGCGGGCCGTCATGGAGGCTGCCACCGGCAGCCTGGTCGAGCTCGGTTTCGGACTGGAGGGGCTCACCGAACCGGAGCTGGCGGAGCTGTTCAGGTTGCTCGAGAAGTTGCGCCGATCCGCCGGAGACTTCTCGCCGTCGCCGTCGCCGTCGGACCCGCGGGCGCCGCAGGCCGGAGGGCCTACCCATTACTAGGATGTCCTAGTAAATTGACCGCATGACCCTCACCGAGCGCCCTGAGACCCCCGCCGCCACCCCGCAGCCGCCGTCGGGCCGGGAGCGCTGGCAGCGCCGCTATGACGCTGCCGTGAGTCGTGGCCAGGTCCGGGACGCCGACTTCACCACCCTGTCGGCGGTGGCCGTCGACCCGGTGTACGGCCCCAGCCCGGAGCTGGAGGCCCTGGACGAACGGATGGACCGGATCGGCTGGCCCGGCGAGTTCCCCTTCACCCGTGGGCTGTACGCCACCGGGTACCGCGGCCGGTCGTGGACCATCCGGCAGTTCGCCGGTTTCGGCAATGCCGAACAGACAAACGCTCGGTACAAGATGATCCTCGGTCGAGGGGGCGGCGGACTGTCCGTGGCCTTTGACATGCCGACCCTCATGGGCCGGGACTCTGACGAGCCGATCAGCCTGGGCGAGGTCGGCCACTGCGGCGTGGCCATTGACTCCGCCGCCGACATGCAGACCCTTTTCGACGGTATCCCCCTGGGTGACGTGACGACGTCGATGACGATCAGCGGCCCCGCGGTGCCGGCATTCTGCATGTACCTCGTCGCCGCCGAACGCCAGGGCGTCGACATCACCGCCCTCAACGGCACCCTGCAGACGGACATCTTCAAGGAGTACATCGCCCAGAAGGAGTGGCTCTTCGAGCCCGAGCCGCACCTGCGCCTGATCGGCGACCTGATGGAGTTCTGCTCGGCCAAGATCCCCGATTACAAACCGCTGTCCGTCTCCGGGTATCACATCCGTGAGGCCGGGGCGACGGCTGCGCAGGAACTTGCCTTCACCCTCGCTGACGGCTTCGCCTACGTCGAGCTCGGGCTGTCCCGTGGCCTCGACGTGAACGTCTTCGCGCCCGGGCTGTCCTTCTTCTTCGACAGTCACGTCGACTTCTTCGAGGAGATCGCCAAGTTCCGCGCCGCCCGCCGGATCTGGGCACGCTGGCTGCGCGACGTGTACGGAGCCACGTCGGAAAAGGCCCAGTGGTTGCGCTTCCATACCCAGACCGCCGGGGTATCCCTGACCGCCCAACAGCCGCTGAACAACGTCGTGCGGACCGCCGTGGAGGCCCTGGCTGCGGTGCTCGGTGGGACCAACTCCCTGCACACCAACGCCCTTGACGAGACGCTGGCCCTGCCGACCGACCAATCCGCGGAGGTGGCACTGCGCACCCAGCAGGTCCTCATGGAGGAGACCGGCGTCACCAATGTGGCCGACCCGCTCGGCGGGTCGTGGTACGTCGAGTCCCTCACCGACATGATCGAGGCCGAGGCCGAGGCCGTCTTCATCAAGGTCCACCAGCTGGGGGAACAGGGCAAGAAGCGCGGGGCGGACGGCACAGTGCCGCACCCGATCGGCCCGATGACCTCAGGGATTCTGCGTGGCATCGAGGACGGCTGGTTCACTCGGGAGATCGGGGACTCGGCGTTCGAGTACCAGCTGGCCGTGGAGGAGGGCCGCAAGCGGGTGGTCGGGGTGAACTGCTTGACCGATTCGCTCAGCCCTGAGTTGGAGATCCTGCGGGTCAGTCACGAGGTCGAGCGCGACCAAGTGGCCGCTCTCGGGGCCCGCAAGGCCGCCCGGGACGCCACCCGCGTCGAGTCCGCCCTGAACAGGCTCGTCGAGGTGAGCCGGACCAGCGACAACATGATCCCGGCGATGCTCGACGCGGCCCGCGCCGAGGCCACCATGGGCGAGATCTGCAACGTTCTGCGGCAGGAGTGGGGCAGCTACCGGGAGCCGGCCAGGTTCTGAGCCGCACCCGCGGGTCGGCCCGATGGACGCGGGGCCAGCGAGCGCACCCCCGGCGGGTTATCCGGGCGGTTCGCGCAGACCGCCCGGCGTTGGGAGAATGGGCGCATGACGCAACAGCCACCCATCCGATCAAGCGCCCTGCGGGGTGCCGTGGACCTGTCGGGGCTCGGCCAGAGCCCCCCCGCCGCGACCACCGGGGCACCCTCCCCGGGTGGCGGTGGCACCGCTGGGGCCGGCGCGATCCGGGTCGACGGTACCGATGCCGGGTTCCAGGAGCTCATCCTCGGTACCCGCCAGGTTGCGGCGCTGGTGGTGTTGTGGTCCTCCAGCCATCCTGAGACCGAAGCAGCCATCGAGGCGGCCGTTGCGGCCGCGGCCGGCACCGACGGACTGTTACGGGTCATCGCCGTCGACGTCCAGGCCAACCCGGGGATCGCCTCGGCCTTCCAGGTCCAGCAGGTGCCGATGACCGTGGGGCTTGTCGCTGGGCAACCTGTGCCGCTGTTCGCGGGGGTGCAGTCGGCCAGCCAGATGGCTCCGCTCGTCGAGGAACTGCTGCGGGTAGCCGCTCAGAACGGGGTGACCGGCCGGCTGGAGGCGGGCGTGGCCCCCCCTGCGGTGCAAAGCTTGCCCGAGCCGCCCGGCTACTTCCAGGCCGCCTACGAGGCCATCGAACGCGGCGATCTCGCCACGGCGGCGGAGGCCTACCAGACCGCCTTGCGGGAGAACCCGGCCGACCCCGACGCGGCCGCCGGGCTGATCCAGGTCCGGCTCCTGGAGCGAACCACCACCACCGACCCGGTGGCTGCCCGGGCCGCCGCGGCGGCCAACCCCGACGACATCGAGGCTCAGCTGCTCGCCGCCGACCTCGACCTGGTCGGCGGGCACATCGAGGACGCCTTCGGTCGGCTCGTGGACCTCGTCCGGCGAACCGCGGACGAAGAGCGGGCCACCGTCCGGCAGCACCTGGTCGATTTGTTCGACGTCGTCGGCGGGCATGACGCACGTGTCGTGGCCGCCCGCCGAGCCCTGATGAGCGCGCTGTTCTGACGCGGACCGCCGGGCGGATCGCCCGCCGGGGCCGTGCGCGACAGCGGCAGGAGCGTCCTGCAGTCGGACTACGCTCGGGCCGTGACTGAGTTGCTTTCCGGCAAGCCGGTCCTGCTGTTGTTCGTGGTGCTGGCCGTCGGCCCCGCGTTCGGGATGATCCGGATCAAGCGGGTCTCCATCGGAGCGGCGGCGGGTCCACTGCTGGTGGGGCTGGTGCTGGGACGGCTCGGACGAACCGGGCCCGTGGTCTGGTCGCTACCCCACCAGTCGTCAGAGGCGATGAGTCATCTCGGGCTGCTCATCTTCCTGGCCTACGCCGGTGGGCGGGCCGGCTCGGCCTTCGTCGACACGATCCGCTCCCCGCTTGGTATCAAGGTCTTCCTCGTGGGGGCGGCCATCACCGCTGTCCATGCGGCGGGGTTGCTGCTGGTGGCCCGATGGCTGGACGGGATGTCCGGGCCACGCCTGGCGGGCATGATCGCCGGGTCGCAGACCCAGCCGGCGGTGCTGGCCTACGCCAACCACCGAACCACGTACGACCAGCGGGTGGCACTGGGGTACCCGCTGGTCTAGCCGCCGGCCATGGTCATCAACATCCTCATTGCGCAGGTCCTGGCGTCGATGGAGCCGCGCCGGCGCCGCCCCCGGGTTTCCCAGGCCGGGCCTGGCCGAGCTGAGCCAGCACCTCGGCCATCAGCCGCTGCACGGCCAGTGTGTCGTCCAACGGCATGATCAGGCTTTCGGTCCGGCCCTGCGCCAGACAGGCCCCGACATGGATGACTTCGTGGTGGTAGCCCGGGGTGAAGTTGAGCGTTTCCGGCAGCTTGTCCCGCCACAGCGTGATCGTCGGCGCGCGGTGGAATCGGGGGTGCACCTCGATCCACCCCTGTGTGCCCAACAACACCATCCGCCCCGGGCCGTGTGCCGTGAACGCCGCGGACAACGTGGCGGACCGGCCGTCCCGGTAACCCAGCAGCGCCCCGAACTCGCCCTCGACCCCCGATGGCAGCCGACCCCCGACGGCGTGGACGACGTCCGGTATACCGAGGAAGTGCTGGGCGAAGGACAGCACGTAAACGCCCAGGTCAAGAACGGCACCTCCGCCGAGGGTCGGGTCGAAGATGCGGTCGGTGGGTTCGTAGGGGCGGAACGCCGTCAGGTCACCCTGGATGCCGCGCAGCTGTCCGATGGCACCGTCGGCCAGCAGTTCTCGAACACGCACCACCCCGGGGTTGAATCGGGTCCACATCGCCTCCATCGCGAAAACACCCGCCGCGCGGGCTGCATCGATGACTCGCTCGGTATCGGCGACCGTGGCGGTGAAGGCCTTCTCGACCAGGACCGGTGTGCCGCACGCGATGGCAGCCAGGGCGATCGGGGTGTGCTGCGGATGCGGGGTTGCGATGTAGACGGCGTCGATGTCGGGGCTGGCGACCAGCTTCCGATAGGAGCCGAAGGCGGCCGGGATTCCGTGCTCGTCTGCGAAGGCTCTGGCCCGCTGCGGGGAGCGGGAGCCCACCGCGACCAGGTCCCCATTGGTCACCTCCCGGAACGAGGTGGCCATCTCCGCCGCCATCCGTCCGGTTCCGGCGATGGCCCAGCGCACGTTCGTCATGCCGGCAGGGTAGACACCCGCGCCCCGTCACGCCCCCGGTAGACCATCGCGTCGATGGGTATGCGTCGAACTGCTCAGTCTGGGGTGAGCTCGGCGAGCGCCGTGACACGGTGCGCCCCTGATCCGGCGGTCGCAGCACCCGGGGTGCCGACGCCCCCGGCCGCGGCGTGTCTGCCACCGACGGTCCGGTCCACATGGACCGCGTGCCAGCCGGCATTCAATGCGCCACGGATGTCGGTCTCCAAGTCGTCGCCCACCATGAGGCATTGCTGCGGGGCCAGCTTGCAGGGCGTCGCGACCGCCTTGAATGCCCGCGGGTCCGGCTTGCCGGCGGGCAGCTGGGAGGAGGCGAAGATGTCGTCGCACAGGTCCAGCAGCCCGATCTGGCGCAGCTTGGACCGCTGCTGGACGATGTCGCCGTTGGTCAGAACCGACACCAGCCGGCCACTCTCGCGCAGTAGCCGCATCACCGGGGCGGCGTCCTCGTAGGCCACCCAGTGCCGGGCATACCCGTTGAGGTAGGCGGCGAACAGGTTGTCAGCCATCTTGTGGCTGTAGGACAGCCCGAGGGCACGCATGATCTCCCGGACTCGTTCCCGGCGGTGGTCGTGGTAGGACAGCTCGCCGCTGCGGAACCTGGCCATCTGCCGGACACCTGCGTCCTGCCACAGCGCGATGACTCGCGGGATGTCGTCCAGGCCGACCCCGAGCCCACGCAACCAGTCGACGCTGGCTCCGAGGCCGGCGCGATCGTGGTCGAGCAGGGTGCGGTCGAGATCGAAGAAAACGGCACGCACCGCCGACGGGATCCGCATCATCCGAGTGTGCCGTAGAACACCCTCCCCAGGAGGTGTCTTACGGCACTTCGGTGTGGAACGGCCGAGCGTCCGGGCCGGAGCCGGACGGGCCGGCGGCGGGACGCTACAGCCCGAGCGCCGCCGAGACCACCTGGCGGGCCTCTTGCTGTACCTGGAGGAGGTGCTCGGCTCCCTTGAAAGACTCAGCGTAGATCTTGTACACGTCCTCCGTCCCTGAGGGCCGGGCCGCGAACCAGGCGTTCTCGGTGGTCACCTTGAGGCCACCTATCGCCGCGCCGTTGCCGGGCGCCTTGGTCAGTCGGGCCGTGATCGGCTCGCCGGCCAGGGTGGACGCGGTGACGTCGTCCGGGGACAGTGCGCCTAGTTTGGCCTTCTGTTCGCGGGTGGCGGGGGCGTCGACGCGGGCGTACGCAGGGGAGCCGAAGCGGTCGGTCAGCTCCGCGTAGTGCTGGCTGGGGGACTTGCCAGTCGCGGCGAGGATCTCCGAGGCCAGCAGTGCAAGGATGATGCCGTCCTTGTCGGTGGTCCAGACCGTGCCGTCGAATCGCAGGAACGACGCTCCGGCGGACTCCTCACCGCCGAACGCGCCGGAGCCGTCGAGCAGACCCGGCACGAACCACTTGAACCCGACGGGCACCTCCACGAGGGTGCGGTGCAGCGCCTCGGCGACCCGGTCGATCATGGAGGAGGACACCAACGTCTTGCCGATCGACGCGCCGGGGCTCCACTGCGGCCGGGCCCCGCCGTAGAGGTAGTGGATGGCCACGGCCAGGTAGTGGTTGGGGTTCATCAGGCCGGCGTCCGGGGTGACGATGCCGTGTCGGTCGGAGTCGGCGTCGTTGCCGGTGGCGATGTCGTAGGCGTCCTTGCCGGCGATGAGACTGGCCATCGCCGAGGGGGAGGAGCAGTCCATCCGGATCTTGCCGTCCCAGTCAAGCGTCATGAATCGCCAGGTGGCGTCCACGAGGGGGTTGACAACCGTCAGGTCGAGGCCGTGGCGCTCCGCGATGGCACCCCAGTAGTCGACCGAGGCCCCGCCCAGCGGGTCGGCGCCGATCCGGACCCCGGCGGCCTTGATGCGGGCGATGTCGACGACGTTGGGCAGGTCGGCGACGTAGCTGCCGAGGAAGTCGTAGCAGTCCACCGTCTGGCGAGCGCGTTCGAACGGGACCCGCTTGACGCCGGCCAGTCCGGCCATGATGTAGGCGTTGGCCGTGGCCGCGATGACCTTCGTCGCGTCGGTATCCGCCGGCCCACCGTGCGGCGGGTTGTACTTGAACCCACCGTCACTCGGCGGATTGTGCGACGGTGTCACCACAATCCCGTCGGCCAGTCCCTGGTGCGCGGGCAGATCGTCGACGCCCCCGATCTTGCCGCGGTTGGCCCGCAGGATCGCGTGGCTGATCGCTGGGGTGGGGGTATAACGGTCGTCGGCGTCCACCAGGACTGTGACGTCGTTGGCGACCAGCACCTCCAGCGCCGAGGCCCAGGCCGGCTCGGACAGCCCATGGGTGTCCCGGCCGATGAACAGCGGGCCGTCGAAACCCTGGTCCCGGCGGTAGTCGCAGATAGCCTGCGTCGTGGCCAGGATGTGGACCTCGTTGAAGGCCGTCTTCAGGCTGCTGCCGCGGTGACCCGAGGTGCCGAAGGCGACCTGCTGGTCGACGTTGTCCGGGTCGGGTGTCGCCGTGTAGTACGCGGTGACCAGGTGTGCGACGTCGACCAGGTCTGAGGGCTGGGTGGGCTGTCCGGCCCGAGTGTCGTTCATGGTACCCATCTTGGCAGTTCCGGTCCGGGCCCTGGGAGGCAGCGAGTCAGTCGTCCGCCGTTACGGGGTCGACGGTCCGGGCGTCGACGCTTGCGCCGCTGCTGCGCTGCTGCTCGCCCTGCTGGGCGCCCAGGATGATCAGCGCGCCGGTCAGCACCGGCACGGCCCACTGCAGTAGCTTCAGTTGACGCTGGGCGCTGGAGAGGGAGTCACTCCCGGCCACCCCGGGCTCGGTTGCCCCCAGGGCGCCCTCTTCCTGGTGCTGCTCGACCGTACGGCCCAGCATGCCCGAATAGGCGGTGACACCCGCGGCGGCCACGGTCAGCACGGTCTTCACGGCGCTATTCGTCCGGGCCTGCTCCTGGACCATGAGGCGGTGGCGGTTTCCCGCGAACAGACCCACACCCCCGATCGCGTGGACCCCGATGGCACCGATCTGCCAGGGCGTCCACAGTTTCCAGCCGATCGAGGACAGCGACAGCCGCTCGCGCGGGTCCACTGCTTGGGAGGTTGCGCCGTTGAGGCCGGTGGCGCCCATCAGGGAACCGCCGAACCAGGCGGCCAGACCGAGATCGTGCATGGAGCGAACAGCGAGATTGGAGGAAGACATGACGTCCTTTCTGGGCGAAAAGGCAACCTGCCGCGAATGCATGGCGAGTTCGGGACCCGCGGGGGACCACGTCCATGATCCGGCGAGTAAGCCCTCGCCGTCCCAGACGCCGACCGCGTCGGCGGCTGCCGGCATCGCATGGTGCCTCGAACACATCCTGCACCGCTGGAGAAATGCGCCGTTCCGGTCGCCGGGTCAGCCCTCCGCCGGTGCCCCGGTAACCGGCGGTAGCTCACCCAACTCGCTGCGCACGGCCGGCTCGTCGACCACCGGCGTGTTGGCCAGTTCCGGACGACGCACCCCGCGGGTCTTGGTCGGGGCCTTGACCGCCTGCGGTTCGCTCACCTCGGCGCCTGCGATACCGCTGTGCACCGGCTCGAACCACACCGCTCCCAGTTTGGGGAGGGTGATCTGAGCCGAGTAGGGCTGCCCGTGCCAGGGGATCTCCTCGGCGACGATCTGGCCGAAGTTGCCCACCCCGCCGCCGCCGTAGATGTCGGCGTCGGTGTTGAGGATCTCCTTCCACGGACCCACGTGCGGCAGGCCCACCCGGTACTGGTGGTGCTCCATCCCGGCGAAGTTGGAGATGCAGGCCACCACCGGGCGGTTGCCATCGGCGTCGGGCAGCCCGTAGCGCAGGAACGAATACGCGTTGCCCAGGGCGTCATTGGCGTCGATCCAGGTGAACCCCTCGTAGGAATTGTCCAGCTCCCACAGCGCCGGGTGGGTCCGGTAGATCCAGTTCAGGTCCTTGACCAACGCGTGCATCTTCCAGTGCGGCTCGTGGTCGAGCAGCCACCAGTCCAGGCTGGCCCCGTCCGACCACTCGGCATACTGCGCGAACTCCGAACCCATGAAAAGCAATTGCTTTCCAGGGTGGGACCACATGTGGGCGTAGAACGCCCGTAGCCCGGCGAGCTGCTCCCACCGGTCACCCGGCATCTTCTGCAGCATTGACCGTTTTCCGTACACGACCTCGTCATGGCTGATCGGCAAGCAGAAGTTCTCACTGTATTGGTACATCATGGCGAAGGTCATCTCGTTGTGGTGGTACTGCCGATAGACCGGCTGCAACTGGGCATAGCCGAGGCTGTCGTGCATCCACCCCATGTTCCATTTCAACCCGAATCCGAGACCGCCCATGTAGGTGGGCTTGGTGACGCCGCCCCACGACGTGGACTCCTCGGCGATGGTGATGACCCCGGGGTAGCGCCGGTAGACGGTCGCATTGGTTTCCTGGATCATCTGCATCGCCTGGATGTTCTCCCGGCCGCCGTACTCGTTCGGATACCACTGACCGTCCTCGCGGGAGTAGTCCAGGTACAGCATCGAGGCGACGGCATCCACCCGCAGTCCGTCGATGTGGTACTCCTCGATCCAGTAGCACGCGTTGGCGACCAGGAAGTTGCGCACGTGCGGACGGCCGTAGTCGAAGATGTACGTGCCCCATTCGGTGTGCTCGCCCCGGCGCGGGTCCGGGTGCTCGTACAGCGCCTGGCCGTCGAAGCGGCCGAGAGCGAAGCTGTCCTTGGGGAAGTGAGCCGGAACCCAGTCGAGGATGACCCCGATGCCGGCCTGGTGGAGGCAGTCGACGAGGTAACGGAAGTCGTCCGGCGAGCCGAACCGGGAGGTCGGTGCGAAGTACCCAGTGACCTGGTAGCCCCAGGACGGCCCGTAAGGGTGCTCCATGACCGGCAGGAACTGCACGTGGGTGAAGCCCATATCCGTGAGGTAGTTGACCAGGTGCTCGGCGAGGTCGACGTAAGTGGACCCCAGTCGCCAGGACCCGATGTGGCATTCGTAGATGCTCATGGCCTGGCTGTGCGGCTCGCTGACCCGCGCCCGCTGAGCCATCCATTCCTCGTCGCGCCACTGATAGCCGGACTTGGTGACCACCGACGCGGTGGCCGGCGGGCACTCTGTGGCCTGGGCCAGTGGGTCGGCCTTCGATCTGCGGTAGCCGTCCGCACCGAGGATCTCGTACTTGTAGGTGGAGTTCTCTCCCACTCCGGGCACGAACAGCTCCCAGATGCCGGTACTTCCCAGGGCGCGCATCGGGTGCGAGCTGCCGTCCCAGCGGTTGAAGTCACCGGTCAGCCGGATCGCGCGAGCGTTGGGCGCCCACACCGCGAACGAGGTCCCGCGAACCGAGCCCATCGGTCCGTCGTACTCCCGGATGTGCGCCCCGAGGACATTCCACAGCTCCTCGTGCCGGCCCTCTCCGATCAGGTGAAGGTCGACCTCGCCCAGCGAGGGCAGGAAGCGATAAGGGTCGTCCTGGCGGTGCGCGAACCCGTCACCGTAGTCGACGTGCAACCGGTAGTCGGTGACCTCCGGAAGGTCGATCTGGACCTGCCAGACGCCCTCGAAGTCGTGGTTCATCGGGTGGCGGGAGCCGTCAGGCAGCTCGACGGCGACGGAGGCCGCCATGGGGCGCAGCGCCCGGATGCTCACCCCCCCGTTCCACGGGTGCGCGCCCAGGACACCATGCGGGTTGCCGTGCCCGCCGTGGGCCAAGAGACCGAGCTCGTCCCAGGAAACCGGCCGCACCTCCGGGGTGGGCTCGGCGGGGGTGGACGCAACCGGGACCGGCATCGACGGAGTCTCGGCGGCCGGCTCCGAGGTGGTCTTCGGCGTGCTGGGCTCAGTCATGATGGCCTCGTCTCTTGCTCTGATGGGGAATGTGGTGGGGCCCGTCGCGGCCGTGTCCGGGGTCACCAGACGGCGGATCGCGGTGACCGGAATGGCCACCCAAGTCGGGCGGTTCCGGGCCTCGTAAACGACTTCGTACAGGGCCTTGTCTAGCTCCAGGGCGGCCAACAGGGCTTGGGTCTGCGCGGCGCTGCGGGGGTCGTCGGCCTGGCTGGCGTAGCCGTCCAGGAACGCCTCGCGGCAGGCCTGCGCCCAGGCCCGGGCGCCGTCCGCCTCGCCGGGGACCCGATCAGCGTGCGAGCCCGCCGCGTAGTCGAACGAGTGGAGCATCCCGGCGAGGTCGCGCAGCGCCAGATCCACCTCCGAGCGGTCCGCCAGCGGCCGCAACGGTTCGCCCTCGAAGTCCAGCAGCACCCAGCCGCGCCCTGGCACGTCCAGGACCTGGCCCAGGTGGTAATCACCATGCACCCGCTGCAGTTGGGGCCACGGGGGGGCCGCTGCCCGGGTGAGAACCGCCGCGGCGGCCGACTCGAACTCGGCGACGGCGGGGACCTCAGCCACCGCCCACGCCAACCGGCGCAGCCAGCTGCGCAGGGCACGCTCCCGGTCGGCGTCGGTGGCGGGGCGGGTCGGCAGGATACGGGCCAGGTCCCGATGAACA
Organism: Dermatophilaceae bacterium; assembly: GCA_035633615.1. Classification (GTDB taxonomy): domain Bacteria; phylum Actinomycetota; class Actinomycetes; order Actinomycetales; family Dermatophilaceae; genus JADJTI01. The sequence goes on from DASQEP010000007.1 coordinate 17,396, forward strand.
CGTCCGGTCGCCACGCCCAGAGCCCGCGCCCGGGGGGTGAAGTCGGTGCCCGCCGCGATGGCCCGTAGCGCCACCCGCCAGGCGTCCTCGGTGTCGAGGAGGAACTCCTGCGCGAAGGCGAGATGTCCGACCGCCTCACCGTCCTCGTGCGTCTCGTCCGGCCACCGGCCGGACAGGTGCCCCAGCAGCGCCGGCACCAGGGTCGAACCATCGGCGGCCAGGGCGGACTGCAGGACGACGTCCGGGTTGTCCCCGTGGTGCAGCACCCTGAACACCTTGCAGATCACCGGCAGGGGGGTGCCGTCGGGCCGGTGGGTCTGGTAGATGATCGACGTGTTCGACTGTTCCCCGGTGAGCACCCGGGAGGCGTCCATCCGCAACGCCGGCGGCCGACCCAGGGGGTGGCCACGCAGCTCAACCGCCGGGTCCTCCTCGTCCGAGCTGGTGTGTAGGCCTCGCAGGATGCCGCGCAGCAGCAGTTCGGTGAAGGCGGGGTCGTAGCAGCCGTCGTAGATCCACACGCTCCGCCCGGCGTGCTGCAGCTGCGCGACCTCGGCCACCGCCGGCACGTCCAGGCGTTCGGACCGGAACGTCAGCGGCACCTGGTAGATCGAGCCAGCCGGGTCGGCCTCGTCGCGCAAGTACCACACGCCGATGCCGACGTGCCCGCGCGGGTCGTGTAAGCGCAACGCTCCGAGCCGGCGCATCGTTGGCGCGTGCTGCTTGCCGACGTACCAGCGTTGCCGTCCGATCCACTCCGGCAGCGCCTCGGCGATGTCCTCATACCAGGTCGCCGGTTCACTCATCGTCGTCGTTCCCCAGTTCTAGCCAGAAGAAATCCCGGGACCCGAGCGTGATGGTCAACCGGTGACGCTCGTCGACAGGAGGAAAGCCATTCCCCCCGAACAGATCCCGCACCCCGACGGAGGAATAACGCTGGGGCAGCGTCACGATCCCCGCCTGCGGCCGGCTCGACAGGTTGTGCACGCACATCACCGTGGCCCCTCTCTCGCCCGGATCCTCGGTACGGTCCAATACCCGCAGGAACGCCAGCAACGCACCGTTGGTGCAGTCCTGGACCTCGAAGCTGCCCAGACCGAAAACCGGGTGGGCCGAGCGCACCGCCAGCATGGCACGGACCCAATGCAGGAGAGACGACCCATGGGCCATCTGGGCTTCGACGTTGACGTTGTTGTGATGATACACGAGGCTTGTAATTACTGGAAGATACAATTTGCCAGGGTCGGCAGAGGAGAATCCCGCGTTGCGGTCGGGAGTCCACTGCATCGGGGTTCGCACCGCGTCCCGGTCGGTCAGCCAGATGTTGTCGCCCATCCCGATCTCGTCGCCGAAGTACAGGCAGGGTGAGCCTGGCAGCGACAGCAGCAGGGCGTGGATCAGCTCGATCTCGGCGCGCGAATTATCCAGCAGCGGTGCGAGTCGGCGCCTGATGCCGGTGTTGGCCCGCATCCGCGGGTCCGGGGCATACCAGGCATACATAGCGGAACGCTCATCGGTGCTGACCATCTCCAGGGTCAGCTCATCGTGATTGCGTAGGAAGGTGCCCCACTGGGTGCCGTCCGGGATCGTCGGCGTCTGCGCCAGGACGTCGACAATGGGCGCCGCCAACTCCTCCCGTAACGCTGCGTACAACCGCGGCATCACTGGGAAGTGGAAACACATGTGACACTCAGGTTCTCGTTCGCTGCCGTAGTAGTCGACCACCTCGGTGGGCAGCTGGTTCGCCTCGGCCAGCAGCACCCGTCCGGGGTACTCGGCGTCGACCATGGCTCGAAGCCGCGCCAGGAACTCGTGGGTACGCGGGTGGTTCTCCCCGTTGTGCCCCTCCTCCTCGAACAGGTAAGGCACCGCGTCCAGGCGGAACCCGTCCACACCCAGCTCCAGCCAGAACCGGACGACGTCGAACATCGCCTCCTGCACCCGAGGGTTCTCGAAGTTCAGGTCCGGTTGGTGGGAGAAGAATCGGTGCCAGAAGAACTGGCGGCGAACCGGATCGAAGGTCCAGTTCGAGACCTCGGTGTCGACGAAGATGATCCGAGCCTCGCCGTAGCGGGTGTCGTCATCGGACCAGACGTAGAAGTCCCCGAACGGCCCGTCCGGATCGGCGCGGGCCGCCTGGAACCAGGGGTGCTGGTCGCTGGTGTGGTTCATCACCAGGTCGATGACGATCCGGATGCCGCGGGCGTGTGCCTGTACCACCAGCTCCTTGAACTCCGGCAGGGTGCCGAATTCCGGCAGCACCGCCGTGTGGTCCGAAATGTCATAGCCGCCGTCGCGCAGCGGGGAGGCGAAGAACGGCGGCAGCCACAGCACGTCCACGCCCAGCCATTGTAGGTAGTCGAGCTTGCCGATCAGGCCGCGGAAGTCACCCGCCCCGGATGCCGAGGAATCCGCGAAGCCACGCACCAAGACCTCGTAGAACACCGCGGTCCGAAACCATGTCGTGTCCCGGCTCGGGGGGGAGGTCGCAGTCTCAGAGCCCGACATCTCGGCCCCGGCCCATCAGAATCTCCGGACGTGGATGATGTGCACCGGTTCGGCGTCCCGGCCGACCCGGACGAATGCGTGCTCACCCCATTGCCAGGAGTGATCCGTGATCAGGTCCTTGGCCACGAACCCCTCGTGCACCGCCAGGCCCAGGGCCGGCATGTGCAGATGGATGAGGGTCTCCCGGGTCGTGTGCGGGTCGGTGTTGGCCACCACGATGATCGTGTCGTCCTGGCTGCCCGTGACCCGGCGCTTGGAGAAGCACAGCACGTTCTCGTCGTCGGCATGGTGGAACCACAGGTTGCGCAGCCGGTGCAGGGCCGGATGGGCGCGCCGGATCTCGTTGATCCGCCGCAGGTAATCGGCCATCCACAACTGCCCTGCGCGGGGACCGCCAAGCTCGTAGTCGGCCCAGGCGCGGTCCTTGAACTGATACTTCTCGTTGTCGATCTGCTCCTCCACACCCGGCCGCGGCACACTCTCCAGCAGCTCATAGCCGGCGTAGATGCCGTAGGTGGGCACCAGCGTGGCGGCCAGGGCGGCTCGGGTCTTCCACGCGGCGGGTCCGCCGAACTGCATGTACGGGGTGAGGATGTCGTGTGTGGTCGGCCAGAAGGAGGGGCGCATGTACGCCGCCGCCGGCCCGGCCAGCTCCATGCAGTACTCCCGCAGCTCCCAGGCCGTGTTGCGCCACGCGTAGTAGGTGTAGGACTGCTGGAAGCCGACTTTGGCCAGCATCGCCATCATCGCCGGTTTGGTGAACGCTTCGGCCAACCAGAGCACCTCCGGATGCGAGGCCGCGACGTCGGCGATCAACCACTGCCAGAACTCGACCGGTTTGGTATGCGGGTTGTCGACCCGGAAGATCTTGACGCCGTGGTCGATCCACACCTGGATCACCCCGCGGATCTCTCCGTAGATGCCGGCCGGGTCGTTGTCCAAGTTCAGCGGGTAGATGTCCTGATACTTCTTGGGGGGGTTCTCCGCGTAGGCGATGGTGCCGTCGGCGCGGGTGTTGAACCACTCGGGGTGGGTGGTCACCCAGGGGTGGTCGGGGGCGCACTGCAGCGCGATGTCGAGGGCCACCTCCAGGCCGAGGGACTCCGCCCGGGACACCAAGGCGTCGAAATCCTCGAAGGTGCCCAGGCTCGGCTCGATCGCGTCGTGACCGCCCTCGGCCGACCCGATCGCGTACGGCGAACCGGGGTCGTCGGGGCGGGCCTCAAGGGTGTTGTTCGCGCCCTTCCGGTTGACCGTGCCGATCGGGTGGACGGGAGTCAGGTAGACGACGTCGAAGCCCATCCGGGCGATGGCGGGCAGCCGTTCGGCCGCGGTGCGCAACGTCCCGGTGGTCCAGGTCCGGGTGGCCGGGTCGTACCGGCAGCCCTCCGAGCGCGGGAAGATCTCGTACCACGCCCCGTACAGAGCCCGTTCACGTTCCACTCGCCAGGCGTACTCCGGGCTGGGGGTGACCATCTCGCGTAGCGGCCGAGCCGCCAGTTCCTCGTGGACCTCGCGAGACAGGCCTGCAGCCAGGCGCTCGGAGACCGGTCTGCTGTCGTCGCGCAAGGTCCACGAGGCGTCCCGCAGCGCGGTGGCCCCACGGTCCGGGCGAGAGACCTCCGCCAAGGCCCGGTCCAGGACGCGGGCCCCCTCTTCCAGCATCAGTTCCGTGTCCACCCCAGCCGCGACCTTGATCGTGGCGTCGTGTTCCCAGGTGCCGTAGGGATCCGACCAGCCCTCGACGCGGTAGGTCCATAACCCGGTCCGGTCGGCGCTCATGGTCGCCTCCCACCGACTCAAACCGGGGTTGACCTGCGTCATCGGCAGGACGTGCTGGCCCCCAGTGGGGTCGGTTAGCACCACACTGGCATTCACGGCGTCGTGGCCCTCGCGGAATACCGTGGCCGAGACTAGGACATCCTCATCAACGACGGCGACAGTGGGCCAGGCGCCCCCGTCGATGACCGGCTGCACGTCGGTGACGGGGATGCGCCCCAGCTGCCGGGGGGTCGGCGCGTGGCCGCCGGAGCGGGGCGTGGACAGCGGCTGGGGTCGCGGGGTCACACCTGCGACGCTATCGCCTCGGGACTGAACGTGGTGCGGGAGAGGGCCGGTCCGTGACCGGGGGTGGCGCAGGTCATGGCCCGCGAACAAGCGGACCGGTCCGGGTGCTCAGTCACTGGCTGAGATCGTCCGCCGGAGCAGTTCAAGGCCACCCCTATGCTTTGACGCGTGAAGGCTATCCGTCGCTTCAACGTCCGCACGGTCCTGCCGCCCGCTCTGGGTGACCTGGGTAACCTGTCGAGCAACCTGCGCTGGTCGTGGCACGCCCCGACCCGCGAGCTGTTCGCCAGCATGGCCCCCGAGCTGTGGCAACAGGTTGGACAGGACCCGGTCGCGCTGCTGTCATCGCTTTCCGCAGCCGAACTGGACGCGCTGGCGCAGGATCGGGTCTTCGTCTCCCGGGTCAAGGAGGCCACCGCCGAACTGCACGCCTACCTGTCCGAGCCGCGCTGGTACCAGCGCTGGGCCGCCGAGGTGGTTGGCGGCGGGCCGCAGTCCATCGCCTACTTCAGCGCCGAGTTCGGACTGACCGAGGTGCTGCCGCTGTATTCCGGTGGCCTGGGTATCCTCGCCGGGGACCACCTGAAGTCCGCCTCGGACCTCGGGGTGCCCATCGTCGGGGTCGGCCTGTTCTACCAGAGCGGCTACTTCGCCCAGTCTCTCAACGCCGACGGGTGGCAGCAGGAGACCTACCCGGTGTTGGATCCGGACGGACTGCCGCTGGCGCTGCTGCGGGAGGACGGCAAGCCGTGTGTGGTCAGCGTGACGCTGCCCGGTAACCGGGTGCTGCGCGCCTACGTCTGGAAGGCGCAGGTCGGGCGGGTCCCGTTGCTGCTGCTCGATTCGGACGTCATCGACAATGAGAAGCCGCTGCGCTCGGTGACCGACCGGCTCTACGGCGGTGGCGGCGAGCATCGGCTGCTTCAGGAGATACTGCTCGGGATGGGTGGGGTCCGGGCCCTTCGGCTGTACTCCCGGCTGACCGGGACACCCACGCCGGACGTCTACCACGCCAACGAGGGACACGCCGGGTTCCTTGGCATCGAACGGATCCACGAGCTGGTCACCCAGCAGCGACTGAGCTTCGACGAGGCGTTGGCCTCGGTCCGGGCGGCGACGGTGTTCACCACGCACACCCCGGTCCCGGCCGGAATCGACCGGTTCGGTGCCGACCAGATCCGCACCTATTTCAGCGGAGCCGGCGCTCTCGACGGCGTACCTGTGGAGCGGCTGTTGGCGCTGGGAGCGGAGAACTACCCGGGCGGTGACGCCGGCGTGTTCAACATGGCGGTCATGGGGTTGCGGTTGGCGCAGCGGGCCAACGGGGTCTCCCAGCTACACGGTGACGTCAGCCGAGGCATGTTCGAGGGGCTGTGGCCCGGCTTCGACACCGCCGACGTGCCTATCTCCAGCGTGACCAACGGCGTCCACCCCCTGACGTGGGTGGCCGAACAATGGTTGAAACTGTCCGACGAGTTTGCCGGTGGCCGCGCGCCCGCCCCACTGATGATGCCGGACTTCGCCGAGAAAGCCCCCAGCGACCGGATGTGGGCGGTCAAGCGGGAGCTACGTAACGCTCTGGTCATGGACTCCCGGCGGCGCGTCCGCGAGTCGTGGATCAAGCGTGGCGCCAGCCCCGCCGAGCTGGGCTGGACCGAGTCGATCCTCGATCCTGACGTGCTGACCATCGGGTTCGCCCGGCGCGTCCCCACCTACAAGCGGCTCACTCTGATGCTGCGCGACCCGGTGCGGCTGCGTGCCCTGCTGCTCGACCCGAAGCGGCCGATCCAGCTGATCATCGCGGGCAAGTCGCACCCTGCCGACGACAACGGCAAGCGGCTGATCCAGAAGATGGTGCGGTTCGCCGACGACCCGGTGGTGCGCCACCGGGTCGTCTTCCTGCCCAACTACGACATCGGCATGGCTCGGGTGCTCTACCCCGGCTGCGACGTGTGGCTCAACAACCCGCTACGCCCGCTGGAGGCGTGCGGCACGTCCGGGATGAAGGCGGCCCTCAACGGCGGCCTGAACCTGTCAATCCTCGACGGATGGTGGGATGAGTGGTACGACGGCGAGAACGGCTGGGCCATCCCCACCGCCGACGGGGTGAACGACCCGGACCGGCGGGACGACCTGGAGGCTGCGGCGCTGTACGACCTCATCGAACGCAACGTCGTCGACCGCTTCTACGACGTCGACGCAGACGGCCTCCCGCAGCGCTGGCTGGCTATGGTGCGGCACACGCTCGCCACCCTTGGGCCGAAGGTGTTGGCTACCCGCATGGTCCGGGACTACACCGGCCAGTTGTACGTCCCGGCAGCGCACAGCGGTTGGGCGGCCAATGCCAAGGGCTTCGAGCTGGCCAAGGACATCGCCGCCTACCGCGGCAAGGTCAGCTCGCAGTGGAGCGCGGTGCGGGTGGAGAACGTCGACTCCCAGGACTCCCAGGACTCCCAAGACCTGTCCGACGCCCCGCAGGTCGGAGACAAGCTGCACGTCCGATCGCTGGTGGCGCTGGGCCAGCTCAGCCCCGACGACGTCACGGTGCAGATCGTCTACGGCCGGGCCAGCGAGGCCGACCAGCTGTCCGACACTGAGACCGCCGACTTGCGCTGTGCGGAGTCCTACGACGGCGGGCGACACAGGTTCGAGGGAGTCCTGGAGATCAGCCGTACCGGCTCGTTCGGTTACTCCGTGCGGGTGCTGCCGCGGCACCGAGGCCTGGCCTCCCCGGCCGAGCTGGGTCTGGTGGTCAACGCCTGAGCCGCCCGACTGGACACATCGTGTGTGGGCTCACACCCATCCGCCGACCACGCGTCGCACCTACCGGAGGCGCCGACCACGCGTCGCACCTACCGGAGGCAGTGGCCGGGATGGCGCCACGTCACCGGGGAGAACGCGGGTCAGACGACGAGGTAGATCTGCATCGAGTCGCCCGCCACGACCACGGTGGTGCCGGGGCTGACCCGGGCCCCCGCGTCGCTCGGCCGCTCCCAGGTCGAGTCCCACTGCAGGTGGAAGGCCCGCTCGCAAGGGGCCAGTGGCGGCAGGGTGACCTTCGTGTCGGCCGGGTCGCCCTGGACGACCAGCAGCAGCGAATGCGCCTTGAGGTCCTCACCCTCCAGCAGCATCTGCAGCGTCCGGCAGTTCAGGTCCTCCCAGGACATGCTCGTCATCGGGGCGCCGAACGGGCCGAACCAGCGCACATCGGCCCGTCCGTCGCCGGGCTGAGGGTGCGAACTGAAGAAGGTGCCCTGCCGGAACACCCGGAACGAGCGGCGCAACTCGATCAGGTACGTGGCGGTCGCCAGCAGGTCTCGCTGCCAGGAGGCGTGCTTCCAGGGCAACCAGGACATCTCGTTGTCCTGGCAGTAGGCGTTGTTGTTGCCGCCCTGGCTGCGCCCGAACTCGTCCCCGGCTGCCAGCATCGGCGTCCCCGTCGACAGCAGCGTGGTGGCCAGCAGGTTGCGGATCGAACGCCGCCTGGCCAGCAGCACCTCTGGGTCCGTGGTCGGACCCTCCACCCCGTGATTCCAGGACCGGTTGTCCCCGTGACCGTCCCGGTTGCCCTCGCCGTTGGCCTCATTGTGCTTCCAGTTGTAGGCGGTGGCGTCGGCCATGGTGAATCCGTCGTGGGCCGCGACGAAGTTGATCGAGGCGATCGGGCCGCGGTCCTGTCCACCGAACAGGTCCTGGGAACCGGCCAGCCGGGTGGCAAGCTCCCGTACCCCGTGCCCGATGCCTCGCTCCCCGGACAGGTCGGCCAGCCAGAACGTGCGCACAGTGTCCCGGAATCGGTCGTTCCACTCCCCGAACGGGGGCGGGAACTGCCCGGTCCGCCAACCGTGGATGCCGACGTCCCAGGGCTCGGCGATCAGCTTGACCCGGGAGAGCACCGGATCGGTCCGCAGCGCGACGAGAAAGGGATGGTCGGGGTCGAAGTCGTCGTATCGGCCCCTCGACAGCGCCACCGCGAGGTCGAACCGGAATCCGTCGACGTGACACTCATTGACCCAGTACCGCAGCGAATCGAGCACCATTCGGCAGGCTGCCAGGTTGCGCAGATCGAGCGTGTTCCCACAGCCGGTGACGTCGATATGGTGGCCCCGCTCGTCGAGCCGGTAATACCCGTTGTCCAAGCCGCGCCAGCACAGGGTCGGGCCGTCCAGCCCCTGCTCGGCGGTGTGGTTGTAGACGACGTCGAGGATGACCTCCAGGCCGTGCTCGTGGTATGTACGAACCATCGTCTTGAACTCCGTCAACGCCCCCCGCGGGTCCGAAGCCGCAGCGTAGGAGGGTTCGGGGGCGAAGAACGCAAGCGTGTTGTACCCCCAGTAGTTGGACCGGCCGTGCGCGCCCAGGTGCCGTTCCGAGGCGAACGCATGCACCGGCAACAGCTCCAGGGTGGTCACCCCGAGACGGGTCAGGTGCCCGAGGAACGCGGGGTGGGCCAACCCGGCGTAGGTTCCGCGCAGCGCCGCCGGCACCTTGGGGTGCAAGGCCGTGGCGCCCCGCACGTGCGCCTCATAGATGACCGTGTCCGTCCACGGGACGCGCCGGTGGCCTAAGACGCCCCAGTCGAAGTGGCCGTCCACCACAACCGAGCGCGGCACGCAGCCCTGACTGTCGCGGTCGTCCCGGATGAAGGGGGAGCCGCGCGGGTCGTCCCCGACGGTGTGGCCGAACAGCGGCGCGCGCCATGTCACGCTGCCCGTGACACCCTTGGCGTAGGGGTCGAGCAGCAGTTTCGCAGGATTGTGTCGCAGGCCACGCTCGGGTCGCCAGGGGCCGTGCATCCGGTATCCGTAGCGCTGCCCTGGTCCGACCCCTACCACGTGGTCGAACCAGACTCCGTGCACCCGGTTACGCAGAATGATCCGGCGTTCGCTGTCGCCGGTGAGGTCGCCGGCGTCGAACAGGCACAGCTCGACGCGATCGGCGTGGCTGGCCTGCACCGCGAAGCTGGTTCCGGTCTCGGTGAGGGTAGCCCCCAGGAGCGGCGGCTGATCGACGGCGGCAAGCACCTGGTCACTGTAGTCGGCGCGGCCCGGTGAACGGGTGAGCGGTCGGTCTGCACCGCGCAATCCGTGCGTCGCCGGACGCCGTGGTCCCACGGTACCGCTCACACCCCGCTCGCCAGGTGGTCACCAGCAGCGCCAAGTCGTTACGTTAGACCTCATGAGCGATCCCACCTCCCTGCCCAGCTTCCCGCCGCCTGCCGGCGAGCACCCCCTGCGTGGACGGGTCCTCGACGCGCTACAGGACGAGGGTTTCCGCCCGGACATCGATGACGACGGTGACGTCAGCTACAAGGCCGAGGGGCAGCAGCTGTTCGTGCACTGCACCGAGGGCGAGCTGCCGGTGATGCGGGTGTTCGGCCAGTGGCAGGTGGGCGACGATCTGCCCGACGACGAGACGGCCCAGCTGCGGGCCGCCAACGACCTGACCCTGCGGATGAACATCGTCAAGGCCGGCCTCAACAACGGCACTCTGGTGGTGACCAGCGAACACATCGTGGTGCCCGAGGCGGATGTCAGGGCCCTGTTGGCCATCAGCACCCAGCTCGTGCTCACCGGGGTGCAGCTGTGGCATCAGCTCATGCTCGGCGTGGATGTGTTCGGTGACAACCCCGAGGAGATGTCGTGAGTCAGCTCGTGAGCCAATACGTACGGTTGGAGGTCAAGGACGGGATCGGCACGATCCGACTGGACCGCCCGAAGATGAACGCGCTGAACACCGAGATCCAGGAGGCCCTGGCGCAGGTGTCCGCCGAGATCACCCAGCGCTCGGACGTCAGCGCCGTCATCGTCTACGGCGGTGAGAGGGTCTTCGCCGCCGGTGCGGACATCAAGGAGATGCAGGACATGTCGTACACCGACATGGTCGACCGGGCCACCCGGCTGTCGGACTGCTTCTCGGCCGTCGCGGCAATTCCCAAGCCCACCATGGCCGCAATCACCGGGTTCGCGCTCGGCGGCGGCTGTGAGCTGAGCCTGGCCTGCGACTTCCGGATCGCAGCCAGCAACGCCAAACTCGGCCAGCCTGAGATCCTGCTCGGGATCATCCCCGGCGCCGGGGGCACCCAGCGGCTGGCCCGGCTGGTCGGTCCGGCCAAGGCCAAGGACCTCGTCTTCACCGGCCGGTTCGTGGACGCCGCCGAGGCGCTCGCGATCGGGCTGGTCAACCAGGTGGTCGAGCCCGACCAGGTCTACGCCGTGGCCCGGGAGTGGATGTCTCGGTTCGTCGGCGGGCCGGCTTACGCCCTGCGGGCCGCCAAGACGGCGATCGACCGGGGCTTGGAAGTGGACCTGCCGACCGGGCTGCAGATCGAGACGATGCAGTTCAGCGGCTTGTTCGCGACCAAGGACCGAGGCATCGGGATGGCCTCGTTCGTCGAGAAGGGTCCGGGCAAGGCCGTCTTCGAGGGCAGGTAAGGCGCAGCTGGTGGACCTCGACGAGGAGGAGCTGCGCCCAGCCCGCGCTGACAACAAGGCCGCCCAGGTGGTCTACCACGACCACGAGGCGGACGGATACGACGCGAAATGGTCGATCTCCTTCGACCGGCGTTGCACCGACTACGCGCGGGACCGGTTCGTCGCCGTCGTCGGGGCCGACGACGCGGCGCACTGGCCCTACCGCAGCGCCCTGGAGATCGGCGCCGGAACCGCGTTCTTCTCGCTGAATCTCAAGCTGGCCGGGGTCCTTGAGGCGGTCACCGTGACCGATCTCTCACCGGGGATGGTCGCCGCCGCCCAGCGCAACGCGGCCGAGCTCGGCGTCTCGATCCAGGCCGACGTTGTCGACGCCGAGTCCTTGTCCTACCCGGACGACACATTCGATCTCGTCGTCGGGCACGCGGTGCTGCACCACATTCCGGACGTCGAGCAGGCGCTGCGCCAGGTGGTCCGAGTGCTCAAGCCGGGGGGCCGGCTGGTGATGGCCGGTGAACCGACCACCATCGGTGATTGGTATGCCCGCGGGCTGGGCCGGCTGACCTGGGCGGCCACCACACAGGTGACCCGACTGCCGCGGCTGCGGCAACGATTCGGTCGCTCCGAGCAGGAACTGACCCACTCCTCCCGGGCCCATGCCTTGGAGTCCATAGTCGACCTGCACACCTTCGATCCGGACCAGCTGGCCCGGATCGCCCTGCGGGCCGGTGCGGTGGACGTGCGCACCAGCACCGAGGAGCTGACCGCCGCCTGGCTGGGGTGGCCGGTGCGCACCATCGAGGCCGCCGTCCGGCCTGGCTCGCTCGGTTCGGAGTGGGCGCTGTTCGCCTACCGAGCGTGGTCTCGGCTGTCTGCCTTGGACCGGGGCCTGGCCCGGGTCGTGCCCCCGCGGTTCTTCTACAACGCCAGCGTGACCGGCATCAAGCCGGGTTAGGCCGCGACCGGGTGACCCATCATGACCCGGCACCTGCGGGTGACGACGGCCCTGCACCGGAGGGGCTGACGGGCGGGCTGCGCTGGGTGCTCTCTCGCCGGGCCGTGTCCGGGGCGCAACTGGCCGGGTACGCACGGATGGCCGCGATCAAGGCACGGCACCCCTCGGTGCTCTTCGCCGGGCCGGTGTTCATCGGCCCGGACGTCCGTTTCGAGGTGCGCGAGGGATACGGCCGAATCTTGGTCGGTGCTTGGTCGCACTTCGGAGAGGGCACCCGGGTGCGCTGCCACGAGGGGACCCTGCGAATCGGCCCGAAGACCGTGCTGTCCAGCCGGGTGACCGTGAACGCCTGGCTGGACATCGACATCGGCGCGGCGTGTTTGCTTGGTGAGGGCGTGTACGTGTGCGACTTCGACCACCGACTGGACGACCTGAGTGTGCCGATCAAGGACCAGGGCATCGTCAAGTCCCCGGTCCGGATCGCCAACGACGTGTGGTTGGGCACCAAGTCGACGGTAACCCGCGGGACCCGGATGGCGCGTGGATCCGTCCTGGCGGCCAACTCCGTCGCCAAGGGCGACTACCCGCCGTTCACCGTGGTCGCCGGGTCACCGGCGCGGGTGGTCCGGTTGCGAGACCCACAGGCGGACTGGCTGCGCCGCGAGGCCATGGGCCGCGACCCCAGGCTGGTCGAGGTCGTCCGCGCCGTCATCACCGACGGCCCCAGGCGGGTGCTGTTGCGCCGCCTGGACGGGGCGGCCAGTGACCCACCCGGGCGGCCATGGGCCTGTCCCGGGGGGGTGCCGCTGCCGGGGGAGTCCCACGGTGAGGCGCTGCGGCGGCTGGTCGCCGAGCAGACCGGGCTGGTGGTGGTCGGCGCCGACCCGGCCTGGGCGGCGACGGTGATCGCGCCTAGCGGACGGTGGGACGGCCGGCGGGAACAGTACCTTCGCGTGGTCGTCAGCGGTCCGGACCCGCTGGGCGAGTCGTGGCCTTCCCGGGCCGCCCGGGGCGAGGAACCGCGATGGTGGAGTACGGACGACATCGACACGGCCCACCAGGCCCATCCGGGTTCGGTCAGCCCGCCCGAGTTGTCGCAACGGCTTCGCACGCTGCACCTCGCCTGACGCCGACCCCGTTGGCCCGACCCACCAGCGACGAGATCGCTGCTCCCGGGAGCGCCCCGCTGGCTGTGTGTGGACCGTCACGCCCCCCCGGGTGGGGCTCGCCGAGGCCGCTGCGTACTCTCGACATGATGCCTGTCTGGTGCGCCACCACCGTGCCGGGCACCCCACACCGAGAGGCCGGACATGAAAATTGTCGTCTGTGTCAAGTACGTCCCCGATGCGACGGCCGACCGTCACTTCAGCCCGGACGACCACACCACCGACCGGGCCAGCGTCGACGGGTTGCTGTGTGAGCTCGACGAATATGCGGTCGAGGAGGCCCTGAAGATCGTCGAGGCGGGCGAGGGTGAGGTGACCGTCATCTGCATGGGCCCACCCGAGGCGATGGAGGCGGTTAAGAAGTCCCTGCAGATGGGGGTGCACAAGGGCATCCATATCAGTGACGAGGGCCTGCGCGGTTCCGATGCGGTGGGCACCGCCACCGTGCTGGCCGCGGCGATCAACAAGATCGGAACCCCTGACCTGGTGATGACCGGGATGGCCTCCACCGACGGGACCGGGTCGGTGGTCGCCTCGATGCTCGCCGAGATGCTCGAGCTGCCCCAGATCACCTTCGCCTCCGAGCTGACCGTCGACGGTAGCTCGGTACGGATGCGCCGCGACGGTGACTTGGCCACCGAGATCGTCGAGGCCACGCTGCCAGCGGTGGTCTCGGTGACCGACCAGATCAACGAGCCGCGCTACCCCTCCTTCAAGGGGATCATGGCGGCCAAGAAGAAGCCGGTCGAGACGTGGAGCCTGGCTGACCTCGGCGTTGACGCGGCGTCGGTCGGTCTGACCGGTGCGCTGACCCAGGTCGCGCAGGCCAACAAGCGGCCACCGCGGCAGCAGGGCTTGCTGGTCTCCGACGATGGCGAGGGTGGCACCGTGCTGGCTCAGTTCCTGTCCCTGCAGAAGTTCGTCTAGGCGACCCGAACCGACAAGGAGGAATGCACCATGGCTGAGGTTCTCGTCCTGGTCGACCACGCGGGCGGAACAGTGCGGAAGACGACCCTCGAACTGCTCACCCTGGCCCGGCGGATCGGTGAACCCTCCGCGGTTTTCCTCGGCACCGGTCTGGAGGAGGGCAAGGACGTGCTGGCGCGGTACGGCGCCGCCAAGATCTACCACGTCGACGACGCGCAGATCGCCGATTACCTGGTCGCTCCGGTCGCGGAGGTGCTGGCCCAGCTGGTTGCGCAGACGTCCCCGAAGGCCGTCCTGGTCTCCAGCTCGACCCATGGCACGGAGGCTGCCGCACGGCTGGCGGTGAAAACGAAGTCGGGCCTGATCTGGGCGGCGCTCGACGTCCGTAGCGGCGAGGGTGGCCACGTGGAGTCCACCCAGTCCGCGTTCGCCGGGTCGTACACCGTCGAATCCAAGGTGACCACCGACCTGGCGATCGTGGCCGTCAAGGCGAACGCTTGCGCTCCCGAGGAGGCCCCCGCGGCCGGGACCGTCGAGGAGGTGGCCGTCACCATCTCGCCGGCCGCCCAGGCGGCCAAGATCGTGGAACGGCGGGAGAAGGAGAAGTCCGGTCGGCCCGAGCTGACCGAGGCCGCGATTGTGGTCTCCGGCGGCCGCGGGACTAGTGGCGACTTCTCCACTGTGGAAGAGTTCGCCGACTCCCTCGGTGCGGCCGTCGGAGCCTCCCGTGCCGCCGTGGACGCGGGCTGGTACCCACACACCAGCCAGGTCGGTCAGACCGGCAAACAGGTGTCGCCGCAGCTGTACGTGGCGTGTGGCATCTCCGGCGCCATCCAGCACCGGGCCGGGATGCAGACCAGCAAGACCATCGTTGCGGTCAACAAGGACGAAGAGGCACCCATCTTCGAACTGGTCGACTTCGGTGTGGTCGGAGACCTATTCGAGGTGCTGCCGAAGGCGACCGGGGCGGTCAAGGCTCAGCGTGGCTAGCTCGGCATCGGCTCGCAGCACGATCAGACGGGTGAATCCAGGGGTCCGGCGGAGTCGACGCCGGGCCCCTTCACCGTGCCGGGGTAGGCTATGTGTGCGTGGCTGCCCTGCCGGTAGAGGAGCGTGGCGCAGCTGGACCGCGGCGGGATCGAGGGCCCAGCACTGAGCCCCGACGGCTTCGGGGGGCAGCGTCGGGGCTCAGTGGTCTACGGGGCGGGGACACGCCAGTCACCCCCAGCTTCCAGCGTCGACCCCCATGTACCGGCCGACGCCTGTCGAGGCGTCATCGCCCGTACATCGCTCATATTAGCTCACGCTTCAACGATTTTGTGGCCCCTCTCGCCCGGTTGTGGCGCACAACGCACGTGACGTAGCACCCACCTCGCGGGGTGCCAAGCAGCCCCAGATCGCAGCCGTCCTGTCCGTATCGCGCCGCGGGCTCCACCCGACCGCGATGGTCCAGACCAGACCGCCCCCGTAGGATCGGCCGGTGAGCCTCACCCGCAGGTACCTCGACCACGCGGCGACCACCCCGATTCTGCCGTCGGTGGTCTCGGCGATGACCGAGGTGATGGCTGGCACCGGCAACCCGTCTTCACTGCACGCCGAGGGGCGGACCGCCCGCCGGCGCGTGGAGGAGAGCCGAGAGGCCGTTGCGGAGGTCCTGGGGGCCCGGCCGTCCGAGGTCATCTTCACCTCCGGTGGCACCGAGTCCAACAACATCGCCCTGCAGGGCATGTGGCGTGCGCGCGGCGGCGCCGACCGGCGCCGCCGCCGGATCATCGTCAGTGCGATCGAGCATTCGGCCGTACTGGACTGCGTCGATGCGCTGGCGGCCGAGGGTGCCGAGGTGGTGCGGGTACCGGTGGGCCGCGACGGCCGGCTGTCCCTTCCCGCGGTCCAGGCCGCCATCGAAGGAGCCATCCAGCGAGGGGAGCGCGGGCCGGACGGCGCGGACACGGTGGCCTACGTCTCGGTCATGTGGGTGAACAACGAGGTGGGTACGGTCCAGCCGGTCGCCGAGATTGTCGAGCTGGCGCACGGGTACGGGATTCCGGTCCACACCGACGCGGTTCAGGCGGTCGGGCACCTGTCGGTGAACTTCGGGGCAAGCGGGGCCGACCTTGCGTCGGTGTCCGGGCACAAGATCGGGGGACCTGCCGGCGTCGGGGTGATGCTGGCTCGGGGTGACGCCCCGGTTCAGCCGATGTCCTTCGGCGGTGGCCAGGAACGCGGGGTACGCAGTGGCACGGTCGCTACCGCACTGGTCGTCGGACTCGCTGAGGCGCTCCGCTGCGCCGAGGAGCGGATGCCCGAGCAGAGTAGCCGGCTGACCCGGTTGCGGGACCGGCTCCTCACCGGGGCCGTGGCCACCGTCCCGGGCGTCACGCCTTCGGGTGCCTGGGAGCCCGGCGACACCCGGCGGCGTAGCCCGGCCAATGCGCACCTGCTCGTCCCGGACTGTGAGTCGGATTCCCTGCTGTTCCTGCTCGACGCCGCCGGGATCGCCTGCTCGACCGGGTCCGCGTGCCACGCCGGCGTCCCGGAGCCCAGCCATGTGATTGTGGCCATGGGGTACTCCCGGCAGTCGGCGCGCGGGGCGTTGCGGTTGTCGTTCGGTCACACCTCCACCGAGGAGGACGTGACGGCGTTCCTCGCAGTGCTTCCGGAGGCCGTGGAGCGGGCCCAGCGAGCATATCGGGCGTCGCTGGCCCGACGGATCGTCTGATGCGTCTGGTCGCAGCTATGAGCGGGGGGGTCGACTCCGCCGTCGCGGCCGCTCGGATGGTCCGAGCCGGCCATCAGGTCGTGGGTGTTCACCTTGCGCTGGCGAGGGTCGAGGTCGGCCCGGGGTCGAGAGGCTGCTGCTCGATCCGGGACGCCCAGGACGCGCGCCGGGTGGCCGATCACTTGGCCATCCCTTTCTACGTCTGGGACCTCTCACAGGAGTTCCAGCAGGAGGTCATCGACGACTTCGTCGACGAGTACGCCGCCGGTCGGACCCCGAACCCCTGTCTTCGCTGCAATGAACGGATCAAGTTCGCCGTATTGCTGGATCGGGCCCGAGCCTTGGGTTTCGACGGTGTCGTAACCGGCCACTACGCCCGGATCGTCGAGGCCGGGGACGCGCCGACCGGCCAGCGGGAACTACATCGCGCGCTCGACCCGGCCAAGGATCAGTCCTACGTGCTCGGGGTGCTCACCCCCGACCAGCTGGCCGGGTCAGTTTTCCCCCTCGGGGATTCCACCAAGCCCGACGTGCGTCGAGAAGCCGAGATGCTGGGCCTGGCCGTAGCCGACAAACCTGACAGCCACGACATCTGCTTCATCCAGAGTCCCGGGGGCACTCGCGAGTGGTTGACACAACGCCTTGGGGTTCGGTCCGGCGACATCGTAGAGCCGGACGGGACGGTGGTCGGCCGCCACGACGGCGCGACGGGTTACACGGTCGGTCAGCGGCGCGGCCTTGCGCTGCGCCGTCCAGCCGGCGACGGAACGCCCCGCTACGTACTCTCGACGGACCCCGCCCGCAATGTCGTCGTCGTGGGCCCGGAACGGCTCCTCGACATCGACGAGGTGGTTGGCGGCGACGTGCGGTGGTGCGGCCCGCCAGCGGCCGAGGAGACCGCCGCGGGTGTGCAGTTACGCGCTCACGGGCAGGAGGTACCCGGAGTGTCCCGGATCGAGGGTGCCCAGCTCGTCGTGCGCCTTCACCGGCCCACCCGGGGGGTGGCACCGGGGCAGACGATGGTCCTTTACCACGGCACCCGGGTGGTCGGCTCGGCCACCATCATCCGGACTGGCCGCCGGGCCGCCTGACCCGCCCACCATCGGGACGGCCGTCGACGTCGCCGTCCCGGCCTCGGCGTTTCGAACGGGTGGGGCGGACACATCTGGTGGGTGCGAAAGTGCCTGTCCTGTCAGGGAAACTTGGACTTGTCGACGGTCCGGGTTCTCGTACGGGAAGGCACTTCGCAGGTGGAGCGTAGTAAGCGGTCGGGGCGGGTCAAGGTCAGCGCGGGCGGTGCCGGGGTGGTCTTTCACGCCGGGGTCGGGATGCTTCGGGAGTTGGCCAGGTCCACCGGTTTGGTGCGGGGGCTGAACGCGGTGCTGGTGGACAATCCCACAAGGCTTTCGCGGCGGAAGAGGCGCGCGAGGCCTGGGTCATCGGCGACGAGCCGCCCGAACGGTCAGCAGACTTCCGAACAAGCACCACGACCCGACCCTACCGACGACCAGGGTACGTCAACCAAGCCGCCAGCAAGTCCCTGACCAGGCCGGCTATCGAACCGAACGACTATCAGCCCTCAAGTGGCACGAATCAGGAAGCCACACCGGACCTGGTGACCAACACACCCATCATTGAGGGAACCAACAGGTAACGCGGGGCGTGGCTGGGGGGTTTGGGGGGTCGAGGTCCCCAAGGATCAGAGGACTTTGACGTCACACTGTCTCACGAAGACCACGACGATGCCCGAGCCTACGTCGTGCTGGGCGGTGCTGGGCGGCTACTGGGCCGCCACTGCGACCGTTGTAACCTGCTTGTGGCCTTGAGGGCCTGCGGGTGATCGCCATCGAGCGGGACGAGGGTGGCGGCGCGTTGACCGTGTCGGTCGAGTCCGAGCCGGGCGGTGAGGGGTTGCCCGACGCGCAGGATCCCGCCGCACGGTCCGGCCGGGTTAGGGTGCCCCTGGTCGATACAACGTGGGCGGGCCGCCCGTTGAGCCTGAGGGAGAGTTGGCCAGCTCGTCGAGCAGCAGCATCCTGGGTGGGTCGGTCACCAGGACCGCTAGGGTCAGACGGGGTCAGAGAACACCGTTGCCAGGTCGCCGTTGGGTGGGACTCGTCCGGCTTTGAACCCCCCTCGACGTGGGGATCGCTTCGCCGACACGAGGTTTTCGACCCTCGTGGCCGCCCCGCTCGACTGCGTTGTTCGGGGCTGACGTGCAGTATGCCCACGAACTGCCGATAGGCAATACCGAACGGCCGCACTGCCTGACCCGATGATCACTCCGCCCAGGCCCTGCCTCCTTCGTCCGGAGCTTGGGGCCGCGGATGTCCTACGTGGTCTATCAGGGGGCCAGCAATGAATGCGATCCAGTCAGATCTGGACACCGACGCGCATCAGGACCGAACTGGAGAGCAGCCGCCGGGCGAGTTCCGCCGGGGCATGGGGCTGGTCACCAAGCTCGTGCTGAACGGGCTGGTCACCGTCCTGTGCGCCGTCATGGTGGCAGGGACGACGATCGCGGCGTCCTTCGCTTTCTCAGGTGCCCTCGATGAGCTGGCCGCCGTCACCGATGCCGTCGTGGAGGCCGCAACTGGAGCCGGGCAGATATCCCCGGACCTGCTGCAGACCAAGGTCGCGGCACAGGAGAACGCCTACGCGGCGGTGACGCATACTCGGATCGTCGTGAGTCTGACCGTCGTACTGGCTTGCGTCCTGGTCATGACGCCCATGGGCATCGTCATCATTGGGGTGCGGAAGGGGATCCGCGAGATCCAGGATTCTCTCATCGCGTTGGCGGATGGCGATCTCACCACGATCCCGACCGTCCACTGCCGTGACGAGATGGGCCAGATGGCTCACCTCCTGCGCAATACCCTCGCCTCCCTTTCGAGCACCCTGAGCGATGTCGGTGCGAGCTCGGAGAAGGTCAACAAGGCGGCACGTGACTTGGGCCAGATCTCGGGCGATGTGAGCGCCGGAGCGGCCACGACAGCTAGCCGGTTGACGGAGACCAACCAGGCCTCGGATCAGGCCGTCGAAGCAGGGCAGAGGGCCGACGACGCTGTTCAGCAGATGAAGGAGTCGATGTGGCAGATCTCGACGGCCTCGGTGTCCTCCGCCGAGGTCACCGATGAGGCTGTGAACGTCGTGGAGCGCATCGTCAGGGCGGTGGAGCGGCTCGGTCAGTCCTCCGCCCAAATCGGCACTGTCACCTCAACGATCTCCGCCATCGCCAAGCAGACGAACCTCCTGGCGCTCAACGCGACGATCGAAGCAGCCAGGGCCGGCGACGCCGGGAAAGGCTTCGCCGTCGTCGCGGGAGAGGTCAAGGAGCTGGCCACGCAGACCGGACAGGCTACCGAGGAGGTCTCAGCGCGTATTCACGAGATCCAGTTGGATACCACAGCGGCAGTTGAGGCGATTCAGATGATCGCTGAGACGGTGAACAGGATCCAGGCGAGCCAGGCGGAAATCTCGCAGGCCGTGCGTGAGCAGGGCGATTCTGCGAATCGGCTCAGCAGCAGCCTCGACGACGCCTCGCACTCCACCGGCGTGATCACCGGTCTGGTGAGGGAGACCGCCGGACATGCAGGAACGTTCGATACCAACGCTGACCAGATGAAGGTGTCGGCCGCCGGCCTGGGGGACGAGGCAGGAAAGCTGGCCGCTCTGGTGGCGCGCTTCCACTTCTCAGCCCGGGTTCACTGATGAGGTGAACGGGCGGGGACCAGGGTGAGGTCGATGGTCACGGGTCTGCTGCACTGATGGGTGACGAGCGCTAGGTGGTGCCCAGGCCGCCGTCCCGGCCGATTGTCCCCAACGGACGTCGAGGTTGGTCACACCTGACCACTTAGAGAGGCCGAATCCCAGCCACGGCTGACGAAGGAGCTAGGCAAGAACGCGGAACCGCCGCAGGCGGCGGCCACAGACGGGTGGGTGTCGATGCGGCATAAGCTCATGGGGTGAGTAGGCCCAGCGGGATCGGATCGTGGCCGGGCCGGGACGTCCGAACCGTTCTGCGGCAGATACGGGACATCCTCGCCGACGCCCGCGACGACCCCCGGGGCGGTATCCCGTACCTGCCCGAGCTGCCAGAACGTGGTCCCGGAGCGGACATGATCGGCAGGACCGCAGGGCTGCTCGTCGAGTTGCCGGTGGACCTGCAACCCTCCGGGTGGCGGCTGGTGGATCGACCGGGCCGCGATGCCGCTCGGACCTCCGCCCTCATCCGCGGTGACCTGGATGAGCTGGCCGAGGCTTTCGACGGGTACGCCGGGTCATTGAAGGTCCAGGTGGTCGGGCCTTGGACGATGGCTGCGCAACTGCGCGTGCATCGGGGCGAACGAGTGCTGGTCGACGCGGGGGCGGTGCGCGAACTGACCATGTCCCTGGCCGCGGGGGTGGCCGTCCATCTGGACGCGGTGCAGCGGCTGGTGCCCGGGGCGGAGCTGGTGTTGCAGATTGACGAGCCGATGCTGCCCGACGTCCTGGCGGGAGAACTGGCCACCTCGTCCGGGTTCGGCCGGCTGCCTGTGGTCGACCCGGCCGAGGCCCGGCGCGGCCTGTCCGAGGTGGTCGGCGCCGCGGGCGGGGCCTCAACCGTTGTGCACTGCTGCGCCCCGCTGGTCCCCTTGCCGTTGCTGCGCCAGTCGGGCGTCAACGCCGTCGCTCTCGACACCTCGTTGCTCGGCGTCGCCGGCTGGGAGTCGGTCGCCGCCACCATCGAGGCGGGGGTGGCGCTGTGGGCCGGGGTGATCCGTACCGGCGGCAGCCATCCGTTCGAGGAGCCGGGGCGCCACGACCACCACCAGAGGGTTGAGCCGCTGGTGCGCGCGTGGCGCGCGGTCGGATTGCCGGTAGCGGGTCTGAACGACGTGGTGCTCACCCCCGCGTGTGGGTTGACCGGATGGTCGCCCCAGCAGGCCCGGGCCGCCCAGCAAGGCATCGTCGACGCGGCCGGTGCCCTGACCGCTCTGGCCACCGCCTGAGCGGTCAGGGCAGGGGCCTTGCCGAGCGCGAGCCACCTCGGGCCCGGCGGATGACCCTGGCCGACAGCGGCCCTCGGACCACCTCTCAGCGCCCACCACGCCGACACTTGGAGGGCCGTGGCTACTCTGAGCAACCACGGGACTGCGTGCAACGAGTCGACGCGCCCCGCTCACAAGCCTGCTGGGGTGGGGTTGTCGGTGCGCTGGGGCAGGATGGAGCCGTGACCGCCTCCCCGGACGCCCTCACCCCGGACGCCCTCGCCGCCCCCCTCGTGGGCCCCGCTACCGCGGCGAATGCGGACCCCGACGAGTCGATCCGGCACCAGTGGGACGAACTGGCCGAGCAGATCCGGTCCCACCAGTTCGCCTACTACGTCCGCGACGCCCCGACCATCAGCGACGGCGAGTACGACGCACTGGTCGCGCGGCTGGCGTCCCTGGAGGAGGCCTACCCCCCGTTGCGGGTACCGGACAGCCCCACCCAGCAGGTCAGCGGCACCTTCTCGACCGAGTTCACCCCCGTCGACCATCTCGAGCGCATGTATTCCCTCGACAACGTCTTCACCGCCGACGAACTGCGCGACTGGGCTGAGCGGGTGAGCCGGGGCACCGCGGGTTCACCCGTCCACTACCTCACCGAGCTGAAGGTCGACGGGCTGGCGATCAACCTGCTCTACCAGGGGGGACGGTTGGTCCGGGCCGCGACCCGAGGAGATGGGCGCACTGGGGAAGATGTCACCAACAACGTCCGCACCATCCACGGCGTCCCGCACGTCCTCGCCGCCGGCGCGGAGGTCCCGGTGCCGGAACTGGTCGAGGTCCGTGGCGAAGTGTTCTTCCCCGTCAGGGCCTTCGAGGGCCTCAATGCCGCGCTGGTGGGTGCAGGCAAGGCGCCGTTCGCCAACCCGCGGAACGCGGCCGCGGGGTCGCTGCGGCAGAAGGACCCTCGCGTCACCGCGTCGCGCCCGCTGCGGATGATCGTGCACGGTCTCGGAGCCCGGTCCGGGTTCGAGGTGGAACGCCAGTCGCAGGCCTACCGGACCTTGTCCAGCTGGGGGCTGCCCACCTCCGAACACGCCCTGGTCTTGGACGACCTGGTCGCGGTGCAAGAGCGGATCGAGTACTTCGCAGCCCGGCGGCACGACATCGAACACGAGCTCGACGGGGTGGTCGTCAAGGTCGACGAGGTCGCCGTGCAGCGCCGGCTGGGAGCCACCTCCCGGGCGCCCCGCTGGGCGGTGGCCTTCAAGTACCCCCCCGAGGAGGTCACCACCCGCTTGCTCGACATCCAGGTCAATGTGGGCCGGACCGGCCGGGTCACCCCCTACGGAGTGATGCAACCGGTCCGGGTGTCTGGCTCGACGGTCGAGATGGCCACCCTGCACAACGCCGACGAAGTCGCGCGAAAGGGGGTACTGATCGGCGACATGGTGGTCCTGCGCAAGGCCGGTGACGTCATCCCAGAGATCGTCGGACCGGTCGCCGACCTCCGAGACGGGACGCAACGGCCTTTCGTCATGCCGACCCACTGCCCCTCGTGCGGCACCCCCATCGCCCCCGAACGGGAGGGGGACAAGGACATCCGCTGCCCGAACGCCCGCTCCTGCCCCTCCCAGTTACGGGAACGGCTGTTCGGCATGGCGTCGCGCTCGGCGTTCGACATCGAGGCGCTCGGCTGGGAAGGCTCCATTGCGCTGCTGCAGGCCGGTGTTCTGAGCGACGAGGGCGGGCTGTTCGAGCTCACCTCGGCCGACATCGCGAGGGTTCCGCTCTACACCCGGGCCGCCCGCAGGAGCGACCCCCCGGAGGCGGTGATCGGCGGGCGGGTGCTGTCGGCCAACGGGGTCCGGCTGGCCGAAAATCTCGCCAAGGCCAAGACGCAGCCACTGTGGCGGGTGCTGGTGGCCTTGTCGATTCGGCACGTCGGACCCACTGCGGCACGCGCCCTGGCGACGCATTTCGGCAGCATGGAGGCCATTCGGGCGGCCTCGGTCGAGGACTTGGCTTCGGTCGACGGGGTCGGCCCGGTCATCGCTGAGGCGCTCAAGGCGTGGTTCGCGGTCGACTGGCATGCGCAGATCGCCGATCGCTGGTCCGCGGCCGGGGTGGTCATGGCCGACGAGACGACCGGCTTGGTGCCACGCACCCTCGACGGGCTGACCGTGGTGGTGACCGGGTCCCTGACCGGGTTCTCCCGGGACGAGACGAAGGAGGCGATCATCGCGCGTGGAGGCAAGGCCTCCGGATCAGTCAGCAAGAAGACGGACTTCGTCGTCGTCGGGGAGAACGCAGGAACGAAGGCGGCGAAGGCCGAGCAACTCGGCGTCCGGGTCCTCGACGAGGCCGGGTTCGTCACGCTGTTGGAGTACGGTCCGGCGCACCTGGAATCGACGTGACAACGGCGTGGGGCGCCTGGTGACCGAGGATCCGCAGGCCCTGGGCCGCGTCGCTGAGGACCTGTTCGAGCTGGGTGGCCGCCGTGGCCCTCCCGAGGCCGTGCAGACCCTCGCCGATGCCTATCCCGGGACGACGATCAGCCACGTCGTGTACGACTTGGGTGTCGCGCTGTCCCTGGCACTGCTCGACCTTGCCGAGGACGTGGCCGCGACGGCGGAGGTGGTCGCCGGGCACTTGCCCCCGTCGGAGTGCGACAGTCCCGGCGGGCTGCCGCCGCACGGCGCAGGATGAGGTCACCACCCGCACCGGTCGTCCACCCGTGGATGACCGAGTCCTCCGCCGCCGCACGCGAAGCGGCTGGCAAGCTCGACGTGCATGCGGACCGGCTCCGAGAGGCCGTGACCCGGGCCCGCGCGGCTTTGGGTGACACGGACCCGGCCCCTGAGACGGACCCGGCTTCGGCCGCGGTGGACCCGGCCGCCACGGTGCTGGCCGCGCTGGCGGCCGTGCAAGAGGCTCTCCGGCGGTTCGCCGACGCCCTCGACCAACACGAGCCGCCGTTGAGCAGGCTGGTCAGCGAACGACGCCAGGCCAAGGTTTCGGTGGGAGTCGCCGCGCTCGACGCCAGCATCCGGGAACGCACCGACGCGCTGTCCCACGCCGACGCTCGGTGCCGGTCCGACCTGGAGGGCGCATGCCGGATGGTCCCCACCGTGGCGGAGGTGTCGGACGCGGGCGGATGGGTGTCGGCGCTGCTGTCCAGCGAGGTACGCGACGGGCTGACTCGACGCGGCATCCTCGACCCGATGGTCCTACGGAGGCGATGCCGGGCGGCGGTGACCGCTGACTCGCTCGGCTCGGTCAGGGTCGAGCTGTCCGGTCTTCCCGCCCAACGGATCCGTGCCCTGCTGGCCCGTCACCCCGACCTGGCGGACCGACTCGCCACCGACCCCGAGCCCGGCCCGGGTGAGGCTGAGGCCGGTCCGGGTGGCAGCAGCCAACCGTGGGTCGCCGAGCTGTGGCCTTCCCTGGTCGGGCCGCGTGATGGGGCCGACCCCTCAGCCCGGGTGGCGGCGAACCGACGGCTGCTGCGGGCCGAGCTGGCCCGGGCTTGCCTGGCCGGCGCAGCACTGGAGCGGCCGCCGCCCGGCTCCCCGGCCACTGGGGGCCGCTTCGGGCAGGGCGGGCCGCGCCTGGCGCTCCATGCGCTGCGGAGGCGGCTAGGGGATGCCTGGGCCTCCAGCGGGCTGCTCGCTGGGCTCATAATGGGCGGCCCCGCTCATCCCCGGCTGGTGTGCGCCGGGCTTCGCAGTCGGATCCGGCTCTACGAGAACCTGCTCACCGATCGGGCCGCGCCCGCTGCGCTGGCGGGTCAACCCCCCCCGTCGCATCCCGCCACGCCAGCGCCCCCACAGCACCGGCGGGTGTTGGCGTTCGACTCGACCGGCCGGGGACGAATCGCTGAGTTGTGCGGAGTCTGGCCGGCCCAGGCTCGGGTCGCGGCCGTGTTCGTGCCCGGCACCGGGACGGCTGCCAGCGGCTTCCACCAACCGGCCCAGGTGGCCGCCGAATTGGCCCGCGCGGTGCCCGGCAGTGCGGTCGTGGCCTGGATGGGTGCCGACTTTCCTCAGGCGCTGGCCAGTCACGCCATCCTGGCCCGGTTCGCCCTGGTCGCCGCCCCCCGGTTGGTCCGGTTCGTCGCGGGCCTGGGCGTGCCTGAGGGTGTGCCGATCACTCTGATCGGACACTCCTACGGCGGCACCGTCGTGGGGGCCGCCGAGCGACTCGGCGTGCGCGCCGACCGAGTGGTTCAGGTGGCCTCGCCGGGTGCGGGTCCGGGGGTACACGGGGCAGCCGACTACGCCGCGGTCGACGCGCAGGGCCGCCCGCGCGTCGTGGCCCGGTACGAGCTCACCGCGCCCGGTGACCCGGTTCGATGGGCCCGGCGCCGCCGCCTGGGACTGGCCTGGTCACCTCTCGGACGGGCCGCCGACCTGGGGGTCGACCCGTCCCGACTCGACGGGGTGACCATCCTTGATGCGGGGGTATGGGAACGCGACGTCGGCCGCGTCGGAGAGCCGGGGTGGCGCCGGGCGGGCGAGCCGGTCCGCGGACCCGCCGGGCACGCCGGAGTCGTGCACCCGGCCGCCACGGCCGTGCGTCATCTCGCAGCAGTCGTCGCGGGCACCTACCCCGAGGCAGGGAACAGGACGAGGCGTACCACCGGCTGAACCGGTAACCGGCGACGAGGTCGGCGTTGTCGTGGTGGAGCACCCTGCTGGTTCGGCTCGGCCACGGCCGCACTGGAGTGCCGGGCGCGACCACCCGGCAGCACTAGACTCCCGGCATGTCCTCGATCTCCCGCGACCAGGTCGCTCACCTGGCCATGCTGGCCCGCATTGAGCTGTCCGAGGCCGAGCTGCAGCGGATGGCCGGCGAGATCTCAGTGATCCTTGAATCGGTGGCCCGGGTCGGGCAGGTGTCGGACGCGGACGTGCCTGCGATGTCCCACCCGATGCCGCTGACCAACGTCAGCCGGCCCGACCAGGTCCGCCCCAGCCTGACTCCCGCAGAGGCCCTGGCCGGAGCTCCCGAGGCCGAGCAACAACGCTTCCTCGTCCCGCGCATCCTCACCGAGGACTGACCTGCTCGGCGACCCCATCCCTCCCCCGACTCGGACTGACCAGAAAGAGCCCCGTGAACAGCGATCTCGTCCGTAGCAGCGCCGCCCACCTGGCTGAGGCTTTGCGCACTCGGCAGGTCAGCTCCGTTGAGGTCGTCCAGGCACACCTGGACCGGATGACCGCTGTCGACGGCCGGGTGCACGCCTACCTGCTGCGCGACGACGAAGGCGCGCTGGCTACCGCTCGGGAGGTCGATCAGGCCCGAGTCCGCGGTGACGACCTGCCGCTGCTGGCCGGGGTACCGATCGCCGTCAAGGACATCGCTTGTACCAAGGGTCTACCGACCACGGCCGGTTCCATGATCCTGCGAGGCTGGATCCCGCCATATGACGCCACCGTCGTCGGCAGGCTGCGGACCGCCCGGATGCCGATCTTGGGCAAGACGAACATGGACGAGTTCGCCATGGGCTCCTCGACCGAGCACTCGGCCTACGGGCCGTCCCGCAACCCGTGGGACCTGCGCCGCATCCCCGGCGGGTCGGGCGGTGGGTCGTCCTCGGCTCTCGCCTCGTTCCAGACCCCATTGGCCATCGGCTCCGACACCGGCGGCTCGATCCGGCAACCCGCTGCGGTGACCGGCACGGTCGGCACCAAGCCCACCTACGGCGGGGTGTCCCGGTACGGGGTCATCGCTCTGGCCAGCAGCCTCGACCAGATCGGGCCGTGCGGGCGGACGGTGCTGGACACCGCGCTCCTGCATGAGGTTCTCGGCGGGCATGACCCGATGGACTCCACCTCCATCGATGCGCCGGTTCCGCCCGTGGTCGAGGCGGCCCGGCGTGCCGACGTCTCGGGGCTGCGGATCGGCGTGGTCCGCGAACTCACCGGTGAGGGCTACCAGCCGGGTGTGCAGCAGCGGTTCGACGAGGCTCTCGCGCTGCTCACCGCCGCCGGCGCGGAGGTCGTTGAGGTGTCTTGTCCGCACTTCCCCTACGCGCTTGCCACGTATTACCTGATCATGCCCAGTGAGGCATCCTCCAACCTGGCCAAGTACGACGCGATGCGGTACGGGCTGCGGGTACTCCCCGACGGAGTGGAGGCGCCCAGTGCCGAGCAGGTGATGGCCGCGACCCGGGAGGTCGGATTCGGGGATGAGGTCAAGCGTCGCATCATCCTCGGCACCTATGCCCTGTCCAGCGGGTACTACGACGCCTATTACGGACAGGCGCAGAAGGTCCGCACTCTCATCGCCGGCGACTACGAGGCGGCGTTCATCCAGGCCGACGTGCTGGTCAGCCCGACCGCGCCGACCACCGCGTTCGAGATCGGGGAGAAGCTGGACGACCCGTTGGCCATGTACCTGAACGACATCGCGACGATCCCCTGCAACCTCGCCGGAGTCCCCGGCTTGTCGGTCCCCAGCGGGCTGGCACCCGAGGACGGGCTGCCGACCGGTTTCCAGATCTACGCGCCGGCGATGGCCGACGACCGGCTGTACAACGTCGCCGCGGCCCTGGAGACGGCCCTGATCCGGCAGTGGGGTGGACCGCTGCTGGACCGTGCCCCGGATGTCCGCACTCTCCCGCTATGACCCATCGACCCGACACAAGAGAGGTCGTGAGATGACGACCGCGCCCGGTGAGACCGTGCTGGACTACACCTCGGCCCTGGCCTCGTTCGACCCGGTGATGGGGTTGGAGGTGCACGTCGAGCTGAATACGGCGACCAAGATGTTCTGCGGCTGCGCGACCGGGTTCGGGGCCGATCCGAACACTCAAGTCTGCCCGGTCTGTCTGGGCCTGCCCGGGTCGCTGCCGGTCGTCAACGCCACGGCCGTAGACTCGGCGATCCGCATCGGGCTGGCGCTGAACTGTCACATTGCCGAGTGGTGCCGGTTCGCCCGGAAGAACTACTTCTACCCGGACATGCCGAAGAACTTCCAGACCAGCCAGTACGACGAGCCGATCGCCTTCGACGGGTGGATCGACGTCGAGCTCGACGACGGGCAGATCGTCCGGGTGGAGATCGAACGGGCCCACATGGAGGAGGACACCGGGAAGTCGACGCACGTCGGCGGCTCCACCGGGCGCATCCACGGTGCCGAGTACTCGCTGCTGGACTACAACCGGGCCGGCATCCCGCTCATCGAGATCGTGACGAAGACACTGGTCGGGTCGGCGGAGCGGACCCCCGAGGTGGCCCGGGCCTACGTCAGCACGATCCGCGACCTGATGCGGGCCTTGCACGTCAGTGACGCCAGAATGGAACAGGGCTCGATGCGCTGCGACGCTAACCTGTCGCTGCGCCCTCGGGCGGGCATCGGCCCGACCAGCCCCGAGCAGCTGGCCGTGCCCTTCGGGACCCGCACCGAGACCAAGAACGTCAACTCGTTGCGGTCGGTGGAGCGAGCGGTTCGGTACGAGATCACCCGGCACGCCGCGATCCTTCAGGCCGGCGGTTCGATCCTCCAGGAAACCCGGCACTGGCACGAGGACAGCGGGATCACCACGTCGGGGCGGCCGAAGTCCGACGCCGACGACTACCGCTACTTCCCCGAGCCCGACCTGGTCCCCATCGCTCCCACGCGCGAGCACGTCGAGGACATGCGGGCAACCCTGCCCGAACCCCCGGCACAGCGACGGTGCCGGCTGCAGGCCGACTGGGGGTACACCGATCTGCAGATGCGGGACGTCGTCAACGCCGGGGCGCTGGACCTCATCGAGGAGTCGGTGGCCGGCGGTGCCTCCCCGGCGGGAGCGCGCAAGTGGTGGCTGGGCGAGGTGGCCCGGCTGGCCAACGCGCAGAACCGGGATCTGCACGAGTTCGGGTTGACCGCGACGCACGTCGCCGAGCTGGACGCCCTGGTGCGCCAGGGCAGGCTCAACGACTCGATGGCCCGGCGGGTGCTGGACGGGGTGCTGGCCGGGGAGGGTTCACCGGCCCAGGTCGCTGACGCGCGAGGGCTGCAGCTGGTCAGCGACGACGATGCGCTCGCCGAGGCAGTGGCAGCGGTCGTGGCGGCCAACCCCGAGGTCGCCGACAAGATCCGCGGCGGGAAGGTGCAGGCGGCCGGCGCGCTCATCGGCCAGGTGATGAAGCAGATGAAGGGACAAGCCGACGCGGCGAAGGTGCGCACCCTCATCCTGTCCGAACTCGGAGTTGACGCTTGAGTCCGGGCACCGCTTCGCGCCGGCGTTCATAGCCGCCGCAGCGGTGTCCTGGGGGGCGTTGGGCATCTTCGGCAAGCAGGCCCAGGAGGAGGGCGTCAGCGCTCTCGAGGTGGGGCTGTGGCGGGCGGTCATCGGGGGCGTGTTGTTCTCGGCGCACGCGCGGCTGGTGGGGGCGCGCTACCCGAGGGGCCGCCACCTGGCCGCGACGGCCGCCTTCGGACTGGTCGGCGTCAGCCTCTTCTACGCCTCCTATCAGCTGGCGGTGCGCGACGGCGGAGCCAGCCTGGCCAGCGTGCTGTTGTACACCGCCCCAGCGTTCGTGGCCGTGCTCGGTTGGCTGATGCTGCGGGAACGGCTGGGCCGAGTCGAGATCGGTGCGGTAGCCGGCTCCATCGCCGGGATCGCCCTGATCAGCTTCGGCGGTGGCGAGGGGGTGTCGGTGACCGCGGCAGCGTTGGCCTTCGGGGTGACCGCCGGGTTCACCTACAGCCTGTTGTACCTCTACGGTCGGGTGTTCTTCAACCGGTACTCTCCGGCCGCGCTGTTCAGCGTGATGATGCCAGTCGGTGCCCTCGGTCTCCTGCCGTTTGTGCCACTGCGCGGCCTGACCAGTCACTCCGCGTGGGCCTGGCTGAACCTGGCCGGTGTCGGGGTGCTGTGCACCTACCTGGCGTACATCGCCTACAGCGCCGGGCTGCGTCACCTTCCAGCCGCTCGGGCCAGCGTGATCGCCACCGTCGAGCCGGTCGTGGCGGCCGTCCTCGCCGCGTTGGTCTTCGCCGAGCGGCTGTCCCCGTTGGCCCTGGTGGGGGCCGCCTGCGTGCTGGCGTCCGCACTTCTTCTCAGCAGGCCGGCGGCACCGGTGGCTGCCACCGACTGACTGCTCACCCGATCGACATCGGCTCGCCGACCTGGACCGGCGTAGCGTGGAAGGTGCGCGAGCTAACCAGCCACCACAGAACCAGCCACCACAGAACCAGCCACGGTGCGGTGATCGCGGGGTAAGGATGGCGCCCGGATGTCGACTTTGACCATTCCCACCAGCAACGGACAGCTGCCGATCCACCTCTCGCGACCGGACGGCGAGGGCCCCTGGCCGGGCGTGGTGGTGATCCACGACGCCGTGGGCATGAGCCCGGACCTGAGACGTCAGGCCGGCTGGCTGGCCGCCGCGGGTTACCTGGCTGCGGCCCCGGACCTGTTCGCCAGGGCCGGGCAGGGCCGCACTCGGTGCCTGATCCAGATGGTCCGCGAGGCCATGGCTGGCGCCGGGCGGTCGTTCGAGGACATCGACGCCGCCCGCACCTGGTTGGCCGACTCGCCGGACTGCACCGGCCGCGTCGGCGTGATCGGGTTCTGCCTGGGTGGCGGCTTCGCGCTCCTGCTCGCCCCGGGCGGTCAATTCGAGGCCGTCAGTGTCAACTACGGAACGGCCTCACGCAGCGCCTATACCGCTGCCCGCCTGCGGGGGTCGTGCCCGGTCGTCGGCAGCTTCGGTGGCAGCGACCGCACCCTGCCCGGCGCCGCTGACCGCCTCGAGGCCGCCCTGGACCAGCTGAACGTCGATCATGACGTCCGGGAGTACCCCGGAGTCGGGCACGGCTTCCTGAACGATCATCGCGAGGGTGAGGTCAGCCGGAGCATGCGCGTGATGAGCCGGCTGAGCGGCAGCCGCTATGACCCGAGCGCCGCGGGCGACGCCCGGGACCGCATCGTCCGCTTCCTCCGGGAGCACTTGGGCTGATCAGACCCGGGCGGTGCTGGTCGGTGGGCCCCGACCGTCGCCTCGGGTCGAGGATAGGGTCGAGCAGTGACCGTCATCGCCCTGCCCGCGCAGTCTTGGATCGACCGGCTCGGACCGATCGATGGTGCCGAGTTCGTCGCCTGGGATCTCACCGGCGAGCCGCCCCGCCGCGAGGCCATCGAGATCATCGCCCCGCCGTACCGGATGCACTCCGAAGGCCTCGACCGGCTCTGCGAGCTTCCCAACCTGCGCCACGTGCAACTGCTCACCGCCGGGTACGAGCACGCCGCCCCGTTCGTCCCCCCTGGGGCGAGCCTGGCCAACGCGGCCGGGGTTCACGACGCGGCCACCGCCGAGCTCGCCGTCACCCTCACCCTGGCGGCCCAACGCAGCATCCCTGACCTCGTCCTGGCCCAGCATCGGGGTGAGTGGATCTCGCTGGGGTTCAGACCGGGGCTGGCCGACAAACGGGTACTCATCGTTGGTTACGGCCGGATCGGCGCCGCCATCGCCCGACGGCTGGCCCCGTTCGAGGTGGCCCTGACGGCCGTCGCCACCAGAGCCCGCGAGGGGGACCAGATCATCCCCCGGGTGCACGGCCTTGAGGACCTGCCCGCCCTGCTGAGCGAACAGGACATTGTCATCCTCATCCTGCCGCTCACCCCCACCTCGACCCGGCTCGTCGACGCCGGGTTCCTGGCGGCCATGAAGCCCGGCGCTCTGCTGGTCAACGTCGCCCGGGGCAAGGTCGTCGACACCGGCGCCCTGATCGAGGCCTGCCGGTCCGGCCGGGTGCGGGCTGCCCTCGACGTCACCGACCCCGAACCGCTGCCGCCGGGTCACCCCCTGTTCGACACCCCCGGTGTCCTCGTGGTCCCCCACGTCGGCGGCCCCACCGACGCGTTCTTCCCCCGGGCCGCGGATCTGCTACGCGGCCAGATCCGCGCCTACCTGGACGGCACCGAGCTGGTCAACCTCGTCACCGACGTCCGTGGTCAGGACGGCTAGCGGACGACGCCGGCGGTAGCCGCTGCCATCCGCCGGCCGCCGACCACGGTCATCGTCGGGGAACCGGCCCCAGCACCTACCTCAGTCCTGCCTGTATCACAGGGCTCGGTGACGCCTCTAACCTGACACGCATCTCGCATGACAACGAAGGAAGGGTGCCATGACACTACGTACCAGCAGCGCCGACCGCCCAGACACCACCGACCGATCGTTCACCGAACGCGGGATGGGCTGGTTGCCCGATATCCCGGACTTCCGCGACTACACCCTGGCGACCCCCGAGGTCGCCGACCTCTTGGCGCTCACCGCGGTCCGGGGAGTCGGAGCAGCGCGCAGCGACAGCACACCCTCCGGGAAAGCGCCCGCCGCCCCCACGTCGGTAGACCTGCGGGCCACCTGCTCCCCCGTGGAAGACCAAGGCAGCCTCGGATCCTGCACCGCCCAGGCGGCTATCGGTGTGCTGGAGTACTTCGCCCGGGCCGCCTTTTCGCGTCATGAGGACCTGTCCCGGCTGTTCGTCTACAAGGTGACTCGGCAAACGATGGGCTGGACCGGAGACACCGGGGCGTTCCTGCGTTCGGCCATGGGCGCCCTCGCCGCTTTCGGTGCTCCACCGGAGAAGCACTGGCCCTACGACGTGGCAGCCTTCGAGCAGGAACCGTCCGCGTTCGCCTACGCCTACGCCCAGAACTACAAGGCGGCCACGTACTACCGTCTGGACCCGCACGGGACAACGCCCGCGGCCACGCTGGAAGCGGTCAAAGAACACCTGGTCTCCGGGCTGCCCGCCATGTTCGGGTTCGCGGTCTATTCCTCCTACTCCACCGCCGGATCGACGGGAAAGCTCCCGTTCCCGGCCCGTGGGGAGCGGCAGGTCGGCGGCCACGCCGTGGTCGCAGTCGGGTATGACGACTCGGTCGAGATCGCTCACCCGGCCACCGGGGCGAAGACCACCGGCGCCCTGCTCATTCGCAATTCCTGGGGCACCGGTTGGGGGCTGGACGGCTACGGCTGGCTGCCCTACGACTACCTGCTCAAGGGCTTGGCCGAGGACTTCTGGGTGCTCGTCAAGGCGGAATGGCTCGACACCGGGCAGTTCGCGCAGATCGTCCACTGACAAAAGGCTGACGGCATGATCGACGAGAGCTACCTGTGGTGATCCACGATGACACCCCGGTGTCGAGGGATCCTCCCGCGAACAGGTGGGCAGCCTGGCTGGTCGGCGTCGGGGCCGTCGTGGGTGCCGTTGCCGGCTGCGCCGGCGACGCGCCGGTCAATCAGGCCCCACCGATCCAACCGACCAGGAGTTCGGTGATGTCGCCCACCTCAGCAGGCCAGGCAGGCGCAGACCCCTCGGGCAGCTCCGGACCCGCAGGGTCGGCGGTAGCCACACCGGGACCCACCTTCGAGGATCCGCGTGAGCCCGTGTCGGTGACCACGGGGGCCCGCTTCGTGATCCGCTTGCCCAGCAACCCGACCACCGGTTACCGGTGGATCCTCGACCCCATCCCCGACTCGGGCGTCGCGCGGCTGGTCGGCGAGACGTTCGACCCGTCGCCGCAGCCCCGCCCGGGGGCCGCCGGGACTCAGGCCTTCCGCTTCGCGGCGATACGACCGGGGGAGGGGACGCTGCGGTTTGACTACGTGCGCCCCTGGCAGTCCCCACTCCTGCCCCTGGAGCAGCGGACCGTCCGAGTGGTGGTCGAACCGTAGCTTCGCGGATGTCACAGCCCGAGATGGGGTGGCGTCCGCTGGAATTGGGCATGCTGACGGCATGGACCAGGACACTGTCCTTCGGCTGCTCGTGCTCATCCGTCACGCCAAGGCCGTCGGCACCTCCCCGACCGGAGACATCGGCCGGTCCCTGTCAGAGAAGGGACGCCGGTCGGCCGAACGGGTCGGCGGATGGCTGCTCGACCAGGGCGTCCGACCGGACGTCGTCATCCTCTCGCCGTCCGCGCGGACCCTGCAGACCTGGGACGGGATCCGCGCGGCAGGACTGTCGGGCGGTCGGGTCGTCACCGACGACTCGGTGTACGAAGCCGATCCGGAGGATCTCCTCGCGACCATCCGGGAGGTCTCTGATGAGGTGGGCGTCCTGGTTGTGCTCGGGCACGCCCCGGGCATCCCTGACCTCGCCGCACGGCTTCAGGATCACACCAGCCTGGACGACGCGCAGCAGGTGCTCCTGGGCCGATGGCCCCCGGCCGCGGTGGGCGTCGTCAGCCACCGCGGCAGCTGGGCGCAGTTCCCCCTGCCGGACACCTCGCTCGCCCTCTTTCACGCGCCCTGACCGTCGCGCCGCCTCCTGGACGTCCCCCACCGGACGGCCGCACTAGGCTTCCGACATGAACGCACCCCCCACCGACGCCGCCGCCCGGGCCCGACCCGACGTCAAACCGCGCAGCCGCGAGGTCACCGACGGCCTTGAGAAGGCGGCCGCACGCGGCATGCTGCGGGCGGTCGGGATGGGCGACGACGACTTCGCCAAGCCGCAGATCGGAGTCGCCAGCTCGTGGAACGAGATCACCCCGTGCAATCTGTCCCTGGAGCGACTCGCCCAGGCGGTCAAGGAGGGTGTGCACGCTGCCGGGGGATACCCGCTGGAGTACGGCACCATCAGCGTGTCCGACGGCATCTCGATGGGCCACGAGGGGATGCACTTCTCGCTGGTCAGCCGAGAAATCATCGCCGACTCCGTGGAGACCGTGACCCAGGCCGAACGGCTCGACGGGTCGGTGCTGCTCGCCGGTTGCGACAAGTCACTGCCCGGGATGCTCATGGCCGCGGCGCGACTCGACCTGGCCGCGGTCTTCCTGTACGCCGGGTCGATCCTGCCGGGCATCGCGACCCTGTCGGACGGTACCGAGAAGACCGTGACCATCATCGACGCGTTCGAGGCGGTCGGAGCGTGCGCCCGCGGGTTGATGAGCCGGGCCGACGTCGATGCCATCGAACGCGCCATCTGCCCCGGTGAGGGCGCCTGCGGCGGGATGTACACCGCCAACACGATGGCCAGCGTCGCTGAGGCGATCGGGATGTCGCTACCGGGTTCGGCGGCCCCGCCGGCCACCGACCGGCGCCGCGACGGGTACGCCAGGCGGTCTGGGGAGGCCGTCGTCAACCTGCTGCGACGCGGGATCACCGCACGTGAGGTCATGACCAGAGAGGCCTTCGAGAACGCCATCGCCGTGGTGATGGCCCTGGGCGGGTCCACCAACGCCGTCCTGCACCTGCTCGCGATCGCGCATGAGGCGCAAGTTCCCCTGGAGATGGCCGACTTCAACCGGATCGGCTCCCGGGTACCGCACCTGGCCGACGTCAAACCGTTCGGCCAGTACGTGATGACCGACATCGACCGGGTCGGCGGGATCCCGGTCGTCATGAAGGCGTTGCTGGACGCGGGGCTGCTGCACGGTGACGTGCTCACCGTGACCGGGCGCACGCTGGCCGAGAACCTCGCCGGCATCCGGCCTCCTGACCCGGACGGGCGGGTGTTGCGGGCCATCACCGAACCGATACACCGCACCGGCGGGATCACCATCCTGTCCGGTTCGCTGTGTCCGGAGGGCGCCGTGGTGAAGTCGGCGGGGTTCGACTCGGACGTCTTCGAGGGCACCGCGCGGGTGTTCGACGGCGAACGCGCCGCGATGGACGCCGTGGAGAACGGAACACTCGGCGCCGGGGAGGTCTGCGTGATCCGGTACGAGGGCCCTAAGGGCGGGCCGGGCATGCGCGAGATGCTGGCCGTCACCGGCGCCATCAAGGGCGCCGGGCTGGGCAAGGAGGTCCTGTTGCTGACGGACGGTCGGTTCTCCGGCGGGACCACCGGGCTGTGCGTGGGGCATGTCGCCCCCGAGGCCGTCGACGAGGGGCCGATCGCGTTCATCCGAGACGGCGATCGGATCCGCCTCAACGTGGCCGCCGCCCGACTCGACCTGCTCCTCGACGAGGCCGAACTGGACCGGCGCCGACAGGCGGGTGTCACCCACCCGGAGCCGAAGTACGCCCGCGGGGTGCTGGCCAAGTACCGGCGCCTGGTCGGCAGCGCTTCGCACGGTGCCGTCTGCGACTGAGGGGCGGTCACCTCGGCACCGCAACGATGGTCGCCCTCCCGAGGTGACCGCCGACCCCGCGCACCAAGGGGGGGAGCCAAGGCCGGTCGATACCGGCGCTAACGGGACAGCCCCACCGGCAGGATGAGGACCCGGTCGTCACCCTCCCGCGGGTCGCCGCGGAAGGTGTTGCTGGTGACCAGCCAGAGGCGGCCATCCGGTCCTCGTTCGACCGTCCGCAGCCGCCCGTACCTACCCTCCAGGAGGGACTGGCTGGGTCCGACGCTCCCGTCCGCGCCCACCGGGACCCGCAGGAGGCGCTGCCCACGCAAGCCGGCCAGGTAAACCGCGCCATCCGGACCGACCGCCACCCCGCTGGGGGAGGCGTCGGCCGGTGACCATTGTGCCACTGGGTTGGTAAACCGTCCGCCCTCGTCGTCGCCGCGTCCCTCCACCTGCGGCCAGCCGTAATTGCGTCCCTTTTCGATGAGGTTGAGCTCGTCCCAGGTGTCCTGGCCGAACTCCCCGGCCCACATCCGACCGGCGGAGTCCCAAGCGAAGCCCTGGACGTTACGGTGCCCCCGACTCCACACCGGTGACCCCGCGGTCGGGTTGCCGGGCGCGGGCGCACCGTCCTGGGTGACCCGAAGGATCTTGCCACCCAGCGATCCCACGTCCTGGGAGAGGGGACGGTCGCCGGCGTCGCCGGTGCCGATGTACAGCTGCCGGTCCGGCCCGAACGCCAATCGGCCCCCATTGTGGATGCCGGCTTTGGGAATCCCGGCCAGGATCACCCGGTCCGGGCGCAGGCCGGCGTCGGTCAAGGTCATCCGCAGCACCTGGTTGTCCTGCTCCGCCGTCAGGTACACGAACACGCGACGGTCGGTGGCGAAGGTGGGGGACACGGCCAGCCCGAGCAAACCGCCCTCGCCGTCGGGGACCACCCTCGGCACCGATCCGCGCCGGCGCACCTCGCGGTCGGAGCCGATCTGCCAGACCGTGGCGGTGTCTCGCTCGGTCACCAGCACCGAGCCGTCCGGCAGGAACCCCAAGCCCCAGGGCACCCGCAGACCGGTCGCCACCACGACCGGTTCGACCGGCTGCGGCGCGCCACTTGTCGCCGGGGCCTTGGTCGGACGGACAGACCCCGCCGCCTCCGGCGAGGCTGGCGAGGTGGGTTCCGACGGGCCGGTCGGCTGGGAGCAGGAGGCGGATCCCGTCAGCAGGCCCGCGGCCAGGAGCGCGGCAGCGAGGAGGGCGATGGCCCTGCGGGGGGAGCCGGGTCTGCTCGGTGAGGTGGACCCGCGAAACGAGTCGGCGGTGCCCCGCGAGCTGCCGTGCGGTCTGTCCATGTCACGAGTCTGCCTGGTGCCCCCATTGACCATGGTGTCGGCCCGGTCACAGCGCCGATCTCAGATGACAAGACCTCAGTGGGGCCCCTTTGACATCGGCGCCTGGGCACGCGACGGTTACCTGGTGATCAGCCTGCTGGTACTTCCATGAGCGCGCGGACGTAGCACGTCGTCCACGCGCTGCCCTTCTGCCCGCTCGGGCCGGGGGGCTCTTTTCTTGGGCCGGGGAACCTGGCCAGGGCGTCGGTAGGCCTGGGCAGGCTCGGAAGCGGTCCGATACAACGCCAGCACCCATCGGCCGGATCCCCGGCCCTCGACGACAGTGGATGTGTTCGAAAGTGGTGACGACAGTGACGGACATGCGGCCCCCGCGGCCCACCGCTCCTCCGGCCCCGGCAGACGTGGGGGCTCCCACCCCCGCGAACGTGGCCGACCGGTTGCCGGGTGCGGCAACCAAGGTCGAGACGGTCTCCGGTGCGCAGAGCCTCATCCGCTCGCTCGAGGAAGTCGGGGTGGAGGTCATCTTCGGGTTGCCGGGTGGCGCGATCCTGCCGGCCTACGACCCGCTGATGGACTCCACCCGGCTGCGGCACATCCTGGTCCGGCACGAGCAGGGCGCCGGACACGCGGCGGAGGGATACGCAGCAGCCACCGGCAAAGTGGGAGTGTGCCTGGCCACGAGCGGACCGGGTGCCACCAACCTGGTCACCCCGCTGGCCGACGCGCACATGGACTCGGTTCCCATCGTCGCAATTACTGGCCAGGTCGGCTCCACGTCGATCGGCACCGACGCCTTCCAGGAGGCGGACATCCGCGGCATCACGCTGCCGGTCACCAAGCACAACTACCTGATCACGGACCCCGCGGACATCCCCCGCGCCATTGCCGAGGCGTTTCACATCGCCGCCACGGGCCGCCCCGGGCCGGTCCTGGTCGACATCGCCAAGGATGCGCTCCAAGCACAGACCACTTTCACCTGGCCACCGCGGATCGAGCTGCCCGGCTACCGCCCGGTGACCAAGCCGCACAACAAGCAGATCCGCGAGGCGGCCCGGCTGATCAAGCAGGCCCGCCGCCCGGTCTTCTACATCGGCGGGGGCATCATCCGCGCCCAGGCCTGCCAGCAACTGCGCGAGCTGGTCGATGTGACCGGCATCCCGCTGGTCACCACCCTGATGGCCCGTGGCGCGGTCCCGGACGACCACCCCTTGCACCTGGGCATGCCGGGGATGCACGGCTCGGTGGCCGCGGTCACCGGGTTGCAGCGAGCCGACCTGCTCATCGCCCTGGGTACCCGCTTCGACGACCGGGTCACCGGGAAACTGGCGACCTTCGCGCCGCTGGCCAAGGTCATCCACGCGGACATCGACCCGGCGGAGATCTCCAAGAACCGGACCGCCGATGTGCCCATAGTCGGGGACTGCAAGGAGGTCGTTCTCGACCTGCTGCGGGCGTTGGGCCAACCCGACGCGGTCGGTGACTACTCCGCCTGGCGACACGAGGTCGCCCAGTGGAAGCAGCGCTACCCGCTCGGGTACACCGAACCCGGCAGCGGTCTGTCCGCACCTCAGCACGTCATCACCAGGCTGGGCGAGATCTGCGGCCCGGAGGCGACCTATGTCGCCGGAGTCGGCCAGCACCAGATGTGGGCCGCCCAGTTCATCAAGTACTCGCGTCCCAACTCGTGGCTGAACTCCGGCGGCCTGGGAACGATGGGGTACGCGGTCCCGGCCGCGATGGGGGCCAAGGTCGCCGAGCCGGACCGGGTGGTCTGGGCCATCGACGGTGACGGCTGCTTCCAGATGACCAACCAGGAGTTGGCCACCTGCGTCATCAACGAGATCCCGATCAAGGTCGCGATCATCAACAATTCCAGCCTCGGCATGGTCCGGCAGTGGCAGACGCTGTTCTACAACGAGCGGTACTCCAACACTGACCTGCACACCAGCCACGCCTCCTCGCGGGTGCCCGACTTCGTCAAACTCGCCGAGGCCTATGGCTGCGCGGGGCTGCGCTGCGAGCGGGACGAGGACGTCGACGAGACGATCCGCGCCGCCATGGCCATCAACGACCGACCGGTCGTCGTCGACTTCGTGGTCTGCCGCGACGCGATGGTCTGGCCGATGGTGCCGGCCGGGGTGAGCAACGACGAGATCCAGATCGCCCGGGGCATGAGCCCGGTGTGGGAACGCGAGGATTGAGATGAGCAAGCACGTCCTGTCGGTCCTCGTGGAGAACAAGCCGGGGGTGCTGACCCGGATCGCGGGCCTGTTCTCGCGGCGCGGGTTCAACATCCACTCCCTGGCGGTCGGCCCGACCGAGCGCGACGAGATCTCCCGGATGACGGTTCTGGTCGACGGGGAGGAACTGCCCCTCGAGCAGGTCACCAAGCAGCTCAACAAGCTCGTCGAGGTGCTCAAGGTCGTCGAGTTGGAGCCGGACAGCTCCGTCGAGCGGCGGATCCTGCTGGTCAAGGTCCGCACCGACGCCCAGTCACGTGCGCACGTGCTGACCGTGGCCGAGCTGTTCCGGACCAACGTCGTGGACGTCGCCCCGGACTCGGTCACCATCGAGGCCACTGGACGCGTGGAGAAGCTCGAGGCGCTGCTGGCCAACCTGGAGCCGTACGGGATCAAGGAACTGGTCCAGTCCGGGATGGTTGCGATCGGCCGGGGTCCGCGCTCGATCACGGACCGCACCGTGCGCCACTAGCCGATCTTCAGGTGTATCAGCTGTATGTAACATTCCGTTTCGTGTGACCGTGAAGGAGCCCCCCGTGGCCGAGATGTTCTACGACGACGACGCCGACCTGTCCGTCATTCAGGGGCACAAGGTGGCCGTCATCGGTTACGGCAGCCAGGGCCACGCGCACGCGCTCAACCTGCGCGACTCCGGGGTGGACGTGCGGGTCGGGCTGGCCGAGGGCAGCGCGTCCCGGGGCAAGGCCGAGAACGAGGGCCTCCGGGTGACCTCCGTCGCCGAGGCGGTCCGCGAATCCGACGTCGTCGTCATCCTGACCCCCGACCAGGTCCAGCGGCTCGTCTACGCCGAGCACATCGCCCCCCACCTCAATCCCGGCTCGACGCTGCTGTTCGGGCACGGCTTCAACATCCGGTTCGGATACATCGCTCCGGCGGAGGGGATCAGCGTCTGCATGGTGGCCCCGAAAGGCCCCGGGCACCTGGTCCGGCGGGAGTACGTCGACGGACGCGGGGTACCGGTGCTCCTAGCGGTCGAAACGGACGCCTCGGGGCACACCTGGGCGTTGGCAGCCTCCTACGCCAAGGCGATCGGCGGACTGCGCGCCGGGGGTATCAAGACGACCTTCACAGAGGAGTGCGAGACCGACCTGTTCGGCGAGCAGGCGGTGCTCTGTGGCGGGGCGTCGCAGTTGGTCATGTACGGCTTCGAGGTACTCACCGAGGCCGGGTACCAGCCAGAGATCGCCTACTTCGAGTGCCTGCACGAGCTCAAGCTCATCGTCGACCTGATGGTCGAGGGCGGCATCGCCAAACAACGCTGGTCGGTCTCCGACACCGCCGAGTACGGCGACTACGTCTCTGGACCGAGGGTCATCGACCCGCACGTCAAGGAGAACATGCAGGCCGTCCTGGAGGACATCCGCAGCGGGGTCTTCGCCGCCCGGTTCATCGCCGACCAGGACGCCGGCGCCCCCGAGTTTCGCGCCTTGCGGGCGGCGGGGGAGCAGCACCCGATCGAGGCGACCGGCCGGAAGCTGCGCGGCCTGATGGCATGGATCAAGCAGGGTGACGCCGACGCGGACTACACCGAGGGAACAGCCGCTCGCTAGAACGGCGACTGCGCGCCGTCAGTGAAAGGATCGAGGTGGCAGGGCTTAAACGGCTGTCAAGGGTCTGACATGCGGCGATGCCTGGCCTCCTCACCGAGGGTCCGGCCGTCTGTCCGGCATGCGGGCGTCGGCTACTCAGCAATCGAGAGCCACGGCCAAGATGGAGTCTGCCGGGCTGGGTGCGACCGCACATTCCCCGAGCTGTTCGTGCTGGCTGACGTCCTGTTCGACTCCAACGGGGACCGGACCCAGCCGGGTCGGACAGCAACCCGCCACGTTTTGGAAAGGCCTTGCCGTGACTAGCCCCGTGGTTCTCATTGCCGAAGAGCTCTCCCCCGCCACCATCGACGCACTGGGTCCCGACTTCGACATCCGGACCTGCGACGGGGCGGATCGATCCGAACTGCTGCCGGCCCTGGCCGACGCCGACGCGGTGCTGATCCGCTCGGCCACCCAGATCGACGCCGAGGCACTGGCCGCCGGCAAGAAGCTACGCATCGTCGCGCGCGCCGGAGTGGGCCTGGACAACGTGGACGTCAAGGCCGCCACTCAGGCCGGTGTCATGGTCGTCAACGCCCCGACCTCCAACATCACCTCGGCGGCCGAACTCGCCGTCGGTCTACTACTGGCCTGCGCGCGCAACATCGCGCCGGCCAACCAGTCCCTGAAGGGCGGGGCCTGGAAGCGCAGCAAGTACGGCGGGGTGGAACTGCTCGACAAGGTCGTCGGCGTGGTCGGGCTCGGCCGGATTGGTCAGCTGACCGCCGAGCGACTGGCCGGCTTCGGCATGAAGGTCATCGCCTACGACCCGTATGTCAGCGCCGCCCGGGCCGGACAGCTGGGTGTGCAGCTGGTCACCCTGGACGAGCTGCTAGAACACAGCGATTTCATCACCGTGCACCTGCCCAGGACGCCGGAGACCCTCGGCCTGATCGGCGACGAGGCGCTCAAGAAGGTCAAGCCGTCGGTGCGCATCATCAACGCGGCTCGCGGCGGCATCGTCGACGAGCATGCGTTGGCGGACGCCATCAGGGAGGGCCGGGTCGCCGGAGCCGGGCTCGACGTCTACGCCAAGGAACCGTGCACCGACTCCCCGCTGTTCCAATTCGAAAACGTCGTGGTCACCCCGCACCTGGGCGCGAGCACCGACGAGGCGCAGGAGAAGGCCGGCATCGCGGTCGCCAAGTCGGTCCGGCAGGCATTGGCCGGGGAGCTGGTCCCGGACGCCGTGAACGTCTCCGGTGGGGCCATCGCCGAGGATGTCCGCCCGATGATTCCCCTGGTGGAGACCCTGGGGCGGATTTTCACGGCGCTGGCCGCAGGGGTGCCCTCGCACCTGGATGTCGAGGTCCACGGTGAACTGGCCGGCGAAGACGTCAGCATCCTGGAGCTGTCCGCGCTCAAGGGGCTCTTCGAGGATGTGGTTGCCGAGAGCGTGTCCTACGTCAACGCCCCGCTGCTGGCTCGGGACCGCAACGTCAACGTCCGGCTGGTCACCGAGGCCAACAGCGAGCGGTTCCGCTCCCAGGTCACCCTGCGCGGCACGATGCCCGACGGGGAGCAGATCAGCGTCAGCGGAGCCCTGTCCGGCACCCGTCAAGTACCGAAGCTGGTCGGCGTCAACGGGTTTGACCTGGACATCGCCATCACCCCGCACATGGCCCTGCACGCCTACTCCGACCGACCGGGCGTGCTCGGCATCGTCGGACGGCTTCTCGGCGACGCGGGCGTCAACCTGGCGGGTATCCAGATCGGCCGCGACGACGTCCTGTCCGAGGCCATGGTCGT
Source organism: Dermatophilaceae bacterium (assembly GCA_035633615.1). Lineage (GTDB taxonomy): Bacteria > Actinomycetota > Actinomycetes > Actinomycetales > Dermatophilaceae > JADJTI01. Next base: position 61,109 of record DASQEP010000007.1, read on the forward strand.
CATCACGCTGGACTCGGCCATTCCGCCGGAGGTGGTGACCCAACTGGAGGACGCGATCGGGGACACCAAGTTCGTCACCGTCGACCTGACCGACTAGGGCGTTCAGTCCCCGAACCGGTGACACGGACGGTGGAGCCGCTGCGGCCCGACCGCCGCGTCGGCGGGGTTCGGTCCTTGTGACCTGAGCCGCGACCGGTTGTGGCCCGGTCGGCACGGCGGCGTTATGCCGGGATCCGAGCGATCCGTTCCGCGAGGCAAGACACGACTTTAGGGTGGATCAATGAGCAGCGCCGCCATCCCGCAGTCCCTGAACCTGGCCACGATCCCCGGGGATGGGATCGGCATCGAGGTCGTCGCCGAGGCCGTCAAGGTGCTGGGCGCACGTGCGGGGCGGACCGGGCTGAGGGTGGCTACCACTGAGTACGACTTGGGTGCTCGGCGCTGGCACGCCACCGGGGAGGCGCTGCCCCCCCGGGTCTTACAGGAACTGCGCGGCCACGACGCCATCCTGCTCGGCGCGGTCGGGGACCCCAGCGTGCCCAGTGGCGTGCTGGAGCGACAACTGCTGCTGGCGCTGCGGTTCAGCCTCGACCATTACGTGAATCTGCGCCCGTCGCGGCTTTACCAGGGCGTGCGCAGCCCGCTGGATGTCGCCCGGGTCGCCCCGGACGGCATCGACTTCGTCGTCGTGCGGGAGGGCACCGAAGGCCCGTATACCGGTCAGGGTGGGGTGCTGCGCGAGGGGACCCCCGCGGAGATCGCCACCGAGCTCAGCGTCAACACCCGGTACGGGGTGGAGCGGGTGGTCAGGGACGCCTTCACCCGGGCCCAGTCCCGCCGGCGCCGTCATCTGACCCTCATTCACAAGCACAACGTCCTGTCCTACTCGGGTCACCTGTGGCGGCGGACCGTCGAGGAGGTCGGCGACGAGTTCCCGCAGGTCACCACCGCGTACCAGCACGTCGACGCCGCGACGATCTTCATGGTCACCGACCCCGGCCGGTATGACGTCATCGTCACCGACAACCTCTTCGGCGACATCCTCACCGACCTGGCCGGCGCCATCGTAGGTGGGATCGGCCTGGCCGCGAGCGGCAACATCAACCCGGACCGGAGGGTGCCGAGCATGTTCGAGCCGGTACACGGGTCGGCCCCGGACATCGCCGGCAAGGACCTGGCCGACCCCACAGCTGCGATCCTGTCGGTGGCGATGATGCTCGAGCACGTCGGCCGTGCCGACGACGCGGCGGCGATCCACGCCGCCGTCGAGGCGGACCTGTCCGCCCGGGGCTCCTCGACCCGCTCGACGCGCCGGATCGGGGACGCCATCGCCGAGCGGGTTGGCTGAGCGGGACATTCGAGGCGCCGTCCGGCCGTCCCCCGGGCGCGATAACCTGCCAGCGGGGCCGGTCAGGGCCGGCGATCCAGGTGCCGGCTCCCCGAGCACACCACACGTCGAGGAGAGCAGATGACGAGCACGGCGCTGGCCTTCCCGGTCCAGCAACACCCCAACCCAACCCCCGACCAGCGGCGTCGCGAGATTCTGGCCGACCCCGGATTCGGCAAGTCGTTCACCGACCACATGGCGTTGGCCACCTGGACGCCCGAGCTCGGCTGGCACGACGGCCGGATCGCCCCGTACGGGCCGATCAGCCTGGACCCGGCAGCCGCGGTGCTGCACTACGCCCAGGAGATCTTCGAGGGGCTGAAGGCCTACCGGCACGAGGACGGCTCGATCTGGGCGTTCCGCCCCGAGGCCAACGCCCAGCGGATGATCCGCTCGGCGCACCGGCTCGCGCTGCCGACGTTGCCCGGGGAGGACTTCATCGCCTCGCTCAGGGCCCTGGTCGGCGTCGATCGGGACTGGGTGCCCGCGGCCGGCACCGGTGAGACCAGCCTCTACCTACGGCCGTTCATGTTCGCCTCGGAGCGATTCCTGGGGGTGCGGCCGGCCAAGGAGGTGACCTACGCGGTCATCGCCTCACCGGCGGGCGCCTACTTCGCCGGCGGGCTGAAGCCGGTGACTCTGTGGGTTTCGACGGACTTCGCCCGGGCCGGGGCGGGCGGCACCGGCGCTGCCAAGTGCGGCGGCAACTACGCCAGCTCCCTCGCCGGGCAGGTGGAGGGCATCGAGCACGGCTGCGACCAGGCCGTGTTCCTGGATGCGACCCGTACGTACATCGAGGAACTCGGCGGGATGAACCTTTTCTTCGTGTTCCGGGACGGCCGGCTGGCCACCCCGGAGCTGACCGGCTCGATTCTGGAGGGAGTGACCCGGGCCTCCATCCTGCAGTTGGCCAAGGAGCTGGGACTGAGCCCGCAGGAGCGGCGCATCCCGATCCGGGAATGGCAGGAGGCCGCGGCCGCCGGCGAGCTCGCCGAGGTCTTCGCTTGCGGGACCGCTGCGGTGATCACCCCGGTTGGCGAGCTGCGCTGGGAGGGTGGCTCATGCGACCACCGTCGTGACGGTCAGGAGGTCGGGCAGGTCACCCGACAGCTGCGCGAGCAGCTGCTCGACATCCAGTACGGGCGCACCGAGGACCGGCACGGCTGGCTGACCCGGCTGGTCTGAGCGCCCGGACCGCGCACCGACGCCGGTCGGCCTGGCCCGGACCTGACCAGGACCTGGACGGCGGTCTGGACGGGCGTGCGGCCCGTCAATGCCCGGGGTGTTCGGGCAACTCCTCCCGGATGATACCGGCCTTGACGTCCCGGTCCACCAGTCGTCGGACGTTCTCGGCCGAGCCGCAGTCGCCGTCCAGCAACTCCCCGCGGGTGGCAAGCCACCCCGCGCCGATCTCCCGCCGCTCCTTGTCCCCGACCTGCTCGCGGGCCGGACCGAGGATGGTCAGCTCCTCCTCGCAGATGTGGTGATAGAGGTAGGCGCTGAGCTTGTTGACGGCGTCCTCGAACTTCTGCGTCGTGGTGCCTTTGGCCTCCAGCAGCTCCAGAAGGCAGCGGTTCCCCTCGGCGTGCTCCTTGTGGCCGTGTTCGACCTCTTCGGCCCCGACCTCCTCGGCGCGACGGGCAAGCTTGGGGTAGACCGCCGACTGCTCGGCCTCGGCGTGGGCGACCAAGACGGCCGCCAGGCAGGCGCGGGCAGCTGCCCGGTCCGACGGGGAGGTGCGCAGGTCGCGCAGCAGCGACTCGACGAAGCGGTGGTCGTCGAGGATGAGGTCGATGATGTCCCCCGAGGTGGGGCGTGGGATCGCGTATCCGGGCATGGTGATCAGCCTAGGGGCGACGGCGCCGGCCGTCAGGATCAACCGTCGGCCGGGGCCCCGGTCACCCCCGCGGTCAGCAGGGCAGGTGCGGCTTTAACGTCTGAGTGTGGCGCTTTCCCGGAGGGGAGCGGCGTCCGGCCAGAATCGTCTCGCAGGCGTCGGTGAGCCGGCGGCGCAGCCGGTCACCGCGGCTGGCCAGCTCGCGTTGTCGCTGGGCGTACTCCGCCTTGCCGTCCGCGGTTTCCACGGTGGTCGGGGGATAGCCCAGGTCGGTCAGGTCGTACGGACCGGCCCGCATGTCCAGCTCACGCGCGTCGCGGGCCAGTTCGAAGCAGGCCAGGGTCAGGTCGCTGGGGATGCCGGGCGCCAGCTTGTGGGCCCACTTGTACAGGTCCATCGTGGCGTGCAAGCAGCCCGGTTGTTCGTCGTGGAGTTGGGTTGCCCGGCTGGGGTGCAACAGGTTGCGCGGGGCCGCGGCCGCGGTGAAGAACCGGTAGGCGTCGGCGTGCGAGCAGCGGATCTGGTGTGCCTCGACGACGCGGTCGGTGCCGGCCGGACCTAGCCGCAGCGGCCACCCCGCATGGCGCAGCTGGTCCGGGTCGGCCCGATACACCATCGCCCATTCGTGCAGCCCCCAGCAGCCCAGGTAGGGCGACCGGGCGGAGGTCGCGGCCAACAGGTCACGGACGAACCGGACGGTGGTGCCGCGCCGGGCGAGGTAGCACTCGAGGTCCAGGCCGACCCCGCCCTCGGTAGTGAGGTAGTAGGGCCATCCGGCCCGCTCGCCTGCTCGGCTGACGGACGGCCCGGGAGGTGCCTCGGGGTGCAGCAGCAGCACGCCCGGACCGGGATGCCAGCGGCGCAGGCGGGCGGGGGAGTGCCGGTAGTAGACGAACAGGAAGTCTTCGACCGGGTGGGCGACCCCCCGCGACCGGCGCTGCAGGAAACCCGCGGTCAACGCGTCGACGCTGCGCTCGTGTTCCCGCACCAGCGCCCGCCATTCGGGCGCCGGCCACTTCTGCCAGGTCACCCTCGAAGCGTAGGTTGCTTCCTACCCTGCCCGCCGCCCGTTGTCGTGCCATCACCGAGGAGACCGTGATGAGCCCACGTCGCATCCTTGTCGCCGTAGTGACGGCGGCGGGGCCGCTGGCAGCCCTGAACTGATCCCATCCCGGGCCCGCCAGTCGAGCCTGGCCTGTTCCGGCGAGATCATGCAGATCATGCTCAGCGGCGGCAGCTGCCACCGCGACGGTGACGGGCAGCTGTCCCGGGCGGTAGCCGAGCTGATTTCCCAGCCGCCCGGGTTCGGCTGATCACGGTCAGCGCGGCGCCAACGTCGTGCAACGGTTGAGGTCCGCTACCGGCCTCGACGTCTCCTGCGTCACCGTTGGAATGGTCGCCGTGCTACCCGGGTGTCCACGTTTCTGATACAGCTTTGGGCGGACGACCCGCGCACCCCGTTTGTTGTGCTCAATTACTACAATCTATTCCTTGACTCGTGGTCGGCAGTTGGCCCGGGCCGGTCCTGACATCCGGGCTAGCCCTGGTGACCGACCGCCACCAGTTGCGCCCTTTCGTCCGCGGCTTCCTGACCGCGATCCACAGCCACACCGTGACCGGCGGCCCTCGGGCGGGGCAGCCGGTGGCCGCGACCTGCACCGCCAGGTCAGCGCACCTCTGGGGATCGAGACGCAGGTTCGCCAGGCGCGAGGGCTTATCGCAGCTCGCCAACATCCCTGATCGTGCCCGAGAGCTCGGCGACCTCGTGAAGCTGGCCGGCCGCGACCTCCATCACCAGGTGGTACGCCTCGGGTGGGATCACGAGTGAAGGCAGTTCGATGGGCCAACGCGGCAGATGGTGGCGTTGCCACGAGGTGGCTACGGCTTCCCGGCTTGATCCCCATCTTCTGCGCGACCGTCCGCCGCGCAGCGCCGTGGGCACCCCTGCTGGAGAGGCCGTGATGCTCACCGCCCGCTCCGGTGGGCCAGGGCATCGAGGTGGTGCGGGTTGTGCATGACGCCCAGGACGTTGCCAAACGGGTCGACCACCGACGCCGTTACGAACCCGGCCCCTCGCGTTGTCAGTGGCTCGTACTCGGTGGCCCCCATCGCAAGCAACCGCTGCACGGTGGCAGGCAGGTCATCAACATGCCAGAAGATCACCGCACCGCCAGGGGGGTTGGACGCGCCGCTGGGTGCGTAGGCGCGGTCGATGAGGCCGAGCTCGTCGTGGTCATCGCCGACCCTGAACTCGACGTAGGCCGGCGGTGCGGGCGGCGCCGGAAAGGCGTAGTACGGCTGGATCCCCAGCAGTTCGCTGTACCAATCTCTGGCCGATGTCAGGTCGTGGGCGTAGAAGCTGACGGTGGCAAGTCCTCGAAACATGGGTTGCTCTCCCTCTGGTCGGTGGCGGTGGCATCACCCGCCGTGGTGGGGCCAGCATGCGGACCTGAAGTGCTCATCCTCGGACTACTTTGTCTGCGAGGATCGCGGTATGCGCGCTGATCGGCTGGTGGCGACCGTGCTGTTGATGCAGGCTCGTGTTCGAGTCACCGCGGGCGAGATCGCCGACGAGCTGGAGGTGTCGGTGGCCACCGCGCACCGTGACCTGGAGGCTCTGTCTGCAGCTGGGGTTCCGGCTACTCCCAGGCTGGGCGTGGTGGTGGGTGGTCGCTGGTCGGCGGTGCCCGCACCGACCTGCCGGGCCTGACCCCTGGTGAGGCGAAGGCGCTGTTCCTGCTCGCCGGACCTGTCGCCTCTCTGGACTCGACCACTCGGTCGGCTGTGCACAAACTCAGTCAAGCACTGCCTGAAGTGTTCCGGGCTGACGCCCGAGCGGCAGCTACCGCCGTCGCGGTCGACCCCACACCGTGGGGCCACAGTGAGCGCCTGCGCCCCGGGCTGGTCGACGAACTCCAGAACGCTGTGATCGCTCGCCGCAAGGTCCTCCTGGAGTATGAGAACCGTCTTCACGATCGCACCCGGCGCGTGGTGGACCCCTGGGGTCTGATCGACAAGAACGGCGCGTGGTACCTGGTGGCTGGCACCGAGACCGGACAACGTACGTTCAGGGTGTCTTATCCTCCAGGCGAGCATGATCGACCTCGTGGCCCAGCGGTCCAGTGACTTCGCGTTGGCGCGCGCGTGGGACCAGATCGTCGACGAGGTGGAGGACCCAAACGACGCCGGCTACCACGTGATCGCCACCGCCGTCCTGGCCCAACTGCAACGCCACTGAGGCGCGCGCCGACGGCAGTAGCGTGAGCCCATGCGGATCGCGCGCTTCACCACCGGCGATGAGCCAAGCTACGGCGTCGTCACCGGTGAACCCGGCGACGAGTGGCTTGCCGAGATAACCGGCGACCCGCTGTACACCCAGATCACTCCCACCGGGCGGCGTATCAACCTGGACACCGTCCGGCTGCTTGCCCCGGTCATCCCGCGCAGCAAGATCGTCGGGATCGGGCGCAACTACCTCGAGCACGCACGCGAAATGGGCAACGAGGCTCCCGACGAGCCGATGATGTTCCTCAAGCCGAACACCGCGGTCGTCGGGCCGGACGATCCGGTGGTCATTCCCCGTCAGACCCACAACTGCCACTACGAGGGCGAGCTGGCCGTCGTCATCGGCCGGATGTGCAAGGACGTGCCCCGGGAGCGGGCCACCAAGGTCATCCTCGGTTACACCTGTGCCAACGACGTGACCGCCCGCGACCTGCAGCGCTCGGACGGGCAGTGGTCCCGCGCCAAGGGTTTCGACACGTTCTGTCCGCTCGGACCGTGGATCGAGACCGACCTGGACCCCTCGCAGCTGCACCTGGTGACCCGGCTGGACCGCGCGGTCGTGCAGGACGGGACCACCGCTGACCTGATCCACGACGTCCCGACTCTGGTCGCAGCGGTCTCGGCCGCGTTCACCCTGCTGCCTGGGGACGTCATCCTCACCGGAACCCCGGCGGGGGTCGGTGCGGTGCAGGCGGGGCAGCGCGTCGAGGTGGAGATCGTGGGCATCGGCGTGCTCAGCAATCCCTTCGTGCGTCGCTAGGCTGGCGGGCACCATGATCGATGGACCCACCCCCACCCCCACCCCCACCCCTGCCCCGGACACCACCCCCGGCGCGGCCGAGCCCGGCGTGCGGGTCCGGTTCTGCCCCTCGCCGACCGGCCTGCCGCACGTGGGGATGGCTCGGACCGCCCTGTCGAACTGGGCCTTCGCGCGGCACACCGGGGGGGCGTTCGTGTTCCGGATCGAGGACACCGACGCCACTCGGGACACCGACGAGTCGATGGCGATGCTCATCGATGCGTTGCGCTGGCTCGGGCTGGACTACGACGAGGGACCCGACATCGGCGGCCCGTATGCGCCGTACCGGCAAAGCCAGCGCCACGACAGGCACGCCGAAGTGGCGCGGCTGCTCCTGGAGCGCGGGTACGCCTACGAGTCGTTTTCGAGCACCGAGGAGATCGAGGCGCGGCATCGGGCCGCCGGGAGGGACCCCAAGCTCGGTTACGACAACCACGACCGCCTGCTCACCGACCAGCAGCGGCGCGCATTCCGTCACGAAGGTCGCCAGCCCGTGCTGCGACTGCGGATGCCCGAGGAAGACGTTGCCGTCGACGACCTTATCCGCGGGCAGGTGCGCTTTCCCGCCGGCAGCGTCCCGGACTTCGTCATCGTCCGCGGCAACGGGGCGCCCCTGTACACGCTGGTCAATCCCGTCGACGACGCCGACATGCGGATCACCCACGTGATCCGGGGGGAGGACCTGCTCTCCTCCACGCCACGGCAGATCGCCCTGTTCCGAGTGCTGGTCGAGCTGGGGGTCGCCGATCGGGTGCCCCGATACGCGCACCTGCCACTGGTCATGGGGGAGGGCAACCGCAAGCTGTCCAAGCGGGACCCGGACTCCAACCTCTTCCACCACCGAGACCGGGGATTCGTGCGGGAGGGCATGATCAACTACTTGGCGCTGCTGGGCTGGGCCATCGGCCCGGACCGGGACGTGTTCTCCCCCGAGGAGATGGTGGCCGCCTTCGACATCGGCGATGTCAACCCCAACCCGGCCCGCTGGGATCAGCGCAAGGCGGAGGCCATCAACGCCGACCACATCCGCCGCCTCGAGGTCGGTGATCTCGCCTCCCGGCTGTTGCCCTACCTGCAGCGCGCCGGGGTGCTGGGGGCCAACCCGTCCCTGGGTGAACTGGGCCGGCTCAAGCTGGTCGTCCAGTTGGTGCAAACCCGGGTGCAGGTGCTCTCCGAGGCGGTCCCGCTGATTGCGCCGTTCTACCTCGACGACGACGAGGTGCCCATCGCGGATGACGCCCGCAGACAGCTCGGCTCGGATGCCGGAGCGGTACTGGACGCCGCCGCGACGGCCCTGGACCATCTCGACGCCGACCCGGGCGACACCTTCGGTCAGGGGCGCGGATGGACGGCCCCGGCCATCGAGGAGGCGTTGCGCTCGGCTCTGGTGGACGGGCTCGGCTTGAAACCCAAGGTGGCCTTCACCCCATTGCGGGTGGCCCTGTCCGGCCGGCGGATCTCGCCGCCGCTGTTCGAGTCGATGGACATCCTGGGCCGTCACGCCACGCTGGCCCGACTGCGTCGACTGCGCCGCACCCTGTAACGGCAACCGGCGACCACCCGGGGACGACCGGGTGCCGACGCCGATTTGGGCCCCGACCCGGGCCCCCGCTACAGTTCGGGGGCGGTGAGCTTCATCCTGGCGCCTTGGCGCATGGGTGCGGTAATACCCCGTGGGGTATGGTGTAATTGGCAGCACGCCGGATTCTGGTTCCGTCAGTCTAGGTTCGAGTCCTGGTACCCCAGCAGAGGCCTCGCCGACGACGGCGTCGGCGGGTCTATCCGCATTTGGGAACCCATCCCACGAGCGGTAGTGTTCTGACGTTGTCGCCGTGGGGACCCCCGATTTTGGCCCTGCGAACCGGCCGGCACGGCACGGCCCCGTTGTGTAGTGGCCTAGCACGCCGCCCTCTCAAGGCGGTAGCGCGGGTTCGAATCCCGTCGGGGCTACCACAACAAAACCCCTGGTCAACTAGGGGTTTTGTTGTTTGTAGGTCCCGGTGGACAGGGTGGCTGGAGAGGCGCCGTTACACAACGGGTACACATCAGCGGCGCGATCACCGCGAAGATGAGCGCAATGGCGGTATACGGAGTTCCCACCGAGGTGATGAACCGCGTGTCGCGAAGAGACGGTAAGTCAAGCGGTCGCTGGCTCGTTGACTACGAGGAAGTCACGTCTTACCGGGTCCGACCATGCCCCTCATCGGCTACTGCCGTTAGTCCGGCATGAGACATGTCCGCTGGCGATTCGTCTCGGGACGACCGCCCCGCGTTGGCCGACGATAGTCGCGTTTCAAACGTTGGCGTGTCTCACCGGATCAGACCGGATCAGACCTGGATCAGACCCGTCCCAGGCCCAGGCAGGACAGGCGGCGCTCGGGTGTAGTCCTTAGGCGTGCTCGCTACCGGGTTGGCAGTGTGCGGATCTTGGCGTCTCGGGTGCCTGGCAGTTCCGCCCGGAGGCTGGTGATCTCGTCGTGTTGGGCGGCGAGTCGTGACAATGCCAGGGCGCGGAACGTCTTCAGCTCGGTGTTCTCAGCGTCGCGTCGGCCGAGTGACAGCGGCCACGAGAAACTGCCCGGAGACGGCCAAGAAACTGCCCGCTGGCGGCCATGAGATCTGCCCGACACGACGTCGTCTGCCTCGCCGCGTCCCGCGGTTGGGGCCCCTCCTCAGGTGCGCTTGGTGGTGCTGAAGCCGCCGATCGCTGCCTACGCGTCACCTGAGGAGGGACTACTTGAAGTCTGCGGAGGAAATCATGGAAATTCTGGAAGCCTACGATCTGACTGGGTCGCTTCGTGACGCTGCTGAGTTAGCGGGGTGCTCGCATCACACCGTGGCTGGCCATGTCGCGGTCCGTGACGCAGGCGGCCCTTCGGGTCGTGCAGGTGCCTCGCCCGCGGGTGATCGATGCCTACCTGGCGAAGCTGGAGGAGTTGGTCGATCACTCAAAGGCTAAGATCGGGGCCGGCCGTCCGCGTCGGGGTAGACCCCGGACACCGAGACGCTGGTGGAGTCGTTGTGCAGCTCGGAGGTGTCCACGGCGAACTCGCTGATCACCGCCAGCATGAGCTCGGTCAGCAGACTGGACCGGTCGGTGTCG
>DASQEP010000008.1:0-3494 GCA_035633615.1 Dermatophilaceae bacterium
CGGGACGACATGACGGCACTGCGGGTCATCCCACCGGACGACTACGTCGGGGTGGTGGAACGGTTGCCGCACATCGAACAAGCAGTCACCGCGCTCGTCGACGGCGGGCTCACCTACGATCTACCCGTCCACCCGACCGACCCCGGTGCTCAGCCGTCCCGAGACGTCTACCTGGACCTGACCCGGCAACCGTCGTTCGGCACGGTAAGCGGTTGGTCGCGGGAGGAGATGATGAGGGTCTTCGCCGACCGCGGCGGCGACCCGGACCGGCCGGGCAAGCGGACCGCGTTCGACCCGCTGCTGTGGCGCGCCGCTCGGGCCGGTGAGCCGTCCTGGGAGTCGGCCCGGCTCGGGCCCGGACGGCCCGGCTGGCACATCGAATGCACCAGCATCGCTCTGGACCTGCTGACCACCCCTTTTGACATTCAGGGTGGCGGGACTGACCTGGTGTTCCCGCACCACGAGATGAGCGCCGTGCAAGCAGTGGCGCTGACAGGTGACGGCTTCGCGCGCGGGTACGTCCACCAGGCGATGGTGGGGCTGGACGGGCAGAAGATGAGCAAGTCCCGGGGCAACCTGGTGCTGGTCTCCCGGCTGCTGCAGGAAGGTGTCGACCCGATGGCCGTGCGGTTGGCCCTACTGGCGCACCACTACCGCGGCGAGTGGCAGTACACCGACGACGTCATGGTCGATGCACAGCGCCGGCTGGAGTGCTGGCGGTACGCGATGAGCTCGGAGCGTGGCGGGCTCGCCGATGCGACCATCGATCTCGTGCGTGAGCGGTTGGCCGACGACCTCGATACCCCCGGCGCACTGGCCGCCGTGGACGCCTGGAGTCGGCAGCCGCCGACTGATGCCCCGAGCGGGTCGGGTCCGGCCATCGGAACCGAGGCCGCAACCGGATCGACGGACCCGGGCGCCGCGCTGGCCGCTGCCGTGGACGCGCTGCTGGGGGTTCGGGTTCTGAGCTGACCGGCCGGAGGCTGACCTTCTTGGCGGTGGACGGGACCCCCGTGCCCGGATCGTTACAGCACCGACGCAGAGGCTGACAGCGTCACCGAAACCTCACAGGCAAGACTCAGTTGTCCACGCAGTCCAGCGCAGTTCCTCAGGAAGGGGTGGACCGAATGAGCCGTCGTCTCCGGGTGACCACCACGTCAGTCATCGCCGCAGTGGGCATGGCCGTGCCGACCGTCGCCCAGGCCGCGACCTCACCCGACCCACGTGACGTGGCCGCCAGGGCCGCGCGGACTGCCCAGTTCGCCTTCAGCAGGCCAGCCGGCGCCGCCGTCTCCCTGGGGATCGCCACCAAAATCGCGCCCGGCGCCGAACGGACCAAGGCGTACCGCACCATGCTGGTAGGCAAGGGTGGCCGCACCCCGTACCGGTACAGCATGGCGGCGGGCACCCTATTGCCGCACGGGCTGAGCCTCGACCGGTTCGGCCTGATCTCCGGCCGGCCGACCCATTCCGGCGCCTCCGCGTTCACCGTCGCCATCCGCGACCGGGCCGGAGCCACGAACACCCGCGGGTTGATCCTCGTGGTGTCACCGCGGGGCGGTTTCGTCCTGACTCCTACGAGGGTGCACACCCTGGCACTACCGGCCACCGTGGCGACCACTCGAGCCACCCTGCAGCCGGCGCTGGGGCCGTCGGTCTCTCGAAGCGGTACCGGGTGCACCCTGGCCGACCCCGACATGACCTCGCAGTCGATCGCCTGGCCGGGGCTGGAGATGTACGGCGAGGACCCTGTGCGTGCCGACATCCGAATCCGCACCTGGGTGCTCCCCGACGGCCACCCCGTGTACAAGCTGGCATTGCCTTACCGGGTGGACGTGGGCACTTCGCTGGGCACCCTGCGCGCCCGTGTCCGCGGGGTCCGGGTCGAGGACGCCGGCAAGGAGTACTTCGCCTCCAGGGGCTACATGCTGTGGGTCGTGAGCAAGCGCACCTCCCGGGTCACCCAGATCGTCGGCAACCCGAGGTTCTGCGACTGATTCGGTGGCTGCCCCGGGGCGTCGCTCCGAGGGCAGCCGGGTCAGCTGCCCTCGGAGCCGCGCTTGCGCAGATAGCGCTCGAACTCTTTGGCGATCGCGTCGCCGCTGGCGCCGGGATGCTCGGCCGCATCCTGCGCCTGCTCCAGGCTGCGCACGTAGTCGGCCACCTCCTGGTCGGCGGCCGCCAACTGGTCGACATCGCGCTCCCACTGCCGGCTCTGCTCGGCCAACTGCCCATGCGGCAGGCTGGCTCCGAGTAGGGTCTCGATCCGGGTCAGCAGGGCCAGCGTCCCCTTCGGAGAGGGGTTCCCGGCAGCGTAGTGCGGCACCGAGGCCCAGCAGGAGATCACCGGGAGCGACGCCTGCCGGGCGGCGTCGGCGAGAACCCCGACGATCCCGGTCGGACCCTCGTAGTTGCTCTCGTCCACCGTGAACCGCCGGGCCATGTCCGGGTCGTCCGACAACACCGCCACCGGGAAGTCACGGCTGTGCGCGACCTCGCCGAGCAGCGCCCCCAGGCAGACCAGCAGACTCGCGTCGACCTCGCGGGCCAGTTCAAGCAGCTCGACGACGAAGGACCGCCAGCGGGTGGACGGTTCGATGCCCTGAATGAGCAGCACGTCCCGGTCCAATCCACTGTCCTGGCTAACCAGTACCCGCGTCGTCGGCCAGCTGATCCGGCGCTCGCCGTCCACCCAGCCGACCCGGGGGCGGTTAACCTGGAAGTCGTAGTACTCCTCCGGGTCGATGGCGGCCACCGGCCGGGCATGCCACACCCGGGCCAGGTGGTCGACTACGTTGCTGGCGGCCTCTGCCGCGTCGTTCCACCCCTCGAAGGCCGCAATGATCACCGGGGCGCGCAGCTCCGGCAGGTCCTCGACCTCGATCACGTGGTTCTCCTGACGTCTCGGCAGCTGTGCCGGTGCGCAGCCGGATCTGCGGCCTCGGCATCAAGGACCGCTGACTCCCCCAGGGTAAGGGGTGCTGGTAACGGTGCTGTCACCAGCCGCACGGAGGTGCAGGAGATCGCGCGTCGGGAAGGGGTCGAATCGGGTTTCACGGCCGCCGGCATGGACGTCGGCTCGGCAACTGGCTGAGCGGGTGACGCAGAAGAGTTCCACGAGCCCGCTGATGGTGCGCCCACCGGCGCGGATCCGTCACGTCGAAGACTACGCAGTATTCTGTGCGCACGATGTAGCGCAAGGCGATCCGGAACCAGGGCGGCAGCAGCGGGGCAGCGTCAACGAAGTCCACCAGCCGAGGGTTGTCCAGGTCCAGGGCTTCGCCCCGCATCCGCATGTGGGCGTGGCCAGTGGTCTGGACGTTCTTGACCCAGTCGGCCTCATGCCCGAAGTTAGGGCTCGTAATTGATCAACTCGATCGGCTGGGCGTGTCGGCCGGGGTGATGTTGTAGTTCCACTCTGGGTGCCATTGGTGGGGGGTGAGGTACTGGATCGTCAGGGCCTTCATCTCCCGGTCGCCGATCTTGATCCCGCG
>DASQEP010000009.1:0-29093 GCA_035633615.1 Dermatophilaceae bacterium
CCGCCGTTGGCTCATCGTCAGTCCCATGCTCCGGGGCCTACCGGTGATCACCAACACGGTCCGGTAGGCGCGCTCTACGCGCGCATTCCTAGATGAGTCAACGAACCCCTCCACGCGCGCACTTCTGATGAGTCAACGCGCCCACTTGCCCACCGTGGGATGGTGGGTGTAATGTTGAGGGCAAGCCCCTAACAGACAGGAGCGCGCAGCGTGAGCACCCTGATCGAGACCGACGCCCGAAGCCGGGTCGTGATCCCCGGCCACGCGAACCAACGTTTCCTGGCCCAGGAGAATGAGGACGGCTCCATCCTCTTGCAGCCCGCCAGCGTCGTGACGGATGCGCAGCTGGAGTATGACGGCGACCCCGAGCTGCAGGCACTGCTCGCCCGAGCCTCGCAGTCGCCCACGGTGCGCCGGGCCCGTCAGCGCCGGCCCGCGTGAGTGCCGACGACGCCTACTCCCAGGTCGCCGACAAGCAGCTCGACTCGCTGGAGGCCGGTCCCGACGCTGATCTCTACAATGCGGTACTGGACGCTTGTGAGCTGATCTTTCGCCTCCCCGCACAGGCACAGGCGCGGTCCACCGCCATCACGACGCCCGACGGCATCCGCTTCCGACTCCCCGTTGCGGGCCACCCGCCGTACAAGGTGTTCTGGTCCTCAGACGGGCCCCGCATTGAAGCCGTGTTCCCTCACCCGTAGGCGGATCGGGTCGCCCAGCCCGGTCGTGTTCGCGATACGCCCCAGCCTTGGACGTCGACACCATCGTCCTCGGCTTCCCGCTGATCGCCAGGCGCGCTGGTTCACTCTCCGCGCCAGTTCGGGACGTTTGCCGGTCCCGAGGTCCATGCATGGTTATGCATTTCAGCAGTTGTGGAGGTGCCTGCCGCGGTTAGTCATGTCTGCCCTGGTGGGGCCAGTCGGGTGGGGGCACCGATCCGACCCGGGCCATGGCCAGGCGCACGTTACGCAGTACTCATCCGATCGGCTTGCCCCTCACTGCACACACATTTAGTATCCGAAACATGAGTTCAGTTTCTGGCGATCCCGACCTCACCGCTAGGGCCAACATCCGCAACGTCGCGCTGCGCCTCTTCGCTGATCGCGGGCATGATGCGGTGACGGTACGCGAGATCGCCGCCGCCGCCGGGGTGTCGCCAAGCCTGGTGGTCCACCACTTCGGGAGCAAGGACGGCCTGCGGGCCGCGGTGGACGCCCACTCGGCCGAGTCCTTCGACGCGCTCTTCGCCCTCGGCGGTCAAGACCTCGCCGAGATGCTCGCTAGCGGCGAGGCCCCGACGTCGCTCGCCGAGGCGTTCACCCGAGTGTTCCCCCACGGATCCCCGTTGCCGGCGTACCTGCGCCGACTGCTGCTCACCAACGACCCGGCCGGGGCCGCGCTCTTCGGGCGCTGGTATGCCGCCACTCGCCGCCTGTTGGACGCCATGGTCGAGCAGGGTGCGGCCGCGCCCAGCCACGACCCGGCCGTCCGCGCAGCGTTCCTGCTGGCCAACGACCTCGCCGTGATCCTGCTGGGCAACCAGATCGCCACCGCCATCGGCGATGATCCCCTGACGCCTGCCGGGCTGCAACGGTGGACCAGGGAAGTCACCGCCGTCTACATCGAGGGCGCGTTCATTGCCCCTGCGAAAGAGTCGCTGTGATGACCGATGCCACCCCCGTGATCCGCGCCGAGGCACTCACCAAAGTCTTCGGCAGCGTCCGGGCCCTCGACGGCCTTGACCTCACTGTGCGCCCGGGTGAGGTACATGGCTTCCTCGGACCCAACGGCTCCGGCAAGTCCACCACGCTCCGCGTACTGCTCGGGCTCATGAAGGCCACCTCAGGCCACGCCGAGATGTTCGGCGGCGATCCCTGGCACGACGGGCCCCGCCTGCACGGCCGGCTGGCCTATGTCGCCGGCGACGTCGCGCTCTGGCCGGGACTGACAGGCGGTCAGTGCCTCGACGTCCTGGGCGCCACCCACCGCGCCGTCGACGAACGGCGTCGCGCGGACCTGGTCGAACGGTTCGAGCTCGACCCCACCAAACGGGTCCGTGACTACTCCAAGGGCAACCGGCAGAAGGTGGCACTCATCGCCGCACTGGCCACCGACGCCGAGCTGCTGCTGCTCGACGAGCCGACCTCGGGTCTGGACCCACTCATGGAACAGGCCTTCCAGAAGTGCGTGCGCGACCGGCGCGAGGATGGCGTGACCGTGCTGCTTTCCAGTCACATCATGGCCGAGGTGGAGGCGCTGGCCGACCGGGTGAGCATCATCCGTCGTGGCCGCACCGTCATCAGCGGCACCCTCGCCGACCTGCGCCGGCACACCCGGACCGCCGTCCACGCCGTCACCGTTGCCGACCCCGGCGCACTGGCCGACGCCGAGGGGGTCGCCGACTATCACAGCGAGCGGCTCAACGGGCACGTGGACTCCCGGTTCACCATCGACCCCGACCACCTCGACGCCGTCATCGGGCGGCTGCACTCGGCAAGCATCCACACGCTCACGGTCAAGCCCCCCAGTCTCGGCGCCCTGTTCCTGCAGAACTACGGCGAAACCCTGGACCCCGACGAGGCGGCCGGCGACGAGAGTCTCGACGAGGCCTCCCGATGATCGTCCGGCATCTGGCCGCCGAGGACCGCCCGCACGGTCTGGGCACCATGCTGCGCATCACCGGGCGCATCCAGCGGCGCAGCGCCCTGATCTGGATGCTCGTGCTGGGCGCGAGCATGATCGGCACAGTATCCAGCATTGCCGCGCTCTACGACACCGCCGCCAAGATCCACACGTACGCCACGGCGGTCACGACGGGCAATGCCCTGGTCGCGATCAACGGCAAGGTGGAAGGCATCGACTCTCTCGGCGGCGTCATCCAGGACGAGTTCGGCTTCATGGCCGCGTTCCTGCTGCCGCTGCTCGGCATCGCCCTGGTGGCGCGGGCGACACGGCGCGAAGAAGAGGCCGGCCGGCTCGAGCTGCTGCTCGGCGGCCGCATCGCCCGCCACGATCCCACCCTCGCGGCGCTCCTGGTGGCCACCGCCACGATTGTCGCCACCGCGGTCCTGTTCGCCGTCGGGCTGGCAGTCTTCGGCGTCCCGTTTGCGGGGTCGGTCCTCTACGCCCTCTCCCTGGGCGCCCTGGCCTTCGTCTTCGCCGGTCTCGCGGCCCTGCTGGCCCAGCTCACCCTGCACGCCCGGGGGGTCTACACCTGGAGCCTGATCGTCCTCGCGGCGTCGTACGTCCTGCGCGGCGTGGGCGACGTGACCAAGACCTGGCTCACCTGGCTCTCCCCGCTCGGCTGGGCGGAGAAGGCGGCGCCGTTCGGGGACCAGCGGTGGTGGGCCCTGACCATCCCGCTCGCGGCCGGCCTCGCCCTAAGCGCAGCGGCGCTTCGGCTGGCCTCCCGCCGCGACCTGGGCAGCGCCCTCAGCCGGGACAGTGCCGGCCCCGGGCGATCCGCGCGGCTGCGCCACCCGATCGGGCTCGCGGTCTGGATCCACCGGCCCGCCATCCTCGGCTGGCTCGCCGGCGGCGTGCTCCTCACTGGGACGATGGGCGCCCTCTCCCAGCAGTTCCTCGACATGGTGACCGGCAACCCCGCTCTTGCCGATGCCATAGGTATCGCCAGTGGTCGGCCCATGGACGGGTTCGTCGCAGCCACCCAGCTCTACCTGGCCGTGATCGCAGCGGGGTACGTCGTCCAGGCCATCGGCACGCTACGGGCCGAGGAAGCCGAGGGCAGGCTGGAGGCGCGGCTGTCCGGGACCGTGTCCCGGCCCCGCTTGCTGGCCTCGCACGCGCTCGTGGTGCTGGGGGGTCTCCTCACGATCGTGCTCGGCTCGTCGCTCGTCCTGGGCCTCGCGAGCGCCCTGTCGGTCGGCGACACGGCCGAGCTCGCCCCGATCCTGAAGTCGGGGCTGGCCTACCTCCCAGCCGAGCTGGTGCTCGGTGGGCTCGCGCTCGCGCTCTACGGCCTGCGCCCCCGGCTGTTCGGCGCCGCCTGGGCCGGCTACGCCGCGATGACGTTCATCGCGTTCCTCGGTCCCGGCCTGAAACTCCGCCAGTGGGTCCTCGACCTCTCGCCGACCACCCACGTCGGCAATCCACCGGCAGGCGCGATCCAGAGGGACGCGCTCACTGTGATGGCCGCCGTTGCGGTGGCCCTCCTGGCGGTGGGGTTCGCCGCCTTCCGTCGGCGCGGAGTCCCCCAGGGCTAATGCCCGCCTGCCCAACCCGTTGCTGAGCAAGTGGCCACTGCTCACCGCCGCCTTTGGTTAACCCGAGGACCACGGCCACGGCGAGGCGCTCACCAGCGCTGTCCGCCCCCGTCAGCCACCAGAGGACGGCCAAGGTGGCGGCGGCAGCAACGACCACCACAACACGGGGGTGCTAGGCTCCCAGGCCGAACGAGGCACCAGAGTTGGCTACGTGTCGCAGCTGCACGATCGCCCCGGAGGCCTCTGACTCTGAGGACACCTGCCGCGTCACCCACGCCTTGCTTAGCGGCATCCGCTGCCAGGCACCGCGCCGGCTGTCCCGATTGCTGGCCACACTTTCGGCACCGCGGGAGACCGGGTGAGTCGGGATTCACCCTGGGTCGGTGTCGGGGGTCGAGCGTGGCGCCCGCGGGCTGCACCACTCGCATTCATCTGCGAAGGCGTCGGGTGACC
Organism: Dermatophilaceae bacterium; assembly: GCA_035633615.1. GTDB lineage: Bacteria > Actinomycetota > Actinomycetes > Actinomycetales > Dermatophilaceae > JADJTI01. The sequence goes on from DASQEP010000009.1 coordinate 4,677, forward strand.
CACCAAGCGGCAACGGCGAGCCCATCCAGCGTCCAGCCCAGTCCGGCATGACCGCCCTGAGCCACCGTCCCGCCGGCGATGACAAGACCCGCCGTCGGCACCCACGACAGAACCCATCGGGGGCCCAGTGTCGATGGCGGGGACTCCTCGACCGTGATGCCGACCAGGGTCGCGCCCTGGTCCGGGCGCGGATTGGTCAGGGTGGTCGATCCGACCCGGACCGTTGGGACGGTCTCATTCCCGGCGTTGACGCTGCGAACGAACCGTGCGGCGTCGGGGTCTTCCCAGATGTTGTGCCACTGTGCAGGCACGCCCAGCCGTGACAGATCACGTCGAAGGGCGGAGCAATAGGGGCAGCCAGGGCGCCAATACACCTCAGCAACCGGCCGAACGACCTCGGGGGTGGTGGTGCGCACTTCGGGCGTTGTACTCATGGTCAAGGAACCCTCCGGGCTGCTGCGATGCTTCCCTCGGAGGAGGCACACGAGGCGATTACCAGGGCTCGCCGATCCGCTGACCGTCGACGTCGACCTGCAACCCGGCGCTCTTCTCCGGCCAGAAGGCGACCAGTCCGGCGATCCTGATGGACTCAGGAAGCGGCGTGGGGTAGCTCCAGGCGACGTCAATGAGCTCGGCACCGTTGACCGCAGCGTTCCAGTACGTTGCCGTGCCCTTGTAAGGGCAGTGACTGGTCGTGGCTGTGGGGATCAGCCAGTCCATCCGACACGTCAACGCGTGGAAGGTAGTAGCGCGGAACAACTCCGGTCTCGTACAGCACCACCGGTCGATGAGTTTCGTACGGGTGCTCCCATGCCTGCAGCGGCGATCGAGAATCCACCACGAGCTCGCCGGAGCTGAAGGCGCGAACTCGCTTGTTGCTCCGGCCGACCGTGCCGTGTTCGATGACGAACGAGTTCTCGATGAGGTCAGCAGGAACGGGCTGGCGGGCTCGATCCTGGGTGGTCATGACAGTCCGCGCAGGGCGTCTTCGATGCCCCGGTGGAAGGTCGGGTAGGCGTAGATCATGGACCCCAGGGTGTCCAGCGGGACCTGGGCATGCACGGCGACGCTGAGCGCTCCGAGGACCTCGCCACCGGCCGGGCCCATCGCGGTGGCCCCGACGAGCACCCCGCGATCGGCGTCGGCGATCAGCTTGATCAGGCCTTCGTTGCCCACCTTGTGGATCCACCCACGGGCGGTGCTCGGGACGTTGGTGCTCCCGACCAGGACCGAGGTGAAACGTTCGCGGGCCTGCTGCTCAGTCAGGCCGGCCGAGCCCACCTCCGGGTCGGTGAAGGTCACCCGGGGCAGGGCCCGGTAGTCGGCCGCGGGCCCGCCCTCGCCGAGGATCTCGCGGATCACGATGCCAGCCTGATACATGGCGACATGGGTGAAGGCACCCTGTCCGGTGATGTCACCGACCGCCCAGACTCCGTCGGCGACGCGGCAGCGCTGGTCGATCGGGGCGACCCTGGCCGAAGGGTCCACGCCCACCGCGTCCAGACCTGCCGCGGCGGGATCGGCCCGGCGCCCGGTTGCCACCAGAAGGCGTTCGGAATGCAGGACCAGCCCGCCGTCAAGCTCGACGGCGACCCCAGCCCCGTCGCTGTCGACGCGGCGCGCCGACATACCGACGTGGACGTGCATGCCTTCGGACTCGAACACGCCCTGCAGCAGCTCGCCAGCCTCGGGCTCCTCCATCGGCAACAGGTGGCCGGCGGCCTCCACGACACTCACCTGGACACCGAAGCGGGCGAACACCTGAGCCAGCTCGCACCCAATGGCTCCACCGCCCAGCACGATCATCGAAGCGGGCAGCTCCTTGGTCTCGACCGCCTCGTGGTTGGTCCAGAAGGGCACCTGGTCCAGCCCGGAGATCGGTGGTATCGCGGGTTTGCTGCCGGTAGCCACCACGACACCCCGGGTGACTGCGTAGCTGACCCCGTCCACGTCGACCCGCCCTGGGCCGGCGAGTCGGCCCGTACCGCGGACGAAGGTGCCGCCCTTGCCGACGAAGCGCTCGACCGCGACCCGGTCGTCCCAGTTGTCGGTGGCCTCCTCGCGTATCCGCCGCGCCACCGGCGCCCAGTCCGGTTGGATATCGGCGATGCTGCCAGCGAGCTGCACCACCCGGCGGGCCTCGGCGAGGGCGTTCGCGGCGCGGATCATCATCTTCGACGGGATGCACCCCCAGTAGGGGCACTCGCCGCCGACGAGACCGTTGTCGATACCCAGGACCCTCAGGCCGCGCTCGGCCAGGGTCCCGGCGACGTGTTCACCGCCGGGTCCCATGCCGATGACAGCTACGTCATAGGACTCCACGAGCTCTCCTCCTCGTCGTTCATGCGTGGGTATGTGGTTCAGAAACCTGCTGAGGGGACCCAGCCTGCGGGGCGTGCCAGTGGCCGCCCTGGAGCAGCTCATCGGCCTCGACCGGACCCCACGTTCCCCGCTGATAGGGATGGACCGGCCCTAAGTTGTCCAGGGCGGGTTGGACCACGCGCCAAGCGCTCTCGACGCCGTCCTCGCGGGCGAAACGGCGGGGGTTCCCGTCAAGGGCGTCGTCCAGGAGCCGCTCGTAGGCCTCTTGTCGCACACCGAGGGCATCGCTGAAGTCGACCTTCAGATCGACCGGCTCGGTCGCGAGCTCTTGCCCCGGGCGTTTGGCCTGCACGGTGAGCGTGACCCCGTCCTGGTGCCCCAGCCGGAACCGGAACAGGTTCGCGTGCGGGCTCGGCAGGTCCTTGTCGGTGAACAACATCCTCGGCGGCTCCCGGAGCTCGACGACCGCCTCCAGCGCCGTGGCAGCCAGACCCTTCCCAGCCCGGATGAAGAACGGCACCCCGGCCCATCGCCACGACTCGATATCCAGGCGGCAGGCCACAAAGGTCTCGACCGTGGAATCGGCGCCCACCCCGGCCTCATCCAGGTACCCCTGGTACTGCCCTCGCACCATGGTGGTGCAGTCCAAGGGGCGCATCGCCCGCAAGACCTTCACCTTCTCATCACGAAGAGCGTCGGCGTCCGGACTGACCGGCGGCTCCATAGCAAGTAGAGCCACGACCTGAAGCAGATGGTTCTGCAGAACATCACGGATGGCTCCGACACCGTCGTAGAAGGCCCCGCGACCCTCGACACCGAAGTCCTCAGCCATGGTGACCTGCACACTCGCCACATAGTTACGGTTCCAGATCGGCTCCAGGAAGCTGTTGGCGAATCTGAAGACCAGCAGATCCTCGACCGACTCCTTGCCGAGGTAGTGGTCGATCCGGTAGATCGCCCGCTCCTCGAGGTGCTCATGCAGGACGCGGTTGAGCTGTTCGGCCGAGGCAAGGTCCCGCCCGAAAGGCTTCTCGACAACGATCCTCGCGGTGTCAGTGAGCCCTACGGACGCCAAGCCCTGCACCACCGTCGGGAACATCGAAGGCGGGATCGCCAGATAGAACACGCCATGCCGGGACCCGAGCGCACGCAGACGGCTGGCCAGCGACTGGAACGTCTGCGCCTGCCCGTAGTCACCACCCACCAGCGTCAGTCGCTGGCACAACCGCTGGACGACCACCGGATCGGCGCCCTTGACTGTGGCCCCGATCGCTGAGCGTGCGTGGTCGCGGAACTGTTCGTCGTCCCAGTCAGAGAGCGCGACGCCGATCACGGGCAGGTTCAGGCGGTTTCGTGCTTCGAGCTGGTACAGGGCGGAGAACAGCTTCTTTCGCGCGAGGTCTCCGGTCGCCCCGAACAACACAAGCGCATCCGCTCGGGTCATCACCTACACCTCCCTGGCGATCGCGGATGCATCAGCCGTGGCGACCCTAGCGCGGTACACGGAGCCCGGCACCCCGGATCTGCCCGTCTCGTGCCTCGGCGCTGGCCCCGGGGAAGCTCCGGGATCGGGTCGGCTGGGGTCGATCCCTCGACCGAACCGGCGAAGCCGCACCCAGGGCCTGTTCATTCTCGGCTCGGCGGCGTGGCGGGGTGACGACACGCCGGTGAAAGTGAACAGGAGGGCGGTCACGGCCACCGAGAGGACCGTTGAGGGTGTTCGACGTCCTTGACGACCGGAGGTGTGCCGTGCCCGCATCCGTATCTTCTCTGATGACCACGATGGATGGCTACCGGGAACAACTGGGCGGACGGGGCTCCGGGGGCTGGTTGCCTTCCCCTGTCGGCCCGCGCGGACATCGGCCAGACCCTTGGTCGGGCCTGGCCGATGTTTTCGACGGTTAGACAGCGGCTTCGCGGTAGGCGCGCGGGGTGCTGGGCTCGACCATTCCGGCTGTGACGGGAGAGGGCTTGAAGCCTTTGATGACGAGGTAGAGACCGAGCGACAGCTCCCAGAGGACGTCGGGGATCACGAGGAGCCCGGTGACGCTGGAGACCCGGTCGACGACACCGAACATCGTGAGGATGACGGCGGTGAGCTGCAAGGGTGCTCCGACGAGGCCCAGCAGAGGGATGACGCGCGGTACGAGGCGCGACTGATACAGCAAGGTGCCAAGGAGCAGCGCGTTCGCGACCGGCATGAGGCTCTGTCCGAGCAGGAACGTCCCGTTGTAGAACGCGACGAGCGTCTCACCCACGGTGGTCAATGACGTCGCTTCCGCTCCGGAGGCTCCGGCCTGTCGCATGGCGACGAGCGAGAGGATGCTCGCGACACCGGCGAAGATCATGGCGGCTTCCAGGGTGCGCGTGGCGACGAAGCCAAGCGCCAGGCCTTGGTTCTGCCGTTTGACCACCGGGTACAGCGTGACGGCGGTGCCGATACCGGCCAGGGCGACGATCACCTCGAGGAGACCGCCCCAGAGCGCGCCAGTGTCGGCGCCGGAACTGGTGATGTAGTCCGTTTGGGTCTTCACCGGGCCGTAGAGGGCGAGGGTGGGGATCGAGATGAAGGTAACCAGGTAGAAGACGCCCGCGACGAGCGCGGTCTTTCTCAGTGAGGTCATCGGGATTCCTTTCGTCGATGGGCCGACCAGACCGACAAGGTGCTTCCCCACTGCAGTGCGTTGTCGCGCATGCTCTTGAGCTCCTACTCAAGGGACTCGCCTCGTCCAGAGTCGTGTTCGGCGACAGCGTCTGTCAAGGGTTTGGTTTGGCTTACCTAACATTCGAGGCATTGCTGCTTGAGGTACTACTCATGGAAACCCATACCTGGAGCCATGGAGTGCCTTCCGACTGCGGAACGCTGACCGACGCGCCCAAGCGACTCGAGTGGGCGCCGCCGATGAAGTCCTCGCGGTGCCGTTCGGGGATCCCCCCGGGATCCCCCGATCCGCTATCGGCATTCCCGGCGACCGGGGGTCAACTCCGATCACGTCGCACCAGCGTCAGGTGTGAACTGGCAGGGCGGTGTGGCCGCGTAGGGCCAACCCCTGGCGGTGCACCGGCAGCCCGGCGAGCTCGATGCGGGGGAAGCGGGCGAGAAGGGTGGGGAAGGCGATGGATGCCTCGAGGCGGGCGAGTGGTGCACCGAGGCAGTAGTGGATTCCTCCGCCGAAGGACACGTGCGTTGGGCCGGTTCGGTCCAGGTGCAGGGCGTCGGGTTCGTCGAACACCTGGGGGTCTCGGTTGGCTGCCCCGAGCAGGGTGATGACCCGCTGGCCGGGGGCCAGCGACAGTTCGGGCAGGTCGAGCGCGGTGCTGGCCTGGCGTCCGAAGAGCATCTGCACGGGGCAGTCGTAGCGCAGGAGTTCCTCTACGGCTGTGGACGCGGCATCGGGGTGGGCGCGCAGCCACCCGGCTTGGTCGGGGTGCGCGAGCAGGGCAAGCAGACCGTTGGTCAGCAGCCCAGTGGTCGTCTCGAAGCCCGCGGCCAGGAGAAGGGCAAGCATGGTCACGAGCTCCTCGCTGGAGAGCCGATCCGTGCCCTCGTTGGCGACCAGGGTTGATACCAGGTCCTCGCACGGCTGCTGTCGCCGTTCAGCGGCCAGGTGCTCGAGGTAGTCCGCGATCTGGCTCGCGGCCACGTCGGCGGTGTCCACGGCGAGAGGACTGAGCAGCTCGAGCACCATCGCCCAGTCCCGAACCAGCGTCTGGAACTGTGGTCGGTCCGCCGCCGGGATGCCCAACAGCTCGCCGATGACGGTCACCGGCAGCGGGAAGGCCATCGTCGCGACGAAGTCCGTGTCCCCGGCGAGCTGGTCGCACAGGTCGTCCACGATGCGTTGGATGGCCGGCCGCAGTGCCGCCATCCGCCGCGCGGTGAAGGCGCCCGAGACGATCGATCGAAGCCTGGTGTGGACCGGCGGGTTGAGCATGAGGATGCTGCCGAACATCATCCGCAGCGAGGGCCGGTCCGCCCAGTCGGGGTAGCCAGCGGCGGCCAGGGCCGGGCCAGGTGACTTGGTCAGCTCGTGGTGGCGCAACACCGCCGCGCAAGCCCGGTAGCCGACCGCCACCGCGGCACCGTCCGGCGCGGTCACCGCGGCGCCGAACGCGCGCAGTCTCGCGTAATGCGGGTAAGGGTCGACCTGACCGGCGGGTGAGGTAAGTGCCGCCACCACCTCCGCGACCACGGGGCTCTCCGCGGCGGGCCCCAGCTGCCATGAGTCTCTCCCTCTGTCAGGTCCTCCCGGCCGGCTGCCTCGGCTGGGACGTCCCGCTCAAGGCTGTCACAAAGCCGCCGAACGGCCGCGCAGACCGTCAGCGCCGACGCGAAGCCGGGCGTCTCGACAGCGGTGGCCGTGACCACCCCCCGCACCGGAAGCGCGGATCGCGAAGCATGTCGGACGTCCCGACAGCGACGGCGGCACGTGTGATGGCGTTACCGCTTGTATCCCAGGAGGACCTCCGAGCGGTACAGGCCCACGTGCCTCGCGATGAGATACCCCACCTGGCTCGTCTTCGTCATGCTCGACAACGAGAAGGCGCACCTTCTCGCGGCACGCCCGGCCATCGAGCGGGAGTTGACCGCGCTCGACCCGTGCCGCTGGTGCAGACGGGTAGCATCCTGGTCGGCGCGGGCGACCGTACCCATAGGGGGATGGGCTATCGGCGCGTCACGGGCGGCCAGGCGACACATCCATCGCGACTCCGATCACGTCGGCAACACGGTGGAGGTCGACGTCCTGAGCCAGCAGGGTGGCACCGAGCCGCCATGCCACCGCGGCGATGAGGCAGTCGACGAGACCTCGGGGTGTGACGCCGGTGCGTCGGCACCGGCGGCATATACGGGCGGCCGCCTCAAAGTCCGCCGTCGGGTCGACCGCCGATAACTCGAACCGCAGTAGCAACCGGCGTAGGTCGTTCTCGCGTGCGTCGGAGCGCGCGCCGGCAAGGACCTCCATGACCACTGGCTCGGTCACCGCCAGCGGGCCGCCCTCGGCGATCAAATCGGCCAATCGCCGATCTACTGTGCTGCCGGTGGCTCGGTCGTACTCGACCCACGCGGAGGTGTCGACGAGGATCATGCTGCCGACGTAGGCGCCACCTCTGACGGCGTCTCACCGATGGCATGCGCGCCGCGCATGGCCAAGGCCTCCTCGCGGGTCATCGGTTGTCCCGCCAGATGGCGGAGGGCCAGATCGACCGCTTCGGTCTTCGTCCGTACGCCATAGCGGTCCATGACTGCCTCGACGTAACTCTGCTCGATCTCGATGTTTGTCCTCATCTTGGCCATACACCAATAGTACACTTAAGGTGTAGCGAGCGTGTATTCGCTCTGGGTGAGGGTTCGGCTGTGGCCGGCGCAGGGTCGCGGAAAGCGGGAGGACTTGGATGTCGAGGATGTCCTGGGTGAGGCCGGGTTGACGCGGACCTGCTCGTGGATAGCGACGTTGCGCAGTCGCGCGATGGCCGTCCTCGCGTCGCCTTGTGACGCCGCCGCCAGGGATGTGAATCGCACGTTCAGTGACGCCAGGAAATCACACGTATCAGGTGGCTGCGGGTGAGCCTCCTGTTGGGTTAACGAGATTGGAGGCAAGTCATGGTTCAGGACGTCATGGGATCCGCTGAGGCTGGTCTGCCGCCTTGTCGCGGCCAGGATCCTGAGGCGGTGGGCCGTTACATCGTCGCCTGCCGGGCCTCGGCTGTTGTCGTGGGTCGCGAAGGACACTCCGACGCGGCCGCTCGCCTGGCGCAGCTCGCCGCTCGGGCTGAGCAGCAACTGGCCCACGTGCCGCGCGGTGACCTTGTCGCTGCTGCCTGACCGACGACCCGACCGTTACCGCGCGGCAAGCATGTCCTCCCCCGTTGGGGTTCGACTGCGCTTGCCAGGGTGGCTCACGAGGACGTCGTGGCCTGGGTCAGCGACCTGATCGCCTCGGACCTGTCAGCGACGACGGTTCGCTACGTGTACCGGGTGTTCTCGCTGTTGCTCGACCTCGCCGTGAGGTCGGCCAGGATCCCCCGGAATCCGGCCGCCGGGGTCCGGTTGCCGAAGGTCGCGAGGGCAGAGAAACGCTTCCTGAGTCATCAGGAGGTGAACGCGCTCGCACAGGCGGCAGGCGACTACCGGACTGCGGTGCTGCTACTCTCGTACTGTGGCCTGTGCTGGGGCGAGCTGGCGGGGTTGAAGGTTGGTCGCGTTGACCTGATGCGTCGCCGGGTCAGTGTCGTCGAGGCGGTCGGCGAGGTCTGGGGAAAGCTGATCTGGGAGGCGTCGGTGGTGCTTGACAGCAGAAAGCGCAGGTCGCTGACCTGCGCTTTCTCGGGAGCCGCTTGTCGGAATCGAACCGACGACCTATTCATTACGAGTGAATTGCTCTGGCCGACTGAGCTAAAGCGGCTGGTACTCAACGGGCGTCCACCAGTATAGGACGCCCGGGCCGTCGCGACGGCACCCTCGGCAAGCTACACGAAGCCGGCCGCAGGGCCCGGTGGGCGAGTAGCTCAGCAGGTCAGACCGTTGGCTGGGACCGTCCCGTCCATCAGGTAAGCATCCACCGCCTTGTCCACGCAGTTGTTGGACCGCATGTAGGCCGTGTGGCCATCACCGTTCCACGTGATCAGGTGCCCATTCTGCAGCTGTGCGGCCAGGCGCTGAGACCACTCGAACGGGGTGGCCGGGTCGCGTGTTGTGCCCACCACCACGATGGGTGGGCTCCCGGCGGCGGACACCTTGGCGATCTTGCCAGTCTGCGGGACCGGCCAGGTTTGGCAGGTCGCCGACCCGGACACCATGTACCGGCCCCAGGTGGGCGCCTTGGCGGTGAACTCCCTGATCATCCGGTCTCTATCGGCGTCCGAGGGCACGCTGCCGCCGCGGTCCAGGCAGTTGACAGCCCCGATCACCTGCATGATGTTTCCCGAGTAGGAGCCGTCCGAGTTGCGGTCCGCGTAGGCCTTGGCGAAGGCGAACAACGCTGTGCCGTCGCCAGCGAACGCCTGGACCAGCGACGGGGTCAGGTAGCGCCACTGCCCCTGGTCGTACATCGCCTGTGCCAGCGCAACCGAACCCCAGCCCTCGGTGAGCTGCGTGACCACGGGGTCTCCGCGCACCGGCAATGGCCGGGCATCCAGCGCGGTCAGGAACGCCCGAATCCGGGTCATGCCGCTCTCGACGTCTCCGCCCAGGGGGCAGTTGCGTTCGGCCACACAGTCGGCCACGTAGGCCCTGGTCGCGGACTCGAAACCGACTGCCTGACCGAGGTTCAGCTCCACGTCCGTCAGGTCCGGCGGCACCGAACCGTCAAGCACCATCCGGTTGACGGTACCGGGGAACAGCCCCGCGTACGTCGCGCCAAGGAAAGTGCCGTACGACTTGCCCAAGTAGTTCAGCTTGGGCTGCCCGAGGACGGCGCGCACCACGTCCATGTCTCGCGCGGCCTCGACGGTCGAGACGTGTCCCAGCAGCCTCGGGAACCTGGCCTGGCAGGCCTTGCCGAAATCGCGCCACAGCCTCGCGCCTTCCGCACGTTCGGCGGCGTCGTCCGGGGTGGGATCGAAGCCCATCAGCGCGTCCATCGCCCGGGGCTCGACGCACTCGATGGGGTTGGAGGCACCGACACCCCGCGGGTCGAACCCGACGATGTCGAAGTTGCGAAGGACTTGGGGGGAGAACTGCCCGTCGGGGTTGGCGGCGTACTCGATCGCCGATCCCCCCGGTCCCCCTGGATTGACCAGCAGGGCGCCACGGGAGGCCTTGCCGCCACGGGCGGGCAGCCGCAGCACCCGGAGCTTGACCGTCTCGCCGGTAGGCACGGCGTAGTCGATCGGCACTTCCACCCAGGCGCACACCGCCTCTGCGGGAACGCCCCGCCCGCAGCCGGCCCACTCGGGCCGCTGCCCGTAAAACCGGCCCAGCTCGGCTGGCGCCGAGGCCGAGGGGGCGGTGGCAGCGCCCCCGATCGCGCTGGAGGCCGTGGGACTCGTGCTCGCCGGTGTGGTGCATGCCGTCGCGAGGCTGATCGCGCCGACGGTCGCCACTCCGATGGCCAACTTCAGCGAGTTACGCACTGTCCCAGTTCTACTCACTACGTCTCCTCCCTGCCCGAGCTGGCCTGCCCGGACCCAGCATCTGTGCTGAGGTTACCCGCCGGTGCTGTGGGCACGCCGGGTGGTCCCGCCGGTCAGCCCCGGGGAAGCCGCAGCGACAAGGCCATCGCCTCCAACGCCAGCAGCGGCGGCACGTTGGCCGCGATCCGCTCGCGTGCAGTGCCAATGGCGTCCATCACACCCAGCAGCTGCTCCGGTGACCAGACCCGGGCCAGCATCCCAACGTCGGCCGACACGTCCTCGTTGACCAGGGCCACCGGCGTCCGAAAGGCCACCACCAGCGCATCCCGGTACATCGACAGCAGGTCCAGCAGCGCGCGGTCCACGACATCCCGGGCCGCCCTGGTGGCCCGCAGCTTCTGTTCCCGTTCCAGTGCGGCAAGCTGGGCCCGGACGTGCGGGGGGTGGGTGCGGGCCTGCGGATCAGCCCCAAGGGTCTCCAGCAGCCGGGACCGTTCCACGCCGTCGTGCTCGGCCGCGGACGCCCCGGACTCCTCGCCGGCGATCGCAGCCAGATCTGCCGCCGCACCGATCGCGTCGTGCACGGTGCGGATCCGTACGCTCATCCGGACCACGTCGTGGCGCCGGATCCGGGCGCCTTCGTCACGGGCCAGCCGGCGGGCCATCCCGATGTGGCTTTGCGCGGCGCGCGCGGCGTACCGGGCCATCGGCTCGTCCACCCCGTCCCGGCGGACCAGCAGGCCGGCCACCTCCGCCATCGGCGGGGTCCGCAACCGCACGTGTCGGCACCGGCTGCGAATGGTGATGATGACGTCCTCCAGCGACGGAGCGCACAACACCCAGACGGTGCGCGGCGAGGGCTCCTCGACGGCCTTGAGCAAAGCGTCCGCAGCTCGCTCGGTGAGTCGGTCGGCATCCTCGACCACGATGACCCGCCATGGCCCCACTGATGGAAGCGAGGCACCGAGCACGGCGAGCTCGCGGGCCTGGTCGACGCCGATCGACAGGCCCTGGGTGGCGATCAGGGTGACGTCGGCGTGACTGCCTTCCAGGGCGGTGCGGCACTCCCGACACTCGCCGCACCCGTGCCGCGGGCATTCCAGGGCGGCGGCGAACGCCCGCGCCGCGGTGGACCTGCCCGAACCGGGCGGCCCCGTGAGCAGCCAGGCGTGGGTCATGGCCGCCGGCTCGGTGACCGCACGGGAGAGCGTGGCGACCGTGTGCGATTGCCCGACCAGGTCGTCCCACACGCTCACGGGACCGACCTGCCCATGGCGCCGAGGCACTCTGCGTCGGGCTCGACGGCCGCCCACGCGCCCGCCGTCGGGTCGGGCCTGGTCCGGGTCCACAGCAGATGCTCGACCCGCCGGCCGATCACGTCGGCGACGACTTCGGGCGGCTGAGTTGAGTCGATGACGAGGTAACGGTCGGGAGCGGACGCGGCGAGCGTAGCGAAGCCGTCGCGAACCCGGTCGTGGAACGCCTCGTCGGCCGCCTCCATTCGGTCCGGATGGTGGCCCCGGCGCCGCCGGCCGACGTCGATCGGCACATCGAGCAGCACAGTCAGCGACGGCAGGAGTCCTCCGGTGGCCCACAACGAGAGTTCCCTGACGAACGTCACCCCTAGCCGGCGGCCGGAGCCCTGGTACGCGACCGACGAATCGATGTACCGGTCAGTGAGGACAACCGCTCCGCGCGCCAGCGCCGGACGAATGACGGCCGCGACGTGATCGGCGCGGTCGGCGGCGAAAAGCAGGGCCTCGACACGGGGGGACACGTCACTGCCGTGCAGCAGGATGTCCCGCAGCTGGCGCCCCAGAGCGCTGCCCCCTGGCTCTCGGGTCACCACCACCTCGCGACCAAGCCCGCGCAGCCTGCTGCTGAGTTCGGCGATCTGCGTGGTCTTGCCTGAGCCGTCTCCCCCCTCGAAAGCGACGAACACCCCCGGGGGGATGACGCTGGGCGGGTCGGTCCGGGTCACGCCCCGAGCCTAGGACAGGCCACCGACGACGGGTATGGCCCTACAGATAGTGGTTCAGGTTGGTCCCGAGCCGGCCCTCGGTGGCCAGCGGGAGAGCCATCGGTGCCATCAGTCTGGTCATCAGCACGGACTGGGACTGCAGCCCACGCTTCAGCACGTTGACCTGGACGTCCTGGATGGTGACCTCGTTGCGCGCGGCGAGCAGGCCAGCGGCCAATGCGGTGACGTCCATGCCGGCTCCCTGTCCGTCGAGCATGCGAGACCGGACCGTTTGCGGTCGGTTCGGCGAGTGTGGTGCTACTGCCAGCATCGGCCGGCGCCGGGCGCAGCTGAGGCTATCCCGACCCGGCGGCGACTTCGGGCTCCGCCGAGGCCTCCCGCGGCGCTGCCGCCTTGGACGTCGGTTGCCGCGAGACAGCGGCCCGTGGTGGTGCGGCCTTGGAAGCGGTGGTCTTCGAGGCGGTGGACTTCGAGGCGGTGGACTTCGAGGCGGTAGTGGACTTGGCGGGGGCGGCCTTGGATGCGGCCGCCTTCGTGTTGGCCGTCTTCGCGGCGGCGCCCTTCGTCGTCGTCCTCCGCCCGGCCGATGTGGTCGCCTTCCGAGCCCGGGTGCTCGGGCCCTTGGCGCGCTTGTCGGCCAGCAGCTGGAAGCCTCGCTCGGGGGTGAGCGTGGCGGGGTCGTCTCCGCGCGGCAGGGTGGCGTTGACCTCGCCGTCGGTGACGTATGGTCCGAACCGGCCGTCCCGGACCACCACCGGTCGCTCGGTGGCAGGGTCGACACCCAGATCGGCCAACGGCGGCTTGGGTGCCGCGCGGCCGCGCTGCTTCGGTTCGGCGTAGATCGCCAATGCCTGCTCGAGGGTGACGTCGAAGATCATCGACTCACTGGCCAGCGACCGCGAGTCGGTTCCCCGTTTCAGGTAGGGGCCGTATCGGCCGTTCTGTGCGGTGATCTCCTGCCCCTCCGGATCCACCCCGACCACCCGGGGCAGCCGCAGCAACCTCAGCGCGGTGTCCAGGTCGATCGTGGCCAGGTCCATCGTGGAGAGCAGGCTGCCGGTCCGCGGCTTCGCCCTGCCTCGGCCTCGGCCTGGCACCGGCTCGGCGTCGGTCTCGGGCAGGACTTCGGTGACGTACGGCCCGTAGCGACCGGCGCGCGCCACGACCTGATGTCCGGTGTCCGGATCGACCCCCAGCACCCGTCCGTCGTCGGAGGCCTGGTCCAGAAGCTCACGGGCTCGTTCGGGAGTCATCTCGTCAGGGGCGACGTCGTCCGGGACGGTGGCCCGCCGGCCCGCGGCACCGCCGGGCGGAGTCACATCGTCAGGGGCATCATCCAGGGCGACGGCCGGGGCCAGCCCGGGCTCCCCGGCCGCGCCGCCGACTCCCGAGCCAGTCGGCCCGTCCGGGGCGACCTGCTCGACGTACGGGCCGTACCGGCCGACCCGCACCACCAGACCCTCGCCGATCGGGATGGTCGAGATCTCGCGAGCATCGATCTCCCCCAGGTCCTCCACGAGGTGACGCAAACCCTCCAGGCTGGCAGCCTCGTCGCCGAAGTAGAACCGGGTCAGCCAGTCCACTCGGGCTTGGTCACCGGCGGCGATGTCGTCGAGATCCTCCTCCATCCGGGCGGTGAACTGGTAGTCGACCAGGCGCGGGAAGTGCTCTTCGAGCAGCCGGGTGACCGCGAACGCCAACCAGGTCGGTACCAGAGCGGTGCCCCGGGTGCCGACGTAACCCCGGTCCAGGATGGTGGCCATCGTCGAGGCGTACGTCGAGGGACGCCCGATCCCCTTCTCCTCCATGGCCTTGACCAGGCTCGCCTCGGTGTACCGGGCGGGAGGCGTGGTTTCGTGACCGACCGGCTCCACCCGATCGACCTCAAGCGCTACGCCCGCGCTCAGCTTCGGCAGCCGCCGCTCATCCTCACCGGAGGGCTCGGCTCGGGTGGCCCCACGACCGACGTCGTCGCGGCCCTCCTCGTAGGCGGCCATGAAGCCGCGGAAGGTGATCACGGTTCCGCTGGCGGAGAATTCGGCACGCTGGTAGCCAGCGGCACCGGACAGGTCCACCGCCAGCCGGACGGTCGCCGTCGACCCCCGCGCATCGGCCATCTGCGAAGCGACCGTCCGCTTCCAGATCAGCTCGTAGAGGGCGAAGTCCTCGCCGCGCAGCTCGCCGGCCACCTGAGCCGGCGTGCGAAACCGGTCTCCGGCCGGACGAATCGCCTCGTGCGCCTCCTGGGCATTCTTGACCTTCTTGGCGTAGACCCGCGGCGAGTCCGGGACGTACTCGGCGCCGTACATGTCCCGGGCCTGACTGCGCGCGGCGGTCAGGGCGGACTCCGACATCATCGTGGAATCGGTGCGCATGTAGGTGATGTACCCGTTCTCGTACAGCCGCTGGGCGACCCGCATGGCGCTGCGGCTGCTCAGCCGCAGCTTGCGGCTGGCCTCCTGCTGCAGCGTCGAGGTCGTGAACGGAGCTGACGGACGCCGGGTGTACGGCCGCTGCGACACCTCCGTCACGGTGGCCGTCCCGGCACCGACCGCCTCTGCCAGCGCGACGGCTGTGGACTCCTGCAACGGAATCGCCCCGGCCGTCTGGAGACGGCCGTCGTCGGCGAAGTCCCGCCCCGTAGCCACCCGAGCGCCGTCCAGCCCGACCAGGCGCGCCTCGAACGACTCCCGGGGGCTGGCGGCCGGCGCGAACACCCCGGTCAGATCCCAATAGGACGCGGACCGGAAGGCCATCCGCTCGCGTTCGCGCTCCACCACCAGCCGGGTCGCCACGGACTGCACCCGGCCCGCGGACAAGCCCTGGCGAACCTTGCGCCACAGCACCGGGGACACCTCGTAGCCGTACAGCCGGTCCAGGATGCGACGGGTCTCCTGGGCGTCGACCAGTCGGGTGTCCAGGTCCCGGGTCTCGTGGATGGCCCGCTGGATGGCCTCTTTGGTGATTTCGTGGAAGACCATCCGTTTGACCGGCACCCGCGGCTTGAGGACCTGGAGAAGGTGCCAGGCGATGGCCTCGCCCTCCCGGTCCTCGTCGGTGGCCAGGTAGAGCTCGTCGGCGTCCTTGAGTAGCCGTTTAAGCTCGGTGACCTTTCGCTTCTTGTCCGGGTCGACAACGTAGTAAGGGTCGAAGCCGTTGCCGACGTCGACGGCGAACTTGCCGTAGGGCCCCTTCTTCATGTCCGGAGGCAGTTCGCTGGGCGTGGGTAGGTCACGGATGTGACCGACGGAGGCCTCGACGTCGTACCCCGGGCCGAGATACCCCGCGATCGTCCGTGCCTTCGCCGGTGACTCCACGATGACGAGCCGACGGTCCCCTGTCCCTGCCACGTTCCGCCTTCCTCGATGTCCACCTGGTTCGGCGCTGACCAACCCTCGGTGAGACGATGCGCCTAGACGGTAACGCCTTGCCGACGCGGGCGATAATCGGGCCCACGACCCGCGCCGGGCTGGGCGCGGGCAATTCGGTCAGCCGGCCGGTGCCAGCAACCCGTCGGCGACCAGGTTCGCCAGCAGGGGCAGGGCCGCCTGACGCAGGCGGTGGGCGTCCCGGTCGAGCACCGCGACGATGGCCGCCAGGGCTGACTCCTGAGCAACTCTTCATCGGCGACCCCGGACAAGGGCACCGATCACCTCGTCCAGCGCGAACGACGGACGCCAGGCGTCCCACCGGATCAGGGTTCGGGTCGCCTCGTGGATCACCCCGGGCGGAGCGGAGGTCTGCACGCGGACATCCCCGGAGCGCCGGGCGAACCGGTCATCACGACTCGTACCGACGCTCCTGGTGGAGGTCGTCGGGTCGAGTCCCCTCGACCGCCGACCAGGTCTGCGCGTGCTGGGCTACGTCGAGGTGACCTTGACGGCGAGGAGGTCCGATCCGAGTCTGACCCGCTGCATCTGGTTGTGTTGAGGCGCGAACCGGGGTCGGCCTGTACCTCGAGATTTGACTGATCGAACAGAACGCTGTGCATGACCGCCGGAGTAGGCCAGCCTCAGCGGTTGCGGTCAGGCCCATCGGTTCGCACTCGCACCACGGCGGGGACCCTGGCCGCGCCGGAGTCCGCCCCGCCCGGGGATGCCGGCCCGGTGGCAGCGGCCCCCATCGCCGCGGCCGAGGTTGTCGTGACCGTGGCGGCCCCGGAGTCGTTGCCGGCATCCGCGCCGGCCGGCAGGTTTCGGGTCTGGACCACATGCTGCGCCACCCCGCGCAGCTTGATATTGCGGTCCTGAGAGTAGCGGCGCAGCACAGCGAAGGACTGGTCTTGGGTCAGCTCGTAACGCTCCATGAGGATGCCCTGCGCCATTCCGATGACATGCCGGCCGTCCACGGCATCCCGCAGGCCCGATTCGGTCTGCGCCGCCGCCAGGGCCACTGAAGCGTGCGAGGCGAAGATGGCACCGACCGACGCATCGTCCTCGTCGAAGCCGTTCGGGCTGAAGTGGTAGACGTTGAGCGACCCGATCGTTCCTTGCTGGGTGAACAGCCGGATGGACAGGACGCTGCGCACCCCCAGATCGACGACCCGGCGGCACCACGGCTCCCACCGCTTTTCGGTCCGGGTGTCTCGGATGATGAAGATGGCGTGCTCTTCCATCGCCTCGAGACAAGGGCCTTCCCGGCACTCCAACTGCAGCCTGTCGGCCTGCGCGACAACTCCGTTGGTCACCGCGGCCGACTCGACTCGGCTGCCGCCATGGACCACCATCACCCCGCACATGTCCGAGGCGAGGGTCTCGCAGGCAAGCTGCACCACGCTGTCGAGGGTGTCCTCGACAGCGGACTGCTCGTGCAACTGGCGGGCGATGTCGGCGAAATCAGCAGCTTCAGGAGCATTCATGTCGTCGTCCTGGTGGATCAGGGAGTGAGCGGCGGCCTCGGCAACAGCCTGCAGGGGGAGAGCAGCGCGAGCGCCCGCATCTTACTCCGCAGGGCGTTCCGCCGGCCGTCGGACCTCCATCCGCGACCGCCGGTCTAGCCACTACGCCGTAAGGCCAGCTGCTCAGACGGGCTCTGCAGGGGATCAGCCAGCTCCTGCCGGAGATCGCCCAGAATACGGCTCAACAACCGAGAAACCTGCATCTGGCTGACGCCGATGGCCTGGCCGATCTGTTCCTGGGTGTGTCCCTGGACGAATCGCATCTGAAGGATCGCCCGATCCCGTTCGCCGAGGGACCGCAGCGCCGGGCGCAACGTTGCCACAGCCTCGACCACCCCGTAACCGTCCCGCTCATCCGTCAACTGGTCGGACAGGGCGTGCACACCGTCGTGACCGGGGGCGTCCAGGGACAGGGCATGGAAGCAGCCATCTGCCAGGTGCGCCTCGTCGAGCTCGTGGTCGGCGACACCCAGGACGAGCGCCAGTTCTGCGGTGGTGGGGGCCCGACCATGCCGTCGGTACAGGTCATCGGCGGTGGCGTTGACGGCTCCGCGCAGCTCTTGGACCCGCCTCGGGGGGCGAATCATCCATCCGAAGTCCCGGAAGTGACGCTTGATCTCCCCGGCTATCGTCGGCACCGCGTAGGCCAGGAACCCCGGGCCTTCGCCGATCCGGTAACCGTGGGCCGCCTTGACCAGACCCAGGTAGGCGACCTGCACGAGGTCGTCGAACTCCAATCCGCGGGAGAGGTAGCGACGGGCCAGGGCCTCAGCCACCGACCCGTTGACGATCACCACCTCGTCCAGCAGGGCCTGACGGTCCCGAGCGTCCACCGCATCCGCGGCTCGCTGGAGGAGGTGTTCTGTGTGCCGTTGCCGGTGTGTTGACACGTTGGAGTCGGTCGGCGGGGCGTCATCACCACCCTGGGCATCAGCGTCCACGAGAAGGCTGAGAGTGTCAGCGTCGCGCGGCGTCAGGCTGGAGAGGGCGGGCCCCACCTCGCTCATCGGTGAACCGAGTGTCTCGGGCAGGGGTGGCACCGGGGCAAGAGAGCGTGACACAGCACGATCCGATCAGCAGACACGGAGTGGCACTGTTGCTCGACCACCATACGTGACATACGCCCGTCGCCGGTGGGCGTATTTAGCACTCCAACGCCACCTGCGACGTCCGGCGTCAGGTCGAACGGCCCCTGCCGGGACAATGTTCCCTGGGGGTGTCCGAAGCGTGGACGTCAGGTCCTGGCGTCTCGCTCCGACCGCGCGGCGGCGCGCCGCTCACTCGCGGGAATCGGGGACGGAGTCGTCAACCGTGGACCGTAGGACGTCATGAGTGGCGGCGACGGCCTCATCGACGGTCTCGTACGTGGGCAGCACGACATCCAACCCCGTGATGGCAAACAGCCGGAGGATCCGCGGGACCGTGCAGACCACGCGTACCGACCCGCCATGCAATCGCAACAACTTGAGTCGGTCGACGAGCACGCCCATGCCCGTGGAGTCCATGAACGGGACGTCCTGGAGATCGACGACGAGGTGAAGGTGCCCGGTGGCGATGTTACGGTCCAGATTCTCGCGCAGGTGCGGCGCAGAAAAGACGTCCACATCGCCGGCAACGGTCATAACGACGACGGGGTCGCGGATCTCGTTGCCGACCAACAGATCCATCGGCTCCTCGATTCGGTGGTGCGTCTCTGACCGCCACCCTAACCGGGCGGGTCCGCGGTCGGCAGCCCGTGTGCTCTAGGACTCAGCTGAGGCGCACCGGCCGGACACGTAGGTTGGGAACGGTGGGGCCTACTCGACAGCGCTTCGACCCGGACGAGGTCCTGGCCAGTCTGGTCGCGGCGCGCCCAGGACGGCTGGTCCATGCCGTTCGCACAACGGCCCGACCCGGTCGCACCACCGGGATGCCCGAGTGGACCGACCCGGACTTGGTCCGCCGGCTTGGGGACGCCGGGATCTCGCAGTTGTGGCTGCATCAGCGCACCGCGGCGGATGCCATCCACGCCGGGCAGCACGTCGTCATGGCCACCGGGACGGCGTCGGGGAAGTCGCTGGCCTACCTGCTGCCCTTCCTGTCCGGCGCCACCTCCGGCAGCGGCGCGGGGGCGAGGGTCGGGGCGGCGGCGGGACCGGGTTCCGCCGACTGCGCCCTCTACCTCGCCCCGACCAAAGCGCTGGCCGCCGACCAGCTTGCCGCGGTGAACCGGTTGGCGGTATCGGGCGTGCGGGCCGCGACCTACGACGGGGACACCCCGGCGGAGGAACGCCGTTGGATCAGGCGGCACGCGAACCTGGTGCTGACCAACCCCGACCTGCTGCACGCCTCCCTGCTTCCCGGTCATGAGCACTGGGCCGGGTTCCTCCGGCGGCTTCGTTACGTTGTGGTGGACGAGTGCCACACGTACCGCGGCGTGTTCGGCTCTCATGTGGCAGCGGTACTACGACGGCTGCGCCGGGTCTGTGCGCAGTACCGCAGCGCTCCCACCTTCGCCTTCGCCTCGGCCACAGTCGGCGCACCGGCCCGGCACGCCTCGACGTTGTGCGCTCTGCCGGTGCTCGCAGTGACCGACGACGGGTCGCCCAGTCCAGCCATGACGCTGGCGTTGTGGGAACCACCCGTGATGCCGGTGACCGGCCCGGAGGGTGCGGCACACCCCTCGCCCGGTCCCGATCCCTCGCCCGGTGGCGTGCCGGACCATGTCGGTGGCGGCGACGACCGATCGCTGGAAGTTCCCCACGGCGGGGTGGCGGCAGTGCGGCCGGAGGCGTCAGGGGTGCGAGCCAGCGCCCTGAGTGAGTCCGCGGAGCTGATGGCCCGCCTGGTGGCCGGTGGGGCGCAGACCCTGACATTCGCCCGCTCACGGGCCGGGGTCGAGGCGGTCGCCGAGCGGACTCGACGACTGCTGGCGTCGACACAGCCGGGCCCCGACCGGATCGCCGCCTATCGGGGTGGGTACCTCCCGGAGGAACGCCGCGAACTGGAACGACGTCTGCGTGCGCGGGATCTGCTGGGGGTGGCCGCCACCAATGCGCTGGAGCTGGGCATCGACATCGCCGGTATGGACGCCGTCGTCATGGCGGGCTGGCCGGGAAGCATTGCGTCGCTGTGGCAGCAGGCCGGCCGAGCCGGACGGGGTGGCGACCCAGCTCTGGCCGTGCTGGTACCCGGTGATGACCCGCTGGACTCCTATCTGGTGCACCATCCGGCGGCGTTCCTGGGGGCATCCGTCGAGGCCGCCGTCTGCGATCCGGACAACCCCTACGTCCTGGCCGGTCACCTGGTGGCGGCCGCCGAGGAGATACCGCTGACGGAGTCCGACGAGGCGCTGTTCGGACCCGTGATGCCGCAGCTGCTGCCCGGGTTGTGCGAACGGGGGCTGCTGCGGCGGCGACCCCGCGGATGGTTCCCGGTCCGTCCCGAGACCAGGCGGGTCCCGGCCTCTCTGCGCACGAGTGGTCCGGGGGTGTGCATCGTCGAGGACGGCACCGGGCGGGTGCTCGGAAGCGTGGATCGCGCCCGTGCGAGCGCCGTGGTCCACCCCGGCGCCGTGCACCTACACCAGGGGCGCACCTACGTCACCACCGCCTTGGACCTCGACGAGGGGACCGCCCTGGTCGTCGCCGGGGACCCGGGATGGTTCACCGTGGCCCGGTCGGTCAGTGCCTTCGACATCGTCGAGGCGCTCACGCGCCGCCAGGGTCCGAACTGCACCATGGTCTACGGCGCCGTGACAGTTCGGTCCCGGGTCACCTCCTTCACCCGACGCCTGCCCAGCGGCCGGGTCCTGGGGCAACACCCGCTGACACTGCCCGAGCACACCGTCGCCACCCAGGCCGTGTGGTGGACCACAAGCGAGGACGTTCTCACTGGCGTCGGCCTGGAACCGGGCCGCTGGGCGGGGGCGTTGCACGCCGCCGAGCACGCCGCCATCGGGCTACTGCCACTGGTCGCCACGGCCGACCGTTGGGACATCGGCGGAGTGTCGACGGTCTGCCATCCGGATACCGAGAAGCCGACCGTGATGGTGTACGACGGCTACCCGGGTGGCGCGGGCTTCGCCGAGAGGGGTTTCGCGGCCGCCGCGACCTGGCTGTCGGCCACCCGAGACGCCGTCGCGGGGTGCCCGTGCTCCTCGGGCTGTCCCAGCTGCGTGCAATCGCCCAAGTGCGGTAACGGCAACCGTCCGCTCGACAAGGACGGCGCGGTCGTCGTCCTTGACCTTCTGCGTCAGGGTCTCGGCGGATGACCTGACAAGTCCGTACCGACTGGTTGCCGAAGGACGGACAGGTCGGCCACGGCCGGACCTGAGGCACCCCGACGGTCGACGGCGGCGCCGCCTCATCGGGCGGCAGCAGGTGCCGGTCTGGACCTGTGAAGCCGGCAGGCCCGGCTCCCGGGGCGGGCTGACGACATCGTCGGCGCTGCTGCTTCGACGCACCGCAGCGCCTGGGTCGGGCCCCGCCCGAGCAACGGCCACCGCCGGGCCGGGTGACCACCGAGGTGTTCGGACGGCCACCTGCACCTCCACCTGCGCACCGCTGACCCGGCAGGCCTGAACCTCGGCGCCGTTGGCCCGGGCGATGACCGCCGCTGCGGTGCAGGCGCGGCTGGAGGCGGGGTAGCCGGCCGCCACTTCGGCGCCGGCCAGCGCGGCAAGGTCCGCCGCCGCCCGGGCCCGGTGGCTCGCGGACACCGCCGCGCCCAGTCCGAGCACGGCGCCGCAACCCAGAACAATCACCCCCAGAAGGGCCAGGGCGAGGACGGTTCCGCTGCCTTGTTCACCGGCCCGGGTTGGCGACCGGCGACACGCTCGGTCGGCGGACCTGGTGGTCCACCGGAGCCCGGCACCGATGTCACGCGCGGGCACAGGACCCGCTTTCTAGGCTGGCCACGACGGTCGCGGACGGTCGCAGCGAGCCGGGCAGCCATCGCCCCAGGGCCGGAGACGGGGCGGTCACGGTCACCGCCACAGCTCGGTCCGCGGTGAGCTGCACCTCGCTCCCGACCGGCGCACCCCGGCGTGCCACCTCCAGGACGGCAGAACGACTGTCGCATCGAGCGGCAGCCCTCGCCGCCGCGGCGGCCGCGTCAAGGCATCGCAGCTGGGCCGCCGCCGCCAGGAAGACGGTGATCGCAGTGGCCAGCACGACCACCACAGCGGGAAGGGCGAGTGCCAGCTCGGCGGTCACCATCCCACCTTCCGATCCTCGCCGGTGCGAGACGGCGCCCAGGATCCTGGATGCTGCTCGCGCGACCGGCCTCACCTCAGCGGCCCAGCTGCAACGCGCTGGTGATCAGCCCGGTCAGGGTGGACCTGATGGCCGGGGAGCGGATAATCGCGATCAGCAGGGCAGCGAAGGTGCACGCGGCCAACGCTCCCCGCCCTTGAGGTACTCAGCCCTGACCTGGCACTGAACGAGATTCAGTGGCGTGTGACCGTCCATAGCGTCGGTCTTCGATGGCTTTTGGATCTCGTGAAGGCTCACACGAAGTCCGTGACCCAAGTGCGGGTCGCAATCGTCTTGCGCCCCGTGGACGATCCCCGGCTGCTGGACCGACTTGTGGCTAGCCTGCTCGAGGAACGCCCTCTTGGGCGTCGAACTCTGCGTAGCGCCTCGTGAGCACGCCTCGGATCGCCACCTACTCCAGGGTGTCCACGGCTGAACAGGTGGCCACAGGGACATCCCTCGAAGATCAGCGGACACGACTCAGTGCCGCAGTGCAGGTGCGGGCCGGCGAGCACATCGCCCATTTCGAGGATGCCGGCGTCTCGGGTTCCCTGACCAGTAGGCCCGGGCTGGACGCTCTTCGCCAAGAAGTCTCCACGGGCGGCGTCGACCTCGTCATCGCCACGAAGATCGACCGGGTTTCCAGGTCCGCGCTGGGCCTACTCAATCTGGTTGAGGAACTTCGCGGGCACGGCTGCCATCTCGTGTTGATCGATGAAGGCCTAGACACCTCAACGCCAGCGGGGGACCTCACATCCGGCGTTCTGGGAGTCATCGGTGGGTGGGAGCGTCGCCGCATCGCGGAGCGGACGAAGCAGGGCAGGCTCAATGCAGCCGTTGAGGGCCGCTTCGTCGCCTCTACACCGCCCTTCGGCTACCGGGTGGTTCCAGCCCCCGACGGTCGCGGCAAGCGTTTAGCAGTCCATGACGAGGACGCACGAACAATCCGAGCCATGTACCAGCAGCTGGTGGTGCTAGGAGAGAGGCGCCAAGACGTCGCCGACTATCTGAATGAGGCGAATCACAGGCCACCGGCCAGCGCTCGATGGACGGCAGAGTCGGTTGGTCGATGGGCCAGGCGCCGCGGGCCCCTCATCACAGCGTCGGGGGTTTGGCATTTCTCCGGGACCGCCGTTCCAATACCGGCCGTCCTGACCCCTGAGCAAGCCGCAGACTGGAGCCGCTGGCAGGAGGGGGGACGGCGCACCCAACAGTCACGAGGCCCCTACCTGCTCTCGGGCTTCCTCCATATGCCGTGCGGTCGGGCCGCGATGGGTCGAACCGCCGGCAGCCAGCGCCCTACGTACTCATGCCGAATGCACTACCTGTCCAGGCGCGATCCCCAGCGACACGACCTCTGCCAAAATATCTCGCGCGACATCACCGATAGCGCAGTGCGAGAACAGATCACCAAGCTCATCGCGCAGCCGGTCGTGCTCGGGACGCTCGCCGACAGGCACGTCGGCCGCAACTTTGAGACCCTCCACACGCTACACAGCCTCATGCAGGCAATCTCCAGCACCGAGGAGGCCATCAGCCGAGACGCCAGCGCGTTCCGCGAGCAAGGCTTCTCAGGTGCAGCGTTGGCCTCAGCGCTCTGTCCCCTCCGCGACGAACATGCCCGTCTCAGCGCCCAGCTCGACGCCATGCAGCGGCAGATGACCCGGCGCGTCGTCGGAGGAGAACCGAAGGTGCCGAAACACATTCTGGTCGCACTGCAGACGAACCTCGCAGCGGCAGACGACACCACCATGCGAACCCTGCTGGTGACGCTGGGCGCGAGGATCGACGTTATGGGATACGAACGGTGCGCCACGTGCGCGGGGACCGGCTATCTGAAATTCGCGCCCGGCAGCGCCCGTCACGCACCGAATACCTGTCGCCACTGCCTCAAAGGAAGGAACCCCGAC
>DASQEP010000010.1:0-2580 GCA_035633615.1 Dermatophilaceae bacterium
CGGCGCCCGCGGCGACAGCGCGCTGGTCCGCAGCGGGGCGGAGCGGACGGTGGTCGAGGGGCTCGTGGACCTCCCGGCGGGACACCCGGCCCCAGGACTCCTGACATGGTGACGGAGTTTGTGTGGCGTCAGCGGCGCTTCTTGATCTTGTAGCGCAGCGTGAGGTTGGTGCCGGGGTAGCGGGTTTTGGTGTCGGTCAGGTGCTGGCAGAGTTCGGCTACTGCGGCGGTGGCCCGGCTGGTGGGCATCGGGTCGAGCCGGATCGTCAGTACGCCGTGGTCGGGGTTGGGGTCGATGTCACCAGAGTGGGTCAGTACCTGCCGGGCCAGCGTGTGGGCTTCGTCGTCGGCGCGGGCGTAGCCGGTGTGGATGCGCAGGTCGCGGGCCAGGGCGGTGGCGGTGTTGAACGCGGCGATCTTGACCGCGTGGGTGATCAGCTTGGTCTCGACCTCGAGGACCTGCTGGCCGGGGTTGACCTCTGCGAGGGGGAGCCGGGCCGGGATGCCTCGATGCGTGGCTTGGGCGGCGTCGAGCGCGGCGGTTGCGGCGCGCAGGCCGGCGGTGACGCGGTCGTGGTCGGTGTTGGTGATCACCGCGGTGTGTCCCGGCTTGGGGGACCGCAGCCCCAACAGCGCCTGGTCGGTGGCGGCGCGGGCACGGTCGTAGCGGGCGCGGGCGGCCAGCACCTGCTTGTGGGCGTGTTTCTTGGCCGGGTTGGGCACCGACCGGGCCGGGTCGTCGACGCCGGCGGTGTAGGAGTCGTGGGAGTCCAGGTCGAAGTGGGCCCGGGCGTAGCGGAAGTAGTTCTCGATCCGCCACCGTGAGCCCATCCGGTAGACCACCTCCGCAGCCGGAAGGTCGACCCGGGTGGTCAGGATGTGGACCTGTTTGCCGGCGGTGTCGCGGCGGGTGACCTGGTGCATGCCGAACGTTTCGGAGCCACCGTCGTCGAGGGGCAGCTCGACGTCTGTCTCGGCGAGGGTGAAGGTGCGGGTGGCGCCGTGCTCATCGACGTGGGTCGCCTCGCTGAACTCCTCGCTCGGCAGGTCCTCTGGGTGGCCCTTGCGCCAGGTCAGCACATCGAACCCGGCCGCATCCATCTCGGCGAACAGGGCTGGTGACCAGCCGCCGCGGTCGAACCCGACCAGGACCCGCCGATCATCACCGACGGCTTGCCGCAGCTGGGGGAGCAGGCGGCGTAGCTCACCGGCCAGGGACGCGCCGGGTTCGGCCATCACCACCATGACGGGGTCCCCGGCTGCGTCGGTGACCCAGTTCTCCACGGTGGCCGGGGCCGGAAACCGCAGCCGAGACAGGTGGGTCTTGGCGACCTTGCGGGTGCCCTGGTAGGCGCGGACGTGGCCGTCGACATAGAGCACCGCCCCCAGATCCTGGCCGCCCTCAGCGGCCTGGTCCAGGTGGTGGCGGGCCATGGCTGCGATCAGCTCCTCGGCCTTACCGGCGCCGGCCAGCTGGGCGATTCTGCGGCGGATCGTCTTGACCTCCGGTGCCCGATCCAACCCGAGTACCCGACCCAGCGCCACAGGGTCGACGCGGGTGGCGCCTTCGGCGCGTGGCTCCCCGGCCAGGGTGCGCAGCACCGCCTCGACCAGGACCGTGTCCAGGCCGTAGAACCCGTTCGGCAACGAGCCGTAGGTGGCCCCGGCGCATTCCAGGAGTCCGGTCGCGGCCAGCCCCGGCAACGCCAGCAGCAGCCCGGCCAACGGCACCCGGCCCGCCCCGGTGAACACCGGGACGGCATGGCCCAGCAGCCCCCACCGTGCCAGGCCCCGCTCCGCGAACCGAGCCGGCGGGTCGGCCAGTACCGGCAGCCCCGCAGCCGCCTCGTCCTCGACGGCGCCCCCGACTGCTGCCGGCCCACCTCCACCCGCGGACCCCTCGACGCCCTCGACGTCCTCGACCTCATCGGCGAGGCCCTCGGCCTCATCGGCTGCCGGCTCCTGGGTGGTCGGTTCCTCGGCCAGGGCCCTGCGGACACTGGTGACCGAGACCCCCACCACGGAGGCGATCGTCCGCAGCGAGGCACCCGCGGCGCGCCGGGCGGTGATCTCGGCGACAACCTCCGCCCGCACCCGCGAGGGGCCTTTCGGGCCGCGCCGCTCCGAGACCAGTCCCGCCGCTCCCGTCTCTGTGAGGGTGGCCATCCACCGGCGCAGCGTTTCGCGGTGCACTCCGAACGCGTGCGCCACCGCTACCGCCGAGCAGGCCTTGGTCCGCACCAGCTGGGTCGCTGCGAGCCGGCGGGTGACCTCATCACCGCTCTCCCAGGACAGCCACAGGTTCCCGTGCAGCCACACCCGGCCGCCCTCGGCGTCTTCAACCAGCCCCGCCGCGGCCCCGATCAGCGTGGCTTCGGCGGGGGCCAGAGACAGAGGCGGCTGTGCGGTCATCACCGTCATCATCTCCACCTCCACACAACCTCGACCCCCACCCTGAACGCCATATCAATTATGGCACTACTGGTGGTGGAAAGCAGCCCATCAGGGCAGGAATCTTCAACCAGGCAAAGGAACTCAGCGAACCGTTCGACTCACAGCCCCATCTATGTCAGGAGTCCTG
>DASQEP010000011.1:0-4871 GCA_035633615.1 Dermatophilaceae bacterium
GCATGCGGTACCGGGTGGGTCAATCACGCGTCCCCATCCGAGTCGGCGCTGCGGTGGTTCGGGTAGGTGAGTCGTACGCCGGTGAGCAGGATGTCCAGGCTGCGTTCGAGCTCGGCCCCTCCGTCGTAGTTGGCCAGGGCCGGGGCGAGGCTGCGCAGCAGGGGGAACTCCTTGAGGGGCAGCCGGTGCAGGCCGAGGCGGAGCAGGTCGTCGGTCTCCTCGGGGTTGTCCACCAGTTCCTGGAGCTCGTTGAGCACGTGGCCCTGCATCAGCCCGACGAGGGACCGGTAGATGTGCAGCGAGTCGACGGTGCTGAACCCCGCTCGGGTCAGCAGCTTCAGCACGTCCTCCAGGGGGCGAAGGGTGCCCAAGGGCCGCAGGGCCAGGGGGGTGGCCAGGGGGCGGGTCACCAGCAGGGGCACCACCTGGGGGTGCTCCCGGGCCAGGTCCCGGTAGGTGCGGGCCATCGTGCGCAACTGCGACTCCCAGTCGTCGCTGTCGGTGTCGACGGTGAGCCTCTCGAGGACCAGTTCGGCGACGCCGTCGAGCAGGGCGGCCTTGTTCGCCGCGTAGCGGTAGAGCGACATCGGGTCGCGGTACAGGGCGTCGCCGAGTCGGCGCATCGACAGACCGGCCACCCCATCGCGGTCCACGATGTCCAGCGCGGTCCGCAGGACCAGCGCCCGCGTCAGCGGTGCTGCCTCGTCACCGGCTTCCGGCGGATCGGTCTCCTTGCGCATGGGCTCTCCTCGAAGGTCGACTCGGACGATACTGGCGCAAACCCCTAGACTAGCGGACTACAACGTCGACGGACGACGTAGCCGACAGGACGATCGTCAACTGGTGAAGCGGCAGCGCCCGGGTCAGCCGGGGGTGACCTCATAGTCGATGGGCTTGCACACGCCGCCGTTGGACTTCTCCGCCGAGCAGGCAGTCAGCCCGACATGGAGGTCCATCTCAGCTCGAAGGACCAGTCGGTCCCCGGCGACCGAGAGGGGCGGGTCGAGGTGCAACGGACCCGCCGGCCCGGTCCACACGTTCATGAAGATGTTGAACGTGGTGGAGATCTGGTCGGGGGTGACCCCGAACTGCCCCAGGCCCCAGCACAGGTTCTCGAGGCAGCTGGGGTGTGCGGCGCCGTGGAACTCCGGGTAGAGCAGGTCGAAGGTCTGCTGGCTGCAGGGGGTCAGAAGGAAGTCGTGACGCCCGCAGGTGTCGGCCACGATGGTGGCCATCGGTCGGCTGCGATTGCTGTAGAGGACGTCGCCGGTGCTGACGTAGATGGTGTTGGCGTAGTCGATGGTGCGACCGGAGGACAGCCATTCCCCGTGGTCGGTGGCCGACAGGGCGTAGAAGTCGCTGACCTGCCCGCCGGTGGGGTCCAGCACGGTCAGCAGGTCCCCGGCCTGGAGCTGGAAGCCCGCGCCGGTCTGCGGGTCGAGACGGTTCATCAGGTTGCCTGCGGTGAGTCGCAGCCGGCATCATCCGACGTGCCGGGGTCTGCCTCGAACGGCGCCTGCCAGTCCGGGCTGACCTCACGGCCCGAGTACTGCAGGGCCTCCGAGGACTGGCCGTGGTCGCTGACCATCGGGTTGATCTGGCCCTGGAGCGCCTCGTCCCGGGCCCGGATCCGGTCTCGCATCCGGGGGAACGCGCCCGAGGCGCGCAACTCCTCGAACTGGGCGTGCAGGTTGAACACGAGGGTGGGCACTGCGGCACGTCGGGCGTCGCGGGATGCGCTCGGGTGCAGCCCGACGATGAAGTAGGCCGTGCCCGCCGCGCTGAACGCGAAGTGCGGGTCATCCGGATCAGTGGACACGTCAGGAGCCCACGGCTGCTCGTCGGCGGCGTGCACCTCACGCAACTGCGCCCAGAGGAGCTCCTCGAACTGCCGCTCGTCGTCGATGTGCGGACCCCGGAACAGTGCGATGAAGGACGCCAGACCATCGTCGATGTCCACCTCGGAGGCGAACCGGCACAGGTCCTCGAGCAGCTGGGCCGCAGCTGCCGGGCTGCCGAGCTCGTCGTAGACGCGGACCGTCGCGCGGTCCTGACGGAACACCGAACGAGCGCCCAGGCACGGGAAGTCGGGGTGGCGGATCATCGCGTGCAACGACTCGATGAGCTCCGATTCGTCTGCGGTCGCGGGGTCGTCGACCGTCGGTCCGAGATGTTCCATGTCAGGTCCCATTCCGTTGGTGGCGATCTGTTGTCATCGCCGGGACGAGGTGTGCCCGCGTCGGCTCGCCCTTCAGGGGGTCGGACCGACGCGGGCGGAACCTCAGTTGTTGCCGGGCAGCTTGTCCTTGGCCTTCTCGGCCAGCTCCGCGGCCTTGTCCTTGGCGTCCTCGAACTTCTCCTTGGCGGCGTCGAGCTTCTCCTCGGCCTCGCCCACCTGACGGTCGGCCTTACCCTCGGCTTCGAGGTCCTGGTCGCCGGTGACGATTCCGGCGGCCTGCTTGCCCTGTCCCTGGATCTTGTCTGACGTGGCACCCATGGTGTCTCCTTCGTTACTCGCGTCGCCGCCCCGGATGGGCGCCGACCGGATTGCTGGGCCCCGTTCGGGCCCTGAGGCTCTCGCAGCGCTTGGTCGCTGCGAGAGCGAGTCGTGTCAGCTGAAGATGCTGACCCCGCCGGGTCCGACGAGCAGGCCGGCGATGATCAGCACGGCTCCCCACAGCATCTCCTTGCGCACGAGTGCGAACACACCGGAGACGACGAGCACGACGGCGAGGATCCACAGGAGCGTGGTCATCAGACGCTCGTCACGTTGGTGCCGTTGGTGCCGATGTTCTCGGTGGCGGTGTGGGCGGCGGTTTGGGCTTCGTGGGTGATGTCCTGGGCGGCTTCCTTGGCGTTGTCGGCCACGTTCTCGGCCGCGGTGCGGGCGTTGTCGGTGACGTTCTCGGCCAGGGTGCGGGCGGTGTCGGTGATCGGCTGGACCAGGGAGGCGGCCATGTCGGAGTCGCGCAGGTTTCCGGCGGCGTTCTGCTCGGTCTTGGTGGTGGGGATCAGGGAGGAGACCAGCCAGCCCAGGGCGAAGGCGCCCAGGCCGACGGCCACGGGGTTGCCCCGGGTGCCGCGGCTGATCTTGTCCGAGACGTCGGACATGGACTCCTGGGTCTTGGTCACGCCATCTTCGGCGGTGCCCATCAGGGTGTCGCGTGCCTGGCTGACCGACTCGCCGAGGCGGGCGGCGCTGCGCTTGGCGGCGTGGGTGGGGCTGAGCTTGTCCTTGAGGGCGTCGACGTTCTGGCGCAGGTCCTCACGGGTGCGCTCGATGTCGATCTCGATCTGGTCGGGTGTCATCTCTGTGGTGGTCATGGTGGTGTTACCGTCCTTTGATTGCGTTGGGGATCTCGGTGAGGGTGGTGATGGTCCGCTCGGGGACCGGGTTGATCTCGGTCAGGGCGTTGCGGCCCTTGGAGTACAGGGCTGCGGCGGTCACGGCCCACAGGGTGCCCACGATCAGGTAGGCCCATCCGATGTCCAGGTACTCGCTGAGCCAGCGGGAGCCGGCCAGGGAGAGCATGGTCAGGGCGACCAGGGCGATCCCCGCGGCGACCGCGAGGGTGCTGATCGCCCGGCCGGTGGCCTGCACCTCGGTGCGGGTCTCGTTCTTGGCCAGCGCGACCTCATGACGCAACAGCCGGGTCGTGGACTCGGTGAGGTTGGCCACCAGCTCCCCGACCGACTGATCAGCCACATCAGGGCGACCAGTCAACGGATCGGTGGTGGACCCGACGCCGTGGGTGGTGGTCGAGGTCATCACAGCGACCCGTAGGTGGTGACCGGCGCCGGGGTCACCGGGGTGACGGGGGTGAGCGTCGGGTAGCCCAACGGGATCTGGATGTCGGTGGTGTCGGCATCGGACTTGCTGGCGGTGCGCTCGTCGATCATGCCGCGGGTCAGGCGACCGGTGGCCAGGCCGGCCAGGACACTGCCCAGGATGAGCATCGCGGGGCGGCGGCGGCCGAAGTCCTCGACGGAGGCGAGCATGTCGCTGGCCTCGGTGTTCTCCAACCAGCGTGACAGGGTGCGGGTGCGGTCAGCGGCCTCGCCGGCCAGGGAGGGCGCGGAGGCGCCCATCGCCCGCAGACCGAAGCCGTTGGACACCACGGAGGACACGGCCCTACCCAGGGACCTCGCATTCGCGTTGGGCGGCACGAGGACCCCGGTGGTCCCAGGAACGACGTGATCGACATGCGCTCCGGCCTCCACGGCGATCGCCGGGACCCCATGCGCCGCGGCCTCGAGCACCTGCCCACCGTGGCGCGAACCGCCCCGCCCGGCTACCACCACCGCCGCCTCGGACCACATCTCCTCCCGCTCGGCGCCCTGGAGCGCGGGCCGCAGCCTGATGCGGTCCCAGACCCCGAGCTTCTGCGCCCTGGCCCGCAGCGCTGTCACCTTGCTGGGAGCCACCCTGGCCGCCACGACCAGCCGGCCCTTCCAACTGGGCATCGAGGCCACCGTGGCCTCGAGATCCTGGCCGGTGGTCATCGTCACGACATCGCCGTCGGCGTCCGCGCCGGAGTCGGCATCGGGCACCGGCACGGTGAAGGGGAACGGGCCGGTCCACAGGGTGCGCACGCCGGTGCGCCGCCAGTGATCGCGCTCCTCCAGGGACAGCGGCATGACCGCGGCCACCTGGCCAGCGATCCTGCTCTCAATCTCGCTGTGCGACGGGCTCTCGTCGAACGTGGCCACGATCGGCGGCGGCCCATCCACGGCCGCCTTGACCGCCGCCAGGGTGGCCACGATCCCGAACGTGTGGACGATGTCCGGCCTCTGCTCCCGCCAACGCTGGGCCAATTCACCGGCACAATCCTCCACCGACGCGGCCACATCACTCGTGGGCAGCGCCGACA
>DASQEP010000012.1:0-4641 GCA_035633615.1 Dermatophilaceae bacterium
GGCCTGGGCCCGATCCACCAGGTCGTGCACATCGCCCTCGGCCGCGTACCCCATCTGCACGATCCGGGTGCCGGCGGTGACCATCCGGCGCAGCACCGCCCGCTCCGAGACGATCTCCGCGTAGTACGACGCGTTCGCCGCGGTCGGCACCATCGACACCAACGTGTGCAGGTACGAGGCCCCACCGATCCGCGCGATCTCCCCGGACTTGGTCAGCTCCCCGGCCACCATCACCGCATCCGCCGGCTCACCGGCCGCGTACAGGTCCAGGATCGCCGAATACACCGTCGCGTGCGCCGGACGGTAGAAGTCCTCCACCTTCAACGACTCCACCACATCAGCGATGGCGTCCTTGCTCAACAACATCGCCCCGAGCACAGCCGCCTCCGCAGCCATGTCCGCAGGCGGCGTCCGATCGAACGGTGCCCCTCCATCAGAGACCGACAGCTCCAGCTCAGCGACGCTCATCCCACCCCTCCTGGCCACCGGTCTACACCTGGGGTCCGACATCGCGGGAAGATCGTCGGTAACAAGTGCCCTGGGTGAACCTAGGCCCTGTTCCCCGCCCCCGAAAGCGCCCCTGTGGACAACGGTGGGGACAAGGTGTGTGACACGCGGCACACACGCCGATCAGGGGTGTGGACAACCTGGGTATGGAGAACGCTCCCGCGCGCCGCACTAGCCTCTGACCTGCGCTGACTGGATCCCCAGCCTGTGCGCTGAAGAAACTTCGAAAGTTTCTTCCCGGTTACGCGGCGGGCACCAGTCGCCGGCGCCGTCGATTCCATTGCACCACAATGGGGCTCGTGAGCACTCCTAACCCGCCGTTTTCCACAGCCGAACCGATCCGCGTCACCATGGTCTGCACGGGCAACATCTGCCGGTCCCCGATGGCGGAGGCGATCCTGCGCGAGGCGGTGCGCGGCACCGACCTCGACGGCCTGGTCGTGGTCGACTCGGCCGGGACCCACAACTACCACGTGGGCGACGACGCCGACGGCCGCGCCCAGCAGATCCTGGCCGAGGCAGGGTACTCGATCAGTCACCGGGCCCGCCGGTTCGATCCAGCGTGGCTCGAGGGTCGCGACCTCATCCTCGCGATGGACGCCGGTCACCTGCGCGACCTGAGGACCCTGGCAGCCCGGCACGGCTGCCCCGACGCGCCCATCGTCGCCTTCCGGGACTTCGATCCCGAGGGCCCGGGGGATGTCCCGGACCCCTACTACGAGACCCTCGATGCCTACCGGCTGGTGACCACGATGGTCCAGCGCTCAATGCCGGCATTGATGGCGCACCTGCGGACGATGGTGGCCGGCTCACCCTGACCGACGGGCATTGTCAGGGTGAGCCGCGCCGCTCGGGCTACCAGGCCCCGAAGACCCTGACCAGCGTGCCGTTGCCGACACCGCCGGCCTGCATCGCGTCGATGTCTCGGTGCAGCATGCGCACGCATCCGTGGGACGCCGGATAGGTCTTGACCAACCGGTCCGTGGCCGATCCGTGCAGCGCCTGCCCCCCCGAGAACTGCATGGGCTTGTACATCCGGGCCTCGGGGTAGATGGTCGAGTACCGCCACACCTTGTGGGTCACGAACACCCGGTGCGTCCCCACACGGGTCCGGAAGCCCGGCTTGCCCGTGGTGGCGGCCATGACGCGGCGGTACTCACGGTTGGCTCCCACCCAGAACGCCGCCTGGCAGGTGACCGAGACATTGACGCCGGTCACCATCGAGGCCTGAGCGGCCGGAAGCCCACCCGTGGTGACGATGGCCCGCGCCTCGGCGACAGTCGGGACCTTGCGGCTCGCAGGTCGGCCGGTCACCGTCCGCCAGGCGCACACCGCGCGGCGAGTGAGCGAGTCGTACCGGCCGTTCGCGCTTCCCGTGGGCAGGCCCAGGCGGGCCAGCGTCGACTCCACGGCCGCCCTGGACGGCGCATCCCCGCCAGCAGGTGGCTTGGGCTTCGGCTTGGGCTTGGGCTTCGGCTTGGGCTTTGCGACCGGGGTGCGGCGCTCAACGGTGATCGTCAGCGTCCCCCTGGCGGTCGCACCTGCCGCGTCGCGCACGGTGTAGGTGACCTTCGTTGTCCCGGTCCACGACTTCGGCGCACGGTAGATGATCTTCGAGCCGGATCGGGTCGCCCTGCCATGCTTGGCCTTGCTCACCTTGACCAGGGTCATCCGGTCGCCATCAGGGTCGGTGTCGTTGGCCAGCACCGGGATCCGGTAGGTGCGACCCACCTTGGCGCTCACGGCGTCGGCCGCGGCGCCCGGGGGCCGATTGGGCGCCTTGGTCACGGCCACCGTCACCGTGGACTGGACCTGCCCACCCGAGGGGTCGGACACGACGTAGGTGACCACCAGAGGCCCGACGAAGCCCACCGCCGCCCCGATGGTCAGGACCTTGCCGTCGGTGGTCACCGTGCCTGCACCAGAGCTCACCACGGCCGACGCGATGGTCAGAGCCTCGCCATCGGGATCCGAGTCGTTCGCGCGCGGGTCGACCTGCAGCTGGCCACCGGAGTACATCTGGGCGACGTCGGGAGCGGCCACCGGAGCCCGGTTGGGTAGGGGCTGGACGTCGACGGTGATCGTGCCGCTGGCCGAGGCGTTGCCATCGGTCACCACATAGGACAGGACAAGCGGGCTGATCGTTCCGGTGGTCGGGGTGATCGCGACTTCGGCTCCGACCACGGTCACTGTTGCCGACCCACTCTGCAGCACGGGGATACCGGACAAGGACAGCACAGCACCCATGTCTGCGTCGGTGTCGTTGGCGACCGGATTGATCCGGACCTCGGTGCCGACGGCGATGGTGGCCGTGTCGGGAACCGCGACGGGCGGGTTGTTCGCGGGCGGGCTGGATGACACGGCGTGTGCGGGCG
Source organism: Dermatophilaceae bacterium (assembly GCA_035633615.1). Taxonomy (GTDB): domain Bacteria; phylum Actinomycetota; class Actinomycetes; order Actinomycetales; family Dermatophilaceae; genus JADJTI01. The sequence goes on from DASQEP010000012.1 coordinate 2,883, forward strand.
CGGCGCCGACCGCGCCCACCACCATCACCGCCGCCACGGCAGTGGTCAACCGCGTGCGCATCCCCATGGCTCAAGCGTAAGCAGGCGGTTGGTCACCGTCAATGACGACTCCACCACATAGCGCACACTGGGTCAGCAGCACCCGGGTACGCCCCTCGACACACCCAGGAGCGGGCCACCGGACTACCCGAGGACCCGCTCCTGGATTGCTCGATGCAGGCGTCAGCCGGCGGCGACCACCTCGAGGGTGACCGTGGCAGAGACCTCCGGGTGCAGCGCCACCGTGGCGGTGTGCATGCCCACGGACTTGATCGGCGCCGGGAGGGTGACCTTGCGCTTGTCCAGTGCCGGGCCGCCTGCGGCCGTGACGGCCTGGGCGACGTCGGCGCCGCCGATGGAGCCGAACAGTCGGCCACCGCCGCCTGCCTTGGACACCAGCCGGACCGGCTTGGACTCCAGGGCCGCCTTGATCTCCTTGGCGTGGTCGAGGTCGCGGACCTCGCGCGACGAACGCGCCCGCTTGATCTGCACGACCTGCTTCTCACCGCCCTTGGTCCAGGCGGCCGCCAGGCCACGGGGCAGCAGGTAGTTGCGGCCGTAACCGTCCTTGACCTCGACGACATCGCCGGGGGCACCGAGTCCCAGGACGTCGGACGTGAGGATGAGCTTCATCGTCGTGTCTCCTTCCGGGATCAGCGAGCGGTCGAGGTGTAGGGCAGCAGGGCGACCTCTCGGGCGTTCTTCACTGCCATCGCGATGTCGCGCTGATGCCGGGTGCAGTTGCCCGACACCCGCCGCGCGCGGATCTTGCCGCGGTCCGAGATGTACTTGCGCAGGGTCGGCACGTCCTTGTAGTCGACGGGCGCCGCGCCCTCCTTGCAGAAGGCACAGGCCTTCTTCTTGAACTTCTTGACAACAGGCTTAGCCATCGTGGTGCTCCGTTTCTACGGATGCCCGGCGCATGGCCGGGATGGTCGGTGATGAGTGGGGCGGGCCTGGTCGGCGGGGGCCGACTCGGCCTGCAGTTCGGGGTTCAGACGGTGCGGGGACCTCAGGGTGCGGTGATCAGAACGGCGGGGGCTGCTCGTCGGCGAACCCACCACCACCGGACTGGCTGGCCCACGGGTCGTCGGAACGACCTGCGCCGCCCTGGGAGCCGCCGCCGGAGTTGGCCTGGGACCCACCGAAGCCGCTACCGCCCTGGTTGCCGCCGAACCCGTCGGAACGGGCGACGCGGTTGACCTTGGCGGTCGCGTAGCGCAGCGCCGGGCCGACCTCATCGACGTCGCACTCGACGCTGGTGCCCTTGCCGCCCTCGCGCGTGTCGTACTGGCGGACCTTGAGCCGACCGGTGACCACCACGCGGGTGCCCTTGGTCAGCGACTCGGCCACGTTCTCGGCGTACTGCCGCCAGACGCTGCAGCGGATGAAGACGGTGTCGCCGTCCTTCCACTCATTGGTCGCCTTGTCCAGCATCCGGTTGGTGGATGCCACGGTGAAGTTGGCAACGGCCTGCCCGGAGGGCGTGAACCGGAGCTCAGGATCGCCCGTGAGGTTGCCCACGACGGTGATCGGAATATCCCCAGAAGCCATGGATGGGCCCTACCTGATCTCGGGACGCATGACCTTGGTGCGCAGCACCGACTCGTTCAGCCCCAGCTGACGGTCGAGCTCGCTCACCGAGGCCGGCGAGGCGTTGATGTCGAGGATCGCGTAGATGCCCTCGGACTTCTTCTTGATGTCATAGGCCAGACGACGA
>DASQEP010000013.1:0-55896 GCA_035633615.1 Dermatophilaceae bacterium
GGACCTCGCGGAGGCGGCCAGTCGGGCAACGCCTATGGGCGCCTGCGCCACTGCGGTCGTCGCGTCGGCGGGGTCGGCGGGCCAGCCCGAGCCAGGCGGGACTGGTGACTCGAAGAGCGCGCCGGTCACCGGATGCGGGTCCACGGGCCCCATCCTGCCCGTCTGCTGTAGCCCGTCCCCGCCGCTTCCAGGTATTCCGAGCCGGGAGCGCGGGCGCGGGTTCTTCCTCACTTCCCTTGGGGTGGTGTGCGCCGGGCGCTGCTGCGATACTGACCCGACATGTAGCAGCATGCGTGCTCCGGGGTCGGTGTAATCCCGAACCGGCGGTGACAGTCCGCGACCCGACCGCAACCAGCGGCCGGCTGACCTGGTGGAACTCCAGGACCGACGGTGAAAGTCCGGATGAGAGGCAGCACGCACGGGTCTGCCGCAGGGCCGTCCCGGCGCTGGTGGTCGCCTGCGGCCACGTCGGTGTCACACCCCATGGGGGCGTGCGTATCGTCGTGACCGCACGCCCGTCGTCTGCTCACCCCGGATCTCGCCGTTTGGCCGAGAGGAGGGTGAATGGATCCGGCAGCCGACGCTGACCACATGCGCGCCGCCCTCGATCTCGCCGCCCTGGGGCCCGCCCCCGACGCCAACCCCCGAGTGGGTGCCGTCGTCCTTGACGCCAGCGGAGCGGTGGCCGGTCGAGGCGTCCACCGCGGCGCTGGCACCGCGCATGCTGAGGTCCTCGCCCTCGCCGAGGCCGGCCCGCGGGCCAGGGGCGGAACCGCCTACGTCACCCTGGAGCCATGTGCGCACGCCGGCCGAACCGGCCCCTGCGCCACCGCCCTCATCGAGGCAGGCATCACCCGCGTCGTTTACGGGCAGGCTGACCCCAATCCGGTCGCCGCGGGCGGGGAAAGGCTGTTGCGTGACGCTGAAGTGGAGGTAAAGGCCGGTCTCCTGGCGGACGTGGCCACCAAGCTCAACCTCGACTGGACTTTTGCAGTGACTCACGGCCGACCCAGGGTCACCTGGAAGTACGCGGCCACCCTCGACGGGTACTCCGCCGCCGCCGACGGCTCCAGCCACTGGATCACCTCCCGGCAATCTCGCGCCGACGTGCATCGTCACCGGGCCCAGTGCGGTGCGGTGTTGGTCGGGACCGGCACAGTGCTGGCAGACGATCCGCAGCTGACCGTCCGCGACGACTCCGGAGCGTCCCATGGCAGGCAACCGCTGCGAGTCGTCGCGGGGCTGCGCGACCTGCCCGCCGACGCCCGGGTCCGCGACGCCGCCGCTGCCACCCTGCACCTGCGGGAACGGGACCCTCATCGGATATTGGCCGCCCTCGCCGACCGGCAGATCCACCACGTCTGGTTGGAGGGTGGACCGACGTTGGCGGCCGCGTTCCTGCGGGCAGGGCTGGTCGACGAGATTCTCGGCTACCTGGCTCCAGCACTGCTGGGCTCCGGTCGACCGGCGATCGCGGACCTGGGCGTGCCGACCATCGACGGCATCCGGCGGCTGCGCCTGGTGCAGGTTCGCCGGATCGGGCCGGACCTGCGGCTGCGCTGCGTGCCCGCGACCGAGGTGTCCGACGCCGAGGTTCGTGGGGCCGCCACCGAGATCCCCGCCAGCGGTCCCGAGCGGCAGGCTGGACCGACCGGACCACCCCGACGAGAGGCCAGCTGATGTTCACCGGGATCGTGGAGGAGCTCGGCGAGGTCGTCGCCGTCGATCACGGTGGGCGGTCGGCGGTCATCCGCATCCGTGGACCACTGGTGGTCGCCGACGCCGTTCCAGGGGCGAGCATTGCCGTCAACGGGGTCTGCCTGACCGTCGTCGAGCACACCGACACAGACTTCACCGTCGACGTCATGGCCGAGACCCTGCAGCGCTCCAGTCTGGGTTCGGCCACCCCAGGCAGCCCGGTGAACCTTGAACGTGCCATGCCCGCGACCGGACGGTTCGGGGGGCACATCGTCCAAGGGCACGTCGACGCCACGGCCCTGATCCTGTCCCGGGAGCCGGGTGACCGGTGGGAGGTCGTCTCCATCGAACTGCCCGCCCAGCTCGCGCGTTACGTCGTGGAGAAGGGCTCGATCACCGTCGACGGGGTGAGCCTGACCGTCTCCGCCGTCTCGCCGGGCACACCCGACTGGGCTGGCCTGCGCGACGCCTCGTCGTTCTCGGTCAGCCTCATCCCCACCACGCTGGCGTTGACCACCCTGGGCCGCAAGGGTCCCGGCGAGGCGGTCAACCTCGAGGTCGACGTGCTGGCCAAGTACGTCGAGCGGATGCTGGCCACCTCGGGAGAGGCACCCCGATGAACTGGCTGGAACGGGTCTTTGACGCGCAGCTGACGGTGGCTGGCTACCCGCTGTACTGGCGCGAGATCGTCGGCAACCTGTTCGGTTTCGCCTCCGCCGTCGGGGGGCTGCGCCGCCGGGTCTGGGCGTGGCCGATCGGCATCATCGGCAACGCCATCCTCTTCACGGTCTTCTTCGGGGTGGCCTTCGCCAGCTCCCGTAACCCGCTGTTCGGTCAGGCCGCCCGGCAGGTGTTCTTCATCATCACCAGCGTCTACGGCTGGTACCGCTGGAATGCCAGCCGCAGCACCCGCGCCGCCCGCGCCGCCCCAGCGATCACGCCCCGGTGGGCCACCACCCGGGAGCGGGCCGGCTACCTGGTCGCGTGGGTCGTCGGGGTGCTGATCTGCCAGGGCATCTTTGCCGCCGTCGGCGCCGGCTGGCCGGCACCCCGCTGGTACTACTGGGCCGACGCGTGGATCTTCGTCGGCTCGATCGTCGCCACCTTCGCGATGGCCCGCGGCTGGAACGACTTCTGGCTGTGCTGGATCGGCGTCGATCTGGTCGGTGTGCCACTGCTGTGGCACAGTCAGTACTACCCCTCCGCCGTCCTCTACGCCATTTACGGCGGGCTGGTCGCCTACGGGTTCCTGGTCTGGCTGCGCGCCTCGAGGGAGGAGGCGCCGGATCCCGAATTGGTCTCCGCGCGGGCGGCGGCATGACCACCACCCCCGGCTTCGCCGCTATCGACACCGCCTTGGCGGCGCTGCTGGCCGGACGCCCGGTGCTGGTCCTGGACGACGTCGACCGAGAGAACGAGGGAGACGTCGTCCTCGCCGGGGCCACCCTCACCAAGGAGTGGCTCGCCTGGACCATCCGGCACACCTCCGGCTACATCTGCGCCCCGATGACTCCGGAGCGCGCCGACGCCCTGGACCTGCCGCTCATGGTGGCCGACAATCAGGATCCGCGCCGGACCGCCTATACCGTCACCGTCGACGCCCGGAGCGGCATCAGCACTGGGATCAGCGCCGCCGACCGCAGCCGCACCATCCGCCTGCTGGCCGACGCCCGATCCGGCCCCACCGACTTCACCCGCCCCGGTCACGTCGTTCCGCTGCGGGCCCGGGACGGTGGCGTGCTGGCGCGGGCCGGTCACACCGAGGCCACCGTGGACCTGTGCCGCCTGGCCGGGCTGCCGCAGGTGGGGGCCATCGGGGAACTCGTCCGCGACGACGGGTCGATGATGCGCACCCCGCAGGTGCTGGGCCTGGGTGCGGAATACGACCTGCCGGTGATCACGATCGCCGACCTGGTGGCCTTCCGGGAGCGGCACGACCGGGTGGAACGGGCCGCCACCACCCGGATGCCGACCGAGCACGGTAGCTTCGAGCTCGTCGGCTACCGGGACAAGGTGACCGGCGCCGAGCACATCGCGCTGCTCAGCCCCAGGGGGGTACACGCCGGGTCCGCGGACGGTCTCAACCCCCAGGTGCGAGTCCACTCCGAATGCCTGACCGGTGACGTCTTCGGGTCGCTGCGCTGCGATTGCGGGCCGCAGCTGGTCCAGTCGATGGCAACCGTCGCGCGAGACGGGGGAGCGGTGGTTTACCTTCGCGGGCATGAGGGCCGCGGTGTCGGGCTACTGGCCAAGCTGGCCGCCTACCGGTTGCAGGACTCCGGCGTTGACACCGTGGACGCCCAGACGGTGCTCGGCCTGCCGGTGGACGACCGCGAGTACGGTGCCGCCGCGGCGATCCTGCGGGATCTCGGCATCGACGCGCTGACCCTGATGACGAACAACCCCCTCAAGGCCGAGGCTCTGCGGGCCGGCGGGCTGACCGTCACCCAGGTGCCGCTGAGGATCACCCCCAACCCCGCCAACGAGTTCTACCTGCGCACCAAGCGGGACCGGCTGGGGCACGACATCCTGATCCAGGCGAGCGTTGCCACCCTGGGTACCTCCCACGGAGAGGACTGAGCCATGGCGGGACACGGGTCGCCCAGCCTGACGGTCGACGGGACGGGCCTGCGGGTGGCCGTCGTCGCCTCCAGGTGGCACGACGCGGTGATGGCCGGGCTCATCGACGGGGCGCGGCGCGCCCTGGCCGAGTGCGGTGTCCGGGATGTCACCCTGGTCCGGGTCCCCGGCTCGTTCGAGCTGCCGGTGGCGTGCGCCCGGCTGGCCCCCCGGGTGGACGCGCTGGTCGCTGTGGGAGTGGTGATCCGTGGCGGCACCCCGCATTTCGATTATGTCTGTCAGGCGTCCACCATCGGACTCACCCAGGTCGCGGTGGACACTGGCGTCCCGATCGGCTTCGGGCTGCTGACCTGTGACGACGACGCCCAAGCCATCGATCGCGCCGGGCTGCCCGGATCCCGCGAGGACAAGGGTCACGAGGCCGCCACCGCGGCGGTGGCTACGGCCGTGGCGCTGCGCGACCTGGACGGGCCGTGAGCCTCCGCGGCGGGCGGGACGTCAATCTGCGGTGCGTGCCAGGTCGCGCGACATCATGACGACCGGCCGTCTACGCCGGGGCTGTGTCTTCCGGACCCGCTCGGTGGCCGGTGGCCGGGCCCGCCGTGCCGAGCCGCGGCCGGCCCGGCGCTAAACTGGATACCCGTGAAGACGTTCGAGGGGTTGTACGCCGAACTGGCCGACAAGGCCCGCAGCCGCCCGGTGGGATCAGGCACCGTGGCCGCCCTCGACGCCGGGGTGCATGCGATCGGCAAGAAGGTCGTCGAGGAGGCCGCCGAGGTCTGGATGGCCGCCGAGCACGAATCCGACCAGCGGGCCGCCCAGGAGATCAGTCAGCTGCTCTACCACCTCCAGGTGCTGATGCTGGCTCGAGGGCTGAGCCTGGAGGACGTCTACCGACATCTGTGAGGGTCACCGCCGGGTCCGATCCGCCCTCACGAAAGACACCCCATGCTGCGTATCGCCGTCCCGAATAAGGGTTCGCTGTCCGAGGCTGCCGCCCAGATGCTCAAAGAGGCCGGCTACAAGACCCGCCGGGACAGCAAAGAGCTCGTCCTGGCCGACCCCGAGCACGACATCGAGTTCTTCTACCTGCGACCCCGCGACATCGCCCTGTACGTCGGGTCCGGCACCCTCGACGGGGGCATCACCGGCCGCGATCTCCTGCTGGACTCCGACACCGACGCCGTCGAGACGATGGCCCTGGGCTTCGCCGTCTCGACGTTCCGGTTCGCCGGCCACCCGGGCATCGTGACCGACCTGCCGGATCTGGCCGGCAAGCGGATCGCCACCTCCTACGCGCGGCTGGTCGATGACTACCTGACCAAGCGGCACATCCAGGCTCGCGTGGTCCGCCTCGATGGGGCGGTCGAGACCGCCATCACCCTCGGGGTCGCCGACGTTATTGCGGACGTGGTGGAAACCGGGACAACGCTGCGGATGCAGGGGCTGGACACGTTCGGCGAGCCGATCCTGCGCTCCGAGGCGGTGCTGGTCTGTCTCCCCGAGAACGCCGACCTGGAGGGGCTGGAGGTGCTGGCCCGGCGCCTGCACGGGGTCGTCGTGGCCCGAACCTACGTCATGATGGACTACGACGTGCGGGTCGAGTTGGTCGAGCAGGCCTGCGCGCTGACCCCCGGTCTGGAGTCGCCGACCGTCTCCCCGCTGCATCGGGAGGGTTTCGTCGCGGTCCGGGCCATGGTGCCGCGGAAAGGGATGAATCAGTTGATGGACGGTCTCTACGCCCTGGGTGCACGGGCGATCCTGGTCACCGATATCGGCGCCTGCCGACTGTGACCACCCCGCCCGCACCCCCGCCGGCCGGGGAGCCCCACCTCGAGCGCCCTCCCGGCCCGGGCGCCCTGGACCCGTACGCAGTGATGCGGCCGAAGTGGGGCCGCCTGGTTGCCAGGATCGCTGCTGCGGTCGTCCTGGCCAGCTTCGTCGTCGCTGCCCTGCTGATCCCCGGGGACGAACGGCAGAAAGCCGAGTGGGGTCTGGGTGACCGGCTCATGATCCTCGGCTCCGGAGTGGGCATCGCGTGGCTGCTGTGGCGCTTCGGCAGCATCAAGGCGGTGCCCAGCCGGGACGGGGTGGTCGTGCGGAACCTGCTGGTCACCCGACGGTTGACCTGGCCGCAGATCGTTCGGGTGCAGTTCGGCGGGGGAGCTCCCTGGGCGTCGCTGGACCTGGACGACACCGACATCCTGGCCGTGATGGCCATCCAGAAGGCCGACGGCCAGCACGGGCGAGCCTTGGCCTCACGCCTGGCCGCGCTGATCCAGGTGCACAGCAGGGCGGAGGAGCCGCCGTGGTCCGCTCCGCCGCCAGGACCGTCCTCGCCCCCGCCATCGGCTCCGGGCCGCTAGCCGAGCGCGCTCAGCGGGGTTGCACGGGGGTGTCCTCCGACACAGCCCGGACCGCCTCGTCGTATCCCATCCCGGCGATTCGCAGCAGGTCGATGGACGCCGAGCACACCTGGGCGCGGATCACCTGAGCCGACAGCGATGCCTTCTCCTCGGCGTCCCTGCTGCGCGCCGCCAGCTTCAGCAGCCGAACCTGCGCCGTTTCAGGCAGCCGGTGCACCGTCAGCGACGAGGCCATTTCGGCGAGCACGTCCGCCAGTTCTTCGACCATCAGGATGTAGGACTCCGGAACCTCCTCGCCCTCCCGGATCGCGACCATGGCTCGCCGGATCAGCACCCGCATATTGCGGATGGACCGGTCAAGCGGCTCGAACAGGTCGGCGATGGCTTGCACCGCGGGCAGGTGACCCCGCCGGAACGGGGAGTGTCGGATGACCGCCAGCCCATCATCGGCGACGTCCCGCAGGCGGTCCAGGGAGCTCTCGGAGGCCCGGGCCCGCTCCAGCGTGGCGATCGCCAGGCCCAGGTCCCGCCTCCTGAGGGCATCGGCGGTCCGCGTCAACACCAGGCTCACCTCGGTGATGATGGACGCGGTGTGTTCCCGGGGGCGGCGCAGCGGGGAGGCCGGGGTCACCGTCGCCGCAGCCAGCGCGACCGCCCCGCCGATCACAGCGTCCGACCAGCGCGACAAAGCCTCGCCCGGCGCGGGCGTGATCATCGTGATGAAGATGGCCTGCACACCCGCCTGGGTCGTCATCAGCACACCGGCGTCCAGCACGGTGGCGACCGCCATCGCCGCCAGGATCACCAGGATCAGCTGCCAGTAGCCGGCTCCTAGCCGGTGTACCACCAGGTCGCCGACCATCACCCCCACCGCCACCCCCACGACCACCTCACCGGCCCGACGCAGCCGCTGGCCGTACGACTGCCCCAGCGTCACCAATGCGGCGATCGGGGCGAACACCGGTTGAGCATGTCCGAGGAGGGCCCCGGCGACGAACCAGGCCAACCCCGCCGACACCGCGCACTGGACGATGAAGAAGGCCCGCTCGGACAGCCGGCGCCGGCGCTTGGCCAGCGACGCCCGGGACCGGCTTGCCGCTCGCGGGGCCAGGGCCACTCCCCGCGCCAGCCAGGGATGGTCGGCCAGGTACTCATCACGACTGCTGGGTCGGTCCTCCTGGCCGAGGGACCCGGTCGGATCGGTCGGACCTGCGGCGGGGCTCATGGTGACTATTCTGATCGTTGGCGCAGCCCACCGTGGCGGCCAGGTGCCGGCCAGGTGCCGGCGCCATGGTCAGATCGACACACGTAGTGTCGCCGCCTCGGCCGTCCGGTGCTCTGCGAAATGTGCCTGCTCCTGGTTCGCCCAACGCTGCCAGTGCGGCTGGTAGGTCACCTCGTCCCGGTCCATCGCACGCCGGTGGCGGACCCGCTCGGGTGCGTCCACCCAGACCAGCGCGGACAGCCATCCACGGCAGGGCCGGGCGCCGCTGCCCACCCCATCGACGACGATCCACTCGGTCGGGCCTACCTCGAGCGTTGGGCTGAACCCACCGGCGGCCCAGTCGTACCGCCGAAACCGCCCGGGCCGCCCCGCGGCGAGCTCCCCGAACACGCCCTGCAGTGAGGGGATGGCAGCGGCCAGTCCGTCCCATCCGTCGTAGAGGTCGTCCATCCGCAGCATCGTCACTCGGGCACCGGCGACGCGCAGGGCGGCCACGACCTGTCCCGCCAGGACGGTCTTGCCGGCTCCGGAGGGACCATCGAGGGCCACCACCGTGATCGCCCCGCACCGGGGGCCGGTGGTCCTAGCAGCGGCCACGACCCGTGCCGCGACGCCCGATGCGGTGTCGGCGGAGGCGGTGTCGGCACCCGGAACGCCCATCCGGGGAGCCTAGTCGCGTCGCCGACCCGGGCCCCTGGGTGCCGCTGCCTACACTGGGCGGATGCCCGTGGCAACCCGTGTCATCCCCTGCCTCGACGTCGATGACGGCCGCGTCGTCAAGGGAGTCAATTTCGTCGATCTGCGGGACGCCGGTGACCCCGTCGAGCTGGCTCACCGGTACGACGAGCAGGGCGCCGACGAGCTGACTTTCCTCGACGTCACGGCCAGCAGCGGCAACCGGGACACCATGTACGACGTCGTCCGGCGGACCGCCGAGGAGGTCTTCATCCCGCTGACGGTCGGCGGTGGCGTGCGCACCGTCGGGGACGTGGACCGGCTGCTTCGGGCCGGTGCCGACAAGGTGGGTGTCAACACCGCCGCCATCGCCCGGCCCCAACTGATCGCCGAGGTGGCCGACCGGTTCGGCGCGCAGGTGCTGGTCCTGTCCGCCGACGTCCGCCGGCGGCGAGACGACTCCGGGCGTCGGCTGCCCGGCTTCGAGGTGACCACGCACGGCGGACGGACGGGTACCGGCATCGATGCCGTCGAATGGTGTGCGGCCGCAGCCGGCTTGGGTGCCGGTGAGATCCTGCTGAACTCGATGGATGCCGACGGCACCAAGGCCGGCTTCGATGAGGAACTGATCCGGTTGGTGAGGGCGGAGGTCGATATCCCCATCATCGCCAGCGGTGGGGCCGGTGCCGTCGAGCACTTCGCCCCAGCCGTGTATGCGGGCGCCGATGCCGTCCTGGCGGCCAGCGTGTTCCACTTCGGGGAACTGAGCATCGCCGAAGTCAAGGAGGCGTTGCGGGCCGCCGGGCTCACGGTGCGCTGACGGCCCGCCACGCAGATCGAGCGGGGCACAGTCCTGCTGGATGACCCGGTCGGGCGCTGCGCGCCCCACGTGCACAGAGAGCGGCCCCGGTGGGGGGGACCGGGGCCGCTACGCCTCGACCAGCCGAGGGGGCCGGGAGACACCAGTTAATGTACCCAGGAAGCCGCACACAGCGAGTCCCCCCAAGAGCGCAGCACTGGCCAACATTCGGTATGACAACGGCCTGCAGATCGTCAACAAAGTGAGTGTTGTCCTGCGAGAGGCCTGTAGAGCAGCAGTCCAGTGTGCTCCCGAGGGTAAACCTATCCTGAATTCGGTTATCCCGGAATGAAGGACAGTCGCACCGTCCGTTCCCGGTTGTCCACGTTCAGATCGACCAAGCAGATGCTCTGCCAGGTGCCCAGAGCCAGCCGTCCAGACAGCACCGGGACTATGGTGAAGGGCGCGATCAAGGCGGGTAGAACATGGTCTCGACCGTGACCGGGGGACCCGTGGACGTGCCGCCACCGGCCGTCCGGAGGGAGGAGGTCCGCCAAGGCGTGCAGCAGGTCTGACTCGGTCCCGGACCCGGTCTCGACGATGGCGACGCCGGCCGTCGCATGCGGGACGAACACGTGTAGCAGACCGTCTCCCTGCCCGGCCACGAACCGGGTGCACTCGCTGGTCAGGCTCTGCACGACCTCGGTCGAACCGGTACGGACGGACAGCAGCTCGGATCGCATACCGCTATCTTGCCCCCGCCGGGCTGCGGGCGCACGTGACGATCAGGGCGGGCCGGCCGGCGGGCCCGCGGCCCTAGCATCGGTTGCGTCAGGGCACGTCGGCGCGACCAGAAGGGTGACCGATGGAAGATCGGGTTGCGCTGGGCTAGGCGGCGCCTCGTCACGTGGAGGTCACCCTCGGCAGCCGCCGCGCATGGACGTGAGATGATTCTGCGTCACTCGGAGGTGGTCATGACCGTCACGAAGTGGGTCGACGATCAGCAGCGACGCCGCCGCGCGCTCGGGATCCCCATCGCGGTGGTCTACAAGTATCTCGACGATCAGGGTGCCTACCTGGCCGCCCTGATCACCTACTACGGGTTGATCTCGATCTTCCCGTTGCTGTGGTTGCTCTCGTCGATCCTCGGCTTCGTGCTTCAGAGCAACCCCGAGTGGCAGGCGCGCATCATCGACTCGGCGGTCGCGCAGGTCCCGGTCATCGGCCAGCAGATCCAAGGCAAGCAGCTGGAGGGCAGCACCGTCGCCGTGGTCGTCGGCTCGCTCGGGGCCTTGTACGGCGCCCTCGGCGTCGCCCAGGCGATCCAGTTCGCGATGAACTCGGCCTGGACGATCCCCCGTAACAGCCGTCCCAACCCGATTCTGGCCCGAGTGCGCAGCCTGGGCTTGCTCAGCGTGATAGGGCTGTCGACACTCGGGTCCACGCTGCTCTCGCAGGTGCCCGCGACCCTGACCTCCTTCGGTATCGAGTTGGGTACTGGCACCCAGTTCCTCGCCACGCTCGGCTCGTTCCTGGTCAGCCTGGGCATGTTTCTGGGGATGTCACGGCTGGGGGTGGCCCGCCACGTCGGCCTGCGGCGGCTGCTTCCGGGGGCGGTTCTGGGGGCGATGTTCTGGCAGGCCCTGCAGGCCGGCAGCGGCACGTTCGTTCGCTCCTTCGTCGCCCGCTCCAGCGCGATCAATGGGGTGTTTGCGATCGTGCTTGGTCTGGTCGCGTGGTTGTACCTGGCCGCCGTCGTGCTCGTGCTTGGTACCGAGGTCAATGTCGTGCTCGCCAAACGCCTCTACCCGCGCTCGCTGCTGACTCCGCTGACCGACAACGTCGACCTGACTCCCGCTGATCAGCGCTCCTACACCGCGCGGGCCAGGGCTCAGCGGCTCAAGGGATTCCAGCGGGTCGACGTCAGCTTCGAGCACGACGGGCAGTACGCCACGGCCCGCCGGCTGCAGGAAGAGGAATCCGACATGTCTGACACCTACGCGAGCGCCCAGCCGGTTACCCAAGCGAAGGCGGAGTTGGGGCCGGCCCGGGACACCGAGCGCCGGCGGTGACCTAGGCTGCGGTCATGAGCCAGACGTGGACCTGGACCTACCATTGGGGCAGCCGGGCCGACTCGGCCGCCACGAACCCGTCGCAACCCGCCCCGCCGTCCTTCCCGACCCAGGCGGACGCAGAGGCCTGGCTGGGGGAATGCTGGGCCGATCTGCTCGCCGACGGCGTGGACGCCGCGTCGTTGCGGATGGACGACCACGTCGTCTACGGTCCGATGAGTCTGCACGACCCGGCCTGAACTCGGTGCACTCCGCTTGAGGCGGCTCAGACGGGGTATTGGCCTCTTTTGACCCGTGGCCGGGGGATGCGACCCAGCCGGATCTGCAGCACCCGCATCACGGTGTACCACAGGTCGCTGCGGGTCGGCTTCGCGCCGAACTTGGCCCGCATGCGACGCTTCAATTGCTGCCACAGCACCATCAGGTCGAGCATCGCCAGCAGGAACCCGCCGTAGACGATGAGGAACCCGATCGTGGCGGTGCCTCGCGCGGGCAGGATCGACAGGGCGAAGCCAACCAGCACGATCGGCATGATGAACTGGCCGACGGTCAACCGGGCATCGACGTAGTCACGGATGTAAGCCCGCTGCGGGGTCCGATCGCGCGGCGCCAGCGCCCAGGGCTCACCGGCCAGCATGGCGGCGCGCTGCTTGGCCCGGCTCTCCCGTTCCTTGACTCGAGAGGTCTGCTGGGCGGCCTTGCGGTCGGCCGGCACCAGAGGCTGCCGACGGGCCGCCTCGGCTTCCCGTCGGGTCGGAGTGGGGCGATTCTTGCCGCTCGACCGGTCCTCGGGGACCGAGGCCGAGGGGTCGGGAACCGCCGCATCGACGGCCTTCTTGCGTCCGAACACGTCCACACTCTAGGCCAGCCACCGGCGGGGCGCGTCCGCCCGCTCACGACGACGCGGCAGAACTCCACGCCGCCGGCCGGCGCTGTCGGCCGACGCCCGGGCGACGCTTCCCGGGCCCGACGAGGCCGTTCACTACGATGCAGCGATGACCCGTGCCGGTGACCTGTCTCTCACGCACTCATGCAGCGCTGTCCCCGAGGGGCCGGCGGACTACTCCGCGGACCCGTCCGGGGCAGCGAACCTCGACCCGGACCGGCGGGAGGCTCTGACCCTGGCCGTTGCTGACCTCATGCCCGCGGTCCTGGCCGACCTGGACGCCCTTGCGCGCATTCCCAGCATCTCCTCAGCCGCCTTCGACGCCGCACCCGTGGCCGCCAGCGCCGCTGCCGTCGCCCGCCTTCTGACCCAGGAGGGTCTGATCACCCAGGTCGTCAGCGCCGGGGGACACCCAGCGGTGATCGGTCGGCTGGACGGTCCGCAGGGCGCGCCGCGGGTGCTGCTTTACGCTCACCACGACGTGCAACCGGCCTCGGACGACGGCTGGGACACCCCGCCGTTCGAACCGACCAGGCGCGGCGACCGTCTGTACGGCAGGGGCATAGCCGATGACAAGGCCGGGGTGTTGGCGCATGTCGCCGCGATCCGGGCGCACCGGCGGCTGGACACAGGATTGCCCGTTTCCGTGATCGTCTTCGTCGAAGGCGAGGAGGAGACCGGTTCAGCCACCCTGCCGGCGTTGCTCGCCGAGCACCGCGAGGCCCTGGACTGCGACGTCATCGTGCTGGCCGACTCGATGAATTGGTCGGTCGGCACGCCGGCGCTGACGACGATGCTTCGCGGCCTGGTCCAAGCGGTCGTGACGGTGCGCGCTCTCCACCACGGAGTGCACTCGGGGATGTTCGGCGGACCCGTCCCGGACGCCGTCACCGCCATGTGCCGCCTCCTGAGCAGGTTGCACCACCCGGACGGCACAGTCGCCGTGCCCGGACTAATTGCATCCGACGACGCGACCTTCGACTACCCCGAAGCCGCCCTACGGCTGGACGGGGCGGTACCGGACGAGGTGAGCCTGCTCGGCACGGGATCGCTGGTTTCTCGTCTGTGGACCAAGCCCGCGGTCACCGTCACCGGCATCGACGTCCCGGACGTGGCGCATGCCGTCAACGTTCTCCAGCCGGCCTGCCGGGCGATGGTCTCGTTGCGGATCGCCCCTGCCCAGGACCCGCAGTCGGCGTTCGATGCCCTCGCTGAGCACCTCCGGGCGGACCCGCCGTGGGGAGTCGCCGTCGACGTCGAGATGGCCGACCTGGCCCCCGGATTCGAGGTGGTGCGGTCGGGTCCGTACGTCGAGGCCGCGCGGACCAGCTTCACCGACGCCTGGGGGGTTCCCCCCGTCGACATCGGCGTCGGGGGCTCGATCCCGTTCGTGGCCGAGTTCGCCGAGCGTTTCCCGGGCGCAGCCATCCTGGTGACCGGAGTCGAGGACCCGGACACCCGGGCCCACGGCAGCAATGAGCGCCTCCACGTCGGTGAGTTCCAGCGAGCCTGCCTGGCGGAGGCGCTGCTGCTGGAACGGTTCGGCGGCTTGGCACCGTAGGGGAACGGTCTCGGCTATCGATCGGTGCCCATGGCCACTGCTGTGGTGGCGCGGCACGCCCGACGGTTACCACGCGATAGGACGGGGCCGGTCCGGCCCGTTCTGCCACCATGAGCGGGTGCGCCTGCTGATATGTCCCGCTGCCTTCTCCGGCAGTCTCACCGCCGTCCAGGCCGCCGAGGCGATGGCGCAGGGCTGGCGCGCGAGATCGACCGCCGATCAGCTGACCCTGGCCCCGCTGTCCTGTGGAGGTGCCGGCTTCCTGGACGTGGTCAATGCCGCCTTGGGCGGGATCACCGTCGGGGTCACCGTCCCCGATCCGCTGGGTCGTCCCGTGCCCGCAGCCGTCCTGCTGGTCGACGCGGCCGGTGTCCGCACCGCCTACGTCGAGGCCGCCCAGGCGTCCGGTCTGCACCTGCTGTCGGCGACCGAGCGTGACCCCACACGCACCAGCACGCTCGGGGTCGGTCAGCTCATCGACGTCGCGCTCTCCGAAGGGTCCCATCGGATCATCGTCGGGGTCGGGGGCAGTGCCACCAACGACGGCGGCGCCGGTTTGCTCACCGCCCTCGGAGTGGGGGACCCGGCCGAGCTGGCCTGGGGCGGGGCCCGCCTTGTCGGCCTACCAGACCCGGCACTGGCAGACCTGCCGACGTTGCGCCGCCGGCTGCGGGACGTCGAGCTCATCGTCGCCACCGAGAGCAACGCCCCGCTGGTGGGCGCGGCCGGCCCGGCCCTGAGCACGGCCGCCAACAAGGGTGCCTCTCCTGAGCAGTCCCGGGTGCTGGACCAGGCGATGTCCCGGTTCGCCGATCTCGCCGGGCGGTACACGCCGCGAACCAAGGACCTGTTCACCGGCCTGGACCGGCGACTGGAGCTCCAACCGGGCGCCGGGGCGTCGGGGGGTCTGGGGTACGCCCTGATGCTGCTGGGCGGGCGGCGCCGCAGCGTGATCGAGCTGGTACTGGAGGCATGGGATTTCGAGGACCTGCTGTCCAGGCACGACCTGGTGCTGACCGGTCAGGGCTACCTCGACTGGGCGGCGATGCACCGCGGGGTGGTCCCGGGGGTGGCCGCCGCGGCGGGTCGGCACGCCCTGGCGACCGTGGTGTTGGCAGGCGAGGTTCACGTCGGCCGGCGAGACGTGATGGCGCTGGGGGTCGCGGGGGCCTACGCGGTGGCGGAGACCGCCCAAGAGCGCGCCGAGGTCGCGGCGGACCCGGTCGGCACCCTGCAGGCTCGGTGCACCCGGCTGGCCGTGACCTGGTCGATGGGCTGACGCTGCCCACGTGACGGCACCCCGGGGTGGGGTCAGCGCAGCCCACCCGGCGGGACGGGAACATCCACCCGGTGGGGACCGTTGCCGTGAAGAGCGCCTGTGCCCTCCCCGCTTAATTACCCCGACGCTCGCGGACCGGCCGAGCCCCGAACGAAGGAACGACCATGACAGTTCAGAACACCCAGGCCGACACCCACGGCGTGGTCCTGACCGATGTCGCCGCCGAGAAGGTCAAGAGCCTGCTGTCCCAGGAGGGTCGCGACGACCTGAGGCTACGGATCGGCGTCCAGCCCGGCGGCTGTTCCGGCCTGGTGTACCAGCTGTACTTCGACGAGCGCAGCCTCGACGGCGACGCGGTGCGGGACTTCGACGGGGTCGAGGTAGTTGTCGACCGGATGAGCGCCCCCTACCTGGACGGTGCGACAATCGACTTCGCTGACACCATCGAGAAGCAAGGGTTCACCATCGACAACCCTAACGCGGGCAGCTCCTGCGCGTGTGGGGACTCGTTCAGCTGACCTTCCTCAGCTGAACCCGGGAGATTGCTGTCAGGTCTCATCGCAGATCACCGGGTAGGTTGCCGGTGTGCGTATCGCGGTTACAGGCTCCATTGCCACCGACCACCTCATGACTTTCCGTGGGCGTTTCCACGACTCGCTGCTCGTGGAGCAGCTAGACAAGGTCTCGTTGTCGTTCCTGGCCGACCAGCTGGACATCAGGCGCGGCGGAGTCGGCGGTAATATCGCCTTCGGCTTGGGCGTCCTTGGGTTGTCCCCAGTTCTGGTAGGGGCCGCGGGGCAAGACTTCGCCGACTATCGCTCGTGGCTGCAGCGGCACGGCGTGGACTGTGCTTCCGTTCTCGTCTCCGACACTGAGCACACAGCGCGGTTCGTGTGCACCACCGATGACGACCTGGCCCAGATCGCCACCTTCTATGCGGGGGCCATGACCAGGGCCCGCGAGGTGGAGCTCGGCCCTATTGTCGAGCGAGTGGGCGGCCTTGACCTGGTCTTGGTGGGCCCGAACGACCCCGAGGCGATGCTCCGGCACACCGACGAGTGCCGGTCGCGGCACATCCCCTTCGCAGCCGACCCCAGCCAGCAGCTCGCTTCAATGGACGGCTCGCAGATCCGTCGACTCATCGACGGGGCCAGCTACTTGTTCACCAACGAGTACGAGGCTCATTTGACCGAGCAACGGACCGGATGGTCGGAAGGCGACATCTCGGCGCGGGTCGGCACCCGCATCATCACGCGGGGCCGGGACGGCGCCTACATCAGCAGCCATGGCAGCGACCCCATCCACGTCGAAGCCGTGCCGGCCAGTTTTGTGGCCGATCCCACCGGTGTGGGGGATGCCTTTCGCGCGGGTTTCCTGGCTGGACTCGCCTGGGGCCTGAGCCTGCCCGGGTGCGCCCGGGTGGGGGCACTGATGGCCACATACGTGGTGGAGACCGTGGGTACCCAAGAGTACGAGCACAATCTCGACACCTTCGCCACTCGACTGGCCGACGCGTACGGTCCACAGGTTGCCGACGAGGTAACCCCACACCTGCCCGACGGGCTACGTTAGCGCCGATGGGGGTCCAACTATGGGGCGCCCGCGCCGCGGCCCGCTTCGTGGCGGCCGTCAGCCGGGCCGCGCCCGGTGAGGAACTGATCGGCGTCGGTGCTGACCTCGAACCGGACACACTGATGGCTGCCTACCGAGCCGGGCTGTTCCCGATGGGTCTGGGCCGGCACGGGGACCGGCCCCTGGGCTGGTGGTCACCCGATCCGCGGGGGGTGCTCCTGCCGGACGCGATCCGGGTCAGCAGGTCGCTGCGACGGTCCCGCCGCCGCTTCGACGTCACGGTCGACACCGCGTTCGCCGATGTCGTGCTCGGCTGTGGGCAACCGGCTCGAAGCGGCCGCTGGATCACCCCCGACATCGTGTCCGCGTATCAGCGGTTGCACGAGGCCGGTTGGGCGCACTCAGTGGAGACGTGGCAGGGCGGCCTACTGGTCGGGGGCCTGTACGGGGTGGCCATCGGGGGTCTGTTCGCCGGGGAGTCCATGTTCCACAGGGTCACCGACGCTTCGAAGGTCGCGCTGCTCGCCCTGGCCGAGCTGGTCCACGCCGACCAGGACCCACGTCGAATCATCGATACGCAGTGGCGGACCGAGCACCTGGCCAGCCTGGGCGTGGTCGACCTGCCCAGAGGCGTCTATCTGCGGCGGTTGTCCGTCGCGCTCGGCGCGCCGCCGCCGACGGGGCTGAGGCCCGCCCCATCGCGCCTCCCCGAGCGGCCCTCCCGATCGCGCCCAGCCGAGTGGCCCGCCGAGTCGTCCGCCGGTTCGCCGACCAGCGCGTCAGCCGATTCGTGAGCCGCCCCTCAGCCGGCCGAATGTGATGTCCGCATGCCCCTGACGTGGCGTGACGGATGCCACCGCCTGAGCCGCCGCGCATCGTTAGACCCGGCTGGGCTCAACTTCACCGCTCGCTTGTCCAGCCTCTATGCTGGGTGCTACATGCGCTGAGCACGTGCGACGGTCCCCGCAGTGAGGGTGCCGCTGGCACGACCGCGGCAGGCTCGACAGAAGTGGAAGGTGCACCATTGCGTCGGCATGCAGACTCTCTCGTTCCCAGACGGCGGCGGCAACTGATCCTCTTCGGCAGCGCCGCCCTAGCCGCAGGGTTGCTTTCAGGCTGTAGTGAGGACGCCCGGCGCGGCTGGCTGCCCAAGGGCGCGACCGATGGCGCCGATATCGTGACCAGTTTCTGGGTCGGCACCTGGATCGCCGCGCTCGCCGTCGGGGTCTTGGTGTGGGGCCTGACCATTTGGTGTGTCGTGGCCTACCGCCGCAAGAAGGACGCGGTGGGGCTCCCCGAGCAACTGCGCTACAACGTGCCGATCGAGATCCTCTACACGGTCCTGCCGATCATGATGATCGGAGTCATTTTCTACTACACGGCGCGCTTCGACAACGTGCTGATGGATACCAGCCAGAAGCCCGATGTCCGCATCAACGTTGTGGCCAAGCAGTGGAGCTGGGACTTCAACTATCTCGACTCCGGTGTCTGGGAGTCCGGTGTCCAGGCGCAGCTGACCGGAAAGCCGGGCGTCGAGCGCACCCTTCCCGACATGTACCTCCCGGTCGGCAAGCGGGTCGAGTTCGTGCTCACTGCTCGCGACGTCATCCACTCCTTCTGGGTGCCGGCCTTCCAGCGGAAGCTCGACATGATCCCCGGCAAGGTCAACCGGTTCCAGGTGGTCACCAAGGACGTCGGCACCTTCCAGGGCAAGTGCGCGGAGTTGTGCGGTGCCTACCACGCGACGATGCTGTTCAATGTCAAGGTCGTCCCCCAGAACGTGTATGACCAGCAAATGGCGGCGTTGCGAGCCAAGGGTCAGACCGGTGTCCTCAGCACGGAGGGCCTGAGCCGCTCGCAGCTGGTGCCAGACCAGAAGTCTCTCGACCCGAAGGTGGGTAACTGATGGCGACGGTAGTAACGAGTCCGGCCGCCACCGTCGAGCCGCCCAAGGCATCCTTGGGCGCGCGGGTGGTCAAGGTCCTCACGACGACTGACCACAAGGTCATCGGCAATCTCTACTTCGTGACGACGTTCGTGTTCTTCATGTTCGGCGGGGTCTTGGCGCTGCTCATTCGCGGCGAGCTGTCCAGTCCCGGGTTGACCCTCGTCGACAACCTTGAGCAGTACAACGCGTGGTTCACGATGCACGGCTCGATCATGCTGCTGCTGTTCGCGACGCCCCTGTTCGCCGGGTTCGCCAACGCGATTCTGCCGCTGCAGATCGGCGCGCCGGACGTAGCGTTCCCGCGGTTGAACATGTTCGCCTACTGGCTCTATCTGTTCGGCGGGCTGATCGCCACGTCCGGGTTCTTCGTGCCCGGCGGTGCGGCCTCGTTCGGCTGGTTCGCCTATACCCCGTTGTCGACCGCCCAGTACACCCCGACGCTCGGCGGCGATTTGTGGATCTTCGGCTTCGGCCTCGGCGGATTCGGCACCATCCTCGGGTCGGTCAACTTCCTGACCACTGTCATCTGCATGCGGGCGCCCGGGATGACGATGTTCCGGATGCCGATTTTCAGCTGGACCGTCTTGATCACGTCGGTGTTGGTCCTGATGGTCTTCCCGGTGCTCACCGCGGCGCTCCTGGCCCTTGCGGGCGATCGCCGGTTCGGCATGCATATCTACGACCCGGAGAACAACGGACCTATTCTTTATCAACACTTGTTCTGGTTCTTCGGGCACCCAGAGGTCTACATCATCGCCTTGCCCTTCTTCGGTATCATCAGTGAGATTCTCCCGGTGTTCTCACGCAAGCCGATATTCGGATACAAGGGCCTTGTCTTCGCGACCATCGCCATCGGCGCCCTGTCGATGACGGTGTGGGCCCACCACATGTACGCCACGGGTCAGGTGCTGCTTCCGTTCTTCGCCGTGATGACGATGGCCATCGCCGTGCCGACGGGGGTGAAGTTCTTCAACTGGATAGGCACGATGTGGCGAGGATCGTTGACGTTCGAGACACCCATGCTGTGGTCTCTGGGCTTCATCGTGACGTTCCTTTTCGGCGGCCTGACCGGCGTCATCCTGGCCAGCCCCGCCCTGGACTTCCACCTGACCGACAGTTACTTCATAGTGGCGCACTTCCACTACACGGTCTTCGGCACGGTGGTCTTTGCGATGTTCGCCGGCTTCTACTTCTGGTGGCCCAAGTTCACCGGGCGAATGCTCGATGAACGACTCGGGAAGCTCCACTTCTGGCTGTTGCTGATCGGCTTCCACGGAACATTCCTGATCCAGCACTGGCTTGGCGTCATCGGTATGCCCCGCCGGTATGGCGACTATATGGTCGAGGATGGCTTCACCTGGATGAACCAGGTCTCCACCGTGTTCTCGGTCCTTCTCGGGCTCTCCACGCTTCCGTTCTTGTACAACGTGTGGAAGACATGGAAACACGCCCCGAAGGTGTCGGTCGACGACCCATGGGGTTACGGGGCGTCCTTGGAATGGGCGACTTCCTGCCCGCCGCCGCGACACAACTTCAACCGGTTGCCGCGGATTCGTTCCGAGCGTCCCGCGTTCGATCTGCACCACCCGGACACCCTGGAGTACGGCGAGCCCGCACCCGACCGTGCGGTACTGGACGCGCTTTCCACAGCGTCGAAGGACGGTGACCGATGAGTATCGAATCCGGCCTGTTCAAGGCGGGTGTCGTCGCATTCGTCCTCATCGGTGTTGTCTACGGTGTTCTGACGAAGTGGTCCGAGCCGGTCGGTGCGGTCGCGCTGGTGCTGACCGGTCTGATGTGCGGCATGATCGGTGGTTACCTGTCGCTGACCGCCCGTAAGCTCGACGCCCGACCCGAGGACAACCCTCAGTCGTTCCAGGAGGAGGCCGAGGGTGACTACGGCTTCTTCAGTCCGCACAGCTGGTGGCCACTGCCGTTGGCGGGCTCTGCCGCGCTCCTCTTCCTGGGGCTGGCGGTCGGCTGGTGGGTCTTCATCGTCGGGGTCGTGTTCGGGGCACTCTCACTGGTCGGGTGGACCTTTGAGTACTTCCGCGGAGAGAACGCCAGGTAACCGGAAGGGAACCGGCGAGGATCGTTCGCAACTGAGCCGCGCGACGCAGCGCGGAACCGAGCTGAGCTGGTGAGGGGCCCCTAGAGGGGCCCCTCACCAGCTGTCGGACCGTGCATGCCGAGCCCCTAGGGCCGGCCCGCGCCACGCCGACGTGCGGCCCCGGTTTCAGGCTGGCCGCTCGGGCATGGCATCCTACAGGTAGGTAGGCCGCGATGTCGGCGTCTCAGCAGCCGGGTCGCGTGCTCGGGGGAGGAAAGTGGGCTTGTTCCAGATCATCACCGCACAGAGGCGGTCGGCACCCAACTCCACCAGGGCGATAGGTCACGGTGGCGTTGGGCGTATCGCCCTCAGCGCTCTCACCCTCTTAGTCTCCTGTGGGGTTGCTGCGTGCAGCACGAGCCCTTCCTCAGGATCTGCCGGGTCGGACCCGGGCAGAGCCGGGGATGCGCAGGGCTCGGCGGAGGCAGAATCGGCCGCCCCAGTCAGGATCGAGGTATCGGTGCCCAAGGGGGCCACCGACGTCCGTCCGGATACCACCCTGCGCGTCCGGGCCGTGGGCGGGTCCCTGTCGTCCGTGACGGTGACGCCACAGAAGGGCAAAGCCGTCGAGGGTAGCCTGGA
Organism: Dermatophilaceae bacterium; assembly: GCA_035633615.1. Lineage (GTDB taxonomy): Bacteria > Actinomycetota > Actinomycetes > Actinomycetales > Dermatophilaceae > JADJTI01. The sequence goes on from DASQEP010000013.1 coordinate 21,354, forward strand.
CGGCCCGCAGTGGACATCCTCAGGCTTCCTGAGCCCCACGACGACCTATGAGCTGTCTGCAACCGGCCGGAACGACGCGGGCGCAACCCAGACCGCGACCTCGACGTTCACCACTCTGACCCCCCGTCTCACGGCCACCTACCGGGTTCTGCCCGACGGTGAGACGGTCGGTGTCGGCATGCCGGCCATGGTGGTTTTCGACAGTCCCGTCACAACACCGGCGCAGCGTGCCGCGGTGGAGCGGCAGGTGAGCATCGTCACCACGCCGCAGCAGGAGGGCGCCTGGGGCTGGTCGAACAACAGCCAGCTGCTGTGGCGGCCCCAGACCTTCTGGAAACCGGGGACGAAGGTGAGCGTCAACGCCCCGCTGACCGGATTGCAGACCGGGGACGGTAAGTGGGTCGGCCGCAATGCCGCGGCGACGTTCACCGTCGGTCGGGCCCGAATCAGCACGGTGGACCTGAAGCGTCACAAGATGACGGTCACCGAGGCAGGCAAGGTCGTGAAGACCTACCCGATCAGCGGCGGCCAGAGCACGTACAAGTACATCACCCGTTCCGGCACGAAGGTGATCACCGAGAAACTGGCCCACCTCACCATGGACGCCGCCACACTCGGGGTAGCCAAGAGTGACCCGGGGTACTACAAACTCGACGTCAACTACGCCATGAGGGTGACGAACACCGGGGAGTTCCTGCACTCGGCCCCGTGGTCGGTGTGGGCGCAGGGACGCAGCAATGTGTCACACGGGTGCACGAACATGGGCCCTGCAGACGCGCGGGAGATGTTCCGCGAGTCGCTGGTCGGCGACGTGGTTCACTTCACTGGGTCGAACCGGCCGATGCGGCCCGGCGACGGGATGGACGCGTGGGTGTACTCCTGGAAGAACTGGCGGGCCCGCAGCGCGCTGACGGCGACGCAGGCGTGACATCCCGGACCTCGGCAGTGGAGGCGTCAGGGACGGCGAAAGACTCACCCGTGACAGCGGTGCTCGTCTACGACGGTGACTGTGGCGTTTGCACGCGCGTCGCCTCGTGGGTAGCCCGCCGTCCGGGACTTAGGCCGGGGGTGCAGGTGGTCACCTCGGTCTCGATCGATCCGGCAGCTGTCGGCCTGACCCGCCGACAGCTCGACGAGGCCGCGTGGTGGCTGGCGGCGGGATCAGAACCTCTGGGGGGCGCGCGGGCAGTGGCAGCCGCTCTGCGGGCGTGCGATAAGCCCTGGGCCTACGTGGGGCTCGCCCTGGACGTCCGCATGTTTCGGCCGTTAGCCCGACGCGGATATCTGTGGGTGGCCGCCAACCGCCACCGCTTGCCGAGCGGTAACGGGGTCTGCGGGCTCCCACGCCCCTCACGAGGCGTCTGACCGTCCGATTGGCTCGGACGGCGAGGACCCGCGGCGGCCGAGCCAAGAGCGACACCCCTCGGTGCTCGCCGTGTCCGTCGGTCACCCCCAGCCCAGCTCGTCGAGGCGGCGATCATCCAGCCCGACGTAGTGGCCGATCTCGTGGGCGAGGGTGATGGCTACTTCGTGACGTACCGAGTCCAGGTCGCGGCAGGCCCGCAGGGTCGGGCCCCGGAAGACGACAATGCGGTCTGGCAGCAAGGGCGGAGCAAAACCGCGCTCCGGGAGCGGGACGCCGTCGTAAACCCCCAGGCATTCGCCCAACTCGGCTGTGGGTTCTTCCTCGACCAGGAAGACGACGTTCTCCAGGATGGCCAGCACCGCCGCCGGGAGGCGGTCGAGGGCCTCGGCCACGGCCCACTCGAAATCCTCGTGCGACAGGTCCATGACAGCAAGGTTGGCACAGCCGCTCGTGGTCCAGCTGAGACGCCGGACCCCAGCACCACGCATCCCGGTCGGGACCGCGGGCCTGGCCAGACGCGGCTGCCGCGCACCGCCAGGATGGCAGTATGGACGCAGACGACCACATCGTGTTGATCCGGGTGCGCGTCAAACCCGGATCCGCGCGGCCGGGGGTCGGCGGAACCTACTTCATCACCGGCGGCCTCGGTCCGGCACTGGTCGTGCGCGTTGCTGAGCGAGCCGTGGATGGCAAGGCGACCCGAGCTGTCCTGCGCACGGTGGCCGCGGCGTTCGGCTTGCCGCGGTCGGCCGTGCAGGTGCACAGCGGCGTGACCGCTCGGACCAAGACGCTCCGCATTACCGGGGAGGCTGCTGCCATCCGTGCTCGGTTGGCTGGGCTGCTCAGGCCCGAACGGGCGCCCTGAGGGGACGCCCGTTCGTAGTAGCCCCCTCAGCATCTCGGCTAGGGGGCCTGGTCGCCGCCTACCGGCGAGAACCTTCGGGGTGACCGTAGGCATGGACAGTGTCGATCTCCTCGGCGCCGCCGTGCAACTCGCCTCCGAAGCTCTCCGAGTGCGAAGCCGCGACAGCGGAGGTCTCCAGGGCCTCGTGGTCCTGGCCGTCGTGGTGAGCGGCGGCGATCTCAGCCGGAGTCACAGGCTCCACGCGGTCCTCAAAGTAGAACCGAGACCACCTGGCACGGCGCTTGAGGCCCTTGGCTACGGGGCTTCGGACACCGTGAGCGTCCTCGGCTGCGCCGAGCTCCAGGGGCCGCTCCGGTTCGTGCTGGACCAGAACCCATCGGTCCTTCTCGTGGAGTGGTTCGTGGGCCTCGAAGAAGCGACCCTCGGCCGTCCGCACGATCCGCCCCGTCTCCCGACCGTGCAAGGCCAGGTCCCGGTCGCGCCGCTGCAGGCTCAGGCAGATCCGCTTGGTGACCCAGAACGCCAGCACCGGGCCCAGGAAGGTCAAGACACGAAGCCAGACAGTGATGTCATTCAGCGACAGGCCCAACTTGATGGCCATCAGGTCGTTCGTGGCAGCAAGCGTCAGTACCAGGTAGAAGGTCAGCATGCCGACACCGATCCCAGTCCGGACCGGGGTGTTGCGAGGACGCTGCAGAAGATGGTGTTCTCGCTTGTCACCGGTGACCCAGGCTTCGAGGAAGGGGTAGATGCCGACCACGGTGAAGATGAGCGGCAACAGGACGATCGAACCGAGAGCCAGGTTGAGGCTCCAGACGAACGGCCCGGTGTTGAATTCCAGGAATCCGGGTAGAAGCCGCAACGCCCCGTCGGAGAACAGCATGTACCAGTCGGGTTGGACGTCCGCAGTGACCGGTGACGGGTCGTACGGCCCGTACAACCAGACCGGGTTGATCGCCACCAGACCCGCGAGCAGAGAGGTGATGCCGAAGACCATGAAGAAGAAGCCACCGGCCTTGGCGGCGTAGACCGGCATGACGGGGAATCCGACGACGTTGTCGTTGGTCTTGCCCGGGCCGGGGTATTGGGTGTGCTTGTGCACCATGACCAGCACGATGTGCGCCGTGAACAGGCCGATGAGCAAGGCCGGAATCAACAGCACATGGACGATGTACAACCGGGGAATGATCAGCTCACCCGGGAAGGCGCCGCCGAAGATGAAGTACCCCAGGTAGGAGCCGACGACCGGTGAGGACTGCACGAAGGCCTGCATCACACGGATGCCGGTGCCCGAGAGCAGGTCGTCGGGCAGGGAGTAGCCGGCGAAGCCTTCGATGCAGGCCAGCAGCAGCAGGACCGTCCCGATCACCCAGTTGATCTCACGCGGTTTGCGGAACGCGCCGGTGAAGAAGACACGCAGCATGTGCAGACCGATGGCGGCCACGAAGAACAGGGCAGACCAGTGGTGCAGCTGACGGACGAGCAGTCCGCCGCGGACCTCGAACGAGATGTCCAGCGTGGACTTGTACGCCTCCGACATCTGGATGCCGACCATCGGAGCAAACGGCCCATCGTAGGTCACGTGCCCGGCGCTGGGCACGAACCAAAAGGTCAGGATGACGCCGGTGAGCAGGGCGATGATCATCGAGAACATCGCCACTTCGCCCAACATGAACGACCAGTGATCCGGGAAGACCTTCTTCATGAAGTACCGCATGGGCTTGGCCAGACCGGTCCGGTCGTCGAACCAGCCCGCCACGGCACCGACTCGAGTGTTGGGGCCGGCCGGGGCGGCACCGCCGTTGTTCCCGCCCGAGGCGGGAGAGAACGGGGCGTTCTTCGACGTTATGGTGGTGCTCATCCACGCTCCCAAAAGCTTGGTCCGACGGGCTCGGTGAACCCTTGTGTGGCGATCAGGTAGCCCTCTTTGTCCACGGAGATGCGCAGCTGGGGAAGGGCCCGCTTGCCAGGTCCGAACACCACCTCGCAGTCGTTGGCGACGTCGAAAGTGGTCTGGTGGCAGGGACAGAGCAGGTGCTGCGTCGTCTGTTCGTAGAGCCCCACCGGACAACCGGCGTGGGTACAGATCTTGTTGTGCGCGACTATCCCGTCGTAACCCCAGGAGCGTTGCTTATCGCTCTTGATCTCTTCGGGCTTGAGCCGCACCATCAGAGTGGCGGCCTTGGCCTTGCGCTCAAGTAGGCCGAGATCCTCGTCGAAGCGGAAGTCGATCGCGTTACCCTCGGCGTCCAGTTGCGGCTTCTGGTTGAGGTTCTTGTCGATCCCCTCGGGTAACACGTGGTACACCGAACCGAGGGTCACCTCGTCTGCGCGGATCGGGGTCATCCCCGGCTCACGCATCAATCGCATTCCCGCCTGCCAAAAGGTTTCGGACAGTTGGCTGCCCGGGACCGGACCAAGCCCACCGACCAACTGCAGCAGCGGGGGCAGGGCGAACAGTCCCAGCGCAGCACCACCGGTGACGGCGATCAATGGTCGCCGACCGATCTGGGCTTTCTCGCCGCCCTCACGCAGGGTCTCGACCACGCCCTGCCGGTTCTCTTCGGTCGCCCGCACCGGGTGCCGCTCTTCGACGCTCTCCTCGTCGGGCATCAGGGTCTTGGCCCAGTGCACCGCTGCCAGCCCGATACAGAGCAAGCTGAGTCCCAGGGCGACACCGAGGATGGTGTGCAGGGTGAGCAACTGGCCGAAGAACGGCATGAAGAACGTCGCCTCGTCGTCGACGACGAAGTAGGCGACCAGGAAGCTGAGCGAGGCCAGAACGGACACCACGAACAGGCCGACGACCTGCCGCTCGGCACGCTTGGCGGCTTTGGGGTCGAGGTCCGCGGCGCGTTGGACGTGCGGGGGCAGTCCGGGGTTGTCGAACCGGTCCGGCACCTCAAGCGCGCCAGCCGCATGAGCGCGATCCACGGCCGCTCCGGCTGCGGCATGCCCGTCGCCGGCGACGCCATCCTGGGGGGGTGTGCCCTGTGCGTTCATCGTGTCGTCGATCCTCTCATTACGAGGCTGCGAGGCAAGGGGTGGGGGGCTAAGCGGCCTTGCGGCCCAGCCAGACGGCAGCCGCGAGGACCAAGAAGATCCCGATCCCCCAGAGGAAGAAGCCCTCGCCGACGGGACCGAAGTTGCCCAACGAGTGACCGCCCCGGTTCTCGCTCTCGTCCAGCGCTTTGATGAAGGCGATGACGTCGTTCTTGTCCCTTGGGGTCAGGTTCTGGTCATTGAACACCGGCATCGACTGAGGCCCGGTGAGCATCGCCATGTAGATGTACCGCCCCTCCACACCACGCACCTGCGGAGCGTACTTCCCGCGGCTCAAGGCGCCACCGGAGCCGGCGTAGTTGTGGCACATGGAGCAGTTGACCCGGAAGATCTCCGCACCGTTGGCCTGGTTGCCACCGACACCCTCGGTGTACGTCTCCTCGGGGATGGCCGGGCCGGGAGCCAGGGATGCGACGTACGCCGCCATCTGACTGGTCTGCTCCGTGGTGAAGGCCGGATCCTTGCGCGGGGCCTGGACGCCCGGGGCGGCCAGCGGCATGCGTCCGGTTCCCACCTGGAAGTCCACCGACGCCGCACCCACACCGATCAGGCTGGGGCCGACCTTGGTCACTCCGCCAGCCGATTTGCCATGGCAGGTGGCGCAGTTGCTGAGGAACAGCTGTCGGCCGACCTGCACATCCTCCGGAGTCGCCCCCGCCTGAGCCTGTGCCGGCTTGGGCGCCAGCACCGCGTAGAGCCCGCCGGTGGCGATGAGCCCGATCAGGATGAGGATGACGAGTGCAGCCGGATGGCGGCGGCGGGCCGCGAGAGCGTTCACGAGGTTGTCCTTGGCATCCGAGGGAGTAGGGGGCGGGGGCAGCGGGGTGGGCCTCACTTGAGGATGTAGATCGTGGCGAACAAGGCGATCCACACAACGTCGACGAAGTGCCAATAGTACGAGGTCACGATCGCGCCGGTCGCTTGGGCGTGGCTGTACCGGCGGGCGGTGAAGCTGCGGGCGATGATCAGCAGGAACGCCAGCAGGCCCCCCGCGACGTGGATGCCGTGGAAACCGGTGGTGATGTAGAAGGCTGCGGTATAGGCGTTGTGCGACAGGGTCAGGTTCTCGTGGCTCAACGAGGCGTACTCCCAAACCTGTCCTGAGACGAAGACGGCCCCGAACAGGTAGGTCACCACGTACCACTCGCGCATCCCCCAGGTGCCCACCTGCCACAGCCGCCCGGTGCGGGCGCCCTTGCCCTGCTCCGCTTTGAACACCCCCAGCTGGCACCACACCGACGAGATGACCAGCACCAGCGTGTTGATGAAGGCAAACGGGAAGTTCAGCTTGGCGGTGCCATCCGCCCACAACTCCGGTCGGACCGACCGCAGCGTGAAGTAGATCGCGAACAGTCCCGCGAAGAACATGAGTTCGCTGGACAGCCACACGATGGTGCCTACGGAGACCATGTTCGGTCGGGTTACCGGGCCATGGCCGGGGATCGTCCCGGAAAGCGGGCCGTGGGTACTGGGGGATGGAGTCGATACGGTCGCCACGTGGGTCATTATTGCCTCATATGGGCTGCCGTGGCGCCCTGGGGCCCACTTCGCGCCGTTGCGGGTTGATCACACCGGCTCCTGACCCGGGCGGTGCGGTTCGCCCTGCTGCTGGTGACCGCTGTGTGGCCGGCGTCGTGCCGCCCTTGGGGAGGCGTGCGATCGGGGTGGGGGCGGCGGGTGGCGGACGTCTGCGGCGCAGGCCTGGGCGATATGATCGCCGCCATGAGCGCTTCTCATCTGACCGCGAGCTCGGGTGCGACCGATTCGACGACGTCGCCGCGGCAGGTCCGGGTGCTCTTGTACAGCCACGATCGTTCGACCCGTGAGGCGGTGCGGGTCGCCGTCGGGCGCCGACCGGCCCGGGACGTCGAGGTGGTCGAGTGGCTGGAATGTGCCACCGCACCCGCGGTCATCGAGGCGGCGGATGCCGGCGGCTACGACCTCTTCGTGCTTGACGGGGAGGCCGCGCCCTACGGGGGGATGGGGCTGAGTCGCCAACTGAAGGACGAGATCTACAACTGCCCCCCGATCCTGGTGCTGACCGGACGGGTCGCCGACGGCTGGCTGGCCGCCTGGTCGTACGCCGACCTGGTGGTGCCGCATCCGCTGGACCCGCTGGCGGTCGGCAAAGCGGTCGCCGAGCTGGCCCGGCGACCCCGACCGGCCGGCTGACCGATGCCGCCACCCGGGCGCGGATGGCCGGACGTCCTCGCCTCGCTCCTGGCCGGTGCGGACCTCAGTCTCCCCGACGCCACCTGGGCGATGGGCCAGATCATGACTGGCGAAGCCACGCCGGTGCAGGTCGCCGGCTTCCTGGTGGCGCTGCGCGCCAAGGGCGAGACCGTCTCGGAACTGGCGGGCATCGCCGAGACGATGTTGGCTCACTCCCGGCCCATCGAGGTGCCCGGGCCAGCCCTCGATGTCGTCGGTACCGGTGGTGACCAAGCACACACCGTGAATATTTCCACCATGTCCGCCGTGACCGCGGCCGCGGCCGGCGTCACGGTGGTCAAGCACGGCAACCGGGCCGCGTCCTCCTCCGCCGGGACCGCGGACGTCCTGGAGGCGCTCGGGGTGCGCCTTGATCTCGAGCCCGAGGCTGTCGCCGAGGTGGCCCGCCGGTGTGGGATCACCTTCTGCTTCGCCCAGGTCTTCCACCCTTCAGTGCGCCACGCGGCTGTGCCCCGCCGGGAGCTGGGCATTCCGACCGTCTTCAACGTCCTGGGGCCGTTGACCAACCCGGCGCGCCCGGCCTACTCGGCGGTCGGTGTCGCGGACCCCCGGATGGCTCCCCTCGTGGCCGGGGTGTTCGCCGAACGGGGGATGGATGCTGCCGTCTTCCGCGGCGACGACGGCTTGGACGAGGTGACCGTCTCGACCACCTCGTCGGTCTGGTGGGTCCGGGGTGGCACAGTGGCGCGATTCGTGGTCGACCCGGCAGGCCTCGGCCTGGCCTATCACGGGCTCGACGCGCTCCGGGGGGGCCAGCCGGCGGACAACGCGGCCGTGGTGCGTCAGGTGTTCGCGGGGCGGCCCGGCCCGGTGCGGGACGCGGTGCTGCTCAACACGGGAATCGCGCTGGCCGTGACGGCCCCCGGCGACCCTGGCGATCAGGGCCAGTTCGAGGTCGCACTGCGGGAAGGCATGGACCGGGCAGCGCGGGCGCTGGACGGCGGTGCGGTGACGGCCAAGCTGGATCAGTGGATCCAGGTCAGCCACGAGCTGGCCAGGAAGTTGGGTGGCCAGCCGTCGTGATCCAGCGGCGTCGCCGGCGTGAGAGGAGTGAGCCGGGGTGAGACGACAGTCAGTCGAAGCCGTCAGTCGAGGCCGATGCTGAACGCCGCCTCCAGATCCTGCTTGCTGTAGGTGCGGAACGCGATGTGTGTCTGGGTTCCCAGGACGCCGTCCACCTTGTTGAGCCGGTCGGCGATCACGTCGTGGAAGTCCTCGTGCCGCGCCACCCGGACCAACGCGATGAGGTCACAATCCCCGGTCACGGAATATACCTCGGCAACGCCCGGGATCTCGGCGATGGCCTCGGCCACCTCGGGGATGCGGTGCACTTCAGCGTTGATCAGGACGATCGCGGAAATCACGGTGACACTGTAGCGGCCGCTCGCGGGGCCGGCAGTGCCTCCCCGACGTGATGCGGCCCGAGCAGGGCGCTGCCGGCGCCGTGCACCGGGCAAGTCCAGGCACCGTCGACCGTGACCAGCCGCACCCCATCCAGATCCAACCACCGAAGAATCATCTCGGTCTCCTCCGAGCTGGCCGCGGGGCTGGGGACCGGCGGAGCCATCACCGCCTCGGCACTCCGGCAGACCGCTTCGATGTAGGGCATCGGATCGGCACCCCGCGGGGAGATGGTTGTCCCGGCGAGCCGGCCGTAGCGCACGCTGACGATCTCCCACCCGCCGCGGCTGCGTTGCCGCGCCGCGACTAGTTCCGAAATCTGGGCCAGCGGGTGCAGGCGTTGCGCGCGGGCCGCCGCGGTTACCAGGTTCTCCATCCGGTCCCGGACGATCCGAGCCTCCTCGTACCGGTGCTGGCTGGCCAGCAGCCGCATTCGCTGCGACAACGTGGCCAGCACCGCCCGGCAGTCGCCGGTCAGCATGGCCGCCGCCTGGTCGGTCAGCACGGCGTAGTCGTCCATGGACTGCTCACCTCGGCACGGCGCTCCGCAGCGGCCCAGATCGGCCAGCAGACACGCCGACGTGAGGGGGTCGCCTCGGCGGGACAGTCGCCGGCTGCACTGACGCAGCGGTACCGCGTCGTGCAGCGCGTCGACGGCAGCCAGCGCCGCTGTGCGAGAGGCGAAGGGACCGGCGTAGCGTGCGCCGTCCGCCATCACCTCGCGCACCACGGACAGCCGCGGAAACGGCTCAACGGTCAGCTTGACCCACGGTCGCCGCGCGGGTCGCTGGGAGCGGCGGTTGTACCTCGGCTCGTGATCGGCAATCAGGCGTAGCTCGCGCACCTGGGCCTCGAGCCGGGTGGCGCACTCCACGGCCGTGACGGAGGCGGCCAGGGTGACCATCTCGGTGATCCGCCGGCGCTGCTCGGCGGCGGTGAAGTAGCTGCCGACCCGGCGCCGGACGTTCTGCGAAGTGCCCACGTAGAGGACCCTGTCGGCGGCATCCCGGAACAGATATACTCCCGGCCCGGTCGGCAACCCCTCCGCCAGGTACCGCTTGCGTCGTTGCGCGGGGGTGACCCTGCTGGTGTAGCTGATCAGCTCCTCGATCGTCCGCACGCCGAGGTTGCCAACCCGGGCGATGAGGGCGTGCAGGACGTCGACGGTGGCCCGGGCATCCTGCAGCGCACGGTGGTTGGGGGTGGTCTCCGCTCCGAACAGTCGCGCCAAAGTGGCCAGTTTGCGGTTCGCCGCCTCCTCTGAGGTGACCAGTTGACGGGCCAGGTGGGCGGTGTCCAGTACCTGAGCCCCCGGCCATGGCCGGTCCAGCCGGCGGGCCGCTGCCTTGAGGAAGGAGATGTCGAACGGGGCGTTGTGAGCCACGAGCACGCCCCCTCGGGCGAAGTCGAGGAAGGCGGGCAGGGTGGCGCCGATCCCGGGGGCGCCGGCGACCATGGCATCGGTGATGCCGGTGAGCACCGAGATGAACGCAGGGATGTGCCGACCGGGGTTGACCAGGGTCTGGAACTCACCCAGGACCACGCCACCGCGGACCTTCACGGCCCCCACCTCGGTGATCCGGCTCACCGCCGGATCACCCCCGGTGGTCTCCAGGTCGACCACGACGAAGGTGACATCGCCGAGGTCGGTACCCAGCTCGTCCAGGGCGCCTTGTACCGCGTGCATGATCCCGACGGTAGGGGCCGGCGCCGACAACCCCCGGCAGGCTCGCGTGACGACCCCGGTGCGCCGGCTCGAGCGGCCCATCCGGTCGGCTGTTCAACCGGCGAACAGGCCGAACCGGAGGCCGCGCAGCACGGCCCGAGTCCGATCGCGGACGCCGAGCCTTGGTTGCACCGCAGTTCCTGCATCACGCCACCGGCCAGCTGCCGACCTGGCCAATAGCACCGACCAGCTCCGACGGAGGGTTGTCGGTGCCGCCGATTAGGGTCCTGCCAGAGCGAACACCAGCGGCCAACCCGCGGCACGGGCGGCCGAGAGCACCGCAAGAGAAAGGCCGTAGCGACATGGGAGAGCGACCGCTGATTGTCGAGTGCCGGACCTGCCCGGTCCGGGGACAGGCCTGCCGGGAGTGCATCGTCCCCGTGGTCCTGGCCCAACCACACGGGTGGCTACCGCTGGACGACCGCGAGCACCGCGCGGTCTCCGTGCTCTGTGCGGCGGGCCTGATCGCCAGGTCAGAGGTGGGCGCGGCCCGGGCCAGGCCGGAACCCTTGCCCGCGGCTCAACTGGCGGCCGGATGAGTGGCGTCTGACGACGGTGTGACCCTGGCGTACATCGACTCGATTTCCGCTGCAAAGTCCCTGGTCACTTCATCACGCTTCACCTTCAGCGACGGTGTCAGGTGCCCACTAGCCTCCGTGAAGTCCCCCGACACAAGCCGGAAGGCGCGGATCGACTCGGCTCGGCTGACCGAGGCGTTGGCGCGGTCGATGGCTTTTTGCAGGTGCTCCCTAACGGATTCGTCGTCCCGGGCCGTTTCGGCGGTCAGCCCGGTCCGGCCGTGGGCCTGCGCCCAGGTCGGCAGCATCTCCTCGTCCAGGGTCAGCAGCGCGGCGATGAAGGGCCGCTGGTCACCGACGACCACGCACTGCGACACCAGCGGGTGTCCGCGGACGAGGTCTTCCAACGGGGCCGGGGCGACGTTCTTGCCACCCGCAGTCACCAGGATCTCCTTCTTTCGCCCAGTGATCGTCAGGCAACCGGCGTCGTCCAGCGATCCCATGTCACCGGTGTGGAACCACCCGTGCTCGTCGCGGGTCTCCATGGTGGCCCTCGGGTTGTTCCGGTAGCGCTGGAAGATACCGACTCCCTTGGCCAGGATCTCTTCGTCGTCGGCGATCCGCAGGGACACCCCGGGTAAGGGCGGACCCACCGTGCCGATCCGGGTCAGCGAGGGCAGGTTGACGCACAGCGGCGCCGTCGTCTCGGTCAACCCATAGCCCTCAAGGATGTGTACACCGATGCCGCGGTAGAAGTGCCCCAGGCGCTTACCGAGCGGGGCGCCCCCGGAAACGGCGTGCGTCACCTTGCCTCCCATCGCGGCTCGCACCTTCACGTAGACAAGGCGCTCGAACAGGACATGCTGGGCGCGCAGGGCCAGAGAGATCCGGCCGGTATCCATGGCGCGGCTGTACGCGATGGCCGTCCGGGCCGCCAGACGGAAGACCCGGCCCTTGCCGTCGGCGGCGGACCGCTGGTCGGACAGGTTGTAGATCTTCTCGAACACCCTGGGAACGGCCAGCACGAACGTCGGCTGGAAGCTCTTGAGGTCGTCCATGAGGGTGCTGATGTCAGGGGCGTGCCCGATGCGAACCATGGCGTCGACCGCCAGCACCTGGATGTAGCGGGCCAGGACGTGAGCCAGCGGCAGGAACAGGAGGGTCCCGGCACCGGGGGCCTCAAGGACCTCGGTAAGCACCGGTTTGGCGTTCTCGGACAGGGACATGAAATTGTCGTGCGACAGCTCGCAGCCCTTGGGCCGGCCGGTGGTGCCCGAGGTGTAGATGATGGTGGCGGTGTCCTGGCGGGTGACGGTCCTACGCCGCTGGGCCAGTTGCTCTGCGGGGACCTCCTCGCCGGCGGCCGACACGTCGTCCAGCCCGCCTCCGTCGATCTGCCAGACCTGCTCCAACTGGGTCAGCCGGTCCCGTACCTCGGCGACGGTCCTGGCGTGCGCCGCGGATTCCACGAACATCGCCCGCATGCCGGAGTCGGAAGCGATCCACTCGACCTGACTGGCCGAGGAGGTCTCGTAAATCGGGACCGTGACTGCCCCGGCGGTCCAGATGGCGAAGTCAAGGAGACTCCACTCATACCGGGTACGGCTCATCAGCCCTACCCGGTCACCGACTTCCACCCCGGCCGCTATCAGGCCCTTGGCGACGCGCTCGACATCGGCGAGGAACTGCGCGGCGGTGACGTCGGTCCAGCCGCTCCCGTCGCGCCGGGCGAAGACGACCCGCAACGGGCTGATCGAGGCGTTGCGTGCCGGCAAGTCCGCCAGGTTGCCGTCGGGCCGCGCCGGAACTAGCCGTGGGCTGGACGTCTCCTGCATGTTCTCTCCTGGGTGACCGGCGGGCTGATCGGAACTGGCTTGGCAGACGGAGGGCGTGCTGGCAGGTTACCGCCTAGTTGGGTCATGCTGGCCTCATGTCTGTCCTGCACTGGCCGGGCCAGTGGTCGGCTTCGACCGGCCCCGGTGGGGCGCGCATCGACATCATCGACGACACCTTCGTGGCGGCACCGCCGACGGTCTTGGCGCCCCTGCTGCATCATCCCGCCAACCAGCTCACCTGGTGGCCCCACCTGCGGCTGGAGCTGATCCGCGAGCGCGGGGTGAAGGGCGCCGAGTGGGTGGTCCAGGGCCAGATCGAGGGGACCATGGAGATCTGGCTCGAGCCGTTCTGGGAGGGCGCGGTCGTGCATCACTACGTGCGCGGTCTCACGACCCCAGGCGCCCCCCCTGACGAAGGCCGACGTCACGTGCGGCGATGGAAGCAGGCCGTGACCCGGCTCAAGGACCTGTTGGAGCCCGGCGCCGGGCCGAACGCGAGCGGGGCGGCGCAGTAGCCTGTGCCCCATGGCTGACAGCACCGAGTCCTCGCTTCGCATCGCAGCAGACCCGAACACCGTCCTGGACGTCATCGCCGACGTCGAGCGGTACCCGGAGTGGGCCGGCCAGATGAAGGCGGTCTCGGTTCTCCTCGAGGACGACGGGGGCTGGCCCGACCAGGTCGAGTTCACCCTCGACGCCGGCGCCATCAAAGACACCTACGTCCTGGAATACACCTGGGACGTCGACGAGGACGGCACCGGGGTGGCCTCCTGGACGCTGTTGCGGGCCAACCTGCTCACCGTCATGGACGGTTCCTACACCCTGAGCACCGACAGCCACGGCACGCACGTGACCTACCGTCTCCGAGTCGAGCTGAAGGTCCCGCTGCCCGGGCTGGTCAAGCGGACGGCCGAGAGAACGCTCGTCGATACTGCCCTGCAGGAGCTCAAGAAGCGCGTCGAGGGCTGAGCTGGGGGGCCCAAGACGTGCGGCTCATCCTGTACACGGGGTCGGGTGGCGCCGGAACCACGACCCTGACGGCCGCGACGGCTCAGGCCCTGGGCGCGGCCGGCCACCGGGTGCTGGTCGGTGCCCTTGAGGACGTCGCCGACTTGGCCGACTGCCTGGCCGAGCGCGTACCGGGCCACCGGTCCGCCGGCCTGCGAACCGCCCCAGGCGACGTCCCGCCGCAGCGCCGTGATCACGCTGCGGGGGTGACCATGCTGCCCGAGTCCCTCGGCCATCCCCGCAGCGACTGGGGCCACGCCCAGGAGCTGCTGCTGACGGCCCTGTCCCGGGCAGGTCTGGACGCGGCACTGGCGGAGGAAGCGCCCTTGCTGCCGGGGCTCGGACCGGTTCGTGCGGTCTTTCGCCTCCTGGAGGTGTTCGGTCGCGACGACGCCGACGTGTGCGTTCTCGACCTCGGGTCGTGGGGGTCCGCGGCGGAGCTGTTGACCCTTCCCGGTCAGCTGGTCTGGTTGCTGCAGCGGCTCATCGTTGCCCCGACGGGGTTGGCGTCGACGCTGCGGCCTTTGGCCCTGCTGCTCGGGCAGCGCGCCGGTGTGACCGCAATGGGCATCGCTCGGGCATTGGCTGAAGCCGAGACAACCGCCCATGTCCTGCGCAGTGATCAGACTCGGCTGCGTCTGGTCGTCCGCCCGGGTCCCGGGCAGGCCAGCCGGTTGGCCCGCCGTCTCCCGGAGCTGACACTGGCCGGTGCCCGCGTCGAGCTCCTGGTGCTGAACAACGCAGCAACGGTGGGCGACGGCCTATCCCGAGGCCGGTCAGCGGCTGCGACGGCGGGGTCGGTCGGGCCGGTGGGGGACTTGCTGGACGCAGATCTGCTGCGGGTTCTCCCGGGGATGACCGTGTTGAGGGTACCCGATGCCGCCATACCGGATGCCGGCCGACCCGGTCATGCCGCCGGGGCCGTCGGGGTCGTCGACCGGGAAATGGGCGCCGACTGCACACCCCTCACGGCGGCAAGGGTGGCGGCACGCGTGGCCCAGTCGGCGACCGGGCTGGCCAGCCTCGACCACACCGCCACATCGCTGGCCCCTCGTATCGACACGACCGACGAGGGTTACCGCTTGGCGATCCGAGTGCCGCTCGGGGAGGAAGATGGGGTACGGGTGCAACGCCGCCAGGACGACCTGCTGATCAGCATCGGCGGGCGGCGTCACCTCCTCCCTCTGGCCGGGGCGTTACGCCGTTGCCAGGTGACCGGGGCGGCATGCCGCGACGGGGAGTTACAGGTGGGTTTCCGTCCCGAGGAAAGCAGGTGGCTGCACGGTGACTGAGACCCCCGAGTCCCCGTCGGTTGCTCGGGAGGCTGCGCTGCTGGCCGAGGCCCTGCGGGGCTGGACCGCGGTGCTGGCGCCGACTGCCCCGACACATGATCAGGGCAGCTCTCGGCGTCCCCGGGGGGGGCAGGGGGCTCGCCGGGTAGGGGCGGATGACCCGGCGGAAAACGGCCGGCCTCGTCCGCACCCGGCGGGGCGAGACCCCGACCGGCCCGGTCCCGGCGTTAGGGTGCCGGATACCGCCGCCAACCCCGTGACCGGCCGCGCAACCGACAGCGCACGTGGGTGCGCCTCTGACAGCACGAGCCACGATGCCCCCGATGGCGCCGATCGTGCAGCCGACCCTGACGTCGACCGTCCGGATCCGGGTTGGGACCCACCACCGGCATCCGACTGGTCGCGACCCGAATCTCCACACCATGCGGGCTGCCCCGGCCCGGCCGTGACCGCCTCCGCGCGCGGCTGCGCGAGTTGTGGTTGCCCGGCCCCCGTGGTGTGCACGGCCTGCCCGGTGTGCCGGGCCGCCGGCGTCCTCAACGTCATCCGCCCGGACACCCTCAACCGGCTGGCGGATCTGGCGATGACGGTGGCCGAACTGCTTCGGGCAGCGGCCGAGGGGGCGCGTGGCCCGGCGGCGGCCCCGCCGCCGCGGCGACCGGGGGGCCCGACGGACCGGCCGGCCGGTGCGTCGGGGCGCGCCCGCGTGCAGGACATTCCCCTAGGGCTGCAGCCCCCTTCGAACGCGTCCCGACCCGGCGGGGCAGGAGGCGAATCATGAATCTGACCGTGGGTCTGGACGTCGGTGGCACGAAGATCTCCGGCACCCTGGTCGGCGCGGATGGCCGCGTGCGGGCCAGCGCTTGGCGGCTGACCCCCGCCTCGGGTACCGAGGACATCCTCGCCGCGGCTGCCGACGTGGTCGCGGAGCTGCGGTCGGCGCTCCACCCACCGGACCACCTCACCGGCATCGGGGTGGCCTGTGCGGGATTCATCGACCGCGACGGCGCCAGAGTGCTATTCGCGCCGAATCTGCCCTGGCGCGACGAGCCGCTGAAACAACGCCTTGAAGGCGTGGTCGGCCTCCCGGTGGTCGTCGAGAACGACGCGAACGCCGCCGCCTGGGGGGAGTTCACCCACGGGTCTGCCGCCACCAGCAGGGACATGGTGCTCATCACCGTCGGCACGGGGGTCGGCGGCGGGGTCATCGCCGATGGGCGGCTGCTGCGTGGTGCCCACGGCATCGCGGCGGAGCTGGGCCATCTGCGGGTGGTCCCGGAGGGGTTGCGGTGCGGATGCGGCAACCGGGGTTGCTGGGAACAGTACGCCAGCGGTACCGCCCTGGTCCGAGAGGCTCGCGACCTGGTCTCGTCGGGCTCGCCGCTGGCCCGCGAGCTCATGGAGGCATGCGAGGGCAAGCCGAAACGGCTGACCGGGCCCGACGTCACCCGATTGGCTGTCGCCGGGGACCCCGCCTCGATCGAGCTCATCGCCGACCTCGGTCGATGGCTGGGGGAGGGTGCGGCCTCGATCGCCGCGGTGCTCGATCCCGATGTCGTCGTCCTGGGCGGCGGCGTGTCGGCGGCCGGCAACCTGCTGCTGGATCCGGCTCGGGCCGCGTTCCGCCGGCACCTGACCGGTAGAGGGTACCGCCCGGAGGCGTCCTGGGAGCTGGCCGCACTGGGCAACGACGCGGGCATGATCGGTGCCGCTGCGCTGGCCCGCGACGGGACGGCTCGGTGAGCTCCGCGTCGACCCCGCTGGCGATCGGAATCGACATCGGCGGCACGAAAGTCGCCGGCGGGCTGGTGGCCCCGGACGGCCACATCACCCACCGGGTGCGGCGCAATACCCCGGAGCGTTCGCGCAGCCCACAGGCGGTCGAGGACACGATCGTCGAAGTCGTCCAGGAGCTGCGGGGGTCGATCGGCGACGGGCCGGCCATCCAGACCATCGGGATCGGGGCCGCCGGCTTCGTCGGGGCCGACCGGGCCACCGTCGTCTTCGCGCCGCACCTGTCCTGGCGGCACGAGCCCCTGAGGGCGGCCCTGACCCGACGGTTGGGTACCGCCCCAGTGGTCGAGAACGACGCCAACGCGGCGGCGTGGGCGGAGTATCGGTTCGGAGCGGGGCGGGGGGAGACGCATCTGGTGATGATCACCCTGGGAACCGGGATCGGCGGGGGACTGGTGATCGACGGACGGTTGCAGCGGGGTCGATTCGGGATCGCCGGGGAGTACGGCCACATGCAGGTAGTCCCTCAGGGGCAACGGTGCCAGTGCGGTAACCGCGGCTGCTGGGAACAGTACGCCAGCGGGAACGCCCTGGTCCGCGAGGCGGCGGCGATGATCGAGGCGGCCTCCCCAGTCGCTGTCGACCTCGCGGCACGGGTGGCGGACGAACCCGGGGGGCTGTCCGGGCCGCTGATCACCGAGGCGGCAAAGGCTGGTGACGCGACGGCGATTGAGCTGCTCAACGAGGTCGGCACGTGGCTCGGGGTCGGCATCGCCGGGCTGGCCGCCGCCTTCGACCCCGGCTCGTTCGTGATCGGCGGTGGCGTGAGTGCTGCTGGCGAGCTCCTCATCGGACCGGCCCGCGAGGCGTTCCGGCGGACCCTTCCCGGACGTGGGTACCGCCCCGAGGCGCGGATCGTCACCGCTCAACTCGGCAACGAGGCCGGTCTGATCGGAGCGGCGGATCTAGCCCGGGCGGACGGCGCCGCGGTGAGTTGAGTCGGCCCTGGACCGGCGCCAGACCAGGTGCTAAACCCGGGCCCCGTCGTCGTCCGGGTCACGCGGATCCCTGGTGGAGCGCAACATCAGCGTGACCAGGCCGGCGATGAACAACCCACCTGCCAGCCACCTCCACAGCTGGTCCCCGTAGGGGGCGACGACGAGCAGGTACAACAGCCAACACGGTCCGCCGACCAGGCCGACAAGGGACAGCCAGAATGCCAGGTCGTCGCGGGGCAGGGGCCTTGGCGGCGCGGGAGTGAAGTGCTCCTCGGGCGGCTCTGCCGGCTCGTGAACCCGCCAACCCGGCAATTCGGCCGGCGTGGGCGGGTCCAGCGGGCCGACCTCCCGCGGCGCGCCCGCCGACGGTGTTCCTTGCGGCGGTGTGTCTGGCGGCGGGGTGGCTTCCCGCGGCACGGCTTGTTGCGCGGCGTCGCTCGCCGAGGAGCCCGTCAGACCGGCCACGATCTCGTCGAAGGCGGCCCGGACCTGCTGGTCGGTAGGCTCGGAGGGACGCCCGGCCCCAGCAGGGGTCGGTTCGGGCGGTCCGGGACCGTCGGTCACGGACCGGGCCAGCCGGTCACCCGCCCAACGAAGCGCAGGGTCTCCTCGACGATCCGCGGCGCGTCGTTGTCCAGGGTGGCGACGTGGTAGGAGTCCGTCAGCACGAGCTCGGTCACTTCTGTACTGCCAACTCGAGACAAGAAGAGAGCCGCGCTGGACGCGGGAACGACATGATCCTCCTGGGATCGGATCAGCAGCACCGGTTGGGTCACTTCCGGCAGATCCTGGATGACGGTTCGCCACAGCTGTGTCTGGGAGTGTAGCGCCCGCAGCGGAATCCGGTCGTATCCCAACTCGGGATCGCCGTCGGTCTTCTTGATGTCGTTCGTGATGCCCGGCAGCGACCCGACCAGGTACTGCAATGCAGGCAGGGCCCGCATCCGCGGATCGTCCACCCGGAATACGGGGTTGATCAGCACCAGGCCCGTGACTCTCGGCCCATGCTCTTGTGCCAACCTGGTGACCAAAGTGCCACCCATCGACAGGCCGGCCACGACGACGTGGGCGCAGGTGCGGTGTAGCTGGGTCAGCTCGCGGTCGAGCACGGAGTACCAGTCCTGCCAACGGGTCCGGTTCAGCTCCTGCCAGTTCGTGCCATGGCCGGGAAGGCGGGGCAGTCGCACCGTCAGGCCGGCCTCGGCCAACGCGCGCGCCAACGGCCGAACGCCCTGCGGGGTCCCGGTGAACCCGTGGCTGATCAGGACTGCAACCGGACCACCGTCGGCGGTGAACGGTTCGGCACCGGGCATGATCGGCATCAGACACTCCTGCACTAGGCCGTGTGGCCGGACGGCGGCTGCGATGGATCCGGTCGTGCGACGACGCCGTCCTCGGGGAACGTGACCCGAAGTCGGGCCTCATCTGAGGGGATGACCTGCGTGGTCGGAGTCGCGCCAGTCAGATTCTGACACGCCCCGCGCGCCCCCGGCCCCAGGGCGCAAGGATGTTCGCGGGCGACGGTTCTGCCGTAGAGTGCAACACGGTCCTGTGCGGAGGTGTGGTCGTTGATCTACTGGGTTATAAAGCTCGTGTTGGTCGGGCCGGTCCTTCGGATCCTGTTCCGACCCTGGGTGGAGGGCCTGGAGAACGTGCCCGCGCATGGCGCCGCCATCCTCGCGAGCAATCACCTGTCCTTCTCGGATTCGATTTTCCTGCCGCTGGCCGTACCCCGGCGCATCACCTTTCCGGCCAAGATGGAGTACTTCACCGGGCAGGGCGTCAAGGGCAAGCTGACCGCGGCGTTTTTTCGTGGTACCGGTCAGATCCCGATCGACCGATCCGGGGGCTCGGCCAGTCAGGCGGCCGTCAAGGCCGGCCTCGAAGTGCTCAATCACGGTGAGCTCTTCGGGATTTACCCGGAGGGCACCCGCTCGCCGGATGGGCGATTGTACAAGGGCAAGACGGGGGTGGCCCGGATGGCCCTGGAAGCGCGCGTGCCGGTTCTCCCAGTGGCCATGATCGGCACGGACAAGGCACAGCCGTCCGGCCAGAAGATCCCGAACATCAAGCGGATCGGGGTCCGGATCGGCAAACCGTTGGACTTCTCCCGCTACTACGGGATGGAGACCGACCGGCTGGTCCTGCGCGCGATCACCGACCAAGTCATGTACGACCTGGCCAAGCTGTCCGGCCAGGAATACGTCGACGACTACGCCGCCAACCGGAAGACCGGCCTGGCCGCCCGTGCGGAGAACATCGTCGCCGCGTCGATGTTGCAGACCGCCGCGGCCGCGGCCAAGGCGGAGAGCCTCGTTGAGGCCGCCCGGGCCGAGAGCGTCGCCAGGGCCGAGACGATCGTCGCCGCCTCGCGCGCGCAGACCGCCGCGGTCGCAGCTAAGGCGGAAAGCCTCATCGAGGCCGCCCGCACCCGCGCGGGTCAGGTGTGTTCCGGTGGGTCGGACCAGACGGCGTCGGCGGGCCTTTCCGAGCCGCTGGACTCGGTCGAACCGGCGGACACGGTGGTAGCGAACGAGCGCCCCGCGAGTTCGACGGCGACTGAGAATGCCCTGCCCACCCTGCTGCCGCAGGTACCGTCTGCTGCCGCGGGGATCCTCGGGACCCAGATCGGCTCCATCCCACCGCAGGATGTCGAGGAGCTGCGCGAAGCGACCTCCTGACGGGGTGGGGGGCGGTGGCTGGTCCCGTGATGCGGTACCCGCCCGGGCCCGCTGACAGGGGGACTTAGGCTGTCCTGGTGAACGCGAACGCCTCCCTCGATTGGCCGGACCTGCCCGCAGTGCAGCAACCGTCATGGCCGGACCCCGTGGCGCTGGCTCAGGCCATGGCCACCCTGGCGGGGTGCCCTCCGCTGGTCTTCGCGGGGGAGTGCGATGTGCTGCGAGAGCGGTTGGGCGACGTGGCACGAGGCGCCGGGTTCGTGCTGATGGGCGGCGACTGCGCCGAGACGTTTGCGAACGCCACAGCCGACAACATCAAGGACCGGGTCAAGACGATCCTGCAGATGGCGGCCGTCCTGACGTACGGAGCCAGCACCCCGGTGGTGAAAATCGGCCGGATGGCCGGCCAGTACGCCAAGCCGCGCAGCAGCGACAGTGAGGTCCGCGGTGGCGTGCGGCTGCCGGCTTACCGCGGCGACATGATCAACGACTTCGCCTTCACCTCTAAGGCTCGCACCCCGGACCCGCACCGCCTGCTGGACGCGTACCACGTCAGCGCGGCCACCTTGAACCTGGTCCGGGCGTTCACCCAGGGCGGGTTCGGGGACTTGCGGCATGTGCAGGAATGGAACCGCGGCTTCGTCTCCAACGCCGCCCATTCCCGGTATTCCCGGATGGCCCGGGACATCGACAAGGCGATGCGGTTCATGGATGCGTGTGGCGTCGACTTCGAGGCGATGCGCCGGGTCGACGTCTGGGCCTGCCACGAGGCGCTCGTGCTCGACTACGAGCGGCCCCTGACCAGGATCGATTCACGGACCGGGCTGCGGTATGCCACCTCCGGGCACTTCCTGTGGGTTGGCGAGCGCACCCGTGACCAGGACCAGGCGCACATCGACTTCATCGCTCGGGTCCGCAACCCGGTCGGGGTCAAGCTCGGCCCCAGAGCGCAGCCGGACGACGTCGTCCGGCTTGCCGAGCGGATCGACCCCGAGCGGGAGCCCGGCCGGTTGACGTTCATCACCCGGATGGGTGCCGCCCTGGTCCGCGAACAGTTGCCGGCGCTGGTGGACCGCGCCCAGCGGGACGGGGTTCGCGCAGCCTGGATCTGCGACCCCATGCACGGCAACACCTTTGAATCGGCTGGGGGGTACAAGACGCGCCGGTTCGAGGACATCGTGGAGGAGGTCCGTGGGTTCTTCGAGGTGCACTCCGAGCTCGGGTCACACCCCGGGGGAATCCACGTCGAACTGACCGGCAACGACGTCACCGAGTGCCTCGGGGGGTCAATGCATCTCGACGACGAGGACCTTCAGCTTCGCTATGAGACGCTGTGCGACCCGCGACTCAATCACCAGCAGAGTCTGGAACTTGCGTTCCTGGTGGCGGAGATACTCGCCACGCACGCCCCGGGGCGCCCGCTGAGCCCGACGCCGGCACCCGGTGGACCCGCAGGGGACGTCCTGGACGGTTCAGCGGGAGGACGACCGGGCGGTGGCGCTGTGGTCGGTCGGCCCGCTCCCGGCCCGGGGGCGGGGTCCGCGCCGGTTCCCGCCACCCGAGTCGGGCTGTCCACATCCCGAGGCCTGGACCGCCCCTGACCAGGTCGGTTCAGCTCTTAACCTGAATGGGTGAGTTCTTCCCCCTCGGAGCGGGACCTGTCGGGGCCTCGGCCCTTGCCGCCGGGACAGCGGCGCGAGGAAACCCTCCAGACCCGCCACTACGGGCGGGTCCCCCGGATGCACCAGGACACCTGGACCCTGACCATTTCAGGGGCCACCCTCGACGGCGCCACGACCACTCTCGGCTGGACGGAGTTCAGCGCGCTGCCCAGGGTGGATGTCCTCGCCGACCATCACTGCGTGTCCCGGCAGTCCTCTCAGGACCTGGTCTGGAGTGGGGTGGCGGCCCGGACCGTGGTGCAACTGGCCCCGCCGGCGGCCGATGCGCCATTCATCATCGCCTACGCCGCGTACGGCTACTCGAGCAACGTCACCGTCGACGACCTCCTCTCGGGCCGCAGCGTGTTCGCCACCCACCTGGACCGGAAGCCGTTGACCCCCGAGCACGGCTGGCCGGTCAGACTTGTGATGCCGCACCTCTACGGGTGGAAGGGGCCGAAGTGGGTGGTGTCGCTGGAATACCTGACCGCGCCGCAACGCGGTTTCTGGGAGCAGCACGGTTACCACTTCACCGGCGACGTCTGGCGCGAGGAGCGCTACGCTCACCAGGAGTAGCCGGCCGCCTCAGACGATCCGCAGGACGACGACGCCCCCCCGCGGAGCCTTGCTACCGGCCCCGGGCACTGTCGAGTGCGCCGTTTTGAACAGGCCACCGACAATTCGTTCAACCTGCACCTGGAAGCCCGCCGCGGACAGCGCGCCTCGAGCCTCGTCCTCCGATAGCCCCCGCACGGATGGCACCTCGACCAGATCCGGGCCCTTGGACAGGACCACACTGAGCCGACTGCCGCGGGTGACCATCCCCGGTCCGGGATCCTGACGGACCACGGACCCCTTGTCGATGTCGGGGTGGAACTCCTCAGTGGTGACCAGCACTGTGACAGCGGTTCCGCTCAAGGCCGCCTTGAGCTCACCGAGTGGCCTGCCCACCCAGTTCTCGAGGTTGACCGGCGGCCCCTGGCTGACCAGCAAGGTGACCCTGGTCCCGGGCCGGACCCGGCTGCCCACCGCAGGGTCGGTGCCGGTGACGCTGCCCGCCGGGAGCTTGTCGTGGAACGCAGGGAGGGTGCCGGCGACCGACAGTCGGGCGGCGGTGATCGAAGCCGATGCAGCGGCCGGATCTTGGCCGACCACGTCGGGTACGGCGTAGCGCTCCGGCCCGTTGGAGACCAGCAGCCTGACGGTGCTGCCTCGGCGCGCCTGCGAGCCCGCCGAGGGCTCGGTGCTGATTGCCTGGCCAGCCGCCACGGTCTCCGAGAACACCCCGTCAGGGGTGGCGTCCAGTTGCCGGTCCTGCAGCCAGCGGACGGCCACGGCCTCGGCCTGACCGGCGACATCCGGGACGGTCCTGGCCGCGGGCGGGCCGAACAGCTGGTAACCGGACGCACCCGAGGCGATCAGCAGCAGCGCGACGACGGCCGCCCACACCCGTCGAGAGCGCCGCGCGGGTCCCAAGCCCGCCGGGGGTTCGTCGGAGGTGGTCGACAGACGGGCGGCGGCCGGTCGTGGTGACAGCGGCACTACGCGGGTGGCCGTCGCCAACTGGGCGGTGTCCTCGGTCCGGTCCGGCCGGTGGTCCAGCTGGTCGGGGGTCAGCTCGGCGCCCACTTTCTCCACGGCGGCGAGGAACTGGGCGGCGTCGGTGGGGCGCTGTTCGGGGTCACGCCGGGTGGCCCACTCCACCAAGGCGTCCAGCTGGGAGGGCAGCCCGCTGACTCGTTCCGAGGGCAACGGGATCGTGCCATGGACGTGCTGGTAGGCCACCTGCATGGGCTCGTCGCCGTCGACGGCCTTGCGGCCGGTGAGCATCTCCGAGAGCAGCAGCCCAGTCGCGTACACGTCGCTGCGGGCGTCCGCGACACCCCGCTCGAACTGCTCCGGAGCCAGGTATGCGGCGGTCCCCAGGACAGCCCCGGTCATTCCGGTCGCGGTTGTGGCGCTGACCGCGCGGGCCAGCCCAAAGTCGGCGACCTTGACCGCGCCGTCCGGAGTGATCAGCACGTTCTCGGGCTTGACGTCACGATGCACGATGCCCGCCGTGTGCGCCGCGGCGAGGGCGCTCAACACCCCGCGCAGCACCCCGAGGGCCTGCCCGGGACTCATTGCCCCGTGCTGGGTCAACCGGCGGCGCAAGGTGGGGCCGTTGACCAGTTCCATCACCAGGAAGACCAGGGCGCCATCTTCGCCCTGGTCGTAGACCCCCACGACATTGGGATGAGCCAAGCGGGCCGCGGACCGGGCCTCCCGCTGGAACCGGCGCACGAACTCGGGGTCCCGGGCCAGGTCCGGACGCATCACCTTCACAGCGACCTCACGCTCGAGTCGCAGGTCGACCGCCTGGTACACCGACCCCATGCCGCCGTGCGCGATCAACGCCGCCACCCGGTAGCGCCCATCAACGACGCGGCCGGCCAGGGCGTCCTCGATGCTGAGCTGGTCGGGACTGGTCACGGGCGAATTGTAGGCAACCAGCCTGGAGGAGTTGCACAGCCGGTCCGCGTGTCCGCAGGCGAGCGATGCCTGCGGACGGCGGCGTGGGGCCGGGGCCTGCGATTCACATCCGTGATTTGTGCGCCAGTACAGCCGCCACGTAGCGCTTGGTCTCCTCGAGCATGCCCCGGGCCCGCACCGAGTCGAGCCCCTGGTAGTAGGCCGCGATGACTTCGCTCTCGCTGCGCGCGGCTCGCTGCAGGGTGCGCAGCAGTGCCACCCCGCAGGTGATCGAGTCCTGCGTCTGCAGCAGGTTCAGAGGACGCCCGACCACCCCGGACATGTACCGCCCGGTCGACGGCAGACACTGCATCACGCCGATGGCGTTGGCCCAGGAGACCGCCCGTTGATTCCAGCCCGACTCCTGCCAACCGATGGCCAGGGCCAATCGCGGGTCGACGCCGTGCCCCCGAGCCGCCTGGATGATCATCGTCCTGACCTGGGAACGGCTCGGAACCGGGTGGGCGTTCAGGTACCTCAGGTTCGCCGCAGCCGCGGCGGACAGGCGCGGTGAGACCGGGGCGGCGGGTGCGGTCCGAACGGGCTGGCCGGGGATCCGCAGCACCTGATTCGGGCGGATGATGCTGGTCATCGTCAACCGGTTGGCCTTCAGCAGGGTGCGCTGGTTGACCCGCGCCCGGGCCGCGATACCGCCGAGGGTCTCACCCGGTCGCACGATGACAGTGACGGCGGCGACGCCGGCAGCCGTCGACCGGGCCTGCTTGACTTCGGCCCGGGCGGGTCGGCTGCCTCCCGGGATGAGCAGCCGTTGCCCGGGTCGGATTACGGTGGTCACGTCAAGAGCGTTGACCTTGAGCAAGGAACGCAGGCTCACCCGATGATGCTTGGCGATGCCGCTGAGGTGGTCGCCGGGCCGGACGGCGTAGGCACCGTGCCCGGGTCGCCCGCGACGGGCCAGCCGGTCCAGCACCGGTCGCGGCCGAGCCCTCGACGTCACGCTCGTGAGATGGCCTGGGTGCGCTGGGCGGTCACCAGCCGCCTTGATGGTGCTGCTCACCCTCGTCACCCGGCCAGTGGCAGCGTCACCCAGCTCAGCGAATGCAGGTCGGGCGTGTGGGGGAGGTACCGATAACGGGGTCATTGACCTGAGGCCTTTCGGGTCGGCGGTCGTCGTGCCCCGGCAGACCGCCCACCCGGGCCTCCCGCGACGGCGGCACAGCGAAGAGGTCCGGGCCAGCCCTCGCCACTGTAATTCCGCCGGGGTCGCCGGGCTCGGACGTTGCGGCTCCCCGGCGCGCCCGGCCCAGTCCGGTTTCAATCCCCTTGTCGCGCAACACAGTTGGGGTGAAGCCCGCGCGGGTGGCAGGCTAGGGGGGTGGCCCGCAACAAGACTCTTTCGTCCGGCTCCCACCGCATGCCGCAGGCCGAGGTCGTCGGCGCCGAACGGCAAGCAGAACTCGACGCCTTGGTGGTCGAGTGGCTGACCCTGGCCGAGGTGGCCGAGCGTGAAAAGGTAGCACCGTCACAGGTGCGCAAGCAGATCCAGGATCGCGAACTGGTGGCGGTGCGGCGCGGTCAACGGCGGGTGCTGAGCGTGCCCGCGGCCTTCCTCACCGAGTCGGGTCCCCGTCCGGAGCTGCGCGGCACCGTGACCGTGCTATCCGACGGTGGGATGTCCGATGTCGAGCTGCTCATCTGGCTGTTCACCCCGGACTTGACGCTGCCGGTGCCCGGCACCGCATTGGGAGCCCTGATGGCTGGGCACAAGACGGAGGTCCGCCGGCGGGCGATGGAATCGGCGTTCTGAGCCGGGACGGAAGCCGGGCTGGGGGCCGCTCAGGACACCCGTGCTGTGGCGACGTCCACGAGATGGTCCAGCATTGCGCGCCCCGGCTCGAGAAGCCGCTCGCTGGCCGCCAGGGCATGCCGGGCCGAGCAGGTCAGCTCGCCGATCCTCGCCTCCAGCCGATCCAGCGCGCCGGTGGCCGCGATCAGGTCACGCAGTGCCTCGACCTGGTCTGCGGTCAGGTCGGGCCGGCCTAGGGCGTCCTCCAGGCGCGCCGCCTCGTCGAGGCTGGCGCCGTCCAGCGCCAGCGCCAGCAGGACCGTTCGCTTCCCCTCACGCAGATCGTCACCGGCGGGCTTGCCGGTCGCGTCAGGGTCGCCGAACACCCCGAGAACGTCGTCACGTAGCTGAAACGCC
The DNA here is from genome assembly GCA_035633615.1 of Dermatophilaceae bacterium. Classification (GTDB taxonomy): domain Bacteria; phylum Actinomycetota; class Actinomycetes; order Actinomycetales; family Dermatophilaceae; genus JADJTI01. Next base: position 48,409 of record DASQEP010000013.1, read on the forward strand.
TCGCCGAGGTCCAGCCCGAACCGGGACAGGTGGGTCAGGTCCGAGGGGTCCGCGCCGGCCGCCCGAGCGCCGAACAAGACGGGCTGCTCCACGCTGTACTTGGCGCTCTTGTACCGGATGACTCGCCGGGCCTGACCCAATCGGTCGCTCAGGGACAGGTCCCGCCAGCCGCGGACCGACACCAGGACGTCGAGGAACTGTCCGGCCATCAGCTGGCTGCGCATGGCGTCGAAGATCGGGCGACTGCGGGACAGCTCCTCGGGTGGCAGACCGCAGGAGGTGAGTACCTCGTCACTCCAGACCAGGCACAGGTCACCGGCGAGGATGGCCCCGGCGGTTCCGAACCTGTCTGCGTCGCCGTCCCAGCCGGCGTCCGCGTGCGCGGCGGCCAGAGCACGGTGGGCGCTGGGCATGCCGCGGCGGATGGCGCTGTCATCCATCACGTCATCGTGAAGCAAGGCGGCGGCTTGGAAGAACTCCATGGCCACGGCGGCCCGCTCGGCACCAGCCAGGTGGCCCCCACCCGCCGCGAGGTACCCCCAGTAGCAGAATGCCGCTCGCAGCCGCTTGCCGCCTCGTAGTAGCGAGGCGATCGCCGCCACGAGAGGTTCCGCTTCACCGCCTGATTCGGCGAGGATCTCCCGCTGGCGGGCCAGCTCCTGGTCGATGTGCACCTGGATACGAGCGCGCAAGTCGGCCAGGTCGGTGGCATGGACCATGACTCCTCCCGGATCGTGACTGAGCCGAGCCTACGTGCTGCGCCTGACCTACGCTGAATCTCATGGTCGCCGCCACCACCTCCGACTCCCGGTCCATACCGGATCTACTTGCGGGTGAAGCGACCTCGTTCAGCTTCGAGTTCTTCCCGGCCAAAGACGATGCGGCCGAGGCGACCCTGTGGCAGGCCGTGCGGGACCTGGAACGGCTACAGCCTGCGTTCGTCTCGGTGACCTATGGGGCGGGGGGCTCGACCCAGGACCGCACAGTTCGTGTCACCGAGCGGATCGCCAGGGAGACGACCCTGCTCCCACTGGGCCATCTGACCTGCGTGAACGCGTCGGTGGAGCAGTTGCGTCAGGTCATCGGCCAGTATGCGGCCGGGGGCGTGCGGCACGTCCTGGCCTTGCGCGGCGATCCGCCGGGGGACGTGGGCGGGCGCTGGCTGAGTCACCCTGACGGCCTGGACCACGCCGACCAGCTGGTCCGGTTGATCCGTTCGCTGGGCTCTTTCAAGGTGGGGGTGGCCGCCTTCCCCGACGGGCATCCGGAGTCAGCCTGCCTCGCCGACGACGTCGAGATGCTGGTACGCAAGGCGGACGCCGGGGCCACGTTCGCGATCACCCAAATGGTCTTCGACGCCGAGAAATACCTGCGGCTGCGGGATGCCGTGGCCGCGCGCCGACCGCTGCCGATCACTCCCGGGCTGATGCCGGTGACCAACTACGCGCAGATCTCCAGGATGGCCCAGCTGATGGGAGCGCCGCTGCCCCCGGCGGTGGTCGCCCGGTTGGAGCCGTTGCAGCACGACCGGCGGGCCCTGCGCGCCGAGGGGGTGGCCATCGCCACCGGGTTGGCCCAACGGATGCTCGACGAGGGAGCCCCCGGTCTGCACTTCATCACGATGAACCATTCGACCGCGACCATCGAGGTCTACACCCAACTCGACCGGGCCGGCCGACGAGCAGACTGACGGCTGTAGTACCGGTGACGCCGGGAGGGCGAGCGCCGTCAGAAGTGAGCTCTCGGGGGGGCTGAGCCAGTCGGGGTCGGCCGCCGGTCAGGGCGCCGGGGGGAGGGTCGGGGGTCGAGTGGTGCGTGCCGTCCGACGTGGGCGCAGCCCGGCCAGCTTCCGGGTGCCCCAGTCATCGTAACGCTGCTTGAACCGGCGCAGCCGGGACAGCAGGATCATCGCCACCAGCAGCCCGACTACCAGGAGCACCGCGGCGACGCCGGCGGCCAGCCAGGGTCGCGCTGCCAGCAAGGAGATGACCCCGGCAACCAGAACGTCTTCACCGGTGCTGACCAGGACGTTGCTGGCCGGTTCGGGTGAGGCGTTGACGCCGAGGCGGATGCCGGATTTCACCGCGTGGCTGGCCAGCGCCGTGACGCCACCGGTGGCGGTCGCGAACGCGGTCTCCAGCCCGGCGGCGTCGTGACCGAGCAGGTAACCGAGGGTCGCGCCGACCGTAGGCCGGACCACCGTGTGCACGGTGTCCCACATCGAGTCCAGGTACGGGATCTTGTCGGCCACCATCTCAACCAGGAACAGCACACCCGCCGCCATCAGGACGTCGGTGCGGGTCAGCGCCGAGGGGACTGCCGCGACCTCGCCGAACCGCCCGATGAGGCCCATGACGAGGACCACGGCGTACGCGTTGATGCCGCTGGCCCAGCCAGAGGTGAACGCCCAGGGAAGGAGTTCTGCTCCCACCAGGGATGCCTCCTTGAGGAGCCCGCGCGCCCGGGCGTGGCGGTGGGCCGGATGGCCACCATGGGATCAACGCCGGGGACCCCGGACGGGATTCCGGGGGTCAGGCGGTGCCGGCCGGTCACGGAGCCGCCCCTCCGCGGTTCCGTCGCCGACGGGTCACCGACGCCGCGGTGGCGGGCAGGACGTGGGTGACCCGGACCATCCTGCCTCGGTGCGGCGCTGCTGTCATCCCGGTCCGGTCTCGGTTGGTGGAACGGGACACTTTGCGGGGCAAAGGGATCCGTCATGACCCCGGCGCGCTTCGACGCCTGCGCAGGGCGTTGTCGGGGCAGTTGTGTACGGTTCCCCCAGTCGAACAAATGTTCTATGATGAGTCAGTCGAACATGTGTTCGAGATAGCGACTGAGGTGATCTCGGCCCGGCTGCGCGGGTGACGGTGATCGGCATGGGTGCGACGAAAGGCGGAACGATGCGACGGTACGACGAGCCGGTGAGCGTGCGCGAAAGGGCGCCGGCGGGGTCGGGCGGCGATTCCATCCCGGAGGCCTTCGTCTGGCGGGGGCGGCTGTACCTGGTGCGGACGGTCGTGGCGCACTGGCGGCAACGCAGCGCCTGGTGGCGCACCGTCTTTGAGCCCGACTCGGCCCGGGAAGCGGCCCTGTTCGATCCAGTGGTGCTGGAAGAGGAGGTGTGGCGCGTCGAGGCCGCCCCTGGCCGGACGTTTCAGCAGGGGATCTACGACCTGGCCCACGGCAGTCGGTGGCGGCTGCTGCGAGTCACCGACTGAGGCGGGGGCGTCATGACTCATCGACAGGGGGCCGGCGGCCTGACAGCGGCACTGGAACTGCTCGACCGTTCCCGTGGGTCGCTGCTGACGGCCAGCCGGGCCACGAACTCCAACGACCGCTACATCGCGGCTCATCTGGGTGCCCTACGGGCTGGAGCGGCCCTGTTGACCAGGACCCCGGTGCACGGTGCCCGGGGCCGCGGCGGCCCGGTGCGGACCGTGTGGCAGGGGATCGGCGAGGCGGCACCCGAACTGCGGGAGTGGGCCGACTACTTCGCCGTCTGCGGTACTCGCCGGACCAGGCTCGAAACAGGGTGCGGGTATGCCAGCCTCCGGGAGGCCGATGACCTGCTCCGGGCCGCCGAGACCTTCGCCGGTCTGGTGCAGGCCGCCCTGGGGCTGCCGATCACCCGCACCGAACCGATCCTTGCGGTCGTGGCCCGGTCATGAACGGCTTCGTCCACCTCCATGTGGCCTCCGGGTTCTCGATGCGGTACGGAGCGTCCACCCCCGCGGCGCTGGTGGCCCGGGCCGCGGGCCTGGACCAACCCGCGCTGGCGTTGACCGATCGGGACGGTCTCTACGGGGCGGTCCGGTTCGTCCAGGCCTGCGACGCCGCCGGGATCGCCCCGATCCTCGGGGTCGACCTGGCGCTCGGACCTACCGACGGGGTGGCTCAAGGAGAGGTCGAGGACCCAGCATCGCACGGCCGAGACGCCGGACTCCAGGCTCGAATCCCCAGGTCCTCGCTCCGAAACCGAAGGCAGCCGGTGCGCGGTGGGCTCCCGGTCGACCCACGGTTGCCCCGGGTCACCGTGCTGGCGCGTGGTCGGTTGACCGAGCTAGCCGCCGGTACCGGCTGGGCCCGGCTGTGCCGCCTGGTGACCGCCACCCACCTTCGCGGGCAGCGGGGGCGACCCGTGACGTCCGCGCAGCTCGTGGCCAGCCACGCAGGGGTGCCGGATGGGCAGGCCGGACGGGCCGCTCCCCGGACCGCACCAGCTGCCTTGACGGTGCTGCTCGGGCCGGACTCGGATGTCGGCCGGGCCCTGCTGACCCGGCGTCACGCTCACGCGCAGGCCCTGCTGACGCGATGGTTGCAGTTGTTGCCCGACGGGGCGGTGGCGATCGAGGTGGTCTGCCACGGCGGCCCGGACGGATCGGCGGCGAGCCTGTCCCACGCCCGACGACTGTGGCGACTCGGGGTCGAGGTTGGGGTGCCGTGCGTGTTGACCGCAGCGGTACGCCATGCCGAACCGGGTGACGCGGCCACGGTCGACCTGCTGGACGCCGCCCGTCGTCTGGTCCCGCTCGACGTGCGTCACCTGGACCGGACCACCACGGCCGGTCATCTGGCCCCCGCGGCCCGGATGTTGACCGTCGCCACCCAGGTGACCGGGGACAGCGTGCTGGCCCGACAGCTCCTGGACAGCACGGTTCGGCTGGCCATGGAGTGTGTCCAGGGCTCCCGTCTCGACCTGGGGGTGGGGTCGGTCCAGCTGCCGGAACCGGGTGCACTCGGCCTGCCGCCCGGCCACGACCCGCAACAGGCGTTGGCCCGGCGCTGTCATGCGGCCCTGCCACGGCGCTACTCCGGCGTCCCGGTGGGCCGACTGGATCAGATCCAGGCCAGGCTGGACGACGAGCTGTCGGTCATCGCACAGCTCGGGTACGCCCCCTACTTCCTGACCGTCGCGGTGGTCTGCGATCTGATCCGGGACATGGGGGTGCGGGTGGCCGCCCGCGGGTCGGGAGCCGGCTGCGTCGTCAACTACCTGCTCGGCATCAGCGGGGTGGAGCCGGTTACGCACGGCCTGCTCATGGAGCGGTTTCTGACCCCGCTGCGGGCCCAGTTGCCGGATATCGACATCGACGTCGAGTCGGCCCGGCGCACCGAGATCTACCAGCGGATTCTCGAGCGCTTCGGCGGTGAACGGGTCACCTGCGTGTCGATGATGGACACCTACCGGGTGCGGCACGCCATCCGCGACGTCGGGGCTGCTCTCGGTTTGTTGCCGATGGAGATCGACGCGATCGCCAAGGCGTTCCCGCACATCCCGGCTCGGGACGCGCGGCACGCCATTCGGGAACTTCCGGAGTTGCGCCGCAGTGGACTGGGGACAACCCGGCTAGCCCCGCTGTTCGACCTGGTCGAGCGCCTGGACGGGTTACCTCGGCACATCGCGGTTCATCCCTGCGGGGTGATCCTGTCCAACACCGGCCTGCTGGACCGCACCCCGGTCGAGGCCAGCTGGATGGGGTTCCCGATGAGCCAGTTCGACAAGGATGACGTGGAAACCCTCGGCCTGCTCAAGCTGGACGTGCTGGGCATCCGGATGCAGTCGGCGATGGCTCACGCCGTGGCCGAGATCACTCGGGTGGACGGGCAGGGTATCGACCTCGACGACCCGGCCCAGGTGCCGCTGGACGACGAGACCACCTTCGACCTGATCCGGTCCACCCGGACCCTGGGGTGTTTCCAGATCGAGAGCCCGGGTCAACGCGAGCTGGTCGGCAAGTTCGCCCCGGCCACCTTCGACGATCTCATCATTGACATCTCCCTGTTCCGCCCCGGGCCGGTCAAGTCCGACATGATCACCCCATTCCTGCAGGCTCGGCAGGGGTGGACCGAGCCCGACCTGCTGCATCCGAGCCTGGGCCCGGCCTTGGCCGGCACCCATGGGGTGGTCGTCTTTCATGAGCAGGTGTTACAGATCATCGCCACCACCACCGGGATCAGCCTGGCCGAAGCGGACGAGGTGCGTCGGGCGCTGGGGTCGACCGCCGGGCAGGATCGGGTCAGATCCTGGTGGCGGCCGCTGGCGGTTCGGCGCGGGTATGCCCCCGTCGACATCGAACGCATCTGGGAGGTACTCAAGGCGTTCGCCTCGTTCGGGTTCTGTAAGGCTCATGCGGCTGCCTTCGCCCTGCCGACCTACCAGTCGGCCTGGCTGAAGGCACACCATCCGGCTGCGTTCCTGGCCGGGGTGCTGACCCACGATCCGGGCATGTACCCCAAGCGGTTGATCCTCGACGACGCCCGCAACTTCGGCATCCCGATCCTGGGACTGGACGTCAACCGGTCCGGTGACACCTACCGGGTGGAGCTGGTGGAACCGCCGGATGGCGTACAGCCGCCGGTCCAGGCCATCCGGCTGTCTCTGATCGACGTCAAGGGGATCGGTGCCGGGGAAGTCCAGGCGGTCGTCGCCGGGCAGCCCTTCGCCGGACTCGACGACTTCTGGCGACGCACCCAGGTCAGCCGCCCGGTGGTCGAGCGGCTTATCCTGACCGGGGGATTCGATGCCCTCTACGGCATGGACGTGACCGGTATCGAGGGGCTCGGCCGACGTGGCCGGGTAACCCGGCGAGACCTGCTGCTGCACCTGGGCGAGCTGGACCGGTGGTCCAGGTCGACAGGCGCCCGGACCGGCGGCAGCCGGGCGATTTCTTCTTCCCGTCCGGGCGGGCAGAAGAAATCCGGGCAGCAGGCACCCGCCGGCATGGTGGCGAACGAGGGTCAGGCTGACCAGGTCGAGGTACTCCCACCGGTACCGGGCGGCCAGATCCGCGCCGACGCCGCGGCCCAGTCCCAAGCGCCGCTCCCGGCCACCCCGGCCGCTCGGCGGTCCACCCAGCTGGTCTTGGACCTCGGCGATGCTCCGAGGCTGACTCCGGGGACGGGGCTACCGGAGATGGGACGGTCCGAGCGGATTCACGCCGAGCTCGACATCCTCGGTCTGGACGTCAGCGAGCATGTCCTGACCTCGTACCGCCCGATGCTGGATGCCCTGGGGGTCACCCGGTCCGGGGACATCCGCTCGGTACGAAGCCGCCGGGAGGTGATGATCGCGGGGGTCAAGGTCGCCACTCAGACACCACCGGTCCGGTCCGGCCGCCGGGTCATCTTCCTGACTCTGGACGACGCCACCGGACCGGTCGACGCGACGTTCTTCGAGGACGTCCAGGGCCCGTATGCCGTGACCGTCTTCCACTCGTGGATGCTGCTGGTCCGCGGGATCGTCCGACGCACCGGCCGGCGCGGGCTGTCGATCCGTGCGACCGGCGCGTGGGAGCTGTCCCGGCTGTGGGAGGCATGGACGGCTGCCGGCGCCGGAGGGCCCGACGCCCGCTGCGCCCTGTGGGAAGCCCTGGCCGAGGCCGACCGCGAGGCCGTCGACCTGGCGGCCGCCTCGGCCGCCGCGCTCGCCGAGCCGTATGCCGGCTCACCTGGTGGGCCTCCCGGCTCGCCCGGCGGATCTCCCGGCCA
>DASQEP010000014.1:0-2512 GCA_035633615.1 Dermatophilaceae bacterium
AGACCCCCGCCGGATTCCGGCGGGGGTCCTCGGCGTACCGCCCGCCGTGCGTCCGGGCGCACACTGCCGGACGCTAGGCTGGCTCGGCGCCTGGCGGCAGGCGCGGAGAGGAACCCCGTGACTGCGGACATCATCCCCATCGAACTCGGCCTGACCGGGGGCAATGGCCTGACGCTCTGGGCGCCGCGCTGGCACGAGGACGGCGAGGACTGGGAAGCGTTCCTCGGCCACGAGGAAGACCTCTACGTGTTCCCCACGGCCGCCAAGCTGGCCGCCTTCATCCGCACATCGACCGAACACGACCTGCTCGACCACCCCGAGTGGGCCACCGCCGCTCGCCTGCTGGTCGACGAGCTCAACCCCGACGACGACCACCGGTTCGACATTGTCGGTGTGCCCGACCTGGTCGCCGAGGCACCCGATGTCTGGACCCTGGCCACCCTGACCGACACGGTGGCCATCCTGCGGTCGCTGGCCGAGGTGTGCGACCTGGAAGCTGTCGACAACGTGCTGGACGCCGCACCCGGCTTCTCCGTACTGTCCGCCGGCGAGCTGGCGTTCACCGGCCGCGCGGGCGAGCGGCTGTGGAACGAACTGGGAGCGGTCGTGGTCGACCGCTGGGACGAGGTGGTCGACGCGCTCGACGGCATCGTCACCACACCCGAGGTCGACGCGGATGCACTGGTCACCGCCGAGGCCGAAGCCGCGGCCATCGCCGTGGCCGAGAAGGTCGTCGAGGGCTCGGGGGGCTCCAAGGGGCCAGGGGGCACCGCCGCAGCCGACGACGAGGACGAACGCGACGAGGACCTGGAGTTCTGGGACGAGACGGGGGTGGATTGCCTGGAGATCACCGTGGGCGATCGCACCGGCTGGACCCTGCGGTGTTATCTCGGGGAGGACCCGGTGTTTCTGTCGGTGGTCGACCGGATCCAGGTCTTCTCCTCCCCCGAGGCGCTGGAGAATTACCTGATCGAGACCGACCCGCAGCACAGCCTGGCCGGCCTGGCCGTCTGGCCGGACATCAGGTCTACGGTGGTCGAGGGCGAGGCCGCCGTGATGGCCGGCCCGGAGAACACCTATCTCCTCGACGGCCTGGCCACGGATCTGCTGGCCGGCCCCGAGGAGGTCGACCGCGATCAGCTGACCCTCGGCGTGGAACTCCTGGTCGACGCCGCGACGGCCAGGGCCGATTCGGAAACGGTCGAGGCTCTCGGCTCCTCGACGCCGCTGGGCAATCTGGTCAGCATCATCATCAAGCCGGATCCGGCGCGGATGACGCCGTCGCCGCCGTTCGATGACGAGGCTGCGGCCTGGTCGATCCTGGTCGACCGCTTCGTCTCGACCCTCGATTGGGATGGCGAACGCCCGTAACCGATGGCGGGTGAACGTCCCCGGCTGCTGACGGGGACAGCGAACAAGCCTCGTCGCCCGCGCGAGGGCCCGCCGTCAGAAGGTCTTTGCGGCGTCCCGGGCCGCGGCGTGCGCTGCCTGCCGGCCCGTCTCCGCGTCGACTGACGCCAGGTTGGGTCGGAAGGCGATCTCGGTGACGTCGGTCCCCGCGCAGTGACCCGGCCGGGTCGGGTGAGCTCACGCACCTCGGGGCGGACGCCTGGGGCGCCCTGCTGCGAGTGCACGCGGCCGTGGTGCCGATGCTCGACCGGGAGCTGCAGGCGGCCGGACGGTTACCGCTGGCTTGGTACGACGTGCTGCTGGAACTGAACTCCGCTCGCGCCCGGCCGCCGGCTGCGGATGAGTGATCCGGGTGAGAAGGTCACGCTCAGATGCACGCGGCTGAGCCGGCTGGTCGACGAGTTGGGTACCGCCGGCCTGGTGACCCGCGAGGCCAACCCCGATGATCGACGGTCCGCCTACGCCGTAATCACCGCGCAGGGTGCGGGCCGCACTGCGCGGCGCCGCGCCGGTATACCTCGGCGGCATCCGCGAACATTTCGCCGACATCCTCAGCGCGGAGGAACTGCGCACCATCACCGACGCGCTCGACCGGGTGGTCGAGCAGGCGCGCCGGTCAGGGCGGGCCGGTAGCACCGACAGCGCCGACATCGACAGCGGTGCCGCCAGTGGAGGCTGAGCGCCGCAACCGGTCGTACCCGGGTTTGATCACTTCCTCGATGATCGTCAGGCGCTCGTCGAACGGCAGGAACGCCGACTTCATCGCGTTCACCGTGAACCATTGCAGGGTGTCCCAGCCGTAGCCGAAAGCCTCGCTCAGCGCAGTCATCTCGCTGGTCATCGAGCAGCCGGACATCAACCGGTTGTCGGTGTTGACGGTCACCCGGAATTTCAGCTCGGCCAGCAACCCGATGGGGTGCTCGGCGATCGACTGGGCTGCCCCGGTCTGCACGTTCGACGTCGGCGCCATCTCCAGCGGGATCCGCTTGTCCCGCACATATTCGGCCAGCCGGCCGAGGTGGGCCTGGCCGTCCCTGCCCACCACGATGTCATCGACGATCCGGACGCCGTGCCCGAGCCGGTCGGCGCCACACCACTGGAT
>DASQEP010000015.1:0-62200 GCA_035633615.1 Dermatophilaceae bacterium
TCATCGCGCTGGTCAGCGAGCGGGTCAGCGCGCGGGCGTGCGCGGGAGGTGCTCGCCGTGCGCCGCGTGCTTGCACTCGTTGGGGGAGAGTGCTAAGAATCAGGTCAGCACTCTCAGCCCGAGAGTGCCAATCACGAAGGCCGGACCGGTGAGGCCGGCGTCGGTCGGGCCCTGACCCGGCCGCGACGCCAGGCCGTCCGTCGCGGGCGCCGCCCCGGCACTTCGCGCACCCCGTACCTGGAGGACCAGAACAAGTGCCGAAGATCATCGCCTTCAACGAGGACGCGCGACGCGGCCTCGAGCGGGGCATGAACATCCTCGCCGACGCCGTCAAGGTCACGCTGGGCCCCAAGGGCCGCAACGTGGTCCTGGAGAAGAAGTGGGGCGCCCCGACCATCACCAACGACGGCGTCTCCATCGCCAAGGAGATCGAGCTCGAGGACCCCTGGGAGAAGATCGGGGCCGAGCTCGTCAAGGAGGTCGCCAAGAAGACCGACGACGTCGCCGGCGACGGCACGACGACGGCCACCGTGCTCGCCCAGGCGCTCGTGCGCGAGGGCCTGCGCAACGTGGCCGCCGGTGCCAACCCGATGTCGCTCAAGCGGGGCATCGAGAAGGCCGTCGAGGCCGTCACCGAGCAGCTGCTCGCCGTCGCCAAGGAGGTCGAGACCAAGGAGGAGATCGCGTCCACCGCGTCGATCTCCGCCGCCGACCAGCAGATCGGCGACATGATCGCCGAGGCGATGGACAAGGTCGGCAAGGAAGGCGTCATCACCGTCGAGGAGTCGAACACCTTCGGGCTGGAACTGGAGCTCACCGAGGGTATGCGGTTCGACAAGGGCTACATCTCCGCCTACTTCGTCACCGACCCCGAGCGCATGGAGACCGTCCTGGAGGACGCCTACGTGCTCGTCATCAACTCCAAGATCGGCTCGATCAAGGACCTGGTGCCGCTGCTGGACAAGACCAAGCAGGCCGGTAAGCCGCTGCTGATCGTGGCTGAGGACGTCGAGGGCGAGGCCCTGGCCACCCTGGTGCTGAACAACATCCGCCGGATCATCTCCGTCGTCGCGGTCAAGGCCCCCGGGTTCGGTGACCGCCGCAAGGCGATGCTCGGCGACATCGCCATCCTCACCGGTGGCCAGGTGATCTCCGAGGAGGTCGGGCTCAAGCTCGACACCGCGACGTTGGACATGCTCGGCACCGCCCGCAAGGTGGTCGTCACCAAGGACGAGACGACCATCGTCGAGGGTGGCGGCGAGGCCGACGCGATCGCGGGGCGGGTCAACCAGATCCGGGCTGAGATCGACAAGTCCGACTCGGACTACGACCGGGAGAAGCTGCAGGAGCGGCTGGCCAAGCTGGCCGGCGGCGTGGCCGTCATCAAGGCCGGCGCGGCGACCGAGGTCGAGCTCAAGGAGCGCAAGCACCGCATCGAGGACGCGGTGCGCAACGCCAAGGCGGCTGTCGAGGAGGGCATCGTCGCTGGTGGTGGCGTTGCCCTCATCCAGGCCAGCGATGCGGCGTTCGGCAAGCTCCACTTGGAGGGCGACGAGGCGACCGGTGCCAACATCGTCCGGGTGGCGCTTGAAGCTCCGCTGAAGCAGATCGCCATCAACGCCGGTCTCGAGGGTGGGGTGGTCGCGGAGAAGGTGCGCAACCTGCCACTCGGGCACGGGCTGGACGCCAGCAACGGCGAGTACGGCGACCTGATCGCCCGCGGCATCATCGACCCGGCCAAGGTGACCCGGTCGGCGTTGCAGAACGCGGCGTCGATCGCTGCGCTGTTCCTGACCACCGAGGTCGTCATCGCGGACAAGCCGGAGAAGGCTGCGCCGGCCATGCCGGGTGGCGGCGACGACATGGGCGGGATGGGCTTCTGACGCACGTGAACGGACGTTGAGGGCCGGGCGTAGGTGCCCGGCCCTCGGCCATTGTGGAGTGCGAGGAGGAGCCCGATCGCCGATGGTTGCCGGCCTCACCACACGCACCTCGGGGAGGGCCGGGTCCGGGTGACCCAGCCCTCCCCGTCCTGCTACGGGGTGCGGCCCAAGGCGGCGAGGATCGTGTCCTGACGGGTGGCGCCGGCGCCGGGGTGCGTGGCCGGCTTGCAGATGCCGTCCAGGTAGAGGTGATCACCGAACGCGGCAATCGCCGCTTCCAGGCGGTCCAGCTCGGCGTCGGTGAAGACGGCCGCCCGCCCGGCTGCCCGGGCGATGTCCCAGCGGTGAGCGACCATATCGAAGACGTAGAAGGTGTCCAGGATGTCCCCGACCGTGGAGGGCCCGAACATACCCCGATAGTCCTGGTTGACGACCTCTGGACGCCCAAGCAGCGCCTCGATTCCGGTGGTGTGCCGGGTCCACGCGGCGGCGGGGTCCGCGGCGACGTCACCCGGTTCCGGTGTTGCGATTCCGGCTCCGGCGAGGAAGGCGGCCTGCGTGCCGATCAGATGCGCGACGACGTCGGCTGCCGTCCAGCCGGCGCAGGGTGACTCGGCGGCCCAATCGTGGTCCGTCAGCGTCGTCAGCAGGTCGCTCAGGGGTTCGTTGGCGGCACGGTAGTCGGTCAGAATGTTCATACGCTCAGGCTGGCAGGCCGGGTCGACGTCGTCTTGATCATTCCCGACACCCAGGGAGCAGCTGTTGTCCGAACCGATGCGTGGGCATCTGGCGGGGATGCTCGCGCCGACACCGCCGATCTACCGCTACCCGGCCATGGTGGCCGGCGTGCGCTACTACTGGATCCCGGTATGGGACATCCCCGAGGGACAGTCCTGGCCGCAGCGCACCCTGCCGTTTCCGCACCCCTTGGTGGTGGTGGCCGACTCCTACGCGCGGTTCTACGGCGTCGCCTCCGGGCTGTCCGGCGTGGAGTTGTCCGGCTCCGGGTGGGCCTTCGGTACCGCGTTCAAGCCCTCGAGCGGGGTGCACTTGGCCGGCGGCTCCATGCTCGACCTCACCGACCGCTGGGTGGATTTGAGTAGCCTGCACAGCCTGGACGGGGCTGGGATCGTCGAGCGGATCAGGTCGGCGATGACGCCTGACCCGCACGTGCAGGCGGCGCACCAGGAAGGAATCGCGGTTCTGGAACAGGCCTTCGCAGCCATCCCGGCCGACCCGGAGGGCCAGCTGGTCGATGCGGTCTGCGAATGGGTCGAGACCACCCCAGGGGCGTGCCGGGTCGGTCAGATCTGCGACCGATTCGGCGTGGGTGAACGGCAGTTGCAGCGGCTCCTGGAGCGCCGGATCGGGCTGACCCCCAAGTGGCTGATCCGCCGTCGCCGGCTCCAGGAGGCCGCCCAGGCCCTCCGGGTGATGACCGACGTCGCCCTGGCGGACCTGGCCCATGAGCTCGGCTACGCCGACCAGGCGCATTTCACCCGTGACTTCACCGCCGTGGTGGGGCTGTCGCCGAGACGGTTCCGCGACCGCGACCACCGACGGTGACTCAGCGTCGGCCGCTGACGCGCGCGAGGGCGACGGTGGCGTCGTCCGGGACGTCCACCGCGGGGGTGGTACTGCGGTACTCGTGCAGCGCCAGGGACACCACCGAGACCAGCACCACGGCAGCGCCCACCCACTGGCTGCCGCTCAGCCGCGCCTGCAACAGGGTGACGCCCACCACGGCGGCAGTGATCGGGAAGGCCAGCTCGGCCAGGGTGGCCCGGGACGCCGGCGTGCGGCGCAGGGCCCAGTAGTACAGCACCAGGGCGAGCAGGCCCGGTACCACGGCGAGCACCACCAGCCTCGGCAGGTCGTCCGGATCGACGGTCACCGGCGTGCCGGTGCCGGAGACGATCACACCGATGGCGATCAGCCCGACCGCGAAGCGCAGCGTGGTGAGGTGGATGAAGCCGAGTTCGGCACTGGCCGCCCGGCCCAGGACGGTCCCCCCGGCCCACAGGGCGGCCGCGCCCAGACCCAATGCGGCAGCCGTCGCTGACCGCACGCTGATGCCCAGCGGGTCGGGGAAGGCTAGCAGCCAGGCCCCGGCCAGCGCCGGGACCGCGAACACGGCAAAGCTGGCTCGCAGCCGCTCCCCGAGCAGAAACGCGGCGAACACCAGGGCGAGCACGGGCTGGAGCTTCTGCAGGACCTGCGGGGTGATCGGGTCGCCCAACCGGAACGCGGCGGTGAACAGGGTGGTCGCCAAGGCCGACGAGCCGGCACCGATGACCAGGACGCTGACTCGGGTGCGAACACTGCTTCGGCCCAGCGCTCGGAACGCTGGAACCAGCCACGGCAGCAGCAGCAAAACCAGCACCAGGTGCTCCCACAGCACGATGGTCGCGGCCGGGTACTGCTTGGACAGCGGCGCCCGCAGCACCCCGGAGAACCCCCACAGGCTCGCGGCCAGTGCGATGAGCCAGGTGCGGTCGGATCGGTGCCGGGCTGTCGCTGCGGTTGCGCCGGCTCCTGTCCGGGTCCCTGCCACTGTCTCTCGCGCCGTCCCTTCTACTGCTCAGAGTCGGGTGTCGGGTTCATCGGAGGGGCGGCGCACCGGCCACCCCTCCTCGTGCAGCCGGGTGCGCACCCGGCGCAGCTCATCCTCGGACGGCAGGTCGTCGATGACCTTGGTGATACCGACGCCGACGTCGACCCGCTCCGCGGGGATCAGTCCATCCTGCACCAGCACCCGGCCCAAGTCGACGATTTCCTGGTCTGACAGGCGTCGTCGCAGGAGTGCTAACAGTGGCACGTAGTCCTGCTCGGGAACGCCGTTGGGATAGCCGGCACGCAGCCAGGCCACGACACGCTCCAGCCAGGACGCCACCGGTTCACCTCCCTCGGTTCACCTCCCTCGGCGTGTACCCCTCGGCTCGCACCCTCGTAACCGCCGGTGCCCTCCCGAGGCAACCTACAGATGTCTTCGGCCGTCGGCACCCCCCGCCACGGTGGTCGGGCTCGCCGGCTCCTCGGGCGGGGCGACCTCGGCGCGGGTGTGGTCACCCTGGCGGTGGTCATCTGCGGGGTGCGGCGGAACCAGCCCGGCCAGCCGGGCCGCTACGGCACGGATGTCCCGGTCCAGCGCCCGCTCGTGAATCTGCGCCGAAATGGCGGCCTGGATCTGGTCGCGGGTGTGGGTCGGTCCGCCCTCGCCGCGAGATACCAGCAGCGAACGGGCAATCTCGTCGACCTCGGCAGGGGTCAGGTCCCGGTGCAACACGCCGAACAGGGCGATGTAGTCGCGCTGGACCAAGCCCTTTGGTTGACCGGACCGCAACCAGCCGACCACCCGGGCGAATCGGGTCGGCCTCGCCCCGCTGCTCATCTCAGCCTCCCTTGGTCACCAGGGTCGGCACGATCCCCTGGAAGCCGGCGGACCTGCCGCAGGCGGCGGCGACGATGACGGTGATTCCCAGGGCCACCCCGGCGAGGACGACCGCGAAACACACGTACGCAACGACCCGGCCGAACGGATGGCCGGGAGCGTGCTCAGCGTCGGCGTCTCCACCGGCCCCGGACGCCATGGCCCGGACGCCATAGGCGAACAGGGCGGGTAACCCGGCCCCGATCACCAGGGAGGTGACGACGACCTTCCAGATGGCCCAGAAGAACAACTCCAGCACGGTCGCCTCCTCAGCGTCCGACCCGGGCGGTCGGATGGACGTTCGGGTCGGGTAGCGGCCGTCGGGTGGCGCCCCAGTCGGCATTGACGTTGGAATGGTCGATCGGCGTCCGCCGGGACCGCAGATAGATCCAGGCCGACAGGAACACCAGGATCGCGCTGATGGAGACGGCTCCGGCCAGGCCGCCAACGAGATGACCGATGAGCCACATCGCGGCACCCATGAGGGCCGCGCTGGGCAGCGTGATCAGCCAGGCCAACCCCATCCGCAGGGCCACCCCCCAGCGGACCTCAGCACCCGGCTTGCCCAACCCGGTACCCACGATCGATCCGGTCGCGACGTGAGTGGTGGACAGCGCGAAACCGAGGTGGCTGGAGGTGAGGATCACCGCGGCGGACGCGCTCTCGGCGGCCATGCCCTGCGGGGAGGAGATCTCCACCAGACCCTTGCCCAGCGTCCGGATGATGCGCCAACCGCCCAGGTAGGTGCCCACCGCGATCGCCACGGCGCAGCTGATCTTCACCCACAACGGGATGCCCTTCAGGTCCGTCCATGAGCCGTGCGCGATCAGCGCCAGGGTGATGACGCCCATCGTCTTCTGCGCGTCGTTAGTGCCATGCGCCAACGAGACGAGCGACGCCGACCCGATCTGCCCCCAGCGGAACCCGGCCTCCTTATAGCGTTCGGCGACGCCCGAGGTGATCCGGAAGATGAGTGCCGTGCCGACCCCGGCCACCAGCGCGGCGATCACCGGTGACACCAAGGCCGGAAGGACGACCTTGCCGATGACCCCGTCTAGGTGGTCGCCGTCGCCGACCCAGTTCACCCCCGAGAATCCGATCCCGGCGATGGCCGAGCCGATCAGCCCGCCGAACAGGGCGTGGGAGGAGCTCGACGGCAGTCCCAGCAGCCAGGTCAACAGGTTCCAGACGATCCCGCCGATGAGCCCGGCCAGAACGATGAGCAGCAGGGAGTACCCGTTATCGGTGAGGTACTCCTGCTTCGGGGCACCGGTCTGGTCCTTATTCTGATCACGGCGTTGGTGACCGTCAACGCCACCTCGACCGACAGGAACGCACCGATGAGATTGAGGACGGCGGAGATCAGGACGGCCACCTTGGGCCGCAGCGCCCCAGTGGCGATCGCGGTCGCCATCGCGTTTCCCGTGTCGTGGAAGCCGTTGGTGAAGTCGAAGGCCAACGCCGTGACGACAACAAGGCCGAGCAGGATGAGGGAAACGTCCGCGCTCCGATTCTGCATTCCGAGAGCGCGTCAGCGCGGCTTATCCTCGCCCCTCGGTCGTAGGTCACGCCGCCGACCGAACCGGGACGGCACTGACCCGCGACACCTTTACCTCGGCTGCCGGGTCAACCGTGGAACAGTGTCGTGTTCACCGCCTCGACCTCCGCGTAGCGGTCGCCAGCTCGCGACAGCGCCAGCCGGATCTGGTCCAGGGACTCCTTGACGTGCCGTTGGGTGCCACTCCATGAGGTCACGACGCCCTGGAACCCCATCGCCGCGGCGCCGCGCCAGGCATCCTGCAGCGAGGTCAGCCGCATCATCATGGCGGCAACGTCGGCGTCGATCTGCGCCGAGATGCGAGTGATCTCCGCCGCCGCAGCCTGGATCTGCTGGGTGTCGACCTGAAACTGGGTGCCCATGATTCTCCTCACGTCGGAGCGGCGGTGGCGGCCGTCAAGCGACCACGCTGACCCCTCCGACGTTAGGCGGCCGAGCAGGCCCTCTCGCGTTTATCCACAGGCAGTCGGCCGGCTCGAGCGGTCACCCGGGGGCCGGCCGGGCTCACCCCGTCGTCGGTCGCTCGGCGAGCGTCACCTTGACCTCGCGGCGCTGTCCGTCCCGCACCACCGTGAGGGTGACCTGCTCGTTCACTTCTCTCTCGCGAATCTGGGCGATCAGTGACAACTGACCGTCGACCGGTTCCCCGTCGACGGCGACGACGGCATCCTGTGGTTTCAGTCCGGCCTTGGCACCCGGGGTTCCCGGCCGTACCTCCCTGATCAGGGCCGCGGCTCGCTTGGCCGCCCCGTCCTGGACGGTCCCGTCCATTGGGACGACCCCCAGGTAGGCGTGCTTGACTGTGCCGTTCTTGATCAGCTGGCCGGCCACCGAGCGGGCCTCGTTGACGGGGATGGCGAAGCCGATGCCGATGTTCCCGCCGCTGCCGCTGGTCGAGGCGATGCTGGAGTTGATCCCGACGAGCTGGCCGGAGGCATCGACCAGAGCACCACCGCTGTTGCCGGGGTTGATCGCGGCACTGGTCTGAACGGCGTTGGTCACGACGGGCTCGGTGGGGGGCGACGAGGTTTCGACGTTGCCGGCGGAGACCGGACGGTTGAGGGCACTGACGATCCCGGTGGTGACCGTCCCCGCCAGGCCGAGCGGGTTGCCGACGGCCATGACCGGGTCACCGACACGCAGTTTGTCGTCGTTGCCCATGGCGATCGGCCGCAGGTCTTGTGGGCCGTTGCGCAGCGTCAGCACTGCCAGGTCGGTCGCCGGATCGGAACCGGTGATGGTGGCTTCAAAAGTGCGCCGGTCGTCCAGGGTGACGGCGATGGTGGGTTGGGACAGCCCACCGGCTTTGACCACGTGGTGGTTGGTGACGATATGGCCTTGATCGTCGATGATGACCCCGGAGCCCTGACCGACCCCGCGGGGACCGTCTGAAATGGTGATGGCGACCACGCTGGGGGCGACCGCGGCGGCTGTGGCGGCCCAGTCCGGCGCGACCGGGTTGGCCTGGACCACGGGCCGGGCCGGGGCTGAGCCCCCTGCGCTGCTCGAGGAGACGGTGCTGGACGGGGACTGGGTGGAGTCACCGAGGCTCAGCGACGTGCAACCACTGGCTAGGACCGCCCCGGCGACGCCCACGGCGGTCAGTTCCAGCCAGCGCCGACGCACGCGAGGCGGTGCGGTTGGCTGCGGTGGGGTCATCTGTAATCTCCTCCGTTTGATCGACCTCTAGTTCAGCACAGTTCGATGGGCCGCCCCTGACTCTTTCCTGGACGACTGCTGTGGATCGGGGGTCACCCGGGGCAGGTCGACGACGAAGGCGGCCCCCCCTCCCGGGGTCTGCTCCACCGCCACCTGGCCGTGATGGGCTTCCATGATGGCAGCAACGATCGCCAGGCCGAGGCCGGTGCTCACCCCCTGTTGGCGACCGCGAGCGGGGTCGGCTCGGTAAAACCGTTCAAAGACACGGGTGGCGTCGGCGGGGGCGATGCCCGGGCCGTGGTCCCGCACGACCAACCGGACCGCCGCAGACGACCCGGTCGCCACCCCCACCTCGACCTCGACCGGAGTTCCCGCGGGAGTGTGATGGACGGCATTAGCCAAGAGATTCGTTGCGACCTGACGCAGTTGACTCTCGACTCCGGCCACCATGGCTGGTTCGATGTGACCCCCGTTCAGGCCGGTCATGCGAATGCTGCGGCGCGGGTCCCTGACCCGCGCATCCTGAACGGCGTCGCTGGCCAGGACGGTCACGTCGACCTCGGCGAGGCTGACGGGCCGACAGTCATCCATCCGCGCCAGCAACAGCAGGTCCTCGACCAGAGCGCCCATTCGCGAGGCCTCGTCCTCGATGCGCCGCATCGCCCCCGCGGTGGCCTCCGGTGTCGGGACGGCTCCCTGCCGGTACAGCTCGGCGTACCCACGGATGGTGGCCAGCGGGGTGCGCAGCTCGTGCGAGGCGTCCGCGACGAAGCGGCGCATCCGGTCCTGTGATGCCTGCCGGACCGCGAAGGAGGACTCCACGTGCGTCAGCATGACGTTGAGTGACCTTGACAGGCTGGCTACCTCGTCCTGGGCCGGGTGCTCGGGGATGCGTCTGGTCAGGTCGCCCGCGGCGATCGCGGCGGCGGTGTCCTCGATGGAGCGCAGCGGGCTGAAGGCCCGCCTGATGCCCCACCAGCCGGCGCCGACACAGGCGACGATCAACGCCATGCCGATCACCGTGATGACGGCTTGGATCTGAGTCACCGTCTGTTCGGCACCCCGCAGCGAGGCCGCAACGGCGTAGGTGCCTCGTTGGTCCTCCAGCCGACCCGCGACCACCTTCCATTGCGCGTCACCGATGGTCGACCCGACGGTGAACGGCTGCCCGGCCCGCACCCGTGGGTCGTCGGAGGCCAGCGACGGGATGACCGGCTGGTACCGACCGTCGATGGCGGGGGCGAACATCAGCGGCTTCCCGGCGTTGTCCATGAACATCACCGCATAGGTGCTCGGCAGGCCGCTGATTCGGTACTGACCGAGCTGGCTGAGAACCTTGCTGGCCACGGGTTCCGCGGCCACCCGCAGCTCCTCGTTGGTCCGGTCGACCAGGTAGGAGCGCATCCGTGCGGTGGTCGCCAGGCTGGTCAGTGTCAAGGCGATGGTGAGCAGGGCGACCAGGATGGCGATCAGCCGCCAACTCAGCGACCAGGAGCGCATCGGGTCGACCAGCCGCTGAAACCAGCGCCGCAGCGTGCCCGGCCCCGATTGGCCGGACATCCCCGGGGCGGGCGGTTCCGCAGCGCCTTCGGTCACGATCAGGTCGTTTCAGGAGGCAGGCGCAAAACGTACCCGACGCCACGCCGGGTGTGGATCAACGGCGGGGCGCCCACGTCGATCTTGCGTCTCAGGTAGGAGATGTACGACTCGACGATGCCGGCCTCACCCCGGAAGTCGTAGTCCCAGACGTGGTCGAGGATCTGGGCCTTCGACAGCACCCGGTTGGGGTTGAGCAGCAGGTAGCGCAGCAGCTTGAACTCGGTGGGGGAGACGTCGATGACCCGTCGCCCGCGGCGAACCTCGTGGGAGTCCTCGTTGAGCTCGAGGTCGTGGAAACGCAGCACCGCGTCGTCGCCGACGTCCCCGCGGGTCCGGCGTAGTACGGCGCGGATCCGGGCGATGACCTCCTCTAGGCTGAACGGCTTGGTGACGTAGTCATCGCCGCCCACCGTCAGGCCCTTGACCTTGTCCTCCACCGAGTCACGGGCGGTGACGAACACGATCGGCATGTGCCGGCCGCTCTCCCGAAGTCGTCGGGTCACCGCGAAACCGTCCATGTCGGGCAGCATGACGTCAAGCACGACGAGGTCCGGTTGCTCCTTGGCGGCCACGTCGATGGCCGCCGCCCCCGCCCCGGCCGTGTGGACCTCGAACCCGGCGAAGCGCAACGACGTCGCCAGCAACTCGCGGATGTTCGGTTCGTCCTCGACCACGAGCAGCCGGGCTTCGGGTTTGGTCGGGTTACTCATCCTCTCAGTGTGCGAACTTTTGCTGGGAAGGGGCTGAATGCCACCTGCAGGGTGGGGTCGGCGAGGGCGCATCGGCGTGACAGTCCTGCGCCGACGTTTAATCGTCGCTGCCGGCACGGGGTGCCGGGGCGTCCAGGTCGTCGGCGTCGACGATCCGGTAGCCGTACCCCTGTTCGGCCAGGAACCGCTGACGATGGGCGGCCATGTCCGAGTCCACGGTGTCCCGGGTCACGACGGCGTAGAAGTGCGCGGTCCGGGCGTCACGCTTGGGACGCAACACCCGGCCCAAGCGCTGCGCCTCCTCTTGTCGGGAGCCGAAGGTCCCGGATACCTGGATGGCGACGCTGGCCTCCGGCAAGTCGATGGAGAAGTTGGCGACCTTGCTGACCACGAGTAGGGAGATCTCGCCTCGGCGGAAGGCGTCGAATAACCGTTGCCGCTGCGTGACCGTGGTCGCGCCGGTGATCAGCTGGGCGTCCAGGCGGTCCGCGAGCGTCTCCAACTGGTCCAAATACTGCCCAATGATCAACGTCGGCTCCCCGGCGTGGCGAGCAACCAGGCGTTCCACCACGGCGTCCTTGACCGTGCTGGCGGACGCGAGGCGGTACCGATCCTGCGGGTCCGCCATGGCGTAGCCGAGCCGGTCGGACTCGGGCAAGGCCACTCGCACCTCGACGCAGTCCGCCGGTGCGATGTAGCCCTGCGCCTCGATGTCCTTCCAGGGGGCGTCGAACCGTTTCGGGCCGATCAGCGAGAACACGTCGTGTTCCCGGCCGTCCTCTCGGACCAAGGTGGCGGTCAGCCCCAGCCGCCGCCGGGTCTGCAGGTCGGCGGTCATCCGGAAGACCGGCGCGGGCAGCAGGTGGACCTCGTCGTAAACGATCAAACCCCAGTCCCGGGCATTCAGCAGCTCCAGGTGCGGGTAATCACCCCGCCGCTTCGTTGTCAGGACCTGGTACGTGGCGATGGTGACCGGTCGAATCTGCTTGCGGGCCCCCGAGTACTCGCCGATCTCCTCCGCGGTCAGGCTGGTCCGGGCGAGCAGTTCCTCGCGCCACTGGCGAGCCGCGACCGTGTTGGTGACCATGACCAGCGTCGTGGTCTGGGCCCGGGCCATGGCTGCTACGCCGACGATCGTCTTGCCCGCCCCGCACGGCAGCACCACCACCCCGGAACCGCCGTCCCAAAACCCCTCGACCGCCAGCTGCTGGTACGGACGCATCGACCACCCGTCCTGGCGTAGCGAGATGGGGTGGGCCTCGCCATCGACGTACCCGGCCCGATCCTCGGCCGGCCAGCCCACCTTGAGCAGTTCCTGCTTGAGGTGGCCACGCTGCGAGGGGTGCACCACCATCGTGGTCCGCTTGAGGCGCTCGCCGAGCATCGGGCGGATGCGGGTGTTGCGGGCCACCTCTTCCAACACCGGAACGTCGGTGGTGACCAGCAGCAGGCGGCCGGTATCCGGGTCCTTGACCAGGGTGAGCCGTCCGTACCGGTCCATGATGTCGGCGACGTCGACCAGCAGGGCGTGCGGGACGGGGTAACGGCTGTGCCGGACGAGAGCGTCGATAACCTGCTCGGCGTCGTGACCGGCCGCCCTGGCGTTCCAGAGGCCCAGCGGGGTGACCCGGTAGGTGTGGATGTGCTCCGGCGCACGTTCCAGCTCGGCGAACGGGGCGATGGCGCGCCGGGTCCGCTCGGCGTCCGGGTGGTCGACCTCGAGCAGTAGGGTCCGATCGCTCTGGACGATGAGCGGACCGTCGGTCACAATCCTCCTGCCGCGGCACTCGTGGTCGGGTGGCCGTCCGCGGCGGAGGGGTGGCGCAGCCACGAGCGGCGGGACGAGTCGCTGAGACGGTACGGTACCAGCGAGGAATCTTGCCGCTCCTGGATCGCGCGGGGGGCGGGCACCTCGCGGATCGATCACGACGCGCAAGGAGGCCGGTGATGCGTCAGCCGCAGCGGACGACAGTCCCCGGGTGGCCGGCCCGGGTTCGGATTTACGAGGTCGGCCCGCGGGACGGGCTGCAGAACGAATCCACCGTTGTGCCGGTCGATGTCAAGGCCGAGTTCGTGCGCCGATTGGTGGCCGCCGGGCTGGACACCGTCGAGACCACCTCGTTCGTCTCACCGCAATGGGTTCCGCAACTGGCGGACGCGGAGGAACTGCTGGGAATGCTCGGCGCCGCCGGACGCAGCCTGACCCGGCCGGTGCTGGTGCCGAACAGCCGGGGCCTGGACCGGGCGTTGGCGCTGGGGGTCGGGGCGGTCGCCGTGTTCGGCAGTGCCACCGAGACCTTCGCCCAGCGCAACCTGAACCGGTCGGTGGCCGAGTCGTTGGCGATGTTCGCCCCGGTGGTGGCCCGTGCTCGGGAGGCTGGCCTGTGGGTGCGCGGCTACCTGTCGATGTGCTTCGGCGATCCATGGGAGGGGCAGGTCCCCACCTCGTCGGTCGTCGACATCGCCACCCGGCTGATGGAGCTGGGGTGCGACGAGCTGAGCCTGGGCGACACCATCGGGGTGGCCACCGTGGGTCACGTCGAGCGTCTTCTGGACGACCTGGAGGCGGCCGGGATCGGCCGGAACCGGGTGGCGGTGCACTTCCACGACACCTATGGTCAGGCGCTGGCCAACACCCTGGCGGCGGTGCGAGCCGGGGTCGGGGTCGTCGACGCGTCGGCCGGCGGCTTGGGGGGCTGCCCCTACGCCAAGAGCGCCACCGGCAACCTGGCCACCGAGGACCTGGTCTGGGCCCTGCACGGGCTCGGTGTCGAGACGGGGGTGGACCTGCCGGCGCTGGTGGGAACCAGCCAATGGCTAGCGGGCCACCTCGGGCGGCCGGCTCCATCCCGCGTTGTTCGCGCCCTCAGCGGCGTTGGCTGACTGCGGCTCGGAGGCACCAGCGGGCTGCCACAGCTCCCGGTAGGCCTGCGCGGCGGCCGGGTTCTGGCCTTGGATCAGATCGGACTTGACGGCGCTGTCGATCTCACTGAAATACGCCTCGGCGACCAGCACGTCTGGGTTGGCCACGAAGAAGTCGCGCATCTTGCGGATGAACAGGGGGTTGTCGCCACCGCCCCCGGATCGGCCGGAGACACCCCACTCCGGAACCGTCATGCCCTTGCCCCGGGACCGTGCGAAGTCGGCGACATCGGCCAATCCGGCACCGCGTCGCGGTCGCAGGTGGTTCTGCCAGGTGCGCTCGTCGGTCACCTTGTCGTCGTCCCAGTCGTAGGTGTCGCAGCCGATGAGGTCGACCACGTCGTCCCCAGGATAGAGCGAGGTCAGGGCCTCGCGGCGATCCGTCTGGCCGCGCAGCGGGGTGCCACAGGCGACGTCGAAGTCGATCAGCAGGTCCGGGGCCCTGGCCTTGAGGATCTCGGCCACCCGGCGGAAGGCGGCCCGGTAGACCGGCGCCGACTCGGTGGTGGTGTTCCAGCTGAACCAGCTCCCGTTGGCCTCCCAGCCGACCCGGACGATGGCGTCTGCCCGGCCCTGCGCGACCAGGTCGTCCGCCACCTGGGCCCACACGTAGTCGTACTGGCCCGCAGCGACCTTTGGCAGCGGGTTCTCCGCGCCGGCCGGGGCGAGGGGCAGTCCGTACAGCAGACGGCCGCCGAATCCGGCGAACGTCGTGATGTGCCAGCGGGAGTTCTTGATGCCCTCCCAGCTGGCAGAGTAGTCCGGATAGGTGGTCACCAGGTCCGATGGACGGCCCCGCCAGGTTCCCCAGGCCTCCGCAGCCGGGCCGCTGAAGCCTCCGCCCTGCCAGGCGCCCGAGTGCCAGGGCAATCCGGATCGGGTCGGCCCCAACACTCGGCTGGTCAGCGTCGGCGGCGCTATTACCGGCCCAGCGACGGCGGCCGGGCCGGTAGCCGCGGAGCTGAGCACCGCCGGGGTCAGCAGCGCCAGCGCGGCGAGCACCGGCACCAGCGTGTGGTTCCGCTCGGCGGTGGGGTGGCCCGGTACCGCCCGCCGCGCAGCGCGGCCCGGCGTCGCGAACCGGGCCAGGCGTTCCCGCACGGTCGGTCGTCGTGGTCGGGTGGTGCGGTTACCCAGGGGCGACATGAGTCCTTACTTAGGCATGTGGCGGCATGCGGACCGCCAGGCGGCGGTCGCGGGGGCCCTCCCTGGCCGTTCGGGACCGCCACCGGCACCCCTCATGCCGGGATGAACATGAGGTGGACTTTACTCGGATCATCGGACGATTGCCCGAGTTCGTCCGCAACCTCCCGGGTTGGGTTGCGCGCCAGTGTTGCCCGGTTGACGTGCAGGTTGTCAGAGCGACCGCATAGGGTCGGGGCCACGGAGAGGAGAGGCCGATGCGCTCAGGTATGTCCTCGGGGATGCGCCATGGAATGCGGTCAGGGATTGCACTGGAGGCCATGGACTGGTCGGTCCGGCCGCAGGACGACCTGTTCGGATACGTCAACGGTCGGTGGTTGCGCGAGACCGCCATTCCGGACGACCGGGGCCGGTTTGGGACCTTCGACGTACTGCGGGACGAAGCCGACCGGCAGTTGCGGAGCCTGCTGGAGGAGGCCGCGGACAGCCTGCCGGCCGGCGACGGGAACCCACGGGCCGGGAACACCGGCACCGGCGGATCCGAGGACGAGCAGCGCCTGCGCCACCAGGTCGGCGCGCTGTACCGGTCGATGATGGACGAGCAGCGGGTCGAGGAGCTGGGGCTGACCCCGATCGAGGCGGACCTGGCCGAGGTGGACACGGTCACGGACACCGCCGGGCTGTGGCGGCTGCTCGGCCGGTTACAGCGCGAGGGTGTCGGCGGGGCGGTCAACCCGGTCATCAGCACCGATGACCGGGACTCCGAGCACTACATCGTCTATCTGGACCAGAGCGGGCTCGGGTTGCCGGACGAGTCGTACTACCGGCTGGAGACCCACTCCGAGGTGCGCCGGCAGTACCGGGCTCACCTGATCCGGGTCCTCAAGGCTGCCGGCCGCCCCGGGGAGGAGGCCGAGGCCGTCGTGAGGTTGGAGACCACTCTCGCCGCCGCGCACTGGGATCGGGTGGCCAATCGGGACGCCGTCAAGACCTATACCAGGTTCACCCTGAACGACCTCTGCGCCCTGGCACCGCAGATCCCCTGGCGGGCCTGGCGGAAGGCGCTGGCCGGTCCGGCAACGGGCCTGGACGTCGTGGTCGGACGTCAACCGGGCTACCTGGCGGCGCTGTCCAGGGCCGTGCAGGACGTCCCGCTGGAGGCCTGGCGGTCCTGGTTGCGATGGCAGATCCTCCGCGCGTACGCCCCCTACCTCGCCAGCACTCAGGTGGAGGAGAACTTCGGGTTCTACGGGCGCACCCTGACCGGCACCCCGCAACTGCGCGAGCGGTGGAAACGTTCCACCGGTCTCGTCGACAGCCTGCTCGGTGAGGCGCTCGGCCAGTTCTACGTCCAGCGGCACTTCCCGGCCGACGCCAAGCACCGCATGCAGGCGATGGTCGACAACATCGTCGAGGCCTACCGGCGCGACATCGCCGAGTTGCCCTGGATGAGTCCGGCCACCCGGGAGCGGGCACTGACGAAGCTGGCCGCGTTCCGGGCCAAGATCGGCTACCCGGACACGTGGCGTGACTACCGGGCGGTGCTTGTCGAACCCGCCGATCTGGTGGGGAATGTCAGGCGAGCCAATGCGTTCGACGCCGATCGGCAGTGGGCCAAGCTCGGCACAAGGGTCGACCGGTCCGAGTGGTTCATGACCCCGCAGACTGTCAACGCCTACTACCACCCAGGCATGAACGAGATCGTGTTCCCGGCGGCCCTGCTGCAGCCACCGTTCTTCGACGTCGCCGCCGATGACGCCGTCAATTACGGTGCCATCGGCTCGGTCATCGGCCACGAGATCGGGCACGGCTTCGACGATCAGGGCTCCCGATTCGACGGCTCGGGCAACCTGGTGGACTGGTGGACCGACGAGGATCGGACCGCGTTCGAGGCGCTGGCCGCGAGTCTGGTCGACCAGTACAACCGGTTCGAACCGAGGGATCTGCCAGGCCACACCGTCAATGGCGCGTTGACGGTTGGGGAGAACATCGGCGACCTCGGCGGCCTGACCATCGCCCACCTGGCCTACCTGATCGCGCTGGACTCTCGGGAGGCGCCGGTGTTGGACGGGCTGACCGGCGATCAGCGGTTCTTCATCGGGTGGGCGCAGCTGTGGAAGGTCAAGGCCCGAACGGAGGAGTCGCAACGCCTCCTGGCCATCGATCCCCACTCGCCGGGGGAGTTCCGCGCCAACATCGTCCGCAACCTGACCGAGTTCCAGAAGACGTTCGGGGTGCTCCCCGGGGACGGCCTCTGGCTGCCCGAGCCGGAACGGGTGCGGATCTGGTAGCCGGCGAGCCGCCCGGATCGGGCGCGCATCCCCCTAATCTTGGTCGTCGACCTCCCGGATCCCGACGATCCGGGAGACCGTCACTGATTTCGGTTGCGGGGAGCCCTCCACCGTGCCGTGCACTCGCCCCGCCTCGACCCAGGACGGGTGGAAGAGCATGGTCACCGCCATGCCCTCGGTATCGACGACGCCCATCCATACCGACCGGCCTTCGGTGGAGGCTTCCCGCAGGATGGCGATGGTAACGGCGGGGTCGGTGCTGGGCACCCCTGGACCGGTCCCGTCCCGCGAACGGCCGGGTAGTAGTTCGCTCACCGCCAGGGCGCCCGGTTCGACGCCGTCCCGCACCGATTCCGCCCGGCGCAACCGGTCGACCAGCCCGGCCTCAGCCCGGCCCGGTAGCCGGGGGGCCTTCAGCTGGAGGTCGGCATCCGCCGCGGCGGGGGTCGGCCGTCGCACCCGGCGCGGCTGCGCGGGGGGGACGAGCACCCCGCCAGTGGGGTTGTCCACCACGGGCGCCAGCCCCACGGCCCGTAGCCTGGCCAGTGTCAGGCTTGGCGGCAGCGAACCGACCAGGACCGTCGGTGCGAGGCGATGCCATCCGGCCGCGCTCAACTCCGGCATCCCCAGAATGGCCTCGATGACCCCAGGATCCTCACTGCGCAGGTAGGTGGTCGCCGCCCCCACCGCCACCGTGCCGTGACGACGCCCAGCGTCCGTGACCAGGTATCGCAACGGCTGGGGCACCGGTGTGCGGCTGAACCGGGACAACACGTCCAGCAGCCGCTCCGGCGACCAGCCGAGGTCCAGGGCCCGACCGACCGAGTCTGGGCTGAACCGGTACACCGAGGCCACTCCGCGAGACTCGGGGACGGCGGCGGCACGCAGGCAGTCGCCGATTTCGCCCTCCAGACGGCCGGGGACGACGGCAGTCAGGTCCGCCTGCAGCACGAGGTCCGCCGCCGCCGGGGGTAGCCAGACATCCGCCAGCACCGAGGCCCGGCTGGTCACCGTGTCAGCGGGCCCTTGCGTCGCTGCCTTCGGTGGCCGGTCCGGCCGCAGCAGCTCGCGGACCGCCGGGGCCAGTAGTGCCCCGGCGGTGACTCCGAGGAGCTCCGCCTCCCTCAGGACTGCATCGGCGACCTCGGGGACCGGACCCGCAGCCAGCCGGGGTCGTCGCCAGCGCAATCGGTCTCGCAGGGCCGCAAGGTCCGGATGCCCCACTGGATCGAGGTCGAGGAACTCGCCCAGCACCATCCGTCGGGCCGAGCGTACCGGCGGCCAGACGACGCCCTCCGACAGGGCGTTGACCCCGTCGGCCGCCCTTGCCGGGGCGACAAGGGAGCGACGTCCCACCAAGAACGCCGCGCGCGTGCTGGTCAGCCACGCCCGGACCAGCCACAGCCAGCGCTCCCCGGCTGGCTGCTCGCGCCAGGCGTCGTAGCGGTCGGTGAGGGCCCAGGACGGGGGCGCCTCCTGATCGTCGGCGATCAGGCCCGCCGCGAAGGCCACCTCCACGAGCAGTGCCGCCTGCGGCTCGGGTACCTGAACAGCCGCGGCCAGGAGCCGGACGTCGCGCACCGCGACGCCCCCGGCGCGCAGCACCCGGGGCGGTTGCCGGCCCCACACCGTGGCGAGCTCATCGACCATCTCCAAGACCCGGGAGGCCTGACCGGACCCGGCCGCCGGGTCGGGCCGGAACCCGGTGGAGACGGGTACCTGCGGCGGGTCCAGTTGACTGGCGCGGTAGAGACGCCCCCTGCGCAGGCGCAACGCGACGGCCTGCGGGAGCAGCACCTCGCCCGACCCGGTCTCCCGGAGCAATCCGGCGGACAACAGCCACCGCAAAGGCTCGCCGAGCGGTCCGTTCACCTCAAGGGTCCCCCGGGGAGGGCCCCAGGTCAGGCGGCGCAGGATGGCGCGGGCCGGCTCCGGTGCGTCGGCCAGGCATCGGTCGATCTCGGCCGGCTCGTGTGGGCCGCGAGCTCCCGGTACGGCGTCCGCGGGAGCCAGCCCCGCCACCTCGGGTCCCAAGGCCTCGGCGGCAGTGCGGCTCACGTGGTAGGACACACCCACACCGGCCGGGTCGGGGCTACCGGCCAGGTCGGCCGGACCGCAGGCACCCCCGACGGCTGCCGACGGGGGTGACGCGGGCGTCGGCAGCGCGGATCGCCACAGCAACGCCAGCCGCCACAGGTACTCGACGACGGGTTCGATCCGCCCGGCCGTCGTGCCCAGCAGACTCGCGGCCACCGCCAGGTCAACCGGATCACCGGCGACCACGAGCGCCTCGAGCACCTGCAGCTGCCCGGCATCGAGGCGGTCCAGGGCCCGGTTCACGCTGGCCCGCGTGCCTGCCCGGGCGGCCAGTGCGGTCAGGTCGGCGGGGGCCGGTCGGACCAGGTCGGGACGGAAAGTGACCAAGGCCGTCAGGTCGTCGGTGTGGCGCGAGCGGAGGTCGTCTGCGAGGCTACGGACCTGTTCGGTGGCCCGGAGGCCGGCGGTGGTCACCGTTCTACGGTAGTGCTCACCAGGTCCGGCGTCGGGCGCCCCTCGGTGTTCGAAATATGCTCGCTTCGGGCCAGCGAGTTGGCGAGGCCAAGGCTTGACGGTAAGGATGAGTGCCATGGGCACCTCGCCCGTCCGCGTTCCCCCTTCGCCCTCGGAGGTTCAGGTGTCAGCTGCACGGGTGCGGTCCAGTCGGACCGAGCCACCCACCGCGTCGTACAGCTCGGGAACCTCCACGGTTCCCCTGATCGGCCAGACGATCGGCGACAACCTGGAACGCACGGTAGCCAGGTACCCGTACCGGGACGCCCTCATCGACGTGCCCAGTGGCCGACGCTGGACGTACCGCGAGTTCAACGCCGACGTCGATCGGTTCGCGCGGGGCCTGATGGCCCGTGGGGTGCAGATCGGGGACCGGGTGGGTATCTGGTCGCCCAACTGCCCGGAGTGGACGATCCTGCAGTACGCCACTGCGAAGATCGGGGCCATTCTGGTCAACGTCAATCCGGCGTACCGCAGCCACGAACTCGAGTACGCCGTCAACCAGTCGGGACTGAGCCTGCTGGTCTGCGCGGTGGCCTACCGGTCGTCGGACTACCGGGGCATGGCGGAGGAGGCCCGCGGCCACTGCTGCGAGCTTCGCGACATCGTCTACATCGGCGAACCGTCTTGGGATGAGGTCGTCGCCGCCGCGGACCGGGTCGGCCCGCAGGACTTGGCCGAACGGATGGCCCAGCTGACTCCCGACGACGCGATCAACATCCAGTACACCTCCGGGACGACGGGTTTCCCCAAGGGCGCGACCCTGTCGCATCACAACATCCTCAACAACGGGTTCTTCGTGGGTGAGCTCGTCAACTACACCGAGGCCGACCGTGTCTGCATACCGGTGCCCTTCTACCACTGCTTCGGCATGGTCATCGGCAACCTCGCCTGCACCAGCCATGGCTCGGCCATGGTGATCCCTGCGCCGTCTTTCGAGCCGGCGGCCGCCCTGCAGGCGGTCCAGCAGGAGAAGTGCACCAGCCTGTACGGCGTCCCGACCATGTTCATCGCCGAACTGGGGCTGCCCCACTTTTCGGATTACGACCTGTCCAGCCTGCGCACCGGGGTCATGGCGGGTTCGCCCTGCCCCGTCGAGGTGATGAAGCAGGCGGTCGCGCGGATGAACATGGCCGAGGTGGCGATCTGTTACGGGATGACGGAAACCTCCCCGGTGTCCACGATGACCCGCGTCGACGACGACTTGGCCCGGCGGACCGAGACGGTGGGCCGCGTGATGCCGCACCTGGAGATCAAGATCGTCGACCCGGTCACCGGTCGTCCGGTGCCGCTGGGCGTGGCGGGGGAGTTGTGCACGCGCGGGTATTCGGTGATGCTGGGGTACTGGCGGGACCCGGACAAGACCACTGAGGCCGTCGACGCCGCCCGGTGGGTGCACACCGGGGACCTGGCCACCATGGACGAGCACGGCTACTTCTCGATCGTCGGCCGGATCAAGGACATGGTCATCCGCGGTGGGGAGAACCTCTACCCCCGCGAGATCGAGGAGTTCCTGTACGGCCACCCGTGCATCGCCGACGTCCAGGTCGTCGGGGTGCCGGATGTCAATTATGGCGAGGAGCTGATGGCCTGGATCATCCTCAAGCCCGGGGCCGATCCCGTTTCCGCCGAGGACATCAAGTCGTTTTGTACCGGTAAGCTAGCGCACTTCAAGGTGCCTCGGTACGTTCACATCACGAGCGAATTCCCGATGACCATCACCGGCAAGATCCGCAAGGTGGAGATGCGGGAGATGGCGGTGAAGATGCTCGGCCTCCAGGACGCAGCGGCGACCCGGCACGCCTGAGCTGCCGGGCATCCAAGCATCCGGGCGCGGTGCCTCGGACTGGTTCGGCGGTGGCCTGCGTCGGCGGTGGAGGGCAAGCGGTTCCGGGCGCCGGGCGAGGCTGCAACCATTAATCTGGACGGACCCGGGTCTGCTGGGATACACGCGCTCCGGGGTCCGGGCGCGGGCCGGCCACGAGACCCGACGATCGAGAAGGTGGATGACGGTGCCGACTGGCAAGGTCAAGTTCTACGACGCGGACAAGGGTTTCGGTTTCTTATCGGGTGACGACGGGGAAGAGGTGTTCGTGCATGCCAACTCCCTGCCCGCCGGGCTTCCGGCGCTCAAGCCCGGTTCCCGGGTCGAATACAGTGTCGCCCAAGGGCGCCGGGGTACTCAGGCGATGTCGGTCCGGGTCCTGGAACGGCCCCCGTCGGTGGCCGAGGCGCAACACGCCAAACACCGGAAGTCGCTCGAGGAGATGACGGTCATCATCGAGGACCTCATCAAGCTCCTCGACGGGGTGTCCACCCACCTGCACCGCGGCCGGTATCCCGACAAGCGGGACGGCGCCAAGGTCGCGGCCGTGCTGCGGGCGGTGGCCTCCAACCTTGACGGAGGCTGACCGATGACCGTCCCCAAGCTCGATGCCACTTTGGCCGCCGCCATCGATCTGGCCAGGTCGGCGGCGGAAGGCATCGCGGAGCCGGGCACCGTAGGCGACCACCTCGGGGTTCGGATGGAAACCGAGCGGCTGGCCACGCACAGGTTCATCTGTACCGCGCCGGCCTACCGGGGGTGGACCTGGGCGGTGAGTCTGGTGCGGGTCCCGCGCAGCCGGAAGGTCACCGTGTGCGAGACCCACCTGCTGCCCGGGGACGACGCCCTGATTGCGCCGGAGTGGTTGCCCTACGCCGAGCGGCTGGCGCCCGGCGACCTGGGCGCCGGCGACGTCTTGCCCTTCGTGGCCAACGATCCCAACCTGCAACCCGGATTCGAGGCAACCGGGGAGGAGGACGTGGACACGATGGCCCTGTGGGAGCTGGGTCTGGGCCGACCCCGCGTGCTCTCGGCGCAGGGTCGACACCTCGCCGCCCAGCGCTGGTACGACGGAGGACAGGGGCCGAAGGCAGCCGTGGCCGAGCAGGCCAGCGCCCGCTGCGCGACCTGCGGGTACTTCTTGCCACTGGGCGGAGCCCTGAGGGCCGTCTTCGGGGTGTGCGCCAACGCCTGGTCACCCTCAGACGGGGGAGTGGTCAGCCTCGATCACGGTTGCGGTGCGCACAGCGAGAGCGACCTGACCCCGCCGCCACCGGGGGTGGTCCCGGTGCCGCTGGTCGACGACCTGGCGGTCGACGTCCTCGGGTGAGCTGCGTCTAAGGCTTACCCCGTCGGTCACCGTCGGCGGACCACCACCAGGCCGAGCAGCCCCAGGATCAGGCCGGTGGCACACAGCGTCGGCCACCAATCTCGGTCACCCTCCCGCCAGGCAGGCACGAGCAAGGTCAGCAGCAGGGCGATCGCCCAGGCCGCGCAGCCGAACGCCAGAATGCGGGTCATCCGCACCGGAAGCGGCGCCGGTTCGGGCATCCAGTCGTGCTCGTTTCGGCGCATGGGCACAGGGTACGACGGCGGCCACCCCCCTGGCGTCCTCGCGGGTGCGGCCTGGACACGTCCACGGCGGTTGTTCGGCTGAGTTCTGCGATCCCCCTAGGGTGACGTCATGGCGACAACGGCCCCCCCGACGCGCAGCCCCCGCTCCGGCGGTCTCGATCGTTTCTTTCGCCTTTCCGAGCGAGGCTCCACGCTGAGTCGAGAGCTGCGCGGAGGGCTTGCCACGTTCTTCACGATGGCCTACATCGTGGTGCTGAACCCGCTGATCATCGGGACCGTCAAGGACGGCAGCGGGCAGTTCCTCGGCGGTGGCGCCGCCCCCGATCTGGCGCTGGTCGCAGCCGGGACTGCGCTGGTGGCCGGCGTCATGTCCATCCTCATGGGGGTGTTCGCCAACTTCCCGTTGTCGCTGGCGGCCGGTTTGGGGCTGAACGCCTTCGTCGCGTTCGGCATCGCCGCGCTGCCGAAGATGACGTGGGCGGACGCGATGGGTCTGGTGGTCCTGGAGGGTCTGATCATCCTGGTGCTGGTGCTCACCGGCTTCCGGCAGGCGGTCTTCCACGCCATCCCGGCTCAGCTGAAGACCGCGATCAGCGTCGGCATCGGCCTGTTCATCACCCTCATCGGATTGTTCGATGCCGGCGTGGTCCGCAAGGCCCCGGCCACCCCGGTCCAGCTCGGCGTCGGTGGGTTCCTCGCGGGGTGGCCCACCCTGGTGTTCCTGGTGGGGCTGCTCGCAATCATCGTGATGATGGTCAGGAAGGTCCGCGGGGCGATCCTGTACGGCATCATCGGGGCGACCCTGCTGGCGATCATCGTCGAGGCGATCGCCAAGACAGGTCCGCAGATGGACGCCACCGGCAAGGTCGTCAACCCGACCGGGTGGGGACTGAACGTTCCGCGGCTGCCCAGCAGTGTGGTCGATGCCCCCGACTTCGGGCTGCTGGGCCAGTTCTCCCTCTTCGGATCGATCGGCAAGATCGGGCTGATCTCGGCCGCCCTGCTGGTCTTTACCCTGATGCTGGCCGACTTCTTCGACACCATGGGCACCATGGTGGCCATCGGCGCGGAGGCCGGCCTGCTCGACGCCGAGGGCAACCCGCCGAACACCCAGCGGATCCTCGTCGTCGACTCGCTCGCCGCGGCCGCCGGCGGCGCCGCCGGCGTCAGCAGCAACACCTCGTACATCGAGTCCGCCTCCGGAGTGGGCGAGGGCGCCCGGACCGGGTTGGCTTCGGTGGTCACCGGTGTGCTGTTCCTGCTCGCGACGTTCCTCGCGCCGCTGGTCGCAGTCGTGCCGTACGAAGCGGCCACCCCGGCTCTGGTCGTCGTCGGGTTCCTGATGATGCAGCAGGTGTCGGGGATCGACTGGCAGGACTTGGACATCGCCTTGCCGGCGTTCCTGACCATCGTGCTGATGCCGTTCACCTACTCGATCACCGCGGGCATCGGCGCCGGTTTCGTCACCTATCTGGTGATCAAGGTGGCCCGAGGCCGGGCGCGGGAGCTGCACCCACTGTTGTGGGTGGTCTCCGGGTTGTTCGTGCTCTACTTCGCCATCGACCCGATCAGGCAACTGCTCGGGGTGAGCTGACCCTACAGGGCATCGCATGGCATGGCATGGCAGGGGCGCGTCCCGGTCCGCCAGGCCGGCGGGGTCAGCCGCTCGGCTCGTCCTCGGCAAGCAGGACCGACAGCGGTAACGGCGGCGTGGTCAGCGACGGCCGGTCGGCCGGGGTCGCCATCGCACCGTCAATCAGCAGGTCAAGGATGCGCCGGTGCACTCCCGGGGACCTGCACCCGAACGTCCGCTCGATGGCGTGCGCCGCGGTCAGGATGAGCGGCAGGTCGGAGGCGACCAGGTCGGCGCGGATGCCGCCGGCCGACTGG
This sequence comes from Dermatophilaceae bacterium, assembly GCA_035633615.1. Classification (GTDB taxonomy): domain Bacteria; phylum Actinomycetota; class Actinomycetes; order Actinomycetales; family Dermatophilaceae; genus JADJTI01. Next base: position 25,036 of record DASQEP010000015.1, read on the forward strand.
GCACGCACCAGCAGGTCGCCGGCCAACCCGATGATCTCGGCCACCAGGCCACGCAGCGGATCCGGGACCGGTCCCGGATCGACGATGACCTCGCTGAGTGCGGCGCTGCCGGCCATCACCGCGCTGGTCTCTTCCAGCAGCCACACGAAGGCTCTCGCCGGGTCAGGCCTGGCCAACGCCTCCTCCGCCAGCGCTGTCAACCCCTCCAACTGAGGGCGCAGCAGGGCGACGATCGCCGCCTCCTTGTCCGGCAGGTGCCGGTAGACGGTGCCGACCCCCAAGCCCGCGTGGTCGGCGACGTCCTTGAGGGAGGCCGACGTCCCGCGTGTCGCGAAGACCTCGGCTGCGGCCTCCAGCAGCCGCTGCCGGTTGCGCGCGGCATCGCTGCGAAGTGGTGCCACACCACCCTGACCAGCCATCACGCCCCTTCCGGAAGGTCCATTTCAGTTATACACCTTAGTGGAACTGATCGTTCCACTTACGTGTTAGCGTGGTGGTCCGGGTTGCGCCTGGGTTGGCCGCGCAACCGTCGCCCGACGAGCGAGGTGTCGCGTGTCTTCGCTGCTCTACCGTCTCGCCCTGACCATGATCCGGCGGCGCGGCCTCGTCGTCGCCCTCTGGTTGGCCGCTCTGGTATTCGGAGGAGCCACCGCCGCTTTGGTCCAGCGCGGCACCGACGACGCGTTCACCATCCCCGGGTCCTCCTCGCAGGCCGCCCTCGACGCGCTCCAGCGCACCTTTCCGCAGGCCAGCGGCAGTTCCGCGCAGCTGGTGGTGACCGTGCCGGGCGGCCGGGTGGACGCTCCCGCCGTGCGCAGTGCCGTCGAGGCGGCCATCACGTCGCTGGGCCGGGTGGACCAGGTGGCCGAGATCGTCTCGCCGTATTCGGACGTGGTCAAGGGGCAGATCGCTGACAGCGGGCGCGCTCTGATCGTGACGGTGCCACTGGAGGTGGACACCCTGTCCGTCACCGAGGCCACCCGCGACGAGATCCGCACCCAGGCCGACACCCTGCGGGCCACGCTGCCGGCCGGGTCTCGGGTGGACGTCGGCGGCCAGGCCTTCGCCAACACGATCCCCAAACCCAGCCTGCTCGAGGCGCTCGGAGTGGTGGTGGCGCTGATCGCGCTACTGGCGTTGTTCCGTTCGGTGATCGCCGCGCTGCTGCCGATGGTGACCGCCCTGATCGGGGTGGGTATCGCCATCGCACTGATCTACGGGGCCACCTCCGTGATGACCATCTCCTCCACGGCGCCCATGTTGGCCCTGATGCTGGGCCTGGCGGTCGGCATCGACTACACCCTGCTCATCCTGTCCCGGCATCGAGACCAGCTGACTTCGGGCATGCCCGTCGGGGAGTCCATTGCGCGTGCGGTGGCCACCGCCGGATCGGCCGTGGTGTTCGCGGGGCTGACCGTCATCATCGCCTTGCTCGGCCTCGGCGTCGTGGGCATCCCGTTCCTGACCGTGATGGGCGTCGGGGCCGCGGTGGCGGTCGTGGTGGCCCTGGCCGTCGCCGTGAGCCTGCTGCCGGCACTGCTTGCCATCGCCGGTGAGCGACTGAGGCCGCGCGACCGCACCGCCCGCCGGGCGTCGGCCGGGCAGCCTCAGCCCGGAACGGGCGTCGATGCCCCCGCCGTGGCCACCGGCAGCGCCGCGGCGGGACCGGCCGAGGTGCAACGCCATCACTTGTTCCAGGACATGGCGCATTGGTGGGTCACCATGGTCACCCGCCGGCCGATCCCGGTCCTGATCGCAGTGCTGGGCCTGGTCGCGCTGATGGCCTGGCCCGCCCCGTCCCTGCGGCTCGGGTTGCCGGACAACGGGGCCACCCCCGTCGGCACCGCCACCCGGACCACCTACGATGCGATCTCGGCCCAGTTCGGCCCTGGGTTCAACGGGCCGCTGCTGGTGACCGCCGACATCGTCAGCAGCACCGACCCGCTGGGGGTGATGGCCGGCCTGCGCCGAGACATCGAGGCCCTGCCGAACGTCAAGCTGGTGTCGCTGGCCACTCCCAACCGGACCGCCGACACCGGCATCGTGCAGGTCATCCCGAACACCGGCCCGCAGTCCGACCAGACCGCCGCGTTGGTGGAACGCTTGCGCGCCGAGGCGGACACGTTCCGGGCGAGGTACGGCGTCGACACCGCTGTCACCGGCTTCACGGCCGTCGGCATCGACGTCTCGGCCCGGCTGGGTGCCTCCCTACTGCCCTTCGGCCTGGTCGTTGTCGGGCTCTGCTTGGTGCTGCTGACCGTGGTGTTCCGGTCGGTGACCGTGCCGATCAAGGCCACCGCCGGCTACGTGCTGTCGGTGCTGGCGGCCTTCGGGGTCACCGCGCTGGTGTTCAGCCACGGCTGGCTGGCCGACCTGTTCCGGGTGGCGCAGGTGGGCAGCGTGATCAGCTTCCTGCCGATCCTCTTGATGGGCGTGCTGTTCGGGCTGGCCATGGACTATGAGGTGTTCATCGTGTCCCGGATGTCCGAGGAGTACGTGCACAGCGGCCGAGCCAGGCACTCGGTGGTCGCCGGGTTCACCGCCTCGGCTCCGGTAGTCAGCGTGGCGGCGTTCATCATGCTGGCCGTGTTCGCCGCGTTCATCCCGGCCGATAACGCCAACCTCAAACCGATCGCCTTCGGCCTGACCGTCGGGGTGGCGATCGACGCCTTCCTGATCAGGATGACGGCGGTGCCGGCCGTGATGGCACTTCTGGGTAGGCGCGCCTGGTGGATGCCGGGTTGGCTGGCCCGCCGGGTGCCCAGGCTGGACGTCGAGGGCGAAGGCGTCGTGCACGAGCTGTCGCTGGCCGATTGGCCGACTCCCGGGTCGACCGACGTCGTCAGCGCCGAGGAGGTCCGGGTCCACCGACCGGACGGCACCCTCTTGGGTCGGCTCGACCGACTCCACCTCGGGTCCGGCCGAGTGGCGGTCCTGCACGGCAGCCCGATCGCGACCCGCGCCGTCGCCACCGCGCTGTCCGGGCGGGTAACGGACATGCAGGGACGCCTCAAGGTCGCCGGGCTGGTCCTACCCACCCGGGCCCGGGAGGTCCGCCGCCGAGTCGCCTACCTGGCCGCCGAACCGGAGCGGCAGCTGGTGACCAAGCTCGAGGCGGCCGTCAGAGACCGCCTGCCACTGGTGATCGTCGAACGGATCGACACCCTCGCGCCGGGCCCCACCCCGGTGGTCGACGCGCTCCGGCGGCTGCTGGAGGCCGGGACGGCCCTCGTCGGCACCGCCGCGGAGGGCGCCGCTGCGACCGCCGCGCTTGCCCCGTTGGGCGCCGCCGGGGTCAGCCAGCACCAGGTGGACCCCACCCGAGAGCACCACAGCACACCCCGCCAACCCGCTGAGGTAACCCGATGACCAGCCCCCTTCCCGTCGTCGAGCGGGTCGCCTCGGTTCGCCCCGCGACCTGGCGCACCTGGCTGGGTCTGTTCCTGATCCCGGCCGTACTCGGCGGACTGCTCGTCTGGACCGTCTGGCGGCCGGCCGAGCGGATCAAGAACATCACCGCGGCCGTGGTCAACCTCGATACGCCGGTCACCGTCAAGGGACAGACGGTGCCCTTGGGGCGGGTCCTGGCCGGGCAACTGGTCACCGGGGCCGAGCCCAACCTGACCTGGGTGTTGACCGACGAGACCGACGCCAACGAGGGTCTGCGGCAGGCCCGGTACGCCGCGGTGCTGACTATTCCGGCCAGCTTCTCCGCGGCGGCGACCTCGACCGCGGGTAGCCCCGCCAAGGCAACCCAGGCCCAGCTGGACCTTCGCTCCGCGGAGGACACCGCGCCCGTCGACCGGGCCATCAGCCAGAACGTCGCGGCCACCGCCACCAGGGCGCTCGGGTCCCAGCTGGCCACCACCTACCTGGACAATATCTACCTCGGGTTCAGCACATTGCACGACCGGCTCGGAGAGGCCGCGTCCGGGGCCGGTCGGCTCTCCTCCGGATCCGGTCAGCTGGCCCGGGGCGTCACCAGCTTGTCCGCCGCCCTGGGCGAACTGGCCGACGGCACCGACCGGCTGACCGCCGGGGCGCAGCGGCTAGCCGCGGGGGACCGCCAGCTCGCCGCGGGAATGCGGCAACTGGCGTCCGGGACGAGTGGCCTGAGCCAGGTCTCGCGGTTGCGTTCCGGCAGTGGTCAGCTGTCTGCCGGCGTCGCGCAGACGGTCGCGAGCATCCGCCGGCAGTCCGCTCAAGCTGGGCAGCTGTCAGCGGCGCTGACCGGGATCGTGCGTGACTGCCAGGCCACCTCCACCGACCCCGACTACTGCGCACGGCTGGCTGCGCAGGTCAGTGCCGTGGCCGGGCAGATCTCCCCGCCCAGCGCTGCCGAGCTGGCCCGGCTCCAGCAGCTCGCCAGCGGCGCGGCTGCTCTCGACCGTGGGGTGACTCAGCTTGCGGCCGAGGTCCCGGCGCTGCAGTCCGGGATCCGCCGGCTGGCCGACGGCGCCGCGGCCTCCGCCTCCGGGTCGGCGGCACTGGCCGCCGGGGTCGCCCGGACCGCTACCGGGGCCGACCGCCTCGCGGGGGGTGCCGCGTCGCTGAGCACGGGCGCCGCGCAGCTGAACCGCGGCGTCACCGACCTGGCATCGGGCCTTCGGGCTGCCGGTGCCTCTGTCCCGACCTACTCGGCCAGCGAACGGGTCGCGCTCTCGAAGGTCGCGGCCACCCCCGTGGTTGCCGGCGGGGTCGACGTGAACAGCGACAACGCCGATTCTGCCGGGTTGTTCGCCGTGCTCGCACTGTGGGGTGGGGCGTTGGCGACCTTCGTGGTGCTGCGGGCCGTCCCGCGCCGGGTCTGGCGGTCCCGGGACTCCACCCGGGCGGTGGTGGGCCGCACCCTCCTCACGGTGGCCGTACTGGCCGTCGTGCAGGCGCTGCTGTTCAGCGCTGTGACCGCCGGCGTCACCGGACGGGACTGGATCGGCTGGCTGGGGCTGCTGGGCGTCATGGTCGCGGTCGACCTGACCTTCTTGGTCGTCAACGCTGCCGTGGCCGCGATGTTTGGCAACGCCGGCCGGTTCGCAGCCGCCGTCGTCGTCGTCGTGACCCTGCTGGGCGGCCTGTGGAGCGGGGCCCCGGGCCTGGTCACCGCCACCTTGGCGGTGCTGCCCACCGAGGGGGCCCTCCGACTGCTGCGGGTGGTCCTGGTCGGAGGCCAGCAGGGCGCATCGGGTGCGGTCATCCTCGGCGCTTGGCTTCTCGTCGGTGCCGTGCTGCTGGTCCTGGCCACCGAGCGGCTGCGCCGGGTCAGGCTGGCCGACCCGGCTTACTGAGCCCGGCCGGCGAGCGCCTTCGGCATTCTCCATCGCGCGGCGGGCGGGCCGGGCAGAATCGACACCGGGTTGCGCCCGGCATTGCACGGCGGCCGTCACGACGCCACCCGGTTCCGGTAGATTGCGACCGGCGCTACGGGTCGACCTCGGGGCGAACGTTGGTCCGAACGCCGGTCCCCGGGCCGGCGTCAGGGAAGGAGTACAGCATGAGCACGCAGGCATCGGCAGTCGATGCTGTCGTCGTCGGTGGTGGCATCGGCGGCCTGTCCAGCGCGCTGGCGTTGAGCAGGAACGGACTGTCGGTGCGCGTCCTGGAACAGGCCAACACCTTCGGTGAGGTGGGCGCCGGTCTGCAATTGGCGCCGAACGCCACCCGGGTGCTGGACCGGTGGGAGTTGCTGGATGAGGTCCGATCCCTGGGGTTTCTGCCGCAGCAGTTCGTCGTCAAGGACGCTCTGGACGGCACTGAGCAGGTGCGACTGGACTTGTCCGTGCTGTCCGACCGGTACGGGGCCCCTTACCTGGTCGTCCACCGGACCGACCTGCACAGCGTGCTGATGCGGGCCTGCCGTGACCACGGTGTCGACCTGCGTGCCGGGGAGCAGTGCGTCGGCTACGAGGAGGCCACCGGATCCGCCCGTGCTTTCTTCGCCAGCGGACGGGTCGAGGAGGCCGAGGTCGTGGTGGCCTCGGACGGTTTACGCTCCCGGGCCCGTGGGATGATCAGCCAGGATGCCCCGATCAACTCCGGTTACGTGGCCTACCGCGGGGTCGTCCCGATCGAGCGCGTGGGCGACCTGAACGTCGACCCGCACGACCTGGTGCTGCATGTCGGTCCGCAGTGCAGCCTGATGCAGTACCCGATGCGCCACGGCGAGGTGCTCAACCAGATGGCGATCTTCGCCTCCCCGACGGCCTTCGACGACGAGGAGGAATGGGGCACCCCCAACGAGCTGACCGCCGCCTTCGTCGAGTGCACCGAGCCGATCAGGAAAGCCCTGATCCACATGTGGCGGGACGTGTGGTGGCCGATGTTCGATCGGCAGCCGCTGGACAACTGGGTCCGCGGGCGGATCGTGTTAACCGGCGACGCCGCGCACCCGCCCCTGCTGTACCTGGCCCAGGGCGCCGTGATGGCCATCGAGGACGCCTGGGTGCTCGGGGAACTGGTCGCCGAGGAGGGGGTGAGCGGGTCGATCGCCAACGGCACCCCGACCGGGGTGAACTGGGAGGCGGTACTGGCCGCCTACAACGCCGTCCGTCCGCAGCGCTGCCGCCAGGTCATGGACGTCTCGCGGGATTGGGGTCGGCTCTGGCACGTCGGCGCCGACCGGCGCGGCTGGCGTAACGCCGCCCTGTTGGACTGGGACCACGGTGACACGCGTTACACTGACTGGCTGTTCGGCCCGACGGCGCTTCGGCCGCAGGACCAGCCGCCGCTGTTCGCCACCCCCTGACCGGTTCCGGCGTGGCCCAGATGACGCCCCAGCCGATGAGGCCCCGGGTGCGCCGATGACGCCCCGGGTGCGCCGGCTGGTGGTCCTGGCCGCGCTCGCGGCGCTGCTGCTGGCGGCTCTGGTCGGCCCCATCGTCTCCGGCCGATAATCGGTCGGAGACGATGGGGCCGACCGATGTCAGAGGTGCTCGACGATGTACTCGATGCACTCGGTCAGGGCCGTGACGTCATCCGGTTCCACAGCCGGGAACATGGCCGCCCGCAGCTGGTTTCGGCCCAGCTTGCGGTACGGTTCGACGTCCACGATCCCATTGGCCCGCAGCACCTTCGCCACCGCGGCCGCGTCGACATGGTCGGCGAAGTCGATGGTCCCGACGACCTGGGAGCGGGCGGCCGGGTCGGCCACGAACGGGGTTGTGTACCCGGTCCGCTCGGCCCAGCTGTACAGCCGTGCTGAGCTGTCCGCCGTGCGGGTGGTCGCCCAGTCCAGGCCACCTTGCTGGTTCATCCACGTCAGCTGGCTGTTCATCAGGATCAGCGTGGCCAGGGCGGGGGTGTTGTATGTCTGGTTCTTGCGCGAGTTGTCGATGGCGGTCGGCAGGCTGAAGAAGTCCGGGATCCATCGGCCGCTGCCCGCCACTTCCTCGACACGGGCCAGTGCCGTCGGGGAGAAGAGGGCAAACCACAGACCACCGTCGGAGGCGAAGCACTTCTGCGGAGCGAAGTAGTACACGTCCGTTTCGGCCATGTCGACCGGCAGCCCACCGGCACCGGAGGTGGCGTCGATGAGCACCAGGCAGCCCTGGTCCGCGCCGGGCACACGGTGGATCGGGGCCATCACCCCGGTCGAGGTCTCGTTGTGGGGCCAGGCGTAGACATCAGCTCCCGCCTCGGCCGAGGGGGTCGGCAGGGTGCCGGGCTCGCCTGTGACGATCGTCGAGTCGTCGAGAAAGGGAGCCTGGTTGGTCACCGTGGCGAACTTGTTCGAGAACTCGCCCAGCGACAGGTGGTAGGCCTTCTGCCGGACCAGGCCGAAGGCGGCGATGTCCCAGAAGGACGTCGCGCCGCCGTTGCCGAGGACGACCTCATAGCCGTCCGGGAGGCTGAACAGCTGCGTCAGCCCGCTGCGCACCTCACCGACGAGGTTCTTCACCGGCGCCTGGCGGTGCGAGGTTCCGAGCAGTGAGGGGCCGACCCGGGCCAGGTCGTCGATCTGCTGCTGACGGACCTTACTGGGGCCGCAGCCAAACCGGCCGTCGGAGGGACGTAGGTCGTTGGGGATGGTCAGGGTCGTGGTGTTGGTCACCGGGTCACCTCTGGTTCGCGTATGTGGCGGGGTCGTACGACGACAAGGCGGTCGAAGTCTTCCACCAACGAAGCCGGCTGGGGCACGTCTGGTCCGCATGACAAGACCCTGACATGTGGTGGGAGCGCCGCCGGTCTCGATCCCGTTGTCAGGAAAATCGAGGGAGCTGCTGGACCGCCGACCAGCCTGCGACCTCCGCGGGCGGGCGTGCTCCCCGGCCGACATATGTAGCCATCGGGCGCACCAGCCGGCCAACGGTGTGCTGCTCCAGGATGTGCGCCGACCATCCCGCCATGCGAGCGCAGATGAACAGCGGGGTGTACATGGTCGTCGGCGCGGCCAGCATGTCCAGCAGCACCGCCGCCCAGAACTCCAGATTGGTGGCGATGACCCGTTCCGGGTGGCGCTCGGCCAAGGCGGCCAGCGCGGCGGCCTCCACCCCGGCGGCCAGCTCGTAGCGTCGCGCCCCCAGGCGCCGGCAGACCTCCCGGATCACGGTGGCCCGCGGGTCCTCCGCCCGGTAGATCCGGTGGCCGAACCCCATGATCCGGCGCCCCGAATCGAGCAGGTCGGCCACGAACCGGTCGGCGTCCTCGACCCCCTCCGCCGCGTCGAGCATGTACATCACCCGCGCCGGCGCTCCGCCGTGCAGCGGACCGCTGATCGCCCCGACGGCGCCGGACAGGCATGCGGCGACGTCCGCCCCGGTGGAGGCGATGACGCGGGCGGTCAGCGTGGAGGGGTTGATGCCGTGTTCGGCGGCGACCACGAAGTAGGCGTCCAGGGCCTCGGCCTGCCGCGGATCGGATTCACCCCGCCAGCGGATGAGGAACCGTTCGGCGACGTTCCGACCTCGGTCCACCTCTCGTTGCGGTACCGCAGGCAGCGATCGGCCCCGGGCCGACTCGGCGATGAAAGAGAACGCCATGACCGAGGCTCGGGCCAGTTGCTGGCGGGCGGTGGCGGGGTCGATGTCGTGGAGGGGGCGGAAACCCCACACCGGGGCGAGCTGGGCCAGTGCGCTCTGCGCGTCCACCCGGACATCCCCGGTGTGGGCTCGCAGCGGGAAGGGCTCGCCGATCGGCAAGGTGGGAGTGAAGTCGTCTTCGACCAGCAGGCTCCAGACCGCCTCGAAGGGGACGGTGCCAACCAAGTCCGCCACTGACACGCCCCGGTAGCGGAAGGTTTCACTGGTTGCGTCGACCTCGCCGATCTGGGTGCCGAAGGTGGAGTCGAAGAACTCCAGCGGGTCGGAGTCCGCGGTCATACCGATCCGGCCGGTCGCCGCGCCCGCGGGCCGCGCGGCAGCCGCGCGACCCGGTGCCGCAGGCGACCCGGCCGCCGCTGCATCAGCCGGTCCGAACTCCACTGACGCGGCCCCCGCATCGGCGCCGAGGGCGCCGCAGGTGCTGCGCTCAGGTGCTGGGGGCTGACCCGTTTGGTCAGGTCGTAGTACTCCAGCAGGGTCGGCAGTGGCACCCGCACCACCGGGTGCGATCCGACCGGCTCATCTGCGCTGAAGACCACCCAGATCTTGGTATCACCGTGGAACACCGGCAGCAGAGACCCGTCGATGAGGTGCTCGGCGTGCTCGATCGCGCATGACCGAGCATCGTCGGGGTCGCCTCGCCCGGCCCGTCCGGCTCGGCCTGCGCTCGCCAACGGCAACCCCCGCCACCCGGCGTATGCGATGGGGGCGTACCTGACTCCCCACCGGACCAGGGCAGTCACGGCCCTTCTGGGTACCGGCATCCGCACCTCCGACCCTTACCCCGAGCCCACCCGGACCACGCCCGACCGGACACCGCCCGCCAAACCCTAGGTGAACCCGTGGCCGACCCGTCCCCCATCCCCAGGCTGCTGACCCGGGGATGAGCGAAGCTGGCGTGGCCCGTCTGGTCAGCCTAACCTCACGCTATGAGTGATGTGCGCCGGTGGGACTACACCGGGGAAGGCCTCAGCGAGGACCAGGTTGCGGCCACACCCTGGCAGCAGGCCGACGACTGGATCCGGCAGGCCGAGGAGATGGTGGCTCGCAACGAGGCGCTGCACGAGCCGACGTCGATGGCCGTGGCGACGGTGGACGCCCAGGGACTTCCCGACGTTCGAGAGGTGCTGCTACGCTTCTTCACCCCCGCCGGTCCCGGCTTTGTCACCAGTCGGCACTCCGCGAAGGCCGCACAGATCGCCGTTAACCCGGTGATGGCGGCGTCGTTGACGTGGTCGCCGCTGTTCCGGGCCATCCGGTTCCGGGGAGGTGCGCAGGAGTTGCCCGCCGACGTGGTGGACGGCTACTGGGGCAGCCGACCGTGGGGGTCGAGGATCTCGGCGTGGGTGTCCAAACAGTCCCACCCCATCGCCTCCAGGGCGGACCTGGAACGTCAGGTGGCCGAGCTGTCCGAGCGCTGGCCGGACCGGGGGAGCCCCGACGATGTCCCGGTGCCGCCCGACTGGGTCGGCTATCGGTTGGTCTGCGACGAGGTGGAGTTCTGGGCCGGGCGCAGCGACCGACTGCACGACCGGTTCCGGTTCACCCGGATCGGGGAGGGCGACCTGGACACGGGCGCCGCCTGGTCCCGGGGTCGGCTGCAACCCTGAGGTCGGCAGCCGTTGTCGTCGATGGTGGTCGGACCGGGCGGTGTCGTCCGGCGGCGCGGGATGCGTGGTGAGAGGGTGGACCTGTGACCGATCTCATCGACACAACCGAGATGTACCTGCGCACCATCTTCGAGCTGGAGGAGGAGGGGGTGCCGGTGCTTCGGGCTCGGATCGCCGAGCGGATGGCGCACTCGGGGCCGACGGTGTCGCAGACGGTCGCCAGGATGGAGCGCGACCAGCTGTTACGGGTCCGTGGCGACCGCAGCATCGAGCTGCTCGAGGAGGGCCGGCGCCGGGCCGTCCGGGTGATGCGTAAGCACCGGCTTGCGGAGAGGTTACTGCTCGACGTGATCGGTCTGGAGTACGAAGAGGTTCACGTCGAAGCCTGCCGCTGGGAGCACGTCATCAGCGAGCGGGTGGAACGTAAGATCCTGGCCTTGCTGAGCACTTACGACACCAGCCCGTACGGCAACCCCATCCCCGGACTGGACGAACTGGGCATCGACCGCGCCACGACCGACCGCCACCTAGCCGTACTGACCACGCTGGCCGCGGTAGGCAGCAGAACGGTGGTGCTCGAGCGGATCGGTGAACCCCTGCAGGCAGACCGAGCGGTGCTGTCCCGCTTGCGCGTCGCGGGACTGATGTCCGGGGTGACCGTCCAGGTGCGGCAGGCCTCCTCGGGCCGGGTAATGCTCCGGATGGGTGGGACGGCCGTCGATGAGGTGACCATCGACGCAGGAGCGGCCCATCACGTCTTCGTCAGGACCCTCCCGGATGTCGCCGGCTGACCCCGGCGTGACCCCGGCGGTTGAGGTTTCAGGCCGCTCCCGCCCGAACCGGCGTAGTCGCAGTGACCGTCCTGGACGCCATCGCTACCGGCGTGTCGGCAGCCGTTGTGACGGAACCCACACACAAGCCGGGAACGGTTCCTGACCAGGGCGGTAAACGGAGCCGTTGCCCTGATCCGTGACACATCCGTGTCGCGTCCGTGATCGGAATGTGACAAACGCAGGTCGGGGTTTGTACTCTCCGAATGCCTACCGACATCGGTGGCTCCCCACGCGGAACGCCCAATCCTGCCGCCGCCACGGGAACCAGCTAGACACCCAGAACCGGCAGGAGCGGGGGAACCACCACCGGTCCCCATATGAGGGCCTTGGGGTGAAGCCGGTTCGCCAATAACCGGCCGGGTATGTCTCCCACCCGAACCCGACAGCTCACCTCGTAGGCGGTTGGAGAGGCTTCTTCGTGCCCAAAATCCTTGTCGGGCGCCACCGCGCGCCTATGCAGTCCAACGCCTTTGGCTCGCTGTCGAGTTCTGTCAGCCGCAATGTCCAGCCTCTCCTGCAGGCATCCGCCGTCCTCGTTGTCTCGACGGGGTTGGCCGCTTCGATGGCTCTTCCCGCCCAGGCCGCACCGGCGGCGCCGACCGCACCCGCCCACATCTCTGCGGTGGCGTTGGGTCGCACCGTCACCCTCAGCGCGACCCGGCCCACGCTGACCGCGGCTCCCCGAATGGCCACGGTTCGCCACGTCTCTCGGGTCACCTTGGCCAAGCGCGCAGTCCAGTACCGCAGCGCTACGGCTGCGGTCCGTGCCTACAGGGTGCTGCGTACGGCCTCCAAGTTGACCGGGATCTACTACCGCTGGGGCGGAACCAGCCCGCGCGGCTTCGACTGCTCCGGCTTCACGAGCTACATCTACCGCAAGGCCGGGGTTCGGCTACCTCGCACCGCCGCGGCGCAGCAGCGGTACTCATCCCGGACCCGCACGCCGCGACCCGGAGACCTGATCTTCTTCGGCAGCCCAGCCCACCACGTGGCCATCTACGCAGGGAACGGCAAGATGTACCACTCGCCGCGCACGGGCAAGAAGTCCGGACTGTACCCGATCTACAACAAGAACCGGGCCAGGTACGGTCGGGTGTTCTGATTCGCTGCAATGCAATCCGAGTGCACCGTCCAGGGCTGACTGTCCCGCCCCGCAGACCCTGGCGGACCCCGGAATGCTGCCGCGTCCCGGCCGGTACCGGGTCACCGAGCCCGGTCGTGGTCCAGACCCGCGTGAGCCCCTCCACCCCTGGACAGGGGGCTCACGCGGGTCCGTCGCGCTGCTGCGCCCACCCCACCGGCGAGCCTCGCGCAACCCCTCAGCTCACAGCCATCGGTCGCCCTGCCGCACTGACGGGATGAGTGCTGCCGAGGCAGTCGCACCTCGCCTGATGGTGGAAGTGTGGGAGGACCTGGTCTGCCCCTGGTGCTACCTCGGTCGGCGCCGCCTCGCGGCCGCGGTCCAGGCCTTCGAGCATCCTCCCGCGGTGACCGTCCGAAGCCGGGCCTTTGAACTGGCCCCTCGGATGCCACGTGGGGCGGGACGCTCGGTCGCCGATTGGCTGACCGGCTGGGGGATCAGCACCGAGCAGGTCGACGCGAAACTGCGCGGGGCGGCTCGGGCGGCCGAGGCTGACGGGCTGCAGTTCGACATGGCGCGGGCCGTTGCCGCTAACACCTTCGACGGGCATCGATTGGTCGAACTGGGATGGCGCACCGGTGGCGCCCCACTGCAATCGGCCGTCGCGGAACGGCTGTACTCTGCCCACTTCTGCGAGGGGGTGGCCGTCGACGACCCAGAGGTGCTGGTCCGGCTGGGGTCCGAGGCGGGCCTGGAACCTGCCGTCATCCCTGGGTTCCTGGCCGGGGACGACTTGGCCGACGCGGTCCGCCGGGCCGAGGACGTCGCGGCGCAACTGGGCATCAGCGCGGTGCCGTGTTTCGTCACGGACCGTCGTTTGGCGCTCCAGGGGGCCGATACCACCGACCGGTTGCTGGCCCTGTTGCGGAGGGCCTACCACGAGGCCCTCGTCGACATCCCGGTGGCCGGCGGGGTCGGCCTGGCCCCGGCCACCCCGGCCGCTCGGACTCCGGCCGTTCCGGTGGGTCCGGCGAATACGGCGGGGCTCGGATAACCTGCCCACCGGACCTGCGGGCGGGGATGGCTCCTGGCCAGCGGAAACTCGGTCGGCTACCGTCGTGGCGTGATGGGGCCCGAACAGCACGCCTCCGAGCGGCGGACGGAGGCCGCGGCCAACGCGGCCGCCCGACCGCCCGACCCTCCCACCGAGGGCACCGACCCCGACGTCGACCTGTAGCTCGGCGCAGACAGCGCCGAGCTGCGAGAGGGTCGCGCCTCACTGCTGCTCGCGGTCGCCGCGGGTGGGGCCGTGGGGGCTGTGGCCAAGCACGCCATCCAGGGGGTCTGGCCCTGACCGGTGGACGGCTTCCCCTGGGCGGTCCTGGTTGTCAACGTCGCCGGATCGGTGGCGATCGGGGTGCTGCTGGTGCTCGTCGTGGAGGTGATGCCGTCCCCGCACCGGCTGCTGCGCCCCTTCATGGGGACCGGAGTCCTGGGTGGATTCACCACCATGAGCACCCACGCCGACCAGGTGTGGCTGCTGCTGTGAGCAGGGCACGGCGGTACCGCCCTCGGATATGCACTGGGGACCCTGACCGGGCACTGCTGGGTGTCGGCGTCGGTGTGGTGCTCACCCGCGCCGGCTGCGGCGTCCGCCCCCTGGTGGGGTACCGGCCGTGACCTCCGAACCGGGGCGCCTGCCTGGGCTCGGCCCGTGATCCCCGTGATTCTCCTGGCCATCGGTGGCGCGGGGGGCGCGACGGCCCGCTATCTCATCGATCGGGCGGTCCAGTCCCGGCACGGGGGGACCTTCCAGTTCGGCACCTCGTCGTGAACGTGATCGGCAGCCTGGTCCTGGGCGGGCTGGTCGGCGCCGGCGAGCGGGTGCCGTATGCCTGGTCGTTGCTGCTTGGCAGTGGCCCGTGTGGAGCGCTCACGACGTACAGCACCTTCTGGTTCGAGTCCTGGCGGCTGGTCGAGGAGCGCCGGTTGGCCTCGGCGCTTGGGAACGCGCTCGGCACGGTGGTGCTCTGCGTGGCCGCCGCCGCCAGCGGATTCGTGTTGGTCCAGGGGGTTGTCGGTGGCACTGGGTAGATTCGCGGCATGGGGAGGTGGCCATGACGTCGAAGCCCGATCACACCGGATCCTCGCAGCAGCGGAAGCCTTCGCGCTTCGTCTCTGCCGATGCACCCGTCGGTGCGTCTGCCGCTGCGCCGGCCGACCCACGCCCGACGGACACCCCAAGACCGGGTGTACACCGTCAGCCGACCACCGACGCCTCGGCCGGATCGGTTCGGTTCGTCCACACCAGCGACTGGCACGTCGGCCTGAGCAGGCACTTCCTCGATGGGGAGGCGCAGGCCAGATACACCGCGGCCCGGATCGACGCGATTCGCAGCATCGGGGACCTGGCCGATCGGGAGGGTTGTTCGTTCGTGCTGGTCGCCGGGGATGTGTTCGATTCCAACCTGTGCCCCGGACAGACGGTCCGCCGGGCGCTGGAGGCGATGCGGTCGATCCGCTGCCCGGTCTACCTGCTGCCGGGTAACCACGACGCGCTCAACGCGGTCACGGTCTACCGAAGCCGCGACTTCCAGGACGCCAAACCGGATCATGTGCACGTCCTGGATACCCCCGGGCCCTTCCCGGTGGCCTGCGGTGTCGAGCTGGTCGCCGCGCCGCTGCTGACCAACGCCCCGCTGATCGACGTCCTGGGCGACGCGGTGGCCGATCTGCCCGCATCCAGGATGCGTCGCATCCTGGTCGGGCACGGCGTCGCCGAGTCGGCGGCCCCCATCGAGGGCAACCGGGCAGCGATTCGGCTGGCACCGCTGGAGCAGGCCGTCCGCGGCGGTGTCGTCGACTACGTCGCGCTCGGTGACCGGCACACCCGGCTGGCGATCGGCTCGACCGGTCGGATCCACTACAGCGGCGCCCCGGAGGTCACCAGCTTCGGCGACGTGGGGCCCGGTGAGGCGCTGGTCGTCGAGCTGCCCCCGAGCGGTGGCCCTGCCGTCCGGCCGCACCGCATCGGCTCCTGGAGGTTCGTCGAGGTGCGCCGACACGTCGACACCGCCGCTGACGTCGACGACCTCGACGCCGACCTGACCGCCCTGGACCCGAAGGATCGTACGGTCGTGCGGACGGCACTGGCCGGCACGCTCAGTCTGACCCTGCACGCCCGGCTGGAGGAGGTGCTGGAGCGACACGGCCAGCTGCTGGCGGGCCTCTTCCCGTGGGAGCGGCACACCGACCTGGCGGTGATGGTCGACGGAAACGAACTGAGCGACCTGGGCATCGGTGGATTCGTCGACGCCGCCGTCGCCGAACTGGTCAGCCGTGCCGCCGACGACCCGGACCGCGCCGAAGCCGCACGGGACGCGTTGTCCCTGCTCTACCGGCTGGCGGTGGGGAGCCCCCGATGAGGTTGCACCGGCTGTCGCTGACCAACGTCAAGGGGGTGACCCACCGCGAGGTCGTCTTCCCCGACCGTGGCGTGGTGGTGCTCGAGGGTGCTAACGAGATCGGCAAGACGTCCCTGATCGAGGCCCTGGACCTGGTCTTCGACTACAAGGACAGCTCCCGAGACCGGCGAGTCCTGGCGATCCGCCCGGTCGGCCTGGACGTCGCCAGCGCCATCGAAGTGGAGCTGTCCACCGGGCCGTACCGGTTCCGGTACCGCAAGCAGTGGTTCCGGCAGCCGGGCACCACCCTGACCCTGACCGCCCCGCGGCACGAGCACAAGGTGGGCCCCGCCGCCCACGAACGGGTTCAGGAGATCCTCGCGCAAACGGCCGACCTCACCCTGTGGAAAGCCCTTCGGCTGATGCAGGCGGCCCCGCTGGATCAGAGCGACCTGGCCGGCAGCAGCGCCCTAGCGGCGGCGTTGGATGCCGCAGCCGGGCGGACACCCGACGCCGACGGCGCGGGCGACAGCCTGGTCGACACTGTGCAAGGGATAGTGACCAGCTACTTCACCCCGCGTGCCGGCGCGCAGACGGGGGAGTACCGCGTCGCCTGCGAGCGGCTGACCGGTGCCGAAGAGGAGGTGGCGCGCACGACTGCGGCCGTCGAGGAGGTTCGCGACGATGTCGCCCGGCACGCGGTGGTAGCCGCTCAGCTGGCCACCAGCGAAGCGGAGCTCGTCGTGGCCGAGGCGTCGCTCGCGCGGGCTCAGGCGGCGTGGCAGCAGGTGGCGGAGCTGTCCGGCGACGTGGAGCAGGCCACCGACGCGCTCGCCATGGCCGATCGCGAGCTCGAACGAGAACGGGCTCGGCAGACCGAAAGGGAACGTCTGCGCGCGGATGTGGAGCTCGCGCGGCATCGCCTTGGTCAGCTCGCTGCCCTGGACGACGAGCTGGCCGGCCAGGTCCGGCCGCAACAGGACCGGGTGGCCACGCTCACCGCGCAGGTGGCGACCGCCGAGGAGGTGGCCGAGCGGCTGCGCGCCCGCTGCGAGCTGGCCCGGGCCGACGAGGGGCACCTGCGCGACGTGGCTGAGCTGTCCGGGGTACAGGCCCGGCTGGACCGGCTCGCCGAGGTCGACGGTGACCCGGGGTCGGCGCAACCGTCCGATCCTGCGTCCGAGCCGCTCGTCGACGAGCCGACGCTAGCGACGATCGAGGCCGCCGCGCGCGCCTGCGATCTGGCCCGGGCCGCCCAGCAGGCCGGCGGCGGGTCCGTCACCCTGTCCGGGATGTCCGGTCGCCGAGGGGTCCGGCTCGATGGTCGGCAGCTGCGGCCCGCCAAGGGCGAGGTCGTCGAGCGCTCCCTCATCGAGACCGTCGAGGTCGTCGTGCCCGGGGTGATCAGCCTGATGATCTGCCCGCCCGACGGTGCCGAAGGACGGGCCGAGGAGGTGCGGCTGGCCGAGGGTGAGCTCGCTGCGGCCCTGGCCCTTGCCGGGGTATGCGACGTCGCGCGGGCCCGTTCCTGCCACGCGGCCTACCGGCGGGCGGTGTCGGCGGCCCGACAACGTGAGCAGCGCCGGGCCGACCTGCTCGGCTCGGACCGGCTGGAGGATCTGCACCGCCGGGCCGGCGTGCTGCGGGCCCGCTGCGACGCGTACCGGGCCTTCCGGACCGCGAGTGGAGTGGCGCTGCCCAGCCACGTGGGGGACTGCGCGGACGATCTGGCTGCCGCGACGTCCGACCACGAACGGGCCCGGACTGCTGTCGGCGAGCTGACCCGGGCTGTGACCGGGGCGCGAGCCGAGCTGACCGAGACCCAGGTAGCGCTCGCACGTGCCGCGGCCCTTCGAGAAAGCCTCACCGAACAGGTCGGTGCCCAGGCCGAGCGATTGACGGCGATCTGGGCCCAGGAGCCCGACGACCGACTGGACGGAGCGGTAGTCGAGCGGGACCGGCGATGTGCCGCTGCCCGGGAGCAGCTGCTGGCACTGAGCCAACGGCTCGCCCATGCCGACCCCGAGACGGTACGAGCTTGCCTCTCACAGGCCCGTACCGGGCTGGAACGGGTCGACAGGCAACGCCAGGAGCTGCACGACGAGCGGGTGGGCATCGAGGCCCGGCTGACGAGGGCCGGGCGGGACGGCCGCCAGGAGTCGCATGAGGCCGCGACGGGCGAGCTAGAGCGCGCCCGCCGCGCCCACCGGGCGGTGCAGCGCCGGGCGTCGGCAACGCGGCTGCTGCACGAGACGCTGCAACGCCACCGGGCCGAGGCCAAACGCGCCTATGTCGAGCCGTTCCGCAGCGCGATCAGCCGGGTGGGACAACAGGTCTACGGTCCGGACTTCTCGGTCGAGGTCGACGACTCGCTGGCCGTCCGGGCCAGAGTACTGGCCGGTCAGCGCATCGATTACGAGGCCCTGTCCACCGGCGCCAAGGAGCAGCTGGCCATCATCACCAGACTGGCCTGCGCCAGCCTGGTCGACCCCCAGTCCGGGGTCCCGGTTGTCATCGATGACGCGCTGGGCTACAGCGACCCGGACCGGCTACGGCGGGTCGGCGCAGCGTTCGCCATGGTCGGGCCGGAGGCCCAGGTGCTGCTGCTGACCTGCACCCCGGGGCGGTACGCCGCGATCCCGGACGCCGAGGTGATCCGGCTGTCCTGAGCCGGCAGGGCGTGGCTAGCGCGCCGGTCTACCGGGTCGCGATGCCCCCGTTGGGGTGCAGCTCCCGGTTCTCCGCCGGCTCGGCGATAAACCTTCGGAACGGGTGGGCCGGGTAGGTGCCCAGCATCCGCAACTGGGCGCTGAAGAACGCCAACTCCTCCAACGCCAGGCACAGCGGTCGGTCCTGCGGATGGCCCTCCACATCGGCGTAGAACTGGGTGGCGTAGAACGTCCCGCCCAGCTGGTAGCTCTCCAGCTTGGTCATGTTCACTCCATTTGTAGCAAACCCCCCGAGCGCCTTGTACAATGCGGCCGGCACATTCCGCACCCGGAAAACGAAGGTCGTGATCATCGGCCCGTTTCCCGGCTGGTCAGGGCGCGGCTGTGGGGCGAGGGACAGGAATCGGGTGGTGTTGTGCCGGGCGTCCTCTACATCGGCGATCAGCACCTCCAGGCCGTGCATCCCGGCGGCCAACCGGGGCGACAGCGCCGCGACCGACGGGTCACCCAGCTCCGCCACCTCCCGGGCGGCCCCGGCCGTGTCGTCGCTGACCACCGCCGTCCAACCGTACCGGCGCATCACTTCCCGGCATTGCCCGAACGCATGGGTGTGACTGCGCACCCGGCGGATCTGCTCCACGCGAGTCCCGGGAATCACCAGCAGCTGGAAGTGGATCGGCAGGAAGAACTCCCCGGTGATATGCAGGCCGGATTCCGGGACCAGGTGGTGAATGTCCGCGACCCGCCCGGCCAGGGAGTTTTCGATCGGGATCAGGGCCAGGTCGGCCTGCCCACCGGTCACCGCGCAGAAGGCGTCCTCGAACGCGGTGCAGGCCATCGGCTCCAGGTCGGGGAGCATCTCAGCGCAGGCGGCGTCGGAGTTGGACCCCGGTTCGCCCTGGTAGGCGACCCGGCCGGTGACCGGAGGTGGCGTGTCCATGACCCCAACCCTACGGCGGCCGTCGCCCGCCCCGACGCCGTTGCCCACCCGTCGGCAAGACACCTGTGAGCTCACAGCCCGAGTCCGTCGCCGTGGGCGAGCCATGGGGCCAGCGTCCCCGAACGCCGCTTCGACGTCGCTGCGTCGCGAGCTCAAGAGGTAAGGCTGCCAACGCAACTGATGTCTTCATTGGCGTCCACGACGCTCGTCCTAAACGATCGTCCGACAAAGTCTCACGAAGTCCTTCAGGACGGACGTCCGTGTCCGATGAGGGGGGTGTCAGGTCGTCGGAACCACCGCCACGAAGGGCGGGGGGGCGCCTGAGCCGATAAGGGGGGTCCACCATGCTGCGCCACGTCCACGCCAGGGAGTACGCCGTCACCGGCCCCTCGGGTCGCCACTACCGCATCATCTTCTCCAGCTCAGGGCATCTTCGCGGCTACTGGTGCGTCTGCAACCCCGGGGGCGCGTATTACGCGACCTTCGCCACGGTGCCCGCGGCTCGCCGCTGGGCCCTGACCAACTAGCCCCCCTGCCCTCACCCGCCCGCCAACGACATCGGAGCCCGGCCATGACCTACCTGCCCACGACGATTCATTCGACCACCACCGAGCTGGCTGTCTCGTGCCCGACGTGCCTGACCTACGGCGGCCCATCGCTGCCCGGCGACCCACCCGAGCACGACCTGGCCACCTGCCCGACCTGCGAGGTCGCCTCGGTGGAATGGACCCTGGTCACCGAAATCGACGCTGTGCTGCGCGAACTCAACGGCCTGGACGCCCTCGATGCGGCACTGCGGGAAGGACAGTGACCCCGCGGCCCGGACCGTCCCAGCTGGGTCGCGATGTCACTGACCGCCGACCTTGCCTGTCCTGGTGGCCGGCTCCTCACCAATCGTCAGTCACCCCGACGAGCCGGTTCGCGACGCTGACCAGGTAAGCCCGGTACTGAGAATCCTCCGAATAGTCGGAGTGCTTGTTCATCACCGGGTCCGTGATCTGCCTTGGCTCGGGGACGAGACCCTCGGGGTCGCGCAGGGGGCGGTGCGGCAGGCTGCCGGGGTGGTCGACACCGACCGGTTGGGTCACGCCGTCAGGGTCTTGCAGGACGACATCGAGGGGGTAGCCGAGCGGGTCGGTCGAGCGGTAGAACGATCGCCAGCGCAGCCCCGAGTGTCCGCCCATCGACTCCGCAGCCTCGTGCAGCACGGCCGGGCCGAGAAGGGCCGGGAACACCCGCCCGTACAGCCGGCTCAGCTGAGTGCCGAAGGTGAGCAGTACGACGCGGCCTCGCTGCTGTGTCGGGAGTTGCAGGGTGGTCGCAAGGCAGATGAGAGAGCCCTGGCTGTGCCCGGCCAGGATGAACCCCTTTCGCTGGGTGTCCAGGCAGACCCGGGTGACCAATTGGGGGACGCAGCTCTCCGCGTAGCAGGGCGGCGCGAACGGGTGGCTGGCCCGCGGCCAGAAGGTGGCCAGATCCCAGACGATCGAGACGAGCCGGCGCTCGGGCTTGCCGCGGTAGACGATCAACCCCAGGGCCGCGAATCCGAGCAGCATGCCCAGGGCGAGCCAGAAGCCCAGCGTCGCCACCCAGGCCAAGGGACCGGCGACCTCTTCGAACGTGGAGCCGGTGGCCGAACCGGCCGCCAGGGCGATCACCCCGATCAGCGCCAGTCCGCCCAGCCAGCCCACCCGGCCCAGCGCCCTTTCGGCCATGAGCAGGTGTACCAGCCGGGCTCGGGCCACCTGCCCGGCCCGGGCGGCGGCGTGAGCGCCGTCGCGCCCGTATTCGCCCAAGACTTCGCCCGCCTCGGCCGCCATGTGCCGTTGCAGGCGGCTCAACGACCAGACCGTCACGACGAGCACGCAGAACACGAAGAACGGCAGCCCCGCGGCGGCCCAGCGCAGCGAGTCCGGCAGGGCCAGCTCGGTCCCTCCTGGCAACCGCCAGGAGACCAGGAAGACCAAGCCACCGGAGTACAAGGCCGCCAGGAGTACTCCCGTCGCCGCCAGGACAGACCCGCCGGCACCCCGCCAGGCCGGCCGGACCCAGGCCGCCGCAGGCTGTGCCGGGGCTGCATCTCCACGGGCCGCAGGGCTGCCCGGCAGTGCGTACGCCCAGCCCAGGAGCAGGACGAGGGCGACTGCCAGGCCGGACGCCGACCAGCCGGGGTGCAGGCGGTCCAGCCCGGTCAGCATGATCACCGCCGCCGCCACCCCGCCGACACCGCACAGCGCCAGGCACACCCGGCCCTGGCGTGGTCCGTGCCGCAGAGTGACCGTCCAGACCACCACCAGCAACATCTGTGCGACGAAGACCGCCCGCAGGCTGCCGTTGAGGCCAGGCAGGGTGCCTCGCCGGTCGGCGAGTTCCAGCCCGGAGGCCAGGTAGCCGATCGATCCCGCCGCGGCCGCCCAGAAGACGACGAGGGAAGCGCTCGACAGGGGCGTCCGCGACACCCCGGCGGCGCTCTGTGCACGAATCGTCACCTGCTCCCCACCCAACCGGACGAGCTCGATGACGGCCACGACCGCAAACGCGACGCAGAGGATCACCCCCGACCACCAGCTCGGGTGGTCACGGGGCTGGGCCAGCGCGACCGGGCCCACGGTGCTGGCCAGGGAAGCGACCATCCCCACTCGCCAGTGCACGCTCGAGAGCTCCCGCACCTGCCGGTCGCCGCTCCAGAAGCCGCGCCCCCGCAAGGAGGGCGCGCCGGTGTCGGGTGCGGTTCCCGCGTCCG
This sequence comes from Dermatophilaceae bacterium, assembly GCA_035633615.1. GTDB lineage: Bacteria > Actinomycetota > Actinomycetes > Actinomycetales > Dermatophilaceae > JADJTI01. The sequence continues at coordinate 47,351 of DASQEP010000015.1, forward strand.
CAGGCGTCAGCGACTCCACCGCCTCGTACCGGAACGTGCGCCGGGACGCGAGGTAGATGATCGCCAAGGCAGCGACCGGCGCCGCCAGCCCCACCAGCAGCACTCGGCTGCCACCGGCGAACCACCCTCTGGTCAGGAACGCCAGCCACGGCGGGTCGAGGCGGGGAACCGCGGCCCACTGCCAGCCCACCAGATCCACCCCGACCGTCGTTGCGGTCAGCAACAGCGAGACGGTCAGGGTAAGGGCGATCACCCGTGCCAGGTAGGACGCCAGGCCGCCGGTCTTGCTCGGCCCGCCCTTGTCGGGGAATTCCGGTCTGGCCCAGAACGCCACGTTCACCAGAGCGAACGGCAGGAGCAGCAGCCACAAGGCGCGCCGCAGGTCCTTCGCGGCCCGCTGCCCGGAGGTCAGCTGGCCCCAGCTGTACGCCTGGGTCTCCACCAGCGCCGTCGGGTCCGAGTTCTTGGCACGGTACAAACCGGTGGTGTCGTCGCCGGCGACCCGATCGACCTGGCTACTGTCCGTCAGGCCCAAGGTGGTCTCCGGCGGGGTGTTCGCCACCCCGTGCACCCGGATCTCGAGCACGGGCGGGAACGTCTGCGCCGGAACGGTAACGGGGTTGGCTGGGCGCGCCTGCGTGGGTGGCATGGCGCCCATGGTGGCCGCCCTGCCACGCTCGCCGCCATACCTCAGGCCGGATAGATACCCTGAGGACGACCGTGACCGCGGATCGCCCGCCCGAGTGAGGCCCTGCGTGGACCGATATCAGTACCTGGTGTTGATGGCCGCCTGCCTGGCCATCACCCTGCCCCTGGAGTTCCTCTTCCGGGCCCGGGTGTACCGGCGCTGGCGCCTGTTGGTGCGCGCCCTGGTGCCGGTGCTCGTCGTCTTCGCGTTCTGGGACATCGTTGGCATCGTGCGCGGGCACTGGTGGTACAGCGAGCGCTACACCACCGGAGTGATGCTCGGCCCGATGCCGCTGGAGGAGCTGGTGTTTTTCATCGTCATCCCGATCTGTGGGGTGTTGACCTACGAGGCGGTCGGCACGGTCCTCGGCTGGGTTCGGGGACACGGCCCGACCCTGATCGACGGCCGCCCGGGCAGGTCGCGACCACGGCCGGGGCGACGCCAGAACCATGAGGGCCAGCAGGCAGCGGCCGGCGAGCGACCCCATGCCTGAGTACACGGTCCTGTCGACCATCAGCGTGGTCGTGGTCTTCATGCTGGATCTGCGGCTGTGGCGCACCCGTGTCACCGCGCAGCTACAGTTCTGGCTGGCGATGGCCCTGGTGTTCTTCTTCCAAGCGCTGGTCGACGGGTGGCTGACCAAGCTGACCGCGCCGATCGTGCTGTACGCACCCGAGCACATGCTCGGGCTGCGGTGGCCGTTCGACATCCCGGTGGAGGACTTCGCCTTCGGCTTCTCGATGGTCACCCTCACCCTGATGTCCTGGGTCCGGCTCACCGAACGGAACCACCGCCACGACGTGACCCTGACGCCGGGAAAGCCGAGCCGATGACCCACGACGTCGACGTGCGCCGGGAGTTTGACTCCGGCGCCGGCAACTACGACCTTCTCGTCCGGCTCAATCCGGGGTACCACCGCAACCTCGATGCCGCCGCGGCCGAGCTGGTTCAAAGCCTGGGTGACGGTCGGGACCCTGGTCGTCCGGTGCGACTCGTAGACCTCGGCTGCGGGTCCGGGGCCTCGACCAGGGCGTTGCTGCGCCAGCTGGACACGGCGGCCCACCCGGTGCCACCCGGGCGAGCGCACCAGAGAACCGAATCGGTTACCGACATCGTCGGCCTGGACGCCTCACCGGGGATGCTGGCGCAGGCCCGCCGCAAGAGCTGGCCACCGGGGGTGCGCTTCGAGATCCGCCTGGCCCAGCAGCTCGAGGAGTCGGTGCCGGCCGGGTCGAGAGACGGGGTGTTCGCCTGCTACTTGCTGCGCAACATCCCACCGGGGGAGCGCGACGGGGTACTCACCGACGTCCTGTCCCGGCTGCGCCCGGGTGGGGTGTTCGTGGCACACGAGTACTCAGTGGCGGGCCGGCTGTGGTCGGTGCTGGCCTGGGCCCTGGTGTGCTGGCTGGTCATCATCCCACTGGCGGTGCTGACCCGGGGCAACCCACCGCTGTACCGCTACCTGTGGCGCAGCGTGCACCAGTTCGATTCCATCGCCCACCTTCAAGACCGGCTCCGTGCGGCGGGGTTCGCCGACGTGTCGTCACGACCGACGACCGGATGGAGCCGGGGGATACTACACACCGTCGTCGCCAGGAGGCCCGTCTGATGCCTGCCCGTTACCGTCCCGGTCGCGATCGTCGAGCCGTGTTGCACCGCGCGAGTCCGGGCGCCTCCCACCTGCGCGAACAGCGTCATGTGGCCGTCGTTGGCGGAGGGATCGCCGGGTTGGCAGCCGCGGTCGGCCTGGCCGAGCGCGGGGTGCGGGTCACCCTGCTCGAACGCCAAGTGCAGCTGGGCGGCCGGGTCCGGGCCTGGCCGACCGGTGACGGTCGCACGATGAGCCGCGGCTTCCACGCCTTCTTCCGGCAGTACTACAACCTGCGCGCCCTGCTGCGGCGCTCCGACCCCGCGCTGACCAGCCTGATCCCCATCGACGACTACCCGCTGCAGCGTGCCGACGGCCTGCGGGACTCCTTCGCCGGCATCCCCCGTACGCCGCCGGTCAGCGTCATCGGGTTCGTGCTGCGCAGCCCAACCTTCCCGCTGGCGGCCCTGAGAAAGGTGGACCTGCCCGCCGCACTGGAGCTGGTCACGGCCGACTTCCCCGCGTCGTTCGCTCGGTACGACGGCGAGAGCGCCCAGGCGTTCCTGGACCGGTTGCGGTTCCCGCACGGGGCCCGGCACCTGGCCCTGGAGGTGTTCGCGCGCTCGTTTTTCGCCCACCCGGAGGATTTCTCGGCCGGGGAGCTGGTGGCGATGTTCCACGCCTACTTCACCGGCTCCTCCGAGGGGCTGCTGTTCGACGTTCCCGACGACGACTACGACACGGCCCTGTGGGCCCCGCTGGGGCGCTACCTCACTGGACTCGGCGTTGACATTCGCACCGGCGTGACCGTCACCGGGCTGGCCGTGCGCGGCGACGGCGTCCGGGTCGAGCTGGGCTCGGAGGAGATCAATGCCGACGGGCTGGTCATGGCCGCCGACCCGCGCGCCGCCCGGCATCTGCTCGCGGACCTGACCGGCCCTGACGACACAGCAGCCGGAGCGATCGGTGAGTGGGTGAACCGGCTGGGTCGCCACGACAACGCCCCGCCGTTCGCGGTGAACCGGTTATGGCTGGACCGCCCGGTGGACCCCTCCCGGTTGGCGTTCCTGGGCACCAGCGGATACAACCTCCTGGACAACGTCAGCGTGCTCGAGCGCTTCGAGGCCGGGGCCCGCCGGTGGAGCCGCGATCACGGCGGGTCAGTCGTGGAACTGCACGCATATGCCTTGGACCCGGCCCGCAACCCGGCGGTGGCCGCCCAGGGCTACCTGCGGGAGCAGCTGCGCGCCGAGCTGTCCGCGGTCTACCCGGAGACGGCGGACGCGTCGGTGCTGCGCGAGGAGCTGCTCGTCGAGGACGACTGCCCGCTCGTGGGTACCTCGCCGTGGCGGCTGCGCCCGCCGGTCGACACCCCCCTGGAGCGGGTCACCATGGCCGGTGACTGGGTGCGCTGCGACTGGCCGGTGGCCCTGATGGAGCGGGCCGCGACGACCGGGTTCCTCGCGGCGAACCAGCTCCTGGAGCGGTGGGGTGTGGCCGGACAGGACCTGTGGACCGTCCCGACTCAGGGCATCGCGGCGCGGCGACGGTTCGCCGCGGGCGCGCGGGCGCCGAGGGTGGCCAGGCGCCGCAGCGCGTAGCGACGTTCGGCGTAGTCCAGGTCGTCCACCCACAACTGTTCGGCGGATCGCCGCATCAGGCTGCGGACCAGAGGTGTCATGCCGCGGGCGGCCTGGAATCCGGGCCGGTCCGAGTGCGCGATGGTGGCCTCCACGACCATCGTGCGATGCCGGCCTAAGGAGTCCAGGCCGAGCGGGGTGGCGTGGGTCTCTACGACGCTGCCGGCGCCTTCGCCGTCGACGATGTGCATGACGATGGTCCGCGCGTCCGGGCAGGTGAATTCGGCGCGGACCGGGACCCCCCAGGTGCGCCCGAGCCGGAAGGTGACGTCGAGCGCGAGCAGGTCGGGCGTGCTGGCGTGCTCGTCGACCCTGAGGTGGCTGAAGGCGTACGGGTGCAGCCAGCCGCCGTGCCAGGGGTCGAGCCGGTTGGCGATGACGTCCTGGGGCTCGCAGGTGCCGGGGGTGGCGATGACGGCGCTGATCGATCGGTCCAACCGTGGCCGGACGGGCAGGTGTGGCTCCGGGGACGGCAGTTCACCCGCGGTGGGCAATTGGACCCACAGCAGGACCCCGTCGTCCAGGGCCGGGTAGGGCAGCCAGCGGCGGTCCTGCGGGCTGGGCAGTGCCAGGCCGTGCCACCGGCAGACGACCCGGTCGTCGAGGGTGGCACACCCGTCCATCCGGGCCCCCAGGTGTGGGCAGGAGCCGGGGCCGGCCTTCATCTGGCCGGAGGCGGTGCGCCACAGGGTCACCTCGGTGCCGTTGACGGTGCGTACCAGGGACGCCCGTCGGGTCAGGTCCCTGCTGGCCCCGACCACGTACCAGCCGCCGGGGTCGTTGCCCTGGGCGGCGCGCAGCGCCCGCTGGATCCGGGCGGGTGAGGCGTCCCGCCAGGTCGGTTCGGACTCGCGCAGCCCGGGCTGGCGGCGGACCCGCAGCGGTACCTTCTCGGCCACCTTGGTCCGCACACCGTCCAGCGTGCTCGCCTGGCCCTCGGGTCGGGTGGAATCGGTGCGGCGGGGCCGGGCCGAGGAGGTGAGCGCAGCGGCGGCGATGATCGCCTTCTGGGGGCCGGGTACGCGCCGGCGGGCGGCGAACACGTCGTAGTCGGCGTGCTCGATTCGCTCGAGGATGGCTGAGTACATCCGCAGCGCGGTGCCCACGCAGCGTGCCGACGCCGGTGGCAGCATCTGAACTCCACGGGAAGCTTCGACGTACAGCTGACGGTTGCGATCGATCTGGATCGCCAGGAACTCCCGCCAGGCGGGGGTGACCTGGCGCAGCCATGGGTCGGCGCCGCATCGGCGCAGCTCGTCCTGGGGTAGGTAGACCCGCCCGCGATCGAGGTCATCCCCGACGTCGCGGATGAAGTTGGTCAGCTGGAACGCCAGGCCGAGGGCCCGGGCTGGTTCCTTGGCAGCCGGGGTGAGGGGCTCGAGGACGGGCAGCATCATCTCCCCGATCACCGCCGCGGACCCCTCCATGTAGCTGTCGCGCAGGTCCTCCCAGGTGGCCCACTCGGTGCGGGTCAGATCGAGGGTCATCGCCGCGAAGAACCGCTGGAAGCACTCCATCGGGATACCGCGGCGCCGCACCGTATGGACGACGGCGTTGAGCACGGGGTCGGGGCTGGAGCCAGCCTCGACGGCGCCGGCGAACTCCCGGCTGAACGCGGCGAGCCGCTCGGCCGGGTCGCTCACCTCCGGGAGTGGACCACCGGGGCGGGCGGGCTCGTCGACGATGTCGTCGGCCAGCCGGCACAGCGCGTACACGGCGTAGACGTCCCGCCGCTGGTCAGGGCGTAGCAACTGGGTGCCCCAGTAGTAGGTGGTCGCGTGCCTTCGGGTCAGCGCCCGGCAGCGTCGGTAGCCGAGGTCGAGCAGGTCCTGCTCGGGCCCGACAGGGCGGGTGCCCCCGCTGTCGGTGACCGGCGTCGCGAGTGACGTGGTCAGCGGCGTGCCCGCGGAGGCCAGGGCGGAGGTCGCGGCGGAGGTCCCGGGGGAGGTCGTGGCGGAGTTTGCGGCCGGGGCCGTCCGGGTGGTGGCGGTCATGACAGGTACTCGGCGACCCGTCGGGCGGCGAGCTTGCCAGAGATCAAGACCATGGGCACGCCCACTCCGGGCACGGTGCCGGACCCGGCGAACACCAAGCCGGGCCAGGATCGGTCGACGTTGTTGGGTCGGAACGGCCCGGACTGGGTGAACGTGTGCGCGAGCGCGAAGGGGGTGCCGTGTGCCATGCCCTGGGCCAGCCAATCCTGGGGGGTGACGAGGTGCTCGGTGAGGATGTCGTTGGGGTAGCCCTGCCTGCCCAGGAACTCCAGGAGCCGCTGGCGAAGTCGGGGGGCCTCCTGCTGCCAGTCGATCCGGCCGATTTTGAGATTGGGGACCGGCTCCAGCACGTACAGGGTGGAGCACCCGGGTGGGGCGGCCTCGGCGTCGTCCAGTGACGGGACGCTGACCAGCCGGGACGGGTCACGCATCAGCCGCCCGCGGCGAAGCAGGTCGTCGAAGGCGTCGTCCCACGCGGCGCCGAAGTGGATGTTGTGGTGAGTCGCGTCCTCGGGCACCCCGCGCACCCCGACGTGCCACAGCACGCACGAGGGGGAGTAGCTGCCGTTGCGGACGGTCCGGGGGGCGGGGCGGGCGGACAACCAGCGCTGGTAGGCGACCGGCAGGTCGACGGTGCAGACGACCGCGTCGGCCATCACGTGCTCTCCGTCGGACAGTTCGACGCCGCAAACCCGCCCGTCGGATCGGGTGATGATGTCTGTTACTTCGGACCCATACCGGAACTCGACCCCGGCCCGCTGTGCCGCCCTTGCCATCGCGTCCGGGACCGCCCGCATTCCCCCGCGGGGGAACCAGACCCCCTCGATGCTGTCCATGTAGGTGATCACGGCGTAGATGGCCAGTGCGTCGCTGGGCGCCAGCCCGGCGTACATGGCCTGGAAGGAGAACAGCCGGTGCAGCCGCTCGTCGGCGAACCGTCGCCGCACCTGCCGACCGAGTCGGGAGAAGCCGTTGAGGGCCAGTAGCGAGGCGACCGCCCGGGGTCGCTGGAGCAGACCGAGGACGGAATCGAAGTTCCGGTCGATGAAGTTGGGCATCTCGGCCAGGTAGAGGCGGCGTAACCAGACAACGAACTCGTCGAAGGCGGCCGCGTCGACGCTGCCGCACTGGTCGGCGATCTCCTGGCGCATCGCCTCATGCCCGTGCCGGACCAGCATCGTGGAACCGTCTGCAAAGGTGGCCCGGTAGGCCGGGTCGAGCAGGGTCAGCTCCAGCTCGTCGCCGACCCGGGTGCCGACCGACTTGAGGGCGTCGTCGATGAGGTCGCGCATGGTCAGGACGGTGGCGCCGGTGTCGAAGGTGAACCCGTCCTGGTGCACCCGGCCGCTGCGCCCGCCGGGGAAAGTCTGCGGCTCGACGACGATGACCCGGTGGCCGTCGCCGCTGAGGTAGCACGCACTGGACAGACCGGCCAGGCCTGCGCCGATGACGACGACGGAGCTCATGCTTGACGCCATGCAATGGTGGCCGCCATGTCGGTCAGTCCTTTCGCCCCTTGCGGGGCCAGTGCGGGGGTGGACAGGTAGGTCAGCGCGGCGTTGACGTGGTCGCCGATGGTGAGTTCGGCCCAGGACCGCACGCCGCAGTCGTCCAGTGCGGTCTGCAGGAGCCAGACGTCGCCGTCGGCCGCCTCGGGGGTGCCGACCCGATCCAGGGCGGCCCGAGCGGGACCGGTGAGGGTTTGTTCGGCTCGAATCCACAGCTGGGTGGGCTTGCGGTGCAGTAGGTCGTCGCCGCTGGGTTTGCCGGTGGTGTCCGGGTCACCCCAGACGCCGAGGATGTCGTCGCGCAGCGCGAATGCCGAGCCGATGTGCCGCCCGTACCCGGCGAGGGCGCCTCGGACCTCGTCGGTGAGGTCCCGGCCGACCGCCGCAGCAGAGGCACCCAGGTCGAGTGGCCGCTCGATGGTGTAAGCACCCGACTTGAGGGTGGCGATCCGGCCGGCCCGCTGTAGGTCGGCGCAGCCCACAGCGGCGGCGGTGAGGTCCTCCCGCTGTCCGGCGATCAGCTCGACGCTGACATCGAACCACTGGCGGCGCATCAGCTCGGGCAGCTCGGCGGCCAGCCTGTCGGCGTGGTGGTGAGCCAGGTCGCCCAGCAGGATGGCCATGTTGACGCCGAATGTGGCCGACGAGCCGCGTCCCCCGACGGCCCGGTGCGCGGCGCTCGCGTGGGCATGCGGGGTAGGGCGGCCTCGCCTGGTTTCGGACTCGTCCATGATGTCGTCGTGGATCAGGCCGAACAGGTGCAGGGTCTCCAGCGCCGCCCCCGCGGTCACCATGTGGGGTAAGCCAGGGCTGCGGTCGTCCGCCCCGGCAGCCACGTACCCCCAGTGACACATCGTCGGCCGGATGAGCTTGCCGCCGGCGCGCAGCAGCCGCGCCATCCAGGCGGGCAGGTCGTCGGCGCCCATCACCCCGTCCCGGTCGCTGCGAACCAGCGAGACCCACTGCTTGCCCAGGGCGGCGCAGGTGGAGGTGAGCAGGTCGTGCACGGCGTCCAGGGTGTCGGCCAGGCCCCACGGCGAGTGCGGCGACCGGCCGGTTGGCGGGGCGGTCGCGGTGGCTGCGGATACTAAGTCGGTGTCGGTGTCGGTGTCACCACCGTGGCCGCGCACTAGGCTCCCCGTCCTGTCGGTCGCAGCCGGCCTCCGACGGCTCTGTTACGGATCGTGGCTGGCCAGCAGTTTTGACAGTGCTCAGCGACCAGTGTTCTCACCCACCCTTCACAGATACTCGTCATGACGGCGGAGCGAGGCTCGGCCAACCCTGCACGCAGCTTCGACCCTACGCCCTGTCGGGGATGGGAAAGCCGTCTACAGCCGCTGCACGGTCCGGCTGGATGGCACCCGGGGCTGGCCCGGCCGGGAGGGGTTGGGACATGCTGACGGGGTGGGTGCCGCGCGGCGTGCGACGGGGCCCGGACGTCAAGGAAGGGCGATACGCGGTGAAGGTGTCCACGAGGCATGCGCTAAGTGTTCCGACGTCGGCTGCCCTGGAGCTGCTGGCGGACTCCGACTTCTTGGACTGGCGGTGCGCTCAGAACATCGGCATGGCCGAGCGGCTGGTGACCCACCGGGTCAACGGGGACGAGCTGACCATCGAGACGACCGCGTCCGTGCCGGTGACGTGGTTGCCGAGCCGGGTCGTCGGGCATCTCCCCGAGCCGCCCCGGATCGACCGCCACGAGGTATGGAGCCTGACCGGTGGTCGGGGAAGAACCTGGTTCGAGATCTCCCTGGTGCCGACGACGGTGAGCGGCGTGATGCGCCTGCAGGCCACCGGGGAGCAGTCCTGCGACCTCGTCTACGACATTGAGATGAAGGTCTCGTTGCCGCTGGTGGGAGGCCTGGTGGAGCGCTCGGTGAGCAGCAACATGACCAAATCCCTGACTGCGGAGGCCACCACGTACGCGAGGTTCCGGGCGTCCGGGAGCCGCTGATCGTCTGACTAGGGCTCTGTCCCGCGCCCCGGCCGGGACCGGCGCCAACGCGGAGCCCGCGGCCAGGGACGCCGCGGTGGTGGTGACGACCCACATCCTGCGGGTACTCGGCGTCAGGCCGTCGGCGATCGGACCTGCTGGTCTTCATTGTCGCTCACCGGTTCCCGCTCCCCGCGGATCCGGCAGCTAGCTGCTGCGGTGGCGCGGTCCCTCCCCGCGACTGGGGGCCGCCGTCAACCTGTCCGGCAGGGGCGGATGCCGGGCCCCAGTGGGTCGAAGGTTCTCGCTTTATGTCCTGGTCAGATGAGGTGACTGGTGGGGTTCTTTTGGTTGCCGTCGCGGGTGCGCAAACCATTACGGAGCCAGGCCCCCAACAGTCCCTTCAGGATGAGGAACGGGAGGAGGAAGGCGATGAGCATCGAGACCAGCCAGATGATGAGGGTGGCCAACAGCCAGGTCGGGATGCCAGTGATCGTCAGGCCACTACTGATCCAGGTAGTCAGGGCGAGGGCGGCGGCGGTGGAGAACAACCCGGTCGCGCCGACCAGGGCACGAGCGTAGCGGGCAGCCGACTTGAGGATGAACGGCGAGATTACCGACCGAATCACGGCGAAGATGGCGACGTCGATGATGAAGGACGTTACGGTGACGCTCAGACCGGGTAGGGCGATGACCGCGACGAGAAGCCCGACACCGGCGGCGACGAGGAAGATGACGAACCTGATAAGTAGCCGGATCATGAAGCGAAACATATCCGACTGCCAGGACCTGGTGTGCGCTGGAGCGGCAGCCCGTCCCATCCGTGTTGGTTTCGGGACGGTTCGGCCCGGATCCACCGAATGACGTTGTTTGGGGGCTGTGGCATGACCGGGCGGGTGCCGCCTGACCTGGAATGATGGGTTGTGCTGGAGACATCCATCGATCCGAACGAGGTGCACCCGCCCGCCGATGCAGTCACTGTATTTCGCGAAAATGGTCGACGTCGTGTTCGACGACCCGATTCTGATCGGTGATGCCGGGCTGGTCCCGGTGATCGCGGTGGCGGAACAGATCGGGCTGCCGGAACTGGTCGCCGAAAATCTGGAAATCGTGGATGCGGTCAACTGTGCGGGCGCCAACCCGCACTGCAAGGTGATGTCCGTGGTCGCGGGTACGGCCGCGGACTGGACCGGGACATCGACCCGTTGCGGCAGACCGGCAACCGGCTGGTGTTCGGGCAGATCCGGGCCCCGTCCACGTTGGGCACGTTCCTGCGCGTGTCCACCCACGGGCATGTGCAGCAGCTGAAGCACGGTGCTGTGCCAATCGCTGATCGCCCTGGCCACGGGTATGCCAAGCAGGGCGGCGAGCACGGGCGTGGCAAGGGCAAGAAGACGTTCGGCGCTCAGCAAGGCGTGGCAGACGATCGGCCGGTGACACAATTCAACGCGTGACACATGATTAGCTCATGACAGATGTAGTTCGCCACCCAGTGAAGATCGGTCCGTCCTCTCGCGCCGTCATCCCGGCGCAGGTGCGTGAGCTCCTCGGCGTCGGCGAGGGTGACTGCATCGAGTTCATCCTCGACGGCGGGGAAGTCCGTGTGGTGTCTGCCCGGTTGCGGATGACCGGCATATGGGCGAAAAACCACGGCGGCGACGCTGGTGAGTCCGCTCAGGACGTTCGGGAGTTGCGCGCGCAGGACGCTGCCCTGGATGAGACTAAGTGGGAACGCACGTTGGGGCAGGATGCCGTCGATACCCGCACCGACGACGAGCTGGCTGCAGACCTTCTCGGCCAGTTGGGGGTTTGATGAGCGCCCCGAACATCTGCGTCGACTCCTCAACGCTCCTCACGTACGTGCTTCAGGAGCCGCGTTGGCAGGCGGTCGAGACGATCCTGAGCCGAGCGTCCACGGTTGTTCTGCCGGCACCGGGGCTGATGGAGGTGATCTCGGTGGCGCGGCGCAAGGGGAACGTAGCAACGGGATCCGAGATCGCCCAGGCGTTGGAGGCGAGGGGAGTCAAGTTCGAGCCCCTGACAACGGCGGACTTGGTCGAAGCGGCAGACCTGTGGGAGATGTCGAGGGCCCACCCCGGGCCGAAGGGACGCAACGGGCAACCGTCGTTCCTATCGACCGCGGATGCGCTCATCTTGGCGGTCGCACAGCGGATGGCGCGCCCGGTGATCACTCGCGACGCGTACTGGAACGATCTGCACGAGCAAGGACTGCTGACTACCAAGGTTCTCGTCTTCTGATCCAGCAGCCAGGGCGTCCCGGCCTCACGAGGAGTCACGAGGCGCCTTCGTCATGTGTGGGGCCGGGGGGCTGGCGGTGGCCGAGCGCGAGAACGGCCGATGGCCGCAGCACAGCGCCGGCCACCAGAGGTGGGCCACCCCGCGCCGACGCAGTCGGCGCCTCCGCAAGGTCTACCTCGTCGCCTCGATGATCTTCGAGAGCGCCGTGGCAGACCAGCGTCTCGGCCTCAACCCCGCCAAGGGTGTTCGGCTCCCGCGGCAGACTCGTCGCGAGGCTCGCTTCCTGGCTGCCGACGAAGTCCGCGGCGGTCGTCGGGACCGCCCTGGTGCTCCTGAGTCGATGTGGACTCGATGCCCGTCACGATCCGTGGGCCACGCCCGCCGCTGCGGCCGCGCCGCCTCGCGGTCGACGACCGCGGCGTCGACGACGGAAGGCTCTGATAGTGGGGGCGACCACCCTGATCGCGGTCACGGCCCTGCAAAGTGACTCCCCACTGATGGCCCATGCCGCGTTCTCCGACGCGGCGGCGTACGGCGGTCAGCACTTCGCGGCCGACAGGCTGCAGCCCCCGACCGCGTTGAGCGCCGCTGTGCGGTGCGTCATCGCCGACAGCGCGCCCACGGTGGTCGGGTCTGCGACGGCCTCCGGCACGGGCGTCGTCAAGATCGCGATGCCCTCCCAGGTGCTGGCCGGTGACCTGCTGATCGTGGTCGGAACGAATGTGCCCACTGGACCTTATGGGTGGAGTGCGTCCACAGGCGTGGTGTGGCCGCGTCAGCTGAACGCCCACTTCTGGCAGCGCGTCGCCACGACAGCCGACGCCGGCAGGTTGTACACGTGGGGGGGCGTCCGGAGCCAACGGCGCGGTCGGTGTGCTCGCTGTACGGGGGTCCGCTGGACTGTGGATCGGAGGCGACGCGGCCGCCAGCATGAATAGCGGGAACGAGGTCACCGTATCGGCCCCGAACCGGACGGTGAGCGTGGCCAATTCCCTGCTCGTGACGATGTACGCGGCGAGGACGACGGGCCTGACCTTCGGGACTCCGACCGGGATGAGCCAGCACTACAACTCCTCCGGGGACGCACTCCGGCGCCCCCCGGAGGAGAAGACGGCAGTGTCGCGGCGTTCACCCAGGTCCGCCCCACGATCGGCGACACCGGGACGCGGACCTCGGTGATGTCCAACGTCGCGCCCGGCGCGGGCCTGAGCGTGGTCCTCAAACCCGCGTCCTCGGCGAAGGTCGACCTGACCTGGGCCGCGACCTCCTCGACGTACGCCACCGGGCACGAGGTCCTGCGTGGCGGGGTCAGCCAGGCGATCCTCACCCCCAGGAGCATCTCGACCTGGACCGACGAGAACCCCGGGCCCGGCGCCCGGACCTACCAGGTGCGCGCCCGCGCCGGCAACTGGCAGTCCACGTCCGCCACCGCCTCGCTCACGCCCGCGTGTTGAGCCGGCGGTGACCTCCACCGTCCGTTGAGTCCCGGGCGCAACCGGCCACGACACCGCCATGCGCGGACCCCACGGACATAGATGGCACACGACCCGTGGACAGCACGGGGGTCAGGGGGGAGCGGCGCCACGCCCAGGACGTGCATGCGGTGCGCGGCGCGGGCGAGGGCCACGTACAGCACCCGGATCCCTCCCGGGGACTCCGAGGTGATCTCGTCGGGATCGACCACGACGCACGCGTCGTATCCAGCCCCTTGGCGCTCAACGGCAGCGACGACCACGATCCGCTCGTCGCTGCCGCCCACGAACGTGAGGGCGTCGCGCCACCGGGCCGGGGTGATCACCCCGGATCGTGCCGTCGACCTCGCCCGACAGCGTTCCCAGGGAGTCTCGTACCGCGTCCGCCACGGCGTGCGCCTCAGGCGGGACGGTACGGGTGAGAGGCGCCACTGCGGTCTCGCGGACCGCGTCGGGAAGACCGGCGTCCGGCAGATGGGCGCTGACCACGGCGGCCGCGTACTCGAAAATCTCACGGGCGTTGCGACAGTTGGTCGTGAGGCGGAAGCCCTGGCGCGTCTTGATGCCGAACGCGTCGTCGCGGCATCTTCGTTGTTCAACACGAACAGCGGATGATCGCCCGGTGGCCGCCCCACACCCGGCAGACACGCTGCCCCACAGCCCGATCACCACACAGATCACGATCTACGGCTGTAGTACTAGACAGGCACGTTCAGTCAGGTGGTGTCCGACCATGCCAAGATCGAGATTCGCTGTGCGGCGTCCGGCGCGCAGGTGGTGGCGCTGTCGATAACGACGTGCTCGCGTACCCACGGTTCGTATTCCCGGTCGAGGATGTCTTGCCAGGTCGGCAACGGGTGACCCTGGATGTCGGTGGTGCGCGTCTCGGCACGGCGGCGGTGCTCGCTGGCATCAGAGCACACCATCTCAACCTCGACCAGCCGCGCACCCGCATCGTCGGCGATATGCCACCAGGCATCGCGGGTCACCGTCAACGGGTTGACGCACTCGGCGATCACATCGACCCCGCACCGCAGCTGCTCCGCGGCCAGCGCATACGCCACGGCATACCCGACAACCCCTACCGGATGCTGAAGTGAGGTCGTTCGCACGATCGCGTCCTCAATCCGATCCACGCGCAGCCACGTTGCCCGCCGAGCGCTGGCGACCTGCGCGCAGAGCGTGGACTTGCCCGTCGCGGGCAACCCGGAGACAACGACCAGTACCGCCACACCGCGCACTCTTGCACAGCCCAAGGCACTGGATCTGCTCGACGAACGAGGCGGCGCAGCCGCGAGCCCCGTGAGGCACCGCACGATCGGAGCAGATGGTCTCCCTCGTCCCGTATGCGGATCGCCCTGCGGCCCGGGATCGCCGGGTCGAACACCGCCGCCGACCACCTCGCGGTGATCACCGCCGCGGCGCGGACCTGTTCGTCGTCGAGGCCTGCTTTGCACATCGCAACGCCTCAGGCCGGAGTTGCGCAGTTGGTAGGCACGTGAGAGCCACCCCCGTGGGATCGTTGCAGGTCACAGGCGCGGGCAAGGGTCTCTGCGTCGAAATGGTGTAGGCACACGAGTCTGCACGATTGTGCTTGTCTCATAACGGATATGTGGTTTCTGTAGGCATGTACTTGCGGGAGACGCGGCGCCGGAACCGGGACGGGTCGACGGTCAGCTACCTGCAGCTGGCGCACAACCAGCGCCACCCCGAGAGCGGCGCACCGACCGCGAAGGTGATCCACAACTTCGGGCGGGCTGAGAGGGTG
>DASQEP010000016.1:0-47069 GCA_035633615.1 Dermatophilaceae bacterium
AACAATAGCCTCTGCGGCTCTTGCCTCCTCGCACACAAGCTGACGAGGTCCAGGGACGCCGGTTGCTAGAACAAGGCACCCCGCTGACCCGCCTGTCGTTGCTGGATGCCAAGCAGGACGGCGCCGGAAACGCGATCTCGAATCCTCTCGCGGTGTCCCGGGCGCTTGTGGCCACGCGTCATCGGGTCGTGACCGCGCCGAGGCGTGATGCGACCAGACCAGCCGCCACGGCCGCTCCCCAAGCCAGGAACAGCGGGTCCCACAGGTGGGCGTGGCCGATCATGCCGCAGCGGTCGAAGCCGGACTCCGGCCGAATCACACCGGCGAGTACTAGGTTGCCCACCGCTGTGTTCACCCCACCCCACATCAGCAGAATTGCGGCACCCAGCCAGCACACCGACCGGGTCCAGACACGGGCTGGCCATCCCCAGTGCACCAATCCAAGTGGTGCAAGGGCCGCGACCAGCTTGACCGCACCGACCGGAACAAGCAGCCACTCACGTCCTTGGAGACTCTCGACCAGTGCGATGCCCAGCGACCAACGAAGAGCCATGCCACCCACAGCCCAGTAAAAGCTGAACCCGGCGTGGACCACACCCAGCCCAGCGGCTATGACGAAACCGGTCGGCACCCGTCTCACCGACGCAACGTGGCTGAGCAGCTCGGACATCCCCCCATGTTGGTGGGACCAGCGCACGCACGCTATTCGGAACCGCCCGAACGCTGGATTATCCGGAGAAGTGCTCGACAACGGCGTGACCGACGAGCTCGGGCTCGTCGAGCCACGGTGCGTGGCCGGCCTGCGGAAGGCGCAAGAGACGATGGTTACGGACTGCGACGATCGACTCGGCGGCAGTCATCGGAGCGAGGAAGGCGTCACGGTCTCCCCAGGCGAAGAGCGTGGGTTGGCCGATCCTCTCGACATCCGCAAGGGACAGGTTGTGCTGGGTGCGGAAGACCGGGCCGCGGATGATCGCTCGCAAGTAGCTCGGCACGCTGTTGGCGTAGACCGCTCGGGAGGACACGTAGAAGCACGCCTGGTGCAGCTCGTCGGGCAGGTGCGCGCCGGCGCCTGGCCCGATGGCGACGTCGTTGAACCGTTCGAACCGATCGACGGAGAGGTGGTTGGACATGAGCCGTTCACCCAAGCGCGGCACGGCCATGGCCACCATCGCCGGTAGTGGCTTGCCGCCCGGGAAGGCACCGCCGGGGCACCCGACCAGCGCCAGCCGCCGGATCCGGCGGGGAATGTCCAATGCCGCATAACAACTGAATTGACCGCCCAACGAGTGTGCGACGACATCGACGACCGGGACGCTCAGTTCGTCGAGCATCCCCTCCACCACGGCAACCGCCAACCCGCGCAATGCCCCTGGGTGGGGCACCGTGCACTGGCCGGACAGGCCGTGACCGGGCCAGTCGAGCACGATGATCCGCCGCTCGGTGAGATACGACATCACTTCAACGGCCAGCACCGAGTACGACCCGACGCCGTGCAACATGAGCACGGGGGTTTGCGCGGTGTACTGCTGGCCGATCTGCAGCACCCGCACCTCCACCTCGCCAGATGGCGTGTGCAGCGGCAGCATCTCCTCCTCGGTCTCGAGGCCGAAGTGCTGGTATGCCGCCTGCTCGAGCTCGCGGATCCGCTCGTCGAGTTCGGCAGCCGGTACGGTCGGCCAGGCCGCCCGGCTCACGAGTCGCCTCCGCCGCGCCGCTGGGGCGTTGCGGTCTCGTCCTGGGACTCGATGAGCGCGAAGACCTCGTTGAAGCCCTCGATGAGGCACGTGTGCAGTACCGCGACGTCGGAGAAGGCATCGGGGTCGAGGTTGAGACCGATGCACGCTTTGCCCTCGTAGCTGAGCATCGTGCTCATCATGGCGATTCCCGGCCGCGGCCCCACCACGTAGATGCCGGTCACCTTGGCCCCGGCGACGTAGGCCTCCCAGGACATCCCGGGGAAGCTGGAGATTTGTGCGTCGGCATGCGCCGCCCCGCTGTACACCAGCTCGATGAGCGCGGGGCTGGGCAGCTTGTCCAAGAGCTTGGAGGCGGTGTCCAGCCACCCGATGGCCGGCTCCGTGCGGACCCGACGCAGCTGGCCGCGCAAGACCTGCATGCGCCGAGCCGCATCGCGCTCACCGATGGGCCCGATAAGGCGGGCGGCCGAGAACTGGTTGCCTCCGGTGGCGTTGGCCGCGGTGCGGGTGCTCACCGGGATTGTGATGGGGATCTGATGCACCTCCACCCCGAAGTGCTCATGGTAGCGGCGCAAGCCACCGAGGATGCCGGCCAGGTAGGCATCGTTGATGGTCCCACCTGCCGCCTTGCCCGCAGCACGCAACAATGCCAACGGCACGTCGAGGGTCAGCACTCGAATCCCGACCCCGGCCTTCCCGCGCAGCAACGGTGACCGTGGGAGGTCCGGCGGCGCGGACTGACGCTTGAACGAACGCGCGTAACCGACCGCGTCCGTGGTCGCCGCCACCGGGTTGGTGAGGAACCGGATCGGGATGCGAGGCAGCCGCCGCACCAATTCCACGGGGGCGCCGGTGGCCAGCTCGCCGACCCGCTTGGCGGCGAGGCTGTAAGGGGTGACCGTTGCGCGTGGCGGGGGCTGCGGGACCTGCCGCGGCCCAGGCTCGCGGGTGTGGCTGTGCAGCAGTTCGAGAAGTTGGACGATCGCCAGGCCGTCACCGAGCACATGGTGGGACTTGAACAGGTATGCCGCGCCGCCGTCTTCCAACCCAGTCACGAGGACGGCTTCCCACGGCGCCCGGGCCCGGTCCAAGGGTCGTTCGTGGACGTCGGCGATGGCCTGGTGTAGCTGCGCCATGGTGCCCGGTTCCGGCAGCCCCATCCGGTGGACGTGGTGCTCGACATCCCAGTTGGGGTCTGGGGACCAGGCCGGGGTCCCGACCAGCAACGCCGGCTCGACGATCCGCTCGCGCAGCCGTGGCACCTGCAGGCTGCCGCGCACGTGGGCCTGCACAAGCCGGTCCCACTCTGGCTCCTGGTCGAGCATCTCGACGAAGGTGCCCATCGACCTCGTATGAGGGTCGTCGTAGGCCCGCCACATCACGGTCTCCCAGGCGCCGAGGTCAGGACCGCCTCCCCACGCGAACCCCTCGTTCATGACGTTCCGCCTTTCCGAGCCGTCCTTGCTCGGAACGGCCTCCGGAGTCCACCCTGCCGGATTCCGCTGGCCTGGTCACGGATGGGAGCCCATGATCGGGGGCACACGCCCGGCTGACCGGGGTGGCTTACCGGCCCGGCCGGCCGGCATCCCGTGGCCCGTGTCAAGGGCCGATGTCCCCTCCGTGCCTGGCGGCCACCGACTAGGCTGCGGCTGCCCCCCATAGCGTGACCATTAGGAGTACAGGAGCGCCGATGATGACTGTCGAGACCGAGGCGCTGCTGTCGCGTATCCGCTCCGGGCGTCGCGGACCCCAGATCGCGGCGTTCTTCGACTTCGACGGCACGCTCATCCAGGGCTACTCCTCGGCGCTGCTCTACGAGCAGCGCTATCGGCACCTACAGGTGGGTCTGGGCGAGACACTGCGCCTCATTCAGTTCACCCGGGGGGAGCCGTCCGAGGCGAACTTCCGCGAACTGACGACCACCGCGATCAGGGGCTGGGCGGGCAAGGATCAGTCCTTCCTCGACAGGGTCGGCAAGGACCTGTGGCGCAACGGGATCGCCAAAATGCTGTTCCATGAGGCGTGGCGGTTGGTCAAGGCTCACCAGCGGATGGGCCACACCGTGGTCATCGCCAGCTCGGCCACCACCGTGCAGATCGCCACATTGGCCGACGAGCTGGGCATCGACGACGTGCTGTGCACCCAGCTGGAGATGGTTGGCGGCCTCGCCACCGGAAAGCTGACCGGTCGGCCGCTGTGGGGGCCTGGCAAGGAGGCCATTATCCGTGACTTCGCAGCGGAGCGCGGCATCGACTTGGCCGAGAGCTTCGCCTACGGCAACGGCGGCGAAGACGTGCCCTACCTCGCAGCCGTGGGGCACCCGGTCGCCGTCAACCCGCAGCCCGGGCTGATCCGGGAGGCGCAGAAGCGGGACTGGCCGGTCGTCGAGTTCCAGCGAAGCCCTGGCCGTTTCGACCTCGTGTCGCAGTTGCGGGTGGGCGGCATGTGGGCGGCGCTGGCCACCGCCGGGTCGACCGGGGCGGCGATGAGTCTGCTCTCGCGCGACCGGTGGCGCGGCATCAACCTCACCATCTCGGCCTTCTCCCACTTGGCCGCAGCGCTCGCCGACATGCGGGTCGAGGTGGTGCACGGCAAGGAGCACCTCTGGTCACATCGCCCGGCGGTGTTCCTCATTAACCACCAGAGCGACATGCTGGATCTGCTCGTCTGCAGCATCCTGCTGCGGGAGGACGTCACCGGCTTGGCCAAGAAGGAGTTGGCGTCCATGCCGATCCTCGGGCAGGTCGTCAGTTACGCCCAGTTCGCCTTGGTCGACCGGGGCGATCCACAGAAGGCTCGCGAGGCCCTCAGCGGCGCCGTCGCCAGGATCCACCAGGGCATCTCGGTCGTCGTCGCACCCGAAGGTACCCGGTCGAACTCGCCCTCGGTCGGCCGATTCAAGAAGGGTGGCTTCCACCTGGCCCAACAGGCCGGCGTGCCGATCGTGCCGATCGTCATCCGCAACTCCGCACAGCTGATGGTGCCCGCCAGCCACAGCGTCCGCCCCGGCACCATCGAGGTGGTCGTGCACCCCCCGATCCCCACCGACGGGTGGACCAAGGACGAACTCGACCGCACCGTCGAGGAGGTCCACCGGTTCTACGTCGACACCTTGGAGTCGTGGCCTGGCAGCGGCCCCGTGGGACCGGCGTCGCCCTCCACTGCCGAGCCGAAGCCCACACCCCGACCCGCGTCCAAGCCACACCGATCCGCACCCGCTGCGAGCCGGCGGCGGCCGTCCCCGAGCACGTCGGGCGAGCTCTCATGACCAGGCAAGCCCCCACGTTCAGCACGCGGGTCCGCGGGGCGAGGCAGTCCCTGACGTCGGCCGTCAAAAAGGTCGACCTGCCCGTCTTCGACCCCAAGTTCGAGGTCGAGGCACCCCGGCTTGGAGCGCTGCTCCAAGCCGCCCACTTCCAGGACGGCCTGCGGGTCATCGCCGACACGCTGGGGCGGCGCTACGAGGACTTGCAATCGCTGGCCGAGGTCTACCTGCGGGAGATGTGGGCGGTCCACAGCGTCTCGGTCACGACGTGGTGGGACCGGTTCGGCACCTGGCTGCTGCGCGGCTACGAGCTGGTGGTCGACGTCGACGGCCTGCGTGGGCTGCGCACCCTCGATCACGACCACTCGTTGGTGTTCCTCATGTCGCACCGCTCGTATCTCGACGAGTGGGCGTTCCCGGGAGCTGTCCACCAGGCGGGCATCAATCGGCTGTCGAGTTTCATGGGGGCCAACCTCGACTACTTCCCGATGGGGGCGATCGCCCGGCGCGTCGGGATGATGCACGTGCGCCGAGCCATCCGCGGCGACCAAGTCTACAAGCACGCGCTGCGCTCCTATATCAGCCAACTCATCGCCGACCGCGTCAATCTCATGTGGTCGATCGAAGGCGGCCGAACCCGCACCGGCAAGCTGCGCCCGCCCCGGCTGGGCCTGCTTCGCTTCCTCGTCGACTCGGTCGACACGCTGGCCAGCCCTGAGGTGTACATCGTCCCCGCGTCGATTCTGTACGACCAGATCCCGACCAACGAGGTCCGGCTGATGGCCCTTGAGGCCCTCGGGGGCAGCAAGCGTCCCGAGAACGCCCGGTGGTTCCTCGACTACATCTCGAAGCTCAATACGCGGATGGGCAGGGTCTACCTCAACGTCGGCGAGCCCCTGCCGCTGCGGGAACGGCTCGCCGAGTTGCGCGCCGAGGACCCGTCCGGGCGCACCGTGGTGGAGCGGCTGGGGGTCGACGTATCCCACCGCATCAACCAGGCCACGCCGGTCACCGCCACGGCCGCGGTGTGCATCGCCCTGCTCGGGGCCGGCCGGGCGCTCAACCTCAGCGAGGTGCTCGCGACGATCCGCCCGCTGGCCGACTACCTGGATCGGCGCGGCTGGCCCACCGCCGGCGGGGTGAACCTGCGCGACCGGGCGAGCATCCGCTCGGCGCTCAAGAGCCTCGTCGACACCACGGTGCTGGATGCACACGACGCCGACGAGGCGGTGTGGAGCATCGCACCGACCCAGCACCTCACCGCGGCGAACTACCGCAACTCGGCCATTCACGTGCTGCTCGAGCCGGCCATCACCGAGGTGGGACTGATGGGCGTGATGATGTCGGGCAACCCCACCCACGACGCCTACGCCGAGGCCAGTCGCCTGCGCGACCTGCTGAAGTTCGAGTTCTTCTTCGCCCGTGGCCGCGAGTTCGCGGCGCGCTTGTGTAGCGAAATCGGGGTAGACGTGGACGATCCCGAGTTCTCCTCGATGATGACCCCGCAGCAGGCCGAGGAGTACTTCGACCGTCTGCAGATCCACGTGGCGGTGCTCGTACTGCGCCCCTTCCTCGACGCGTACGCCGTGGTCGCCCACGAGCTGGCGGGGCTCCCCCCCCACCGCGACATCGAGGAAGCCAAGTTCCTCCAGCACTGCCTGGCAGTGGGCAAGCAGTGGGTGCTGCGGAAGCTGGTCGCCAGCGACGAGTCCAACTCGCTGGAGATGTTCCGCAACACCTATCAGCTGGCTGCCCATCGCGGCCTGCTCGATCCGGACAGCCCTGACGTGGCGGCCCGTCGTCTCGCCTTCCGCGACGAGATCGACGCCTACCGCCTGCGCATGGACGAGATCACCGAGCGCATGCGCAGCAAGGACGCACGGCTTCTGGGGGAGGCCATCCCCGCTGCGCTGTGAGCTGAGGGCCCGACTCGAAGGCTGGAACCCAGCGGCCTGGTTCGAGGCCTTGGCGGACCTGCGGATCACATGCTCGCGATCCTGCCTTTCAACCGAGCAGCGGTGTGACTTTGCCGTGCCAGGAGACGGCTAGGAGGTCGCGGGCGCGGGTGGCCGCCACATACAGCAACGACCGCTCCCGCAGCATGGCGTCTGCCTTGTCCTCGGGGCTGGCGTCGTAGTCCTTCAGCGCCCGCGGGATCGCGCCCTCCTGCACATCGAAGAGCAGAACGTGGGTGAACTCGAGGCCTTTCGCGCGGTGCATCGTCATGACGAGCGGCTTTCCGGGTCTGGGGTTTTCGCGATCGACCGAGCGGACTTGCACGCCCCGCTCCTGGAGGCCGCTGACGACTGTGTCGCGTCGATACTTGTCGCGCACCAGCACGGCGATCGTCTCCGGCGCAGGCGCTCGCAGGGTCTGCACCTCATGGTCGAGTGGCAGCCAGGACCTGATCATCATGGCGGCGTTGTCCAGCTCCTCGCTGGGGGTGGCAGCGTGCCTCGTCACCGGCATTGGGCCGCTTCGCGAGGAGCGATACTCGTGCTTTTCGGTGTCGCCTTCGAGGTCGACGTACTCACCGCCGGAGAGGATTCGCATTGCCCAGTGCAGGTTCTGCGCGGTGGTGCGGTAGTTCAACGTCAGGCGGCGGGATCGGCCGCGGATGTTGATGCCGTACTTCGACAGCGTCACCTTGTTGCCGTAGATCCGTTGATGGGAGTCCTCGGCGAGGAAGAGGTCGTCTGGCCCCTCGGCGACGAGCGCCCGCAGCAGTAACAGGTGCGCTGGGGAGAGATCCTGTCCCTCGTCCACAAGGACGTGGTCGAAGCGGGTCGTGTGGTTCTCCCGCAGCCAGGTCGCTGCCAGCAGGGCCTTTTCGCCGAAATCAGTGCTGTCCGACAGCCGAGCGGTATCGCGGTAGGTCTGGATGACCTTCCACACCTGGATGCGGCGGGTCCGGTCAAGCGCGACACCACGTCCCTGACGCCGTGCCCGAATGTACTGCTGCTCGGTGGTGATCCGTCCGGGCAACACGATCATCGCGTACTCGGCCTCCATGAACGCCTGGTTCGCGATGGAGGCGTGCAGGTCGGTGTCGGCGTCGGTGACGGCTTCCCGCCAGGCGTTGTAGGGCGTCGCCGCCAGCACGCCGGCTCGCGCTGCACCGGGCACCTGTTGCGCGATCGGGGCGATGGACTCGCCGGCCTGCTGCACGACCGCCCAGGCCAGGGAGTCGATGCCGGGCACGAGGATGCCCGATTGACCGAGTTTGTCCGCCGGCCGCACATCCTCGTCGAGGCGCCGCAGTTGCACGCTCAGGTCGTCGGCGAGATTACGGGTGTACGTCGTGAGCAGGATCCGCGCCCGCGGATTGCGTCGCAACAGCTCCAGGGCACGGTGGACGGCGACGACGGTCTTACCCGTCCCCGCGCCCCCGCTGAGCCGGAACACCCCCTTGTAGTGGCCGGTGACGTACTTGCGCTGCCGAAGCCATGCGGTCAGGCTGGTGACCAGGGCGGCCAGATCAGGTTGCCCTGGGCGCTGTTGTGCTCCCATTCGACGAAGGACAACCAGCGCTTGCACTCCGCCATCCCTTGATGGCGCCTTCAACGTGCGCGTGGGTGCGATGGCGGGGCCCGCTGACCACACCCACGGTTCCACCGTCGAGCTGAGGACACCGCGGCCGTCATGGTGATCACACAGGCCAGTCGGCCCAGTCTCACGCCGCTACGCTGGTCTTACCGGGGCGGCATCGCCACCGCTAACGAAGGAGTCCAAGATGACCGACGACACTGGCAAGAACGTGGTCGAGAAGACAGCGGAACTGACTGAGAGCGTGATCAAGGCGGTAGAGGCCGGGCAGAGGGCCGCCATCGACGCGGTGCGCAAGTTCGTCGAGACGATCGAAAAGACAATTCCCGAGTCCGGCGAGAAGCACTCGCAACGGCAGACCGTCATCGACGCCGCCCTGGACATGGCGGACAAGCTCGTTACGACTCAGCACAACTTCCTCAGCAGCATCGTGAGGAACGCGGACCGCGCTGCCGCCAAGGACGACAGCAAAGAGGAGTAGACGCCCTGGGGACAGCCGTGCGGCTCCCCGACTGGGAAACGGGCGGTCGTCCCCTCGCCATCCTGCATGACGAACAGCGTGAGGCTCGACACCCCACGGCTTCGGTGCAACCCGGCTGCCTCACGGCGGGAGTCACGCGCGACGAGCCTCGCTACCCGCCAAAGGTGCGTGCCGATGAAAGGCCAGCGCGATGTACCACGGCGAGGTAACAAGAAATACCGTGGAAGCCGGTCGGGCGTTGGCTCCGGATTGCCTAGGCCTGGCCGCCGTGGAACTCCCCTGCCTGCCGGGCCAGCCAGGCGATCACCTGCAAGCGAGTGACCGCCTGGCGGATCTCGTCGGCGAACGCCTGCCGTCGGAGGGCAAGGCCGCTGGCCGGGTCGGCGCCCTCCCCGGCTGGCTCGGCGGAGATCAGGCCGCGATGCTCGGCCACCCGCAACGCCGTCCCGAACAACTCCAACGAAACCGACTCCGCGCTGGCGATCCGTCGCTCCAACTCCCACTGACGGCCTACGTTCAGCGCCTCGTCCAGCAGCCAGTCCGCGTCGACCGGCGCGTCTCCCGCCGCTGCGAGCCGGTCGGCCACCACCAGGTAGGCGTCCAGGAACGGCCGGAGCACCAAGTGCGCCAGGTGGGGGCGGGCCTGGGCCAGGAGGGCGCGACCCGACCGCCCGGACAGGTCGGGCGTCTCCCCCGGCCACAGCAGCGCCAGCTCGGCCAGCAGTTCGTCGCGAAAGTCGCGCCGTGACGGAAAGAAGAACTCGAACTTGAGCAGGTCACGCAGCCGGAGTGCCTCATCCCAGGCGATCGAGCGTGCTTGTGCATCGTCCGAGGCGCCGTCGGCGGCCAGCAAGGCCAGCTCCCCGATGGCTCGGCCCACCAGGATGTGGATCGTCGTGTTCCGGTAGAACGCGGCCACCAGGTGCTGCTCGGGTGCGATCACCCAGACCGGCTCGGTCCCCGCGTCAAAGCAGGTCAAGACGCCGGAGGCGGTCAGCTCCTGGAGGGCGCGGCGGATCGTCGAGCGATCGGTCAGCGAGGCGGCACCCGCCACCGGCCAACCACGCGCAGTGATGTACCGGGCCAATGGTGCAACGGTGTCGAGGACTCGGTCGAACGACAGGGCCCGGTCGGCGCCCAGCAGCGCCAGGCTGACGATCGCCGTCACGGTGACCGGGGTGGCCCGGTTGATCCGGTGACTAACGTCCAGAGCGACCCGCTCGACGGCCTGGGCGGTGTCGCACCCCTCGGCGCGCAGCTGCGTCATTCGTTCTCGCAGGAACAGCGGTGAACCCACGGAGACGTAGGCACGGCCGAGCCGGGTCCGCTGCGAGCGAGCGAACGCAACGAGCCAGCTCAAGTCCTCGGGGCGCTTGGTCCGGCCACGGGCCTCGGCAGTCATCCCGGCGACCTCGTGCAGTTGGTCGTAGACGATCGAGACCGGCACCACGGCCACGTCCGGGCCGGTGGAGGCCTCAGCGGCGGCGGCCAGGTAGCGCAGGATGCCGTGGGCAGGGGGTCGAAGCTTTCCGGTCCGGGTGCGCCCGCCCTCGATCGACCACGCCACGTTGCTGCGTCGGCGGACCAGGGCGGCGATGTAGTTGCGCAGGGCCAACCGGTACAACGGCAGGTCCTTGGTTTCCCGGCGAATGAAGATGACCCCTGTCTGCCGGACCAGCGAGCCGATCACCGGCAGGTCCAGGTTGGCCCCGCCGAAGGTGAACGTCGGGGAGAACCGCCGCACCTCCAACACGTGTGGCAGCACCCATCCGTCGAGGTAGGAGCGGTGGGAGAAGACCAGGGCGAGGGGGTGTTCGCGGTCCAGCCTGCGCAGCCGGAGGATCTCGTCCTCGTCGACAAGCACGTCGTACCCGCGCATCAGCCAGGACCCGAACCGGTTCCACGAGCGCATCGCCCGCCCGCTGTGCGAGGCGGTCATCTCGGCCAGGTAGGTCGCCACCTCGTCGCGCACCCGGTCCCCGGACAGACCGTGTTCGGCGGCGTAGGCGTTCAGCGACTCGACGAGGCTGGGGTCGGCCGGGAGGGTGTCGACCCGCCACTGCCCGTCCTTAGCCATCGAGCGGCCCCATCGTGCCGGGGGAACACGGCAGCCACCGCGGACCTGGCGGACGCGGCGACACGGTGCCCGCCAGCGAACGAGCGTGCCGGGCAGCGGGGTGCGACATGGCTGGTCCCTTCGGGGGGTCAGAGCCGAGTGGCTTCAACAATGCCCCCAGCGGGACCCGCTGTCAGGTCCTTCACACCGCGACCGGTCGTCCACCCGACCGGTCGCCCGCAGGTCGATCGAGCAGACGTGGCCGGACTGGGTGGCGTTGATCCCGCGCGATCTCACTGATCGGCCTCAGAGGGGTGGCATCCACTACTTGGTCATGCAAGGATGCCGGTACAACAGAGGAGCGGAGATGGAGCGAGACGACCGGGCCGCCCAGCTGCGCAAGGGTGTCCTCGAGCTGGCCATCATGGCCATGCTCGACGAGGCGGAGACCTACGGCGGCCAGCTCGTGGAGCGCCTCGCCCAGCGCCCGGCACTGGCGGCGAGTCCGGGCACCGTCTACCCCCTGCTGTCCCGGCTGCGATCCACCGGGGTGGTCGAAACGGCCTGGCGCGAATCCCCCGTCGGGCCTCCCCGCAAGTACTACCGGCTCACCGACACCGGCCTAGCCGCCCTCGCCGAGATGGCCATCTCGTGGCGGGAACTGAGCGCCGCCATGACGGCGATCCTGAAGGATGTGACCCACTGATGAGACGTGAGGACTACCTGCACCGTGTCCGGATGGAACTGGGTGACCTGCCTGCTCGGCATCGCGACGCCGCCCTGTCCGACCTGGCCGACCTCCTCGACGAGGACGGCCCCGGCGACCCGCTCAACGCGGACGACCAAGGCGACGCGTCCACCCGGACCGTTCTGGAAACGTTAGGCAGCCCGCAGGAGTACGCCGCGCAGGTGCGCGCCGCGTTCCCCACCGACGACGCAGCCGACCACCCGGTCGGCCGGATCCTCGGTGTGCCGGTGGAGGTGCGCGGTCCGCTCAGCGCCGCAGTCCGGTCACGGGTGTGGGACCCGGCCAATCCCGCCGTGTTCGTCCCCCGCCTCCTGGGAGCGGGCTGGACCGTCAACCTGGGAGCCGTTGCGGTCCGATTGGGTCTGCTGCGGCCGGACGACTACGACGAGGACGTGCTGCACCACGTGCCACCCGGTGCGCGTCGGCTTGCCCAGGCCACACCGGCCCTGATCAGCGCCGCCACCGCTACCGCCGTCGCGCGACGCTGGCCGAGCCTGCCGGCCCGGACCCCCGTCGAGTGGAACCTCGCCGGCAGGCCGCGGCGCTGGGCTGACCGCCGCAGCCTGCTCCTGCTCGTCGGCCTCGGCGCCGCTGCGGCGCTCTGGGCCTGGCTGCCGGCGTCTGAGCAGGACCGGCTCATCAGGTCCAGCCTGGCCACCTGGCTGGCGGGGGTGTCGGCCGCCAGCGTCGCCGCGACCCTGCGCGATGCCGAGTCCGGGCCTGGCGATTCAGGCCACGGCCAGTTGGTCCCCCTCGGCATGGCCGGATCCGCCGCCGCCGCCTTCCTCGTGCTGTACCTGCCCATCCGGGCCGGTCTGCGGGCGGTGTGGCGCGAGCGTGTCCTGGTTCGGGCGGGTGAGCCGGCATGACCGCGTGGGCGGACCTGTCCCCGGGCGTGCGGGTGGCCCTCGGGGCGCTGGTCGTCGTCCAGGTGGTCTTGGCGGCCATCGCCCTGTGGGTGCTCGTCCGCACCCCCACCGACCGGCTTCCCGGTCGATCCCGCTGGCCCTGGCTGGCCCTGATCCTGCTGGTCAACGTGCTCGGGCCGATCCTGTTCCTCGCCCTCGGACGCACCCCGGCGCCGGCCGAGGATCCCCGGTTGAGAGCCACCGACCGGGCACCCCTGCCCGACGAGAGACCGGAGCCGCACGACGACCCCACCCGACGGGCCCTCGACGTCCTGTACGACACCGACCGCCCCGATACCGGACAGGGCTCGTGACCATGGGACCCAGGAGCGTCGCCGACCAGGCCGACGGAACCGCGATCGAGATGGCCGGGCTGACCAAGCACTACCGGGAGGGCCGGGCGCTGGACGGGCTGGACCTGAGCGTGCGGACCGGTTCGGTGTTCGGCTTCCTTGGCCGGAACGGCGCGGGCAAGACCACCACGCTGCGGATCCTGCTCGGACTGGCCCGGCCAACCGCCGGCCGGGCTTGGATCCTTGGACACGACGTGACCCGTGCGACCAACGAGGTCCGCGGGCTCGTCGGGTACCTGCCGGACGTGCCGGGCTTCTACCCGTGGATGACCGGGCCGGAGTTCCTCCGCTTCACCGGGCGGTTGTTCGGGATCGACGACCCGGTGCTGACCGACCGGGTCGAGGTGCTACTCGACCTCGCCGGACTGGTCGGGGTCCGTCAGCCGATCGGGGGCTACTCACGGGGCATGAAGCAACGTCTTGGCATCGCGCAGGCCTTGGTCAACGCTCCACGTGTGCTGTTGCTGGACGAACCGACCTCCGCCCTCGACCCGCTCGGGCGCAAGGCGGTTCTGGACATGATCGGGGGGCTGCGCGGGCGAACCACCGTGTTCTTCTCCACGCACATCCTCGGGGACGTCGAGCGGGTCTGCGACAGGGTGGCGATCGTCGAGGCAGGACGAGTCGTCGCCCAGGGGGGTGTCGATGAGCTGACTTCCCGCCGGGGCGCAGGCACGCGGCTTCTGGTGCAGGTCACCGATGGGGCCGAGGCCCTACAGCAGGCTCTGCGAGCCGAGCCCTGGGTCGGGGACGTCTTCGTGCGTCAGGCCGCCGACGGACCCGCCGGTGGCCCCGCCGTGGAGGTTGTGACCAGCGACGCCTCCGCCGGAGCGCTGCGCCTGCCTCGGGTTGTCGCCGACCTCGGCCTGGGCCTGGTGCGCCTGGAGCGGGTCGAACCCTCCCTCGAGGACGTCTTCGTCGACCTCGTTGGAGGCCGGCGATGACCGGGTTCAGCGCCTTCCTCGGCAAGGAACTGCGCGAGATCGTCCGCACCTGGCGAATCTGGGTGCTGCCCGGGGTGATGCTCCTGTTCGCGGTCACCGGTCCGCCCACCGCCCGGTTCACCCGGGAGATCCTGGCCTCGGCACTGGGTGATCAGGCCGGGTCGGTCACCCTGCCGGACCCCACCTACCTCGACGCCTACCTGCAGTGGACGAAGAACCTCGGTCAGCTGGTCCTGTTCGTCGTCATCGTCATGCTCGGGGGCACGGTCGCCGGGGAACGCAGGCTGGGCACCGCCATCCTGGTGCTGACCAAACCGGTCACCCGGGCGGCGTTCATCCTGGCCAAGGTGACCTCGGCTGCCCTGCTGGTGCTCGGTTCGGCAGCGTTGGGAACCGTGATCACCTGGGCTCTGACCAGGGCCTTTTTCCCCGAAGCTCCACCGGGGCGGCTGCTGGCCGCGACCGCGTGCTGGATGCTGTTGGCCGGCTTCTTCGTTGCCGTGATGGTCCTGGCCTCCAGCGTCGTGGAGGCCACCGCCGGAGCCGCCGGAATCGGTTTCGCCGTCTTCATGACGCTGGCCCTCGCGGGGATCTGGGCCCCGGCCCGTTACACCACCGCGGGATTGCTGACCGTCCCGGACGCCTTGATCCGGGGAACGGATGTCAACGTGGCCGGGCCGGTCGTCACCACCCTGGTTGCCACCGGCCTGATCGTGGCGTTGGCCATCGGGGTATTCCGGCGCCGGGAGATCTAGGCATTCGGCGTCCGCGGACGCCACCGGGTGCCCCGAACCGTCGTCGGCCCGGGGCACCCGCGGTGTCTTGTGAGTTACTCAGCCGTGCAGCTCTCGCCGCTCCGCGGTGTGCCGCTTGAGCCCGACGAGCAGGATCCCGCCGCAGACAATCTCGGTGGAAATCACCGCGATCAGCCCGGCGTCCTTCTCCACGCTGCTCGCTACGGCTGCAACGGCGGCGGCGCCAGCCGCGCTGACCTGCTGGGCGGGGGCGGCAACCGTACCCTCCGACGCTGCCATGGCCGAGCCCTGCACGCCGATGAGCAGCAGCATCGCGACCACGACCGAGTGCTTACGCAAGCCTCGCGTCGCGGGGCCAGGCCCCTTGGCGACCGAGTCCCGTCGCACGAAAGTTCCACGTGTCCGTGTCATGATCCGTTCCTCCTTCTGTGCTCGGATCGGTCATTCAGTCGGGCGGGTCAACCGTGCCCGCCCGGTCCGGGGCGGTCGTCGGTGACCGTCACTGGAGTTGTTCGGCACCGCAGCACCAGACCTGAGGACTAATCCAACTCTGAAAAGGGAGGCGAATACTGTTGTCTCGCAAGCCTTCACATCTACTGACTAGCCCCAACGCGGTGAGCGCGTCGATGGCTGAGATGAGGCAGTGGAGGGCCCGCTGATACCGCCCCGCTCGGACAGTGGGACGGTCGGGACGAAGAGCGGTCAGGCCAGGCCGGATAGCTCCGCGCACACCAGTTCGGCGATCTGAGCGGTGTTCAGCGCGGCGCCCTTGCGCAAGTTGTCCCCGCACACGAACAGCTCGATCGTGTTGGGGAAGTCCATCGCCTGCCGCAACCGACCCACCCAGGTCGGATCGGAGCCGACAACGTCCGCGGGTGTCGGCCATTCCTCGGTGGCCGGGTCGTCCAGGACGACGACGCTCGGAGCCTCGACCAGCGCCTGGCGAGCCTCATCAACGGTGATCGGTCGCCGGAAAGTGGCGTGCACGGCGAGCGAATGGGTGGTGACGACGGGGACGCGCACGCAGGTGGCCGACACCTTCAGGTCCGGGATGCCGAGGATCTTGCGCGACTCGCTGCGCACCTTGAGCTCTTCGGAGCTCCAGCCGTCCTGCTTGAGTGACCCCGCGAACGGCACCACATTGAAGGCCAGGGGCGCGGGAAACGGCGACCCGTTACCCAGGGCCGTCAAAATCCGACGGCGGATCCCACCGGTGCGCTGGCCGACCGACCGGTCCCCGCTGAGCACCTCCACCTCGGCGTACAGCCGCTCGACCCCCGGCATTCCGGCGCCCGACGCGGCCTGGTAGGAGGCAACGACCAACTCGGTCAGCTCCCAGCCGGCGTGCAGGGCACCGAGGGCATCCATCATCGTCAGGGTGGTGCAGTTAGGGTTGCTGATGATGCCCCGGGGCCGGTTGCGGACCTGGGCCGGGTTGACCTCCGGAACCACCAATGGCACGTCAGGCTCCATCCGGAACGCCCCGGAGTTGTCCACGACGACGGCACCCCGAGCGACCGCGATCGGCGCCCAGTGCGCGGAAATCTCGTCCGGCACGTCGAACATGGCCACGTCCACCCCGTCGAACGCCTCGGCGGTGAGCTCCTGGACCACCACGTCCTCGCCGCGGACCTGCAGCACCTTGCCGGCCGACCGGGCCGATGCGATGAGCCGGATGTCCCCCCAGATGTCCTCCCGGGAGGACAAGATCCCGAGCATCACCGAACCGACAGCGCCCGTGGCCCCCACCACCGCCAGGGTGGGCCGCGGGCTGACCTCCGGGGGGTTCACCGGCCGGTGCCCGCGTACACGACGGCCTCGCCGTCGGCGGCGTCCAACCCGAACGCCGTGTGGACCGCCCGCACAGCGTCGTCCAGTTCGTCGTCCCTGGTCACAATGGAGATCCGGATCTCGGAGGTCGAGATCATGTCCACGTTGACCCCAGCATCGGACAGGGCCTTGAAGAACGTGGCGCTGACCCCTGGGTTGGACCGCATTCCGGCACCGATCAGCGATAGCTTGCCGATCTGGTCGTCGTACCGCAGTGAGTCGAAGCCCACTCGCGGCTGGATCCGATTCAGCCCCTGGACGACCTTCTGGCCGTCGTCCTTGGACAGCGTGAACGAGATGTCGGTGACACCGGTGGCGACCGCGGAGACGTTTTGGACGATCATGTCGATGTTGGCCTCGAGTTCAGCGACGGCGGCGAAGATGTCGGCGGCCATTCCGGGCTTGTCCGGGACGCCGACGACGGTGACCTTGACTTCGCTCCGGTCGTGTGCGATCCCCGAGATGATCGGAGCCTCCACGGCCACTCCTTCCGGGGTTCGGTCGGTGATGAGGGTGCCGTCCTGGTGCGAGAAGGACGAACGCACGTGGATGGGGATCTCGTAACGGCGGGCGTACTCGACACAACGCAACCCGAGGATCTTTGCCCCGTTGGCGGCCATCTCAAGCATCTCGTCGGTGGACAGCCGCGATATCTTGCGGGCCGACCGCACGATCCGGGGGTCCGCCGTGAACACGCCGTCGACGTCGGAGTATATCTCGCACATATCGGCCCCCAGCGCCGCCGCGAGCGCGACTGCCGTCGTATCCGACCCACCCCGCCCGAGCGTGGTGATGTTCTTGGTCGTCTGGGACACGCCCTGGAACCCCGCGACGATGGCGATGTGTCCGCCGGCCAGCGAACTGCGGATCCGTCCCGGGGTGACGTCGATGATCCGGGCGCGCCCGTGCGCCTCATCGGTGATGACGCCCGCCTGGGACCCGGTGAACGACTCGGCACTGAAGCCGATCGAACCGATCGCCATGGCCAGCAAGGCCATCGAGATCCGTTCGCCGGCGGTCAGGAGCATGTCGAGCTCACGGGCCGGCGGTAGCGGGCTGACCTGTTCGGCCAGCTCCAGCAGTTCGTCGGTCATGTCCCCCATGGCTGAGACGACGACGCAGACGTCGTGTCCGGCGCGACGGGTGTCGACGATCCGGCCCGCGACTCGCTTGATGCTCTCGGCGTCAGCCACCGACGAGCCGCCGTACTTCTGAACGACCAGGCTCACAGCGGACTCCGGCACTCGAGGACATGATCAGGTACGCGGCGTTCGGGGCGGACCAGATGGGCCACTCGGCAACCGCGAATCAGTGTAACCGCCGGTCGGCTTGCCCCCCGGTAGGCCCGGATCACGAGATCGGCGCCGCGAGATATTGTTGACAGAACAGAACTCGGGCGGAGGGACGGGGGACGGGTCGGTCGCCGACGGGTAAGCAAGCCGGGGTGCTACTGCTGTCACCGGTGCAGGGCGTCGAACTCCGCCTCCGCGACGACGTCCTCGTCGGCGTCCAGGCGGATGTGGCTCAGCACCGACTGCAGGACCCGCAACGCGCTCGCCGCCCTGACCCCCCAGGACGACAGATAGCTGAACTGCCACCACCACAGGGCCTCGGTGATCTCACCGTCGGCGTGGTGACCCAGGCCGTGTAGCAGAGCGCCGGCGACCTCGGCGATATCCCCGGAGAGTTGCCCGGTGGTGACCTCGGCAGAGGTCAGCGGGTCGACCACCTCGACGTAGTCGTCCAGCCCGATGAACAAGTGGGCCAACCCGTCGCGCAGGGCTCCGACGTCCTCGTCGCTTCCCAGATCCGGCTCGAACCGCTGGGATGGCACGACATCCTTGATCGCGCCCAGCCGGGCGCCTGTGACAAGGACCTGGGACACGGCCAGCAGCAGGATCGGGATGGCCGTGTCCGGGGAGCTGCCCGCGCCGATCTCTCGGACCACCGTCAGGAACGACTTGGCCTCCGTGGCCGTCTCGTTGGACAGCAGCGCCAAGTCACGTGCGACACGTTCAGGCATTGAGCAACCGCCTTCCTTCGAACGCCCGACCCAGGGTGACCTCGTCGGCGTACTCCAGGTCGCCGCCGACCGGCAGGCCCGAGGCCAACCGGGTGACTGCGACATCCAGCGGCGCCAGCAGTCGCGCCAAGTAGGTGGCGGTGGCCTCACCCTCAAGGTTGGGGTCGGTGGCGATGATGACCTCCCCGATGCCCCCGTCGGCCAACCGCGCCATCAGTTCGCTCACGCGTAGGTCGTTGGGGCCCACCCCCTCAATGGGACTGATCGCCCCGCCGAGAACGTGGTAACGGCCACGGAATTCGCGGGTCCGCTCGATCGCGACGACGTCCTTGGGTTCCTCCACCACGCAGATGGACGAGGCGTCGCGACGGGGATCCTGGCAGATGCGGCACTGGTCTTGCTCGGCGACGTTGCCGCACAGCCCGCAGAAGCGGACCGTCGACTTGACCCTGACCAGCGCTTCGACCAGACGGGTAACGTCGACCTCGTCGGTCTTCAGTAGGTGGAAGGCGATGCGCTGGGCACCCTTCGGCCCGATCCCGGGCAGCCGCCCGAGCTCGTCGATGAGGTCCTGTACCGCGCCTTCGTACACGTGAGCAGCGTACGTCCTCGTGGCGACAACACACCTCCGCCGACCCGCCCCGTTTGCCCGCTCACCTCCGCTGCCGAAGGACCGGCCACTGGGCCGGCGTCAGTCCTCCGTCTCCGCGATGACCGTCCCGCCGAGCACATCGGTGATCACCGGCTCCCCCACCGCGGTCGACGCTTCCACATTCTCGTCCTCCCGGCTGGCGGCCTCGTCATCCCCGGGTCCGGACGCTGCTCCCTGGCCAGCAGTCGGGTCGTCCTCTGCTCGCCGGGGGACGCGCCTGCCCGCTCGTGAGGAGGCAGGTCGACCCGTCTCAGACCCCGGGCGGCTGCGCGAACGCCGCCCGGTTGTCGCGCCGTCACCGGCCCCCCGCCCGGGCGCACCCCGCACTCCCGGCGCTGGGTCCGACTCGTCGATCGGGTCGGGGGAGGCATCCTCCGGCGGCGGTCCGTCCTCGGTCTCCGGGACGGAGGCGGCAGCACCGGCAGTCACGGAGGCGATAGCGCCCGCGTTCACCGCGCCCGCGTTCACCGAGGCGACAGCGCCCGCAGTC
Source organism: Dermatophilaceae bacterium (assembly GCA_035633615.1). Classification (GTDB taxonomy): domain Bacteria; phylum Actinomycetota; class Actinomycetes; order Actinomycetales; family Dermatophilaceae; genus JADJTI01. The sequence continues at coordinate 19,752 of DASQEP010000016.1, forward strand.
ACGGAGGCGACATCGGGTGCCCCGTCCATCGTGGGTGGCGCGGCGGGGGGCGCCGACCGTTCGCGGACATCGGACTCGGGCGTCGCCCCGGGGACCGCCTGAGGACGGTTTGGCGTCGCCACCGCACCGACCTGCGGCGCATCAGCCAACGGCACGCCCTCAACGCGGGTGTCCAGACCGAGGGACTCGATCAGCGCCTGACGGACAACCTCGGCGTGTGGGCCGTTGCGGAACGTCGTCGCCAGACCCTTCGTGGCAATGCCCAGCAGGAGTCGATGCCCGTCGTAGTCGAGCACCTGGGCGTGCTGGGACAGGAACGTCCAGGTGACCCTGCGGATGGCATAGATCCTGCTCAACACGTCGGGCCAGCTGCGGCGTAGGGCATCGGTGTCGACCCGGGCGCCTCCCGCGGTCGGGGCTTTGACGGCCGGCGCGGCGGCGGCCGGTGTTGGGGCTGGAACTCGCCCGCCGGAGGCCGGCGGCCGTCCCGCCGGCCTCTCGGGCGGGACAGCCGCGCGGTCTCGAGGCGCAGGCCGACGCTCCGGCGGCGCAGCCGCCGAACTCGGCTCGGGTGGCCGGCCAGAGGCGTCCGCCACCGGCGACCCCGAGACGGACGCTCGACGTTCCAGACGATCGACCCGGGCGGCCAGACCCCGCTCGCCCGACGCCGCCGGCAGCAGGAGCCGCGCGCAGATCAACTCCAGCTGCAGACGCGGCGCGGTGGCACCGGTCAACTCGCTCAGACCAGCATTGACGATGTCAGCGTGGTGCGACAACTCACCAGGGCCGAACGCCGCCGCCTGCCGGTGCATTCGCTGGAGTTGATCCTCCGGAACCCCCCGAAGCACCGCCGCTGCGCCCTCCCCCAGTGCCGAGGCGACAATCAGGTCCCGCAGCCGCTCCAGCAGATCCTCGATGAAACGTCGAGGATCGTGACCAGTCTCGATGACCTTGTCGATCTGGCGGAACACCGAGCCGGCGTCGTCGGCCGCGAGCGCGTCCACGGTGGCGTCGAGCAGTTCCCCCTCGGTGAACCCGAGCAGACTGGCTGCGCCGGCATAGGTCAGACCGGCGTCGGTGGACCCTGAAATCAGCTGGTCGAGCACCGACAGCGCATCGCGCACCGACCCCCCGGCCGCGCGGACGATGAAGGACAGCACCCCCGGCTCGACCTGCACCCCTTCCAAGACGCACAACTCGGCCAGGTAGTCCTGGACCCGGCTCGGCGGCACCAACCGGAACGGGTAGTGCCGGGTCCGCGAACGGATGGTGCCAATGACCTTGTCCGGCTCAGTCGTGGCGAAGACGAACTTCACGTGCTCCGGCGGTTCTTCGACGATCTTCAGCAGCGCGTTGAACCCCTGCGGGGTGACCATGTGCGCCTCGTCGATGATGTACACCTTGAACCGGGACTGAGCGGGCCCATACGAAGCCTTTTCCCGCAGGTCACGGGCATCGTCGACGCCGCCGTGCGACGCGGCGTCGATCTCGATGACATCGACCGAGCCCGGACCGCCCCGAGCCAGGGCCACACAGGAGGGGCACTGACCACAGGGCGTCGACGTCGGCCCCTGCTCGCAGTTGAGGCAGCGGGCAAGGATTCGGGCGGAGCTGGTCTTCCCGCAGCCCCGCGGCCCACTGAACAGGTAGGCGTGCCCGACCCGGCCGGTGTCCAGGGCGCGGGTGAGCGGCTCGGTCACGTGCTCCTGACCGATGACCTCGGCGAAGGTCTGCGGCCGGTACCGGCGATACAGTGCAGTGCTCACGGTTGAGACCCTAGCCGTGCCGGCCGACAGCAAACGACGCCCCGAGAGCAGCGTCTGGGCCGGCACGCTGCCTGGTGACCGGACCCTCACCGCCCCGAAAACGAAGACCCCCCGCGCACCTGGAAGAGCTCACTTACCCTTGCTGCATTCCTGCCCTGGGGGGATTCGGTGAGGTACCACCACGCGGGGGGCCGTCGCCCACTCTACGACGACCCCGCTGTGATTGTGAGCCCCGCACCGACCTCCGGTACCCTGCCAGGCGGAGGATTCGCATAGTGGCCTAGTGCGCACGATTGGAAATCGTGTTGGGTTAATCACCCTCAGGGGTTCAAATCCCCTATCCTCCGCCAGAGTGCACCTGCGCCGGGCGTCAGCCGGGCTGAGCCGAACTCAGTCGAGGCTGAACCGCGGGTAGCGGTCGGTGACCAGCAGGGTGGCATACGCCTGAACCCTCAGCGACCACCTGCCGACTCCGACCACGTAGTCGAACAGACCTCGGGGATAGCGACCGGTGAACAAGATGGCGAACCAGGCCGCGAGAACGGCGATCACCGCGCCGAGGAACAGCACAGCCAAGACGATCAGGTGGGGGATGACCAAGAGCCACTTCACCAGCGGTAGCCAACGGTTGAGTTCCCTGGGGACGTCGTCGGGGTAGTCGATCTCGAGATGGACCGCCTGCTCCTCCACGGTCGAGGGATACCGGTCGGTCAGCAGGGCGACATAGGCCCCCACCCGGGCCGAGAAGCGGGCCAGCTGCAGCGCGAAGTCGAACCACCAGCGTGGGTAGCGCTGCCGGAAGAGGATCATCAGTGCGGTCGCCGCGACCAGCCCGCCGGCGACTCCGCCGCCGGTTCTGCTCGCCTCGGAGACCACCTGGCCGGACTGGCTGACGACGGTAACCGTCGACGTCGCCTGCGCGGACAGCGCCGACAGGACGATGCCGATCGGGATGACCCACAACAACCGAAAGGCCGTCGTCACCCGGTCGAGCCGCTCCGGGTAGTCGACAGTGAGTCTGGCTGGGTAGGCGTCGGACTGAATATCCATGAAGCTCCCTTTCGCCGGCCAGAGCACCTCGCAGCGCAATCTGGCAGATGACCTGGCCGACGGTGTCACGGCCGGGCGTGTCTCTGATCCATCGTTGCACGGGGCGCCCCGGGAGCCGCTGCGGCTGGCCGAGGGGCAGGCCGGCTCGACCTCGGCCTGGAGGTGGCCGCGTCGGTGGGCGAACCGCCAGGACGGCGGGCACCTGCTCCTCCTCCACGCCAACGAGTTCGGCTGGTACCGGACCAGCGACAGCCGAACGAACGGCGCGTGGGCAGCTCCTGTGTCGATGTCGATGTCCGCGAACCAACCCCTTGGTCGCCGGTCAGGGTGACCAGGTCGGCGAGGTCGCTCGGTGCCCACGTTGCGTCGGTTCGCCAAACTCGACGTCGCCGATGAGCTGGCCGTCGGGTTGATCACGATGTCAACGGCAACCATGGATCGGCGACTAGCCGCACACCGGGCGAGGATGGTGCTGAAGGGTCGCTCGCGCACCAAGCCCGGGTGGCTGCTCAAGGACCAGATCCCGATCCGTACCCGGGCACAGTGGGACGCTGCGGTTCCCGGGTTCCTCCAGATCGACCTGGTCGGTCCAGCCGGTGAACCGCAGCGTCCGTCACAAGGCCAGCCAGTTGCGCGCGCTTTTTGACACGAGTCACCTGGTGGATTCCTCGGCGGTCCTCAGGCGTCATGCGGGCCGCGCTGCCGCGCTACCTTATGCCCCGGCGCCGACTGAGAACCGCTCTGGTGGCTTCGACCACGAATAGCAGGAGAGAGCGCACTGAACGTGGCCGGACCGCACTACTGCCCGTGAAGAAGCGTCCGATCATGGAGCGTTCTCCGTCCCCGAGGCTGACGAGGGCCCCGCGCGGCCCTTCTACATCGAGGTGGACACCGACGTCCGACATCGCGTGAGCTGCGCGACCCATGGCGCGGAGCCCGCTCACGTTGCCAACCGAGTCCGGCAGGGACGCTCGGGCCAGGCTTGACCACACGTGATGCGGGTGGTCGCTGCGGAGCACGACACGCCGTCCCTCGCCCTCGAGCCGGGCCGGGAGTCCGTCGACAGTGATATCGATATCGGCGGTCACGAAGAGGACGGCCGGGGACGGCAGATCACGGCTGTCCCCAGAGCCGGTCACTCGGCCGAGGCGTTCTCGGCTGTGGTGATACGTAAGGTGCCGTTGAGCCGCCACGTGGCCCGTGCCAAGTCCGGGCCGGTGTCCTGCGGGACCTCGACGAGCATATCGACGAATTGGTAGTTGATTGCGGCCCCCTTACCGGTGAGGTAGGACCACACGTCCTTGCCCAGGTCGGCGAAGCTGGTGACGTTTCGCTGCTGGGTCGAGTTCTGGCCTGGGTGCTCGCTCAAGGAGGGCTCCTGGTGTGAAGGATCGTGCGGTGGAAAAACTGCGGTCCGTCCGGGCGCACACGCAGCGCCGGACGCGTCCGCTCTCTCACAGAGACCCGGACCGCGGGCCCATCCGTTGTGCGCCCATGCAACGGTCGCAGGATGACAAGGGTGTGCCTTCTTCTTGAGGTAGGCAGATCGGGGGATGAGACTGCGCAGCCACGGGGGCGTAGGGCCTGTCGAGCCGGTGTGCCGTGACGAGGACGCTGATCGGCCCGCCGCGGACAAGCTCGGCCGGAGGTCGACCACCGGCGCCCGCCCCAGTCACCTGCCGCGATCGGCTGCCGTCGAGCGCGGCAGCAACGCCCTCGAACACCACATCGCGTCCGCCATTCGGTTCGACAAGCTCGCCGTGATTCGGATGAAACACCGCACCGTCCGCCAACGGCGGAGCATTTATCGCCGGCGGCGGCGAGCGGTTCCGAAGATGCTCCGGGTGATCTCGCGCCCCAGCACGGTGCCTGCCGAGCGCAGCATCGACGTGAACGCGCCGGACTCGACGACCTGCTGGACCAGGCCCGGATCTTGCGGCGCCGGCGCCGGCGGCCCCGGCTGGTGAGGCTCCGGCGACGGGGCGGGCGGAGCGGGCGGGGCGGCCGGCGGCGGCGCCAGGCGGGCGTTCAACACCTCGTAGGCCGACTCCCGGTCGGCGACCTCGGCGTACTTCGCGCCCAGCGTCGAGCCATCGACGATGACCTGCATGGCGGGGACGTCGATGGGTGCCATCAGGGACTGCGGGGCCCGCATTCGGGTCCACGCGACGGGCGTCGGGGCGCCCCGTTCGGACAGCACGGTAACCACCGCCTCCCCCGTCCCCAGCTGGGTCAGCAACTCGCCGAGCTGGTACTCGCTGGTGGGAAACGTCGAGACGGTCGCCTTCAATGCCTTGGCGTCTTGCGGAGTGAAAGCCCGCAGCGCGTGCTGGACGCGGTTGCCCAGCTGGGACAGAACACCGGCGGGCACGTCGCGGGGGGTCTGGGTGACGAAGAAGACGCCCACCCCCTTGGACCGGATCAGCCGCACGGTCTGCTCGATCGAGTCGAGGAATTGCTTGCTCGCCTCGTCGAACAGCAGGTGCGCCTCATCGAAGAAGAAGACCAGCTTCGGCTTGTCGATGTCACCGACCTCGGGCAGGTCATTGAACAGGTCGGCCAACAGCCACATCAGGAACGTCGAGAACAGCCGGGGCCGCTCCTGCACGGACGGCAGCTCCAGACAGCTGATCAGACCTCGGCCGTCGGGGGCGCAGCGCAGCAGGTCGGCGGTGTCGAATTCCGGCTCGCCGAAGAACACCTCGGCCCCGTGGTCGGCGAAGGCCACCAACTCGCGCAGGATGACCCCGGCGGTCGCCTTCGACAGTCCCCCGAGGTCGGTGAGGTCGGCTTTGCCCTCCGCGGAAACGAGGTAGGCGATGACGGCTCGCAGATCCTTCAGGTCCAGCAGGCTCAGGCCGCGCTTGTCGGCGTAGTGGAAGACCAAGCCCAGGCTCGACTCCTGCGTCTGGTTCAATCCGAGCACCTTGGCCAGCAGGGTGGGCCCGAACGACGTGATCGTCGCCCGCACCGGGATGCCCGTCCCCTGGCCGCCGAGAGTGTACAGCTCGAGCGGGAACCCGATGGGTTCCCACGCCTGGCCCACGTCCGCCGCCCGGGCATCGACCCGCTCGTTGCGCTGACCTGGGGCCGCCAGGCCGGACAGGTCACCCTTGATGTCCGCGAGGAAGACCGGCACCCCCGACGCGGACAGCTGCTCGGCCATCAGCTGCAGGGTCTTGGTCTTGCCGGTACCGGTGGCCCCGGCCACCAGACCGTGCCGGTTCATCACCGACAGTGGCAGGTTGACCGGGGTGTCCGGGTGGGTGGCTCCGTCGGTGGTCACCGCGGCGCCCAACTGCATCGCGGGCCCGGAGAACGAGTATCCGGCCCGGATGGCATCCAGCTGACCGGTCGGGGAGTCAGTCACGGCCACGATCGTAGTCGCCGCCACCGACGAGCCGAACGGAAGCGGGCGACTGACAGACTGTGTCGGTGATCTTCAAGGCCGTCGGAGACGACCGGCCATACCCCGACCACGGGCACCGGTCGGTGAGCGACTGGGCTAGAGTCCCACCGCGAGTCGTCCGCCTGGACGAGTTGGTGACCACCAAACGGACCCTCGACCTGGTTCACCTGCTGGCCGACGACTCCACCTTCTTCGGAGACCTCTTCGCTCACGTCGTGCAGTGGCGGGGAACGCTCTATCTGGAGGATGGGCTGCACCGAGCGCTCCGGGCAGCCCTTGCGCAGCGGCGGAACTTGCATGCACGGGTCCTCGATTTGGACGCCGGGTGACGGTTCGGCATCACGAAGGGTGAGGTCCTTGACTGTCTCGCCGATACGACGAGGATCGATGGCAACTCCGCCGGCCGGCAACGCCGCTCACCGATGCGGGCACGGCCCTATCGTCGGCGACGCTCGGCGGGGCGCGACCGACAGGAGAGGACACCGTGGTGGAGCCGGGGCAGCCAACCCAGCCGACAACCCGGCAGCGAGCACGTCGTCGGACGCGGATCACCTTGGTGAGCTTGTCGGCGTTCCTGGCGCTCGCCGTGGTCGTGGCGATCCTGTTCGCCGAGCGGGTGATCGGGACAGGTCAGCCGGTTGGCCAGCCGCCAACGGTGTGTACCGCCGGGCCGCCACCGCCTAACCAGGTGACCTTGCACGTCTACAACGCCACCGACAAGGACGGCCTGGCCAGGGCCGTGGCCAAGAACCTCGCCGCACAGGGGTTCCGGATCGTCGGAGTGGGCAACGACCCCAAGGGGACCCGGATCACGGGTGTCGCGCAGGTGCGTTACGGTGCGTCGGCCTCCCTGGCGGCCAGGACCGTCGCCGCACGATTTCCGGGTGCCCAGCTGGTCCGGGACGCGCGAACGGACAACACCGTTGACGTCGCCATCGGCGAGGCCTACCGCAGGATGGTGACGCCACCGCCGACCCCGGCGACACCCACCTGCTGAGCTGGACTCGGCCTCGTGCGCTCGGCGAGCGCCCGGTCTCGGTCGTGACCTATGGAGCCGGACCACGCTCGACTGACCGACCATGCTGTCGAGCCCGATCAAGCGAGCGCGGCACATCCTCAGGGCGTCCACGACGTTGATGGTGGCCTCACGACCAATGACAGTCCAAGGACACGCGCCGCCCCGCCCCCCGGGGTCCGTCGCGGACAACTATTCTGGCTTTTGAGGACGCGTTCACGGGCGTACCGCCGGCGACCCCATCCGTACCCGCCCCGACAGGAGCCCCCGATGCAGCAACTCACGGGTCTGGACCAGCTGTTCCTGACGATCAACTCCAAGACGACCAACTCGGTGCTCGGAGGCCTGATCCTGTTCGAGGCGCCGACGGAGGGCCAACCGGTGCCCGACGAGGCCTTCATGCGCCGGCGGCTGGCCGACCGGATCCAATACCTGCCCCCCTTGTACCGAGTCCTTGTGCCAGTCCCGTTCGGTCTGGACCACCCCTACCTTGCCCAGGCCGACCGGATCGACATCGGCGCTCACGTCCGGACCATCCGGCTGCCGGAGCCCGGGACCCGGGAGCAGCTGGCTGAGGAGATCTCCCTGCTCATGAGCGCCAATCTCGAGCAGGGCAGGCCGATGTGGGACCTGACCGTCTTCGAGGGAATGGACAACGGCGGGGTGGCCCACCTGCTGCGTATCGACCACACCGTCATCGACGGCAGCTCGTTCCCGCCGATGTGGGACGCGCTGGCAGACGATCCGGTCGACCCGCTGGACGACTCGGCCTACACAGACTGGCCGGAGCCGCTGTTCGGTCAGGCGGAGATGCTCGCCCGGGGGCTGGTCGGGGTGGCAAGCCTGCCCGTCAAGGCGGCCAAGCTGCAGGTCGAGTTGGTCTCGTGGCTGCTGGGTCGGCTCCCGCAGGACCACTGGAGCACCATCCCGCAACTGGTCGCCAAGATCCTGCCCGGCGGCCTGGGTTTGGCCGTATCCAGCCTGGTGAACCTCCGTCAGCAGGCCAAGGGGCAACCGGAGGTCACCCCCATCGTGCCCACCCTGTGGCCCCCGTCGACGCCGATCAACGGGCGGCTATCGAGCCGGCGCAGCTTCGTCTACTCCACGATGTCGCTCAGCGACGCCAAGGCGGTCGGGAAAGCCTTCGACACCACCCTGAACAACGTCGTCGTCGCGGTCGCCACCGGTGCGGTCCGTCGCTTCCTGCAGGACCGGGACGGGCTGCCCGAGCGGCCCCTCATCGGCTGCTGCCCCATCTCGCTGCGGACCGGCCAGGACAAGAACCCTTGGGCGAACATTCTGTTCATGATGTTCGCCCCGCTGCCCACCGACCTGGCCGACCCGGTGGAGAGGTTGCGGGCCGTCACCCGAAACCTCAAGGTGGCCAAGGACAGCTTCGACAACCTCCCGACCCAGCTGATGCGACACGGCAGTTCGCTGTTGTCCGGGGCGCTGTACGCCCTGCCTATCCAGGCGCTGAGCCGGGCCCCGCATCGGATGGCCAAGGCCCCGTGGAACATCGTCGTGTCGAACGTCCGCGGCTCGACCAAGCCGGCGACGATGAATGGGTTGAAGGTCCTCGGCTACGCCCCCATCTCGTTCATGACGGTGGGCGGCGGGATGGACATCACCCTACAAAGCCACGAGGACACCATCTCCTTCGGATTCATCGGAGCACGGGAGCTGGTCGGGGACATGTGGCCGATGACCGACTACATGAGCGAGGAACTGGAGGCGCTCAAGAAGGCGGCGGCCGCCATGCCCACGAAGGGGTCGCGGGCGCCGGGGACTCCTCGGCCGCGCAGGCGCCGGGTCGCCGCCACTGCGACCGCGGCGCCGCGGATCATGGAGGTCGTCTCCTGACCGCAACCGATCCCCGCCATCGATCCCCGCCATTTACCCCCGCAACCGACCACCGTGAGAGACGCCGCGGGTTGTGGCCGGTCCTTGTCCCAGCCGCACCGCTCAGCGGTAACGTGTCCGGCAGATCGGCGCCGGTCAAGGCTCGCCGATCAGGTGCGTGCTGACACGGCGCTCTGCGCCAATGATCAGGAGATGCAGGTGGCGAATCGGGATTCTGAGGGCTCGCTCCAACGGCGGACGAACCAGGACGGCACCAGGGTGCGGGTGGCGCACGTCTCCGGTGCGGAGTTCCTCGACGTGGCGGCGCGACTGACGCACCAGATCTTTCCCGACCTCGACGACAAGACGTTCCATCTGGGATTCAGCCTCAGCCGGGCAGCCAGCATGCACGTCCAGGCCTCGGAGGCCCGGATCCACCGACCCAAGGGGTGGAGCTGGAGCGCCTTCAGGGTGATGTACATCATCTGGGTGTTCAGGCAGGTGGAGGCCCGTGACCTGGCACGCCTCTCCGGCGTCAGTCGGCAGGCCACCTCCAGCGTGTTGGCCACCCTGGAAGGCAACGGGCTGATCGTGCGCGAACGCGACTCCAACGCCGACCGCCGCCTGGTGTCCGTCCGGCTCAGCTCCAAGGGTCAGGCGGCGATTACCGAGGCGTTCGCAGCGCAGCACCGCCTGGAACGGGAATGGTTCGGCTCGCTGACCACCGAGGAGCAGGCCACGCTGCTCGCCCTACTCGACCGTCTCGGCGGCAGGCACGGTGCCGGCACCCGGCCTTCGGCGGGGGCCGCATCGGAGCTCGACGAGGGCTGAGCCCGGGGCCGGCTGCCCGGACGCCAGGCCCAGCCGCCGGCGCTACAGGCTCGGGGCCGGCAGGATCGTGGTGCGAACCTCGCCGAAACCGATGCGCTGGCCGCCGCTGCCGGGTGCGCTGGCGCTGATGACGATGGTGTCCCCGTCCAGGAGGAAGGTGCGCTCCTGCCCGTTGACGGTGACCGGCTCCTGACCGCCCCAGGTGAGCTCGATGAAGGCGCCTCGCTGATGCTTCTCCGGGCCTGAGATGGTGCCCGAGGCGAACAAGTCACCGGTACGCGTCGAGGCGCCGTTGACCGTCATGTGCGCCAGCATCTGGGCCGGTGACCAGTACATCTCCCGGTACGGTGGTCGGCTGACCTCCTGGCCGTTCCAGAGCACCGCCAGGTCGATGTCCAACCCCCACGGCGGGTCCATCTTCAGGTAGGGCAGCGGGGTCGGGTCCTGGGTCGGGGTGTCGACCTTGGCCTGGTCCAGTGCCAGCATCGGCACCACCCATGGGCTCAACGAGGAGGCGAAGCTCTTGCCCAGGTAGGGGCCCAGCGGTACGTACTCCCAGGCCTGCAGGTCGCGCGCGGACCAGTCGTTGAAGATGACGGCACCGAAGACGTGCCGGTCGAAATCCTCCGTGGGGATCGGCTGACCCATTTCCGTACCCGTCCCGACGACGAAGCCCATCTCGGCCTCGATGTCGAGCCGGATCGACGGGCCGAACACCGGGACCGGATCCTGAGGGCCCTTGCGTTGGCCGCTGGGTCGGGTGAAGTCCACGCCGGAGACGATGATCGTGCCGGACCGGCCGTGGTAGCCGACCGGCAGGTGCTTCCAGTTCGGTGTGAGGGGCTCCTGATCTGGCCGGAACAGCCTGCCCAGGTTGGTCGCGTGATGCTCCGAGGCGTAGTAGTCGACGTAATCGCCAACGTCGAACGGCAGGTGCAGGCTCACCTGGTCCACTGGCACGACCGCCTCCGCCGGTACCTCCCCGGCCGCCAACTCGGACACGGCCTCCCGCACCTGCACCCACCGGTCGTACCCCTGGGCCATGAACGGGTTGAGACTGCCGGCAGCGAACACCTCGTCACCGAGCGCCAGGGACAGGTCCACAACGTGACCGCCGACCCGGACCCCGACCCGCGGCGCCTGTCTTGGTATCGAGAACACTCCGTACGGCAGGTTGGCCTTCCCGAACAGTGAGCCCTCCGGGATCGGAATCCGTGTCATGCGCTGCCAGCCCCTATCAGTCCTAGCTCGGTCAACTCGGTCAATGGGTCGGTGACGCTGCAGGTCCCGAAGGAGATGAAGTGGCGGCGCGCAGCGGCGACCCGATCGGCCGACAGGCCCGCGATTCGCTGGGCGATCCCCGGGGCGTGCCGATCACTCAAAACGGTAACCAGCTGCGTTTCGTCGGCGCCCAGCAGCGCGGCGTCCACGGCACAGAGGATGTTGAGAAAACCGTGTTGTTCGAAGGTCGTTTCCGGGTCGGTGTTTCGGATTGCATGGTGCAGGCCAGCGGTGGCCTTGAATGGCAGCCCGAGTCGAGTGGTTTCCGCGATGGCCGCGGCCAGTTCGGCTTCGTCGGGGTACAGCTCCGCCTTGACCCCGCCGGTTCTGAACTTGGCGAGGTACCGGGTGGTGGCCAGGGCAGCCAGGATGCCGGGGCGCCGGGCGTCCCTGGGGACCTCGACGAAGACCGGCACGTCCAGGCCTGACGTAGCCGCTTCCAAGGCCGGAACCACCTGGTCCGTGGGCATCTCAGCCGGCAGCGCAACTTCCAGCGCCTCCAGCCGGACCCCGGGCATCGACTCCAGGCCGGCCCGAACCGCGCCGACCTGGTCGGGCGTCGGCACGGTGACCGACACCGCCAGCGCTGCCGAAGGAAGATCCTGGACAAGGCCAGCCAGCTCGTCAAGGACTGCCACGCCGACGATCAGCGGTCCCACGAGCTCGGCGTACTCGCTCGATTCATGCCTCAGGTGTGCCGGCACGGCGTCCTCAAGTCGGGCCAGGCCCGGCGGGAAGATCGCCGCGTCGTCACATATCCCTGCAACAACAGCTGGGATGAGGGTCACTGCGCGGGCCTCGACCAACTCCTCCAGTACGACGGGTCGTTGCAGGCCAGCGCCGCTTCACCGAGGTCGAGAGGACGGAAGGTGTCCACCATGACGGCGAGCTCGTCGAAACGCTCCGCCCCGATCGAATTCTCGTACGCGCCCGGCTGCGGGCCGTGGGCATGACCCAGCGGGTGCAGCGAGATCGACCCCACGTCGATTCCGGAACCCTTGCGGGCCTCGTAGTCGCCGCCGCAGTAGAACATCACCTCGTCGGAGTCGACGTTGGAGTGGTAGTACGGCACCGGAATGGCCAGGGGGTGGTAGTCCACCTTTCGTGGCACGAAGTTGCAGATCACGAAGTTGAATCCGACCCAGACCAGGTGCGCCGGCGGCGGCTGGTGCACCCGACCGGTGATCGGCTCGTAGTCACCGATGTTGAACACGAACGGGTAGAGGCACCCGTCCCAGCCCACGACGTCGAACGGGTGGGTCGGCACGACGTGGATGGTGCCGGCGATCCCGCTGGCTCCCGGGCCGCGATGCTTGATGTGCACCTCGATGTCGCTGCCCTCCCGCTGCTCGGGGGCGCCGACATGCCGGAAGTCCCGCTCGCAGAAGGGGCTGTGCTCGAGGAACTGCCCAAACTTGCTCAGATAGTTCGGCGGTGGCGCCACGTGACTGTTTGCCTCGACGCAGTACACCCGGATCGGCTCTGACCCGGTCGGCACCCAGCGATGGATGATCGCCCGGGGCATCACCACGTAGTCGCCCTGGTGGACATCGAGGTTGCCGAGGTAGGTCTCCAGCGTGGCATTGCCCGCCTCGATGTAGAGCAGCTCGTCACCGATGGCGTTCTTGTAGTAGGGCGAGGGCTGGGAGGCCCGGACGTACGAGATTCGGACATCCGCGTTGCCAAGGAGCAGCCGACGGCCGGTCACCACGTCGGCGGCTGCCGCGGCGGCGTCGTCGAAGAGGTCGTGCAGCTTCAGGTGCAGCGGCAACAGGGGGTGGTTGGGGGTCAGTGTCTGGTCTGGCAGCTCCCAGACCTTCGATTCGGTGATCGCCGAGGGGATGTACGTGTGGTAGAGCAGCGAGGAGTCTGAAGAGAAGCCCTCCTCACCGATGAGCTCCTCGTAGTACAGCTTTCCCTCTGGGGTGCGGTGCTGGGTGTGTCGCTTGGGTGGGATAGACCCAGCGCTGCGGTAGAACGCCATGTCAGCTCCTGTGCAGACGAGCCGGGGTGGGCCCGGCGAAGGGGTCAAGACAAACGTGTGCCATCACTGATCACACGTTGCAGGTGAGTCGGCGCGTCGCGCGTGCCACCTCGGTCGGGCTATGGACAACCGCGGCGATGTGGGCGTCGGGGCGGATGACGAACATATCGGTAGCCCCCGCGTCGAGCGCCTTGCTCAGTGCGCCAGAGGTGTCGATGTCGGCGAGCTGGAGCACTTGCAGGGGTGAGTGGATATCGAGGAGGGCCTCACGGACCTCCTGGACGTCGGCGTCGGCACCCAGCAGCACGGTGACGCCGTCACGGACGATCTCGCGAAGCCTGGTCACCTCCGGCCGATCGGACAGCGTGACCGGGGCGTCCGGGACGATAACGCCAGGCACCGGTTCGGGGTCGGCACCCCTCGGCGGGCGACCGGGGAAGATCCGCTCCAGAGACCGTGTGGTCAGGGGCGAGTCGACGTACCAGTAGGCCTCCGCCATGCGCCCGGAGTTGACCCGCGAGACATCCGAGGGATCCTTGACGGCGGCCTCGAGGATTTCTCGGCGCTCGGTCCACTCCCGAGAGTTCTGCGGGACCAAGAAGCGCATCGTCGTGCCGGTGACGTCGAGGTTCTCCTTGGCTGCGGCGTCCCGCTCCCAGTGGTAGCTGTCCAACAGCGAGTCGTCGGCCCAGCCGTGCATCACATACGCGATCTTCCAGGCCGCGTTCTCCGCGTCCGGGACCCCGGAGTTCAGTCCCCGAGCCCCGAACGGCGCGACGAGGTGGGCCAGGTCGCCGGCGATCAACACCCTGCCGACCCGCATCCGGTCGACCTGTCGAGCGTGGAAGCGGTACACCGACTTCCACACGATCTCGTAGTCGCGCTCGCCGATGACCGTGCGAATCCGCTTGTCCAACGTCCCGGAGGCCTCCTCGGCGTCGAGGTCGTAGTTCGGCGGGACCTGCCAGTCGATGCGGAACGTGGAGTTCGGGCAGGGATGAATGAGGACCTGGCGGCCGGGGTTCCACGGTGGGTCGAAATAGAACCGGCGCTCCAGCGCCCATCCCGGCATGTCCGTCTTGATGTCACAGATGAGGAAGTAGTCCTCGAAAGTCTTGCCGTCGAACGTGAGGCCGAGCGTCTCCCGAACCGAGTCGCCACGAGCTCCCGCGGCCGCGATGCAGTACGCACCGGAGACCTCGACGGTGCTGGCGTCGGGACGCTTGCAGGTCAAGGTGACCGACTCGTCGTCCTGACGGACGGCGATCGCCTCGTGACCCCAACGCACGTCGATGAGCGGCTGGGCGGCGATCTTCTCGTCGAGGATGTCCTCGGTGCGGTTCTGACCGACGTTGACGAACGGTGGGTACGGCGACATGCCGCGGTTGACAAAGCCCTGGACGAACAGATCGTTCTCCTTGTAGAGGGTGCGGGACTGTTCCCAGGTGACGCCCTCATCGGCGATCTGTTGACCGGCCCCTACCTTGCCCCAGATGTCCAGCACATCGCGCTGCTGGCAGAGGGCCTTCGAGCCGATGGGATCACGCTCCGGGCGGGAGTCGAGCAGGACGACCGGGACATTCCAGGACGCCAGCAAGAGGGCGGCGGTCTGGCCAACCGGGCCGTTGCCCAACACGACAACCGGATGCGCCGGGTCGAGCGCGCCGAGGGTGGAGGTGCCTGCGGTGCTAGTGGTGGTCATGACGTCGTTGTCCCTTTCCTTCGTGGCGCTCATCAGTCCTGCAGCAGGGCCCAGACGTCTTGGTCCCGCTCCGCGGTCCAGATTCGTGGCCAGTCAATGCCGTCGAACTCGTCCCACACTCGCTGGACGTCGAACGGTGCGCAATGCTCAAAGATGGGCCACTGGCCGTACTTGGGGTTCAGGGCCGCATAGGTAGCCTCGAAGGCCTCCTTGACCGTGCCGCCGCGGGCGTGCACCTCGCCCACCTCGCGCAGCATGGTGAGGATGAAGTCGCGGGTCTGCTCGATCGCGGCATCCACCTCCTGCCGGCCACGGGCGATCGCCCCACGGCCGCCGATGAGCTGGTCGGCGCCGTAGGCCTTGACGGCGTCGAGGGTGCCGCTTGACCAGTCCTTGTGGAAGGCGTCCCCGGTGTACAGTGCGGCCTGCGACTCGACCAGGTCCCCGGCGAACAGGATCTTGTGCTTGTCCACCCAGGTGAGAATGTCACCCGCGGTGTGACCGCGGCCGTGGTAGCTGAGCACGAGATCTCCACGCTCGCCGCCCAGCGGGATGGTCAAGCGGTCGCTGAACGTCACATCCGGCCATGTCAGCCCTGGGATGGACTGCGGGTCCTGGAACAGTCGCGGCATCCGCCCATACTCGCTGTCCCAATCCTCCTTGCCGCGTTCGGCGATGAGCTTGCGGGTCATCTCGTGGGCGATGATGACCTCGGCCTCGTAGGCGCTCGCGCCTAGTACCCGCACCGCGTGATAATGCGAGAGCACCAGGTACTTGATCGGCTTGTCGGTGTGCTGCCGCAACAAAGCCAGCCAGTCGCGGGCCGCAGACGGGGTCGCCAGGGCCTCGAAGGCGACCAGGAAGTCCTCGCCCTCGATGGCACCGACATTCGGGTCTCCCTCGGCGGTCAGCGCGTAAACGCCGTCAGCGAGGATCTCGAGGGACTGCGTCTTGACTTCGGTGTCTGCTGAGGAGGCAAAGGGCTTCGACATCGCAACTCCAGGGTCGGTAGGGGACGGCACCGCCACCCATCGTGACATGAGGGGTGCGCCCAGCGGGGGGATGGTCAGGGACGTGCTCCGAGAGGAGAGCAATTCATATATCGAACGATTCGTTCGGTAATAGAGTCATGGCCAGTCTATCCGAGATGCCGGGCATACTCAAGGCGTTCCGTCGCTGGCCCGGGAAGGAGAGCTTGTATGACTGCGTCCTCACAGAGCGCCCGCTCGCAGACCCTCGACCGGGGTGTCTGGTTGCTCGAGCTCTTGGCCGCCTCGGCTCGCCCACAAACAATCGCCCAGCTGGTGGAGGCTACGGGCCTGCATCGCTCCATCGTCTACCGGTTGCTACGGACACTGGAGGATCGGCGTTTGGTCAGCCGAGACCTCGGGGACACCTATCGACTCGGGTACGGGCTGGTGGCCTTGACCAGCGGACTGGTCCATGACATGAGTGCGGTCGCAACCCACGACCTGCAGCTGCTCGCCGACGAAACCGACCTGGCCTCCTTCATCGTGGTTCGCGAGGGGGACGAGGCGATGACGCTGCTCGTGGTCGAGCCCGCCTCTCCGGGCGGCATGTTCTCGTTGAAGATCGGTTATCGGCACAAGGTGAACATGGGCGCACCGGGGATGGCCCTGCTGGCCTTCACGCCCCCGGCTCCCGACGATCCCGAGGCGCTGCGGCACGTGCGCGAGCACGGCTGGGCGACCTCGACCGGGGAGGTCATGAACGGCGTCCACTCCGTGGCGGCTCCGTTGCGCGGGTACCGCTGTGCGGCGGCGGTCGCGGTGACGTATATGGGCGAGCGGGACATCGAGGCGTTGGCACCTCTGGTCATCACAACAGCCGAGCGGATCAGTCGACGTTTCGTCTGATCCGCTCGGCTGTTTCTGGTCTTCGCTCTCGGGTCTAGAGCAGAGCCGGTGCGGAGAGTCCCGCGGGACCCGTCGCCGCTCGGCTCAGTGGCCAGAGGTCGTGTGCAGCGGCTCGTTCGTGTGGTCCTTGACGATCGCCGACGCGCCGAGGCTGACCAACGAGATCACAAACAGATAGGCGGCGACGGCCATGACCGTCCCGGTCGTCTGCGTCAACCACTGGGCAATGAGCGGGGCGAACGCGCCGCCCAGGATCGCGCCGATGGCGTAGGAGATCGATACGCCAGACAACCGGATCCGCGCGGGGAAGAGCTCGGCGTACAGCGCCGGCAACGGCCCATAGCACAGCCCGAGCGGGATCGTCATGATGATCAAGCCGGCTGCGACAGAGCCCAGGCTGGGACGGTTGATCAGCAGGAATATCGGGAACATCAGCACCGCCATGACGATGTACCCGATGATGAACACCTTCTTGCGGCCGATCCGGTCGGACCAGATGGCCGCGCCAATGGTCGTGACGATCCAGCAGGCGGCGGCGACCAGCACCCAGTTGAGCACCGCACCGCGTTCCAGCTTGTGGGTGGCCGTGGCGAAGGAGAGCACGAAACCGCCGACGAGCATGTAGCCAAGTGCGTTGTCGCCGATGAAGATGAGCGCCGCGGTCAGGATCTCCTTGGGGTTCTTCTTGAAGACCTCGATCATCGGCGACTTGGAGTACGCCTTGGCCTCCTTCAGCTCGCGGAACACCGGGCTCTCAGCGACCCGCCGGCGGATGTACTGACCGATGAAGATCAGCACGATGGAGAACAGGAAGGGTAGACGCCAACCCCATGAGTCGAACGACTCCTTGGACAGGGTGTTGGTCAGCAGGGCCAGGATGCCCGCCGCAAGAAGCATTCCACCGGGGACACCGACCTGCGGGTAGGCGCCGAACTTGCCACGCTGACCGGCCGGGGCGTGCTCCACGGCGAGCATTGCTGCGCCACCCCATTCGCCGCCGGCCGAGAAGCCCTGTAGACAGCGCAGCCCGATGAGCAGGATCGGAGCGGCGATGCCGATTTGGGCGCTGGTGGGCAGTAGGCCGACCAGCGCGGTGGCGACACCCATCATCACCAGC
This sequence comes from Dermatophilaceae bacterium, assembly GCA_035633615.1. Lineage (GTDB taxonomy): Bacteria > Actinomycetota > Actinomycetes > Actinomycetales > Dermatophilaceae > JADJTI01. Next base: position 37,626 of record DASQEP010000016.1, read on the forward strand.
GTGAGGATGAGGACTATCCGGCGGCCGTACTTGTCGCCGATGTGACCCATGGCCACCGCGCCCAGCGGCCGGAAGAAGAAGCTGACCCCGATCGTCGCGAACGCGGCCAGATCGGCCCTGTCCCCCAGTCCGCTGAAGAACAGCCGGCCGAACAGCAACGCCGCGACGTTGGCGTAGATGAAGAAGTCGTACCACTCGATCGTGGTGCCGATCATGGTTGCCATGGCGACCCGGCGGTACTCGGCGGCCGAGGTGGTCGGCTTGCTGTCGTCATGGAAAATGTCCGGATCGCCGAACACCTTGAACTGCTGATCAGACATGGCGCCCTTCTTGGTCGTCATCGGTGGCCCTTGATGCGGGCTGGTGGTGCGGTGCGGTCTCCCGCGCCGGGGTGGTCGTCGTGGTCGCAGCTCCCGATGCCGGACTGTTCGATTATTGAAGACGGTAAGGCTTTTCGCAGCGCTTTCTCGCCACCTAAGACTGCCTATTCTTGCAGCCTAAGACTGCCTATCGATGTCGGGCAAGCACCTCCGCCTCGGATATCCGGGAGGCGCCCGGATGCGCGCCCAACGGTCATCATGAGCCACCGTCGAGGACGCGACGGTGGCTCATTGTCAGTGCCGACCCGCATCACGCCGACAGCCGTCGGGTTCGACCGCGCGTGACCTGAGAAGTTCATATTTCACCTGGGGTTTCTCAGGTGGCTACGCGTCATGAGAGGTATAACTCGACGTACTCGGGCCTTTGGTCCTTTCCCTTCGTTCATAAGCGCGATACGTGCCCCCCCGCTCACCTGTGAGGTGCGAGCGACAAGGGTTCTCCTCAGGTTCTCCTCTGGGCTGGTCGCGCGTGCGGTACGTCCCGGAGCGGCGCCGGAAGGGACTTGGATCACATTGTCAGGCACTTGTCTGTCAAACTATTGACGATTATTCTGAGGACATCTGGAGCCCTCGCTCCTCCACCCGCTACCGGAAGCCACGTCACATGACCACGTCACGCGATCGGTGACGGGATCGTGGCGTGGGGAGCAGTCCAAGCACGGTGGCAGCGTCGGACTCAGATCGGGGGCGGGGACCATGGTGGCGGTCCCTGCCCCCCACGTCGAGATAACCGTCGCGGGCGCCCTCGCACTCGTGCTGCAGCCACCGAGGCCCAGGGCAGGGCCGAGCGGGCTCGCCTCCCTGGCCGACAAGGACGGCTGTGGGGTCCGACGGTATCACCGGGCCACCGGACCCCACGGCACCCGAACCATCACGGCCGGCGCGGTTCCCCGCCGCCGCGGGTGAGCCGCTGTGCTCATCTGGTCACGCTCCGCATGGGCGCCCATGCGGAGGTGACACCGGGGAGTCCGTCACCGGGTCGGCGGGCTCCCAAGGGGAAGGACGCCCGGCCGAGTGGTCTTGTGGCGAGGCCGCACGGCCGGGCACGTCCATGTCCGCGCAGGGGCAGCGGCGGCCATCAAGGCAGGTGCACCCGACCCCGAAGAGGCCCCGACGGCCATCACGCGCCCGGACCCAGCGGAGAGCCCGGCCGGGCGCTTCCTCGATGTCGAAGGAAGTCGCCCTGCCGGGCTCTCACGTTCCCTGGCCGGGCCGCGGGATTCGCCCCTCAGCGGACCGGCTGCCGAGAACTGCCTGGGCGTCCGACGTCAGTGACCGGACATCGTATGCAGAGGCTCGTTCGTGCGGTCCTTGATCGACAGAACCGCCAGGAGGCTGATCACCGACATCACCACGAGGTAGGCGGCGACGGGGTACAGGCTGCCGGTCCGCCCAGTCAGCCACTCCGCGATGGTCGGGGCGAATGCCCCGCCGAAGACGGCCCCGATGGCGTAGGCCAGCGAGGCTCCGGACAGTCGGATCCGGGCCGGGAACATCTCGGCGAACAGCGCGGACTGCGGGCCGTAGGTCAGGCCGTTGGGGATGATCATGCCGATGTAGGCGATCGCGATCCCGACCAGCGAACCCTGGCTGACGAAGTAGAACATCGGGAACAGCCACAGGATCGTGATCACGTAGCCGATGATGAAGACCTTGCGACGGCCGATCCGGTCGGACAGGTTCGCGGCGTAGATCGTGCTCACGATCCACAGCGCCGCGGCGACCAGGATCCACGCCAAGACCTGCTCACGCGGCAGCTTGTAGGCCCGGGTGACGTAGCCGAGCAGGAATCCGCCGACCAGCATGTAGCCCAGGGCGTTGTTGCCGACGAAGGTGGCGGCCGCCTTGAGGACCTGAAGACCATTGGTGCGCATGAGCTCCCGCAGCGGCGACGTGGCGTTCGCCTTGGCGTCCTTCAGCTCACGGAAGACCGGGCTCTCAGAGACGCGGCGACGAATCCACTGGCCGACGAAGACCAGGACGATCGAGAAGAGGAACGGCAGGCGCCAGCCCCAGCTGTCGAACTGGTCCTTGGTCAGGATGTTGGTCAGCACGAGCAGGAGGCCCGACGCCAGCAGCATGCCCGCGGGCACACCGATCTGGGGGTAGGCGCCGAACTTGCCGCGCTGCCCTTGGGGAGCGTGTTCGACGGCGAGCATGGCCGCGCCACCCCATTCGCCGCCCGCCGAGAAGCCCTGCAGGCAGCGCAACAGGATGAGCAGGATCGGCGCCGCTACGCCGATCTGCTGGGTGGTGGGTAGCAGACCGACCAGAGTCGTCGACGCGCCCATGAGCACGAGGGTGAAGATGAGGACTATCCGTCGGCCGAACCGGTCACCGATGTGCCCCATCGCGATGGCGCCGAGTGGTCGGAAGAAGAAGCTCACCCCGATGGTGGCCAGCGACGCGAGTTGGCTCATGTCCCCAAGGCCACTGAAGAAGAGGGAAGCGAAGAGCAGCGCGGCGACGTTGGCGTAGATGAAGAAGTCGTACCACTCGATCGTGGTGCCGACCATCGTGGCCAGCGCGACGCGACGGTATTCGCCCGCTGCGGTCGTCGGCTTGCTGTCGTCGTGATAAATATCCGGCACGCCGTACGACTGGGATTGATTTGTCGACATCATTGTCCTTTTGATGAGTCATGAACAACCCGATCGGGAGTGACGATCGGGTGCTATGCCCTAGCCCTGCACGACAGGCCGGGGCGGATCTTGAGTTACACCAGTGGTAGAATCTAGGTTCCGTACCCTCGACACGCAAGGGTCCATAGGTCCCTTGCCAGGAAGCTCCAGACTGCCCTAGTCCGGGCACGTGAGTAGCCAATGTCAGCAAACGAACCGCCGAAGCCGGACAGGGACGACCGATCGAGTGCGCACCGGGCGCGGTCGTACGAGGCCCGGCACGGCTGGGATCCGCTCACACAGCCCGTTGTTCGGGCGCCTGGGCGCCCGGCTCGACGGCGTCGGCAGCATCCTGACTCGTCGCGCCGGATGCGCGGGATGCGCCGGATGGGTGCCGTGCGGAGCCTGCCTCGACCAGAGCGGCCAGTTCCTCCTCCAGGTACCTGGCGACCGGCTGCAGGTCACCGACCTGCTCCCGGGCGCCGATGATGCCCAGGCACAGCTTGCCGCGGTAACTCCACAGGCTGAGGTTGAGGTTGCCTCCGACCGTGAGGAAGGAGGCTGGGTGGTACCCGGCCACCGTCAGACCGTTCATGGTGTTGACATGGTCGGGGCCGCGGATATTCGAGATGGTGACGTTGAACCACGTGCGAGACAGGTCACCCGGCATCCGCACGAGCGTGTTGGTGGCCAAACCCATGACTGCCGAGGGGACCAGGCTGCTCACGTCGCGGATCAGGTGGGTGGGCAAGTTGTCGAAGCTCGACTTCGCCTTGGTGAGTTCCGCGGTCACGGCCTCAAGCCTGGCCACCGGATCGGTCAGCTGGATCGGCAAAGGCGCGTACATCATGTTGATGTGGTTGGCCCAGGGGTTCTCTTCGGCGCCGGTTCGCAGCGACACCGGGCAACAGACGATCAGGGGGGTGTCGACCGAGACCTCCCGCTCGATGAGCATCCGACGGATCGCGCCGGCGCAGACCGCCACGACAACGTTGTTCAGGGTGGTTCCGAACGCCTTGCCGGCGGCCTTGCTCTCGGCCAGGGGCAGTTCGGTGAACAGGTAGCTGCGCTGAGCTGAGACCTGTCGGTTGAACGGCGTCTTCGGTGGGAAGAAGGTGGGGATCATCGATGCGATCTCCGGCTGTCCGGCGCGCCGCTGACGCTTGTTGACCAGCGCCACCAAGGGCCGCCCGAGGTCACCCGGCACGACCTTGGCCACCAGGGCGGGCAGCGTCGTCACCCCGTCCTTGGGGAATCGCTCCACCATCCACTTGGCCGCCCCGATGGCAAGGGCGGCCACCCGGGCCGGTCGAGCCGCCGTCCCCCATAGGCCACGGGCCAGCATCTCCGCACTGCCGCCGACCGGGTCGGGGAAGACGCCCGGCCGGTCCGCCTCTCGAAACGGCGGCGGGTCGTCGGAGAGGGCGTTGAAGACGTAGGTGAACATGGCGCCGTCCACAGCCGCATGGTCGATCCGCAGCAGGTGCGCGACGCCGCCGCTGTCGAGGCCCTCGATGACGGTGTAGTCCCACCTGGGGCGCTTGGGCGCCAGCCCGGTGCCCATGATCCGGGCCACCTCCGCCGCCAGTTCCCTGTCTGCGCCTGGATCGGGCAGCCTGACCGTGCTGAGATGCGCCGCGATGTCGACCCGGCCGGCTTCACCGAGATAGTCGTAGTCGAGGTGGAGGGGGGTCTTGACGATCACCTGACGCAGCGGCGGCAGGTAATCGATGCGCTCGGCGATCCGCTGTCGCATGAAGGTCTCGTCCGGCAGCGGTTGCCCCTGATTCGGAGCATCGAACCTGATCAATACCCCAACCACGGAGTTGGTGGTCGGGGACTCCAGGCCCACGAAGAATTCATCGACACCGGTGAGCTGCTGCATTGACCCATCCCTTCCCAGACACGAACGCACCGGCGCACGCGGCCGGCACAGGCCTCTCGGTCCTGGTGGCATCCTCGCTCACCGCGGCTGGTGACATGGTATCCAGCCCGGGGCCGTCCGCCCCTGGGGACGGGCTGCGATCTGGCCCACCGAAGTCTCCCCCATGCCCGGCTCAATCCCACCGCATCGGGGCCGATGGGGTGACCGCTCGGTAGAGCAGGAAGCCCGACAGCACGACGGGAATCGGCATGGATGCGCTGATCGGTCTCTTGCTGGTGACGGCCGCCGTGACTGTCGTGAGCTTGCAGGTTCGCTCCAGCTACCGAGGGCGGCCGACTGCCCGTCGAACTGCGCAGCAAGGGGCAGGCCCGGCCCCGCGCGCCATCGGCCCACCCTCTCCGGTCGACCCGGGTCACCCAGTCGACCCGCGGGAGGGTCCCGACTGGGTCCCGAGCCGCCTGTTCGCCTACCCGAGCCTGATCCCACGGAACGGACCGAAACCTCCGGACCCGCTGGCACGTAGTGAGGGGGGCCACCGCCACCGCGGGCGGTACGCCCTGCTCGCCATCACGACCAGCGGCTTCCGGCCGGCGCAGGACGCGATCACAGAGGTGGCCATCCTGGAGGTCGACGCGGAGATGGTGACGGTCCGGCCACCGTACTGCGCGCTGCTGCACCCTGGCGGCCGCGACGGACCGGGCGAACTACCCAACTTCGAGCAGGTCGCGGCCGCCCTGACCGCTCGGCTGAGCGGGACTGTCGTGGTGGTCCACAACGCGGACTTCGTCGAGCAGTTCCTGCACGCCGCGTTCCTGAGGGCCGGGGTCGTCGTACCCGTGTGGCCGGCCATCGACGTGTCGGTGCTGGCCAGACGGCTGCTGACGGTGCCCAGCACACGGCTTGCCGGTATGGCCCGGTACCTGGGGCTGTCACCGGTGGATACCCGGACCGCCGTGAGGCAGACCCGGGTCCTGCACGCGGCCCTGGCCGAAATCCTGGGACGGGCCGCCGATCGTCTGCGGTACCCCGTGCCGCCGAGCCCCTCCCCGTCGGATCTGGCTGGCTTAGACGCCGCGAGCGGGCCCTCGGCGAGGGGCCTCGACCCCGGTGGAGGCCAGCCCTGGCTCGAGAATCCGCCCCGGTGTCCGGCGCCCCCACCCCCGGAATCGGCACCCTCGGTCGGCGTCCCCGGCGAGTGGCTGGTCGACCTGCTCACTGGTTTACCGATGAGCGCCCGGGAGACGCACGACGCCTGCATCGCCCGGTTCGTGGACACGGTGATCTCTGCGCTGTGCACCCGGCAGCCGGCGGCCGGGGAGGTGCGGCGACTCAGCCACCAGCTGGCGGCCTCGGGTGAGACTGGGCCTCGGATTCGAGGGATCCTCGGCCAGGTGCTGGAGTCGGCGCGCCGGGCCTCGTTCGTCCTGCCTGCGGCCACCCCGGCGCAGCTGCAGGATCTGCGTGTGACCGCGGCGGCGCTGGGCATTCCCCAGTACTTCGATGATCTGGTTCCGCTGCCGGTACCGTCGGCAGCGGAACCCGGCTCCGGCTCCTTCGCGCGGCCAGTGCGCAGACCACCCGCCCCACCGCCCCCGGCCCGCCTCCCCCGTTGCGGGCGGTGCCTACGGTTAGGGCACTACTCCGCCGACTGCCGGCAACCTAGTGACACATGAGGTGGATATGACATGAATCCGACCTGGATCCGCCTCTGCACGTCCTGGTGGACGCCTCGCCGCACCCCACCGGGCGCGGGCCGCTTGTTGGTTCGTCGAGGAAGCTCACCGGCGGATCGCCGATCAGGCTCATGGCGATGTCCAGGCGCGGGCGCATGCCTCCGGAGTACGTGACAGTCCCCGCGTCAGGCTTGAGCAGCGTGGACAGGATGTTCACGACCGTGGCCTTGCCTGCCCCGTTCGTGCCGAGCAGCGCAGAGACGCTGCCCCGCGCCACGTCGAAGTCCACGCCGCACAGCACCCGCAGCTCATCGAACGACTTCTCCAGACCCGGCACGCGGATCGCCTGGGCCACCGTTGCTGTCAGCTGAATCCTTTCTTTGGTTGCCGGTATCTCCTCCGGCGGCGCGGTCGATGGCGGCGGTCAGCCGCTGCCGTTCCTTGTTGATCCACTGACCCTCGGAGTAGTTCTGCAGGAACTCCTCGGCGAACTCCACCGGGTCCTCCCCCACGACTGCCCGGACCGGGGTTCCGTCCGCAGCGCTCTGCTCGAACAGGTCCGCAAGATCCTGGAGCATCGACACCAGCACGTCGCCCTTGGTGATCGATCCGCGGTACATGAGGTACCGGTCGAGCGCCTGGACCGCTACGCGATAGGGCTCGGGGAGTTGGTTCATGCGCGCCCTGTACCGCCGGTACTGCGCCTTCTCCTTCAGCGAGCCCGTGACCATCTCGACCCACTTTGCCGCCATGACTAGTTGCCTCCTTCGTGGAGCTGTTCGATACGTTCTGCGAGGAAGCTCCACGACCTCCAGAACTCGTCGAGATAGTCCCGACCAGCTGAGTTGAGCGAATACACCTTGCGCGGTGGACCCTTGGCAGACCGAACCTTCTCCGCGTCGACCAAGCCCCGCTGCTCGACCCTGACGAGCAGTGCGTAGACGGTGCCCTCGGCGATCTCGGAGAAGCCCTGCTCGCGCAACCACGCCGTGATCTCATAGCCATATGCGGGCCGGGCAGCCAGGAGCGCCAGGACGATTCCCTCCAACGTGCCCTTGAGCATCTCCGTCATCTGCTTGTTGCTCACACAGACCTCTCGCTCTACTCAGCGTCGCTTACTACTGGTAGATAGTAGCACTGAATAGCCACCACACGACAGAGGTAGCAACCACGCGGACCGACGCGTATCGCGGGACAAGATCGTCGACGTCGTCGTTGAGATCCTGACGGGTCTCGCGGACATGTCACCCGGTCGCCAGATGCACCAGCTCCGCAGCGGCCCGGGAGCACACGACCCGGTCGTGGTGGATGGAACTCGTACCGCGTGGAGGGTCAACCTTCAGACCAACACCCACAGCGCACGGCGTCTGCACTTCTGGCGCGGACCGCACGAGATCGAACTTTCCCGCGTCGCTGCGCACGACGACATGACGCCCTAAGGCGCCGAGGGCGACACCCGAGGAATGGCAGACTCTCAACCGTGCTGACGGTAGGCGTCGACTTGGCCGCCGACCCGGCGAGAACAGCTGCCTGCGTGATCGACTGGGCGATAGGTCGCATCGAGGCGATCTCTCCGGTCAGCGACGAGCAGATCCTGGAGCTTGCCACCACGGCGAGAGTGGTGGGCGTCGACGTGCCGTTGGGGTGGCCTGACGACTTCGTCCGAGCCATCAGCGCCCATCACCAACAACGTCCGTGGCCGGCGCTGGCCGCGTCCACCTCGATTGGGCGTGAGTCGCTGCGCTATCGCAGGACGGACGTCCTGCTGCGCCACGCCGCGCACCACCCGCTGAGCGTGTCAACCGACCTGATCGGCGTGGTCGCACTGCGCGCTGCGCGCCTTCAACACCTGCTTGCCGCCGCCGGCCTCACGGTTGATCGGTCTGGCATCACCGGGGTGATCGTGGAGACATACCCCGCGGCCGCCCTGAGTGGGTGGCGGCTCCCGTCGCGCGGCTACAAGGGCGCCAAGAACCGTGCGGGCCTGGCCAGCATCGTGGCGCTGGTCCTGGACGAGGCAGGTCCGCTGCGACCCGCTGCCACGTCCGCGTTGGCAGGCTGCAGCGACCACATCCTCGACGCGTTCATCTGCGCGGTCGTCGCCGCTGCCGCGCGCCTCGGTATTACCGCACTGCCCGGGCCACAGGACCAGGAGAATGCTCGGTGCGAGGGTTGGATCCACGTCCCGACTGCGACGCTCGCCGAGATCGTCGAGCTGGCGGGGCGAGAGCGGTGAACGCCGACGCGCGCGGCATCCACTCGTCACCGCGAAGGTCGGCGAATGGTCCTCAGCGGCGCGTATAGCTGGTTCCCGCGCCAGTAGTCTCCGCCGGGGCATGACAGCGCCGAGGTACAAGGCTGGACGTCGCGCGACAGGTCGGCGCCCCTCTGGGAGGACCGGGATGAAGTCGACTGAGACCACGAGTGAGACCAGAAGGCGAAACGCCGATTGGGACCCTGAGGCTCCCCCCCGGCGTTTCCACAGCTGAATGGCGGTGGCGGTGGGATTTGAACCCACGGTGGAGTTACCCCCACACACGCTTTCGAGGCGTGCTCCTTAGGCCGCTCGGACACGCCACCGTGGGCGAGATTACTAGAGACGGTGCCCGGTAAAGAAATCGAGCAGGATCTGGGAGCATTCCTGCTCGCGAACTCCCCCGATCACCTCGACCCGGTGCGTGGCCCGCCGGTCACGCACGACGTCCCACACGGACCCGCACGCGCCCCCTTTCGGATCCCAGGCCCCGAGCACCAGACGGCCGATTCGCGCCAGCATCAACGCTCCTGCGCACATGACGCACGGCTCGAGGGTGACGACCAGCGTGCAGTCCTGGAGTCGCCAACTGCCCGATGCCGACGCTGCAGCGCGTATGGCGACCACCTCG
>DASQEP010000017.1:0-5552 GCA_035633615.1 Dermatophilaceae bacterium
CGATCGAAGACCCCCGATCGGCCCTGCCATAGCGGGCGCACGAGACGTCCTTCGACGTCCGCGCCCGTCCGATCGAGAGACTCACACAACTCATGACAACACTGCACGCGGCACCGACCGCGGAAGAACTGACCTTCGCCGGATTCGGCGTTCACCCCGATATCGTCGCCGCGCTGGCAGAGGCAGGCATCGTCACCCCCTTCCCGATCCAGGCGATGACCTTGCCGGTGGCCATGAGCGGCCACGACATCATCGGACAGGCCAAGACCGGAACCGGTAAGACACTGGGCTTCGGTGTCCCCATCCTGGAGAAGGTCACTGCGCCCGGTGACCCCGGCTTCACTGACCTGCAGGCCCCTGGCCGGCCGCAGGCACTGGCGGTGACTCCGACCCGGGAGTTGGCCGCGCAGGTCTCGTCGGACCTGTCCCGAGCCGGGGCTCGACGGGGTATCCGGGTCGAGACCATCTACGGCGGACGCGCCTTCGAGCCGCAGATCGCGGCACTGCGGCGTGGGGTGGAGGTCGTGGTGGGCACCCCGGGACGGCTGATCGACCTGGCCAACCAGGGGCATCTGCAGCTGTCCTCGGTGCGCACTGTGGTGCTTGACGAGGCCGACGAAATGCTCGACCTGGGGTTCCTGCCCGACGTCGAGCGGCTACTGTCACTGACCCCGCCTGCCCGGCAGACCATGCTGTTCTCGGCGACCATGCCCGGAGCGGTCGTTGCACTGGCCCGGCGGTACATGACTCAGCCCACTCACATCCGGGCCATGGCCGAGGGCGACGAAGGCCACACCGTCCAGGCGATCGAGCAGCTGGTTTACCGCGCCCACGCGATGGACAAGGTGGAGATGCTGGCCCGGATCCTTCAAGCGAAGGACCGCGGTCTGACGATCATTTTCAGCCGGACCAAGCGCACCGCCGCGCGGGTGGCCGAGGACCTCGTCGAGCGGGGTTTCGCCGCGGCTTCGATCCACGGTGACCTCGGCCAGGGGGCCCGTGAACAGGCGCTGCGAGCCTTCCGAAACGGAAAGGTCGACATCCTCGTCGCCACGGACGTCGCGGCGCGCGGTATCGACGTGGAGAACGTCACCCATGTCATCAACTACCAGTGCCCGGAAGACGAGAAGACCTATCTGCACCGCACCGGTCGCACCGGGCGGGCGGGCAACACCGGTGTGGCGATCACCCTGGTCGACTGGGACGACCTGCACCGGTGGGCGCTGATCAACAAGGCACTGGATCTGGGCATCCCCGAGCCACCAGAGACCTATTCGTCCTCGGAGCACCTGTACGACGAGCTCGACATCCAGTCCTCGGTCACCGGGGTTCTGCCGATGTCGGCACGCACCCGAGCCGGACTGCGCGCCGAACAGGTGGAGGATCTCGGCGAAACAGGCGCCAAGCGGCGCGGACACCCGGCCCACAACGGGCGTCCGGAGAGGGACCGGGGCCGCACCCGACCGAACGACCGCGCCCCCTCCGCCAACGACGAGCCGGCTCGGCAGGGTAAAGCGCGGCAACGGCGGCGTACCCGCGGAGGGCAACCCACCGGCCCCACCGCACCGAGCACGCCTGCGACCCGCTCACGCACCCGCAGGGTGGCCGCCGACCCGCCCACCCTGCCAGCCACCCAGGCCCCGCCGGCGAGTCGGCCCGCGGACGCGACCGCCTGAGCCTGGGGCGGTCGACTCCCGGCTCGACAGCCCCAGAGCCCAGGGATCCTGGTTTCCAGGACACTCGTCCGAGACGGCCGTATAGTGAAAGAACAAGCGGATGAACCGGCGTGGGGGCGTCGGAGGGGATCATCTGCCGATCTCTTGGGGGTTTAAGGTGGAACGCACATCGGTAAGTAACGTCTTCGGCACCGTCGCGGTCGTGGCGGCCGCGGGTGTCCTGGCGTTGAGCAGCCTCGCGGCCGGGGCCACTCCGCAGGAGATTGAGCACACCCGGCCAGCGGATCAGGCCATCCGCAGCATCCGGGTTCCCGAGCCCCTGACCTCTCCTCTGGTCCTTGGATCCAGTGCCGTTGGGGGCATCTTGACCGGGCTAGGTGCCCTCAGCGTGCGGTCGAGCCGGCGAGACAGCCTCTACCGGGCGTGATGTCGGGCGCCGATGGCGCCCTGTCGGCCGTAACCCTCGTTACCCCTCTGACGTAGGGTTACGGTCGCCGGTAGGCAGATCCCCTCCTTCATGATCGAGTGCCGACATACGCCGCCTCAGGGCCCCGGGCGCCAGCCCGCTCGACGCGGTCATCTCGCGGGGTCGGGCGTGGCTCCCGAGGTGTCTGTGTCCGACTCGAGGTCGGCGTCGTCCTCGCCGTCGAGCCCCGCCCACGACGACTTCTCGGGCCCTACCCGTTGCCCCTCTGGGCAGTGCCGCCTCAGGTCGCACCACGGGCACAGCGGTCCGGGCCGGGTCGGAAAGACGGCGGCGCCGGGGCCGTCCCGCTTGAAGCAGGCGTCGGCGCGCACCAGGTCCCGGACGATGGATTCCGCCTCCGCGACCTTGCGCGCCAACGACTCCTCCGAGTGCTCCACACCGACGACGGTCCCGGTCGGCAGGTGGTGCAGTTCGACCCGCAGGCAGGCTCGCCGCCACATCCGCGACACGGCGGCGGCGTACAGGCCCAAGGCCAGCGAGGTGAGTGCGTCCTCGATCACCGGCACGGCTCGCCCGGTCTTGTAGTCGACGACGGTCAACCTCCCGGCCCGCTCGTCGAGCCGGTCGACCCGGCCGGTGAAGGCCAGGCTCGCCGTCCGGAAGGCCACCGTCCGTTCCAGACCGGCCGGCTGCCGGGTGCGGTCGACGCCGCGCAGGTAGTCGACGATCTGGTCACCGACCCGCCGTTGCCACCTCGCGGATTGGTCGGCGTCGCGAAACCCGACGTCGACCCAGCCGCCGGACACCAGGGCACGTACCTCCTGTGGGGTGCGCCGCTCCGGCGGCAGATCCCAGAAGTCACGCAGGACGCCGTGGGTGACGACGCCGATGCTGGTGTGGGCCCGTTGCGCCCGCGGCGTCGGCACCGGCCGGTCCAGGTAGGTCATCCGGTAGCGACGGGGGCAGTCCAGCCAGGCGGCCATCCGGCTGGGGCTGGCCCGGTACAGCGGCGACGGCCAGGACCGCCTGGCACCGGGGGCGGCCAGTGGGAGGACGGGGTCGGCGGCCGGTCGGGAGTGGGTCGGCGGCAGCGGCTGCACACCCATGCGCCGATCGTAGTCCCGGCCCGGCCGGCGCCCGGCGCGCCGCGCCGGCGAAGCAGGCGTGCGGCGGGCCGACGAACCCGATGATCCCTCAGGGGCAGGAAGGTGGGCACAGGTGGCCGAGGTCGGCCTCCCTCACGGGCGGACCACCGGCGTGGCGCGACCATCTCCTTCGATCTGTTCCAGCACCCCGGGGTCGGTCCAATGGGCGGCCAACGCCGTCGCCTTGCCCGCCCCGTGGTAGTCACTGGAACCGGTCACGAACAGCCCCAGGCTGCTGGCCAGATCGAGGGCGTGAGCGGTCTGCCGGGCATTGTGGTCAACGTGGTAGGCCTCCAACCCGGCCAATCCAGCGTCGGCCATTGCCTCGATGACGCCGTCGCTCACCAGCGGCCCGCGGGAGGAAGCGAACGGGTGGGCCATCACCGGCACTCCACCGGCCTCGGTGATCAGCCGCACGGCCTCGATCACCTCCGGAGCCTGGTACCGGGCGTAGTACGGCGACCCGGTGGACAAGTAGTCACGGAACGCCTCGTCACGGGTGCCGACGATGCCCCTGGCCACCATGGCGTCGGCGATATGAGGTCGCCCGAGGGTCGCCCCCGGGGACGCCTGCCCCCGCACGTCCGCCATGGTCAACGGGACGTCCCGACCCAGAGCAGCGACGATGCGTTCGGCCCGCGCCTGACGGCTGTCCCGCGCCGCCGCGAGCGCCCGGACCAGTGGAGGGTAGCGCGGGTCGTGCAGGTAACCGAGCAGATGGATGCTGATGCCCTGGTGCCGGCAGGACATCTCGATCCCCGGAACGAGCATGATGCCGTTCTGACGAGCCGCAGCCGCCCCCTCGGCCCAGCCGGCGGTCGTGTCATGGTCGGTCAGCCCGAGCACATCGAGTCCGCGCGCCGCCGCCTCGGCGACCAGCTCGTGGGGACTTTGTGTCCCATCGGAGGCGGTGGTGTGCGCGTGCAGGTCGATGAGCACCCGATCAGCCTAGACGAGCCCACGCCGACCCTGATCCGCCCGGGATCACCTCAGCGCGGGATGACGAGCGTGTAGTCGACGTCCAGGACGACGTTCGGCAGGTACCTGCCCTCATCGTTGCGGTAGGGGAAGTCCCCGCACGGCAGGTCCTTGGTGGCCACCGTCCGCACCCGCAATGCCGCGACGTCCGTCCGTCCGGGCAGCTCGATCCGCTGCAGGATCTCCGACCAGGCGTAGATGGTGTCTCCGGCGAACGTCGGGTTGGTGTGGCTGCCGGCGTTGATGGCCACCACGCTCTGTGCGTTGGCCAGACCGTTGAAGGACAGCGCCCGAGCCAGGCTGATGATATGACCGCCGTAGATGAGCCTCCGGCCGAACCGGCCGTTCTTCTGCAGATGCTGGTTGAAGTGCACTTTTGCGGTGTTCTGGTAGAGACGAGTGGCGAGCATGTGGTCGGATTCCTCGATCGTCATCCCGTCGACGTGGTCGATCCGCTCCCCCACCTCGTAGTCCCCCCATACGTAGGGGCTGCCTGCCAGGTCGGTGTCGTAACCGCCGCCGGCGAGATCGAACGGAATGTGCAGGTCCGCTGCCGCCACCGCCCCGGGAAGGTCGGGGATCACCGTCTCCGGTGCAGGGGCGCCGTGGTCACGCTTGTTGACCATGACCCACCGCACATAGTCCAGAACCGTCTCGTCGCGCTGGTTCACTCCCACCGAGTTGACGTAGACGACACCGGTCTTGCCGTCCCGGTTCTCCTTGAGCCCGATCACTGTCGAGGTCGTGGACAGGGTGTCACCGGGGAAGACCGGCACCCCGAACCGCCCGGCGGCATAGCCCAGATTGGCCACCGCATTGAGGGAGACGTCCGGGACCGTCTTGCCGAACACGACGTGGAAGACCAGCAGGCTGTCCAGGGGCATCCGATCCAGGCCGCAGGCCTGCGCGAAGGTGGCACCGGACGTGACGGCGAACCGCGATCCGTACAACGCGGTGTACAACGCCGCATCCCCCTCGGTGACGGTCCGGGGGGTGGCGTGCACGAGCCGCTGGCCGATGCCGAAGTCCTCGAAGTAGTTGCCCGATTGCGTCTTGGTGGCCATCGCCGCCCGCCTTTCCGGTCTGGTTGCCGTCCGCGACGTCTCGTCCGCGCTCGGCAGCATCCTTGCATCGTCCGGTGCCACCCCAGTGGGCTGCGTCCCACTCACCTAGTTCGAAAATGATAATAACCAGGCAGGCGACAGCTCCCGGCGGAGCGCAGCGGAGCCGGGAAGGGTGTTGATCTGGATGGTTTGGGGGTTAGGCGGCGGGGTTGATTGTGACGGTGTAGCCGAGGGCTTGCAGGCCGCGGATGTGGTTGCGGAT
>DASQEP010000018.1:0-22091 GCA_035633615.1 Dermatophilaceae bacterium
CCGGTCGCTGCGCCGCGGCACCGGAGAAGACGCCTACCCGCATCACCCCTCGTTCGCGCAGGTGACGGGTCAACGCACGGGTGTCGATGTCGCTGATCCCGACGATCCCCTGGGCCAGCAGGTCGTCCTCCAGCGTCCCGGTCGCCCGCCAGTTGGAGGGGCGCAGCGCCGGGTCACGCACCACGTAACCGGCCACCCAGATCCGGGCGGACTCATCGTCCTGGTCGTTGACGCCCGTGTTGCCCACGTGCGGGGCCGTCATCACGACCACCTGCCGGTGGTAGGAGGGGTCCGTGAGCGTCTCCTGGTACCCGGTCATCCCGGTGGCGAACACGGCCTCCCCCACCGTGCTGCCGATCGCCCCGTAGGCGCGACCGTGGAAGGCGCGACCGTCCTCCAGGAGCAGGACCGCGGGGGTCCGGTCGAGAAGCTCGGCGACCGGGTCGACGACGGGCTGCGTGGCGGTCAATGCAGCCGTCCGTCCAGCAGTGTCGGCACCCCGCGCAGCAGCGTGGTCACCACCCGCCCGGTCAGCTCCCGCCCGTGGTAGGGATTGTTGCGTGACTTCGACTGGGACGTCTCCCGGTCGATTACCTGGGTCGCGGTGGGGTCGACGAGGGTGACGTTCGCCGGCTCCCCCACCGCCAGCGGCCGACCGTGGCCGTCCAGCCGGGCGATCCACGCGGGGGTGAGGGACATGACCCTGGCCACGTCGGACCAGTCCAGCCGGCCGGTCCGGACCAGCACCTCGCTGACCACGGCCACCGCGGTCTCCAGCCCGAGCATCCCGAAGGCGGCCTCGCCGAACGTCTGCTCCTTGTCGTGCCGGGCGTGCGGGGCGTGGTCGGTGGCGACGACGTCGATCGTCCCGTCCACCAGTGCGGCCCGGAGCGCCTCGACGTCCTCGTCGGGGCGTAGCGGCGGGTTGACCTTGAACAGCGGGTCGTAGCCGGCGACCAGGTCGGTGGTCAGCAGCAGGTGGTGCGGGGTGGCCTCGGCAGTCACCTGGATACCACGGGCCTTGGCCCACCGGATCACCTCCACCGAACCGGCCGTCGAGACATGGCACACGTGCAGGCGGGAACGGGCCGTCTGCGCCAGCATGACGTCTCGGGCGATGATCGACTCCTCGGCGACCGCCGGCCAGCCGGGCAACCCGAGCCGCCCGGACAGTTCGCCCTCGTGGCAGCAGGCCGATGACGGCGCCAGGCGCGGATCTTGGGAGTGCTGGGCGATCACCCCGTCGAAGGCGCGCACGTACTCCAGGGCCCGACGCATCAGCAACGGGTCGTGCACGCAGCGTCCGTCATCGGAGAAGAACCGCACCCGCGCGCGGGAGCGCGCCATCAGCCCCAGCTCGGCCAGGGTGGCACCCTCCAGCCCCATGGTCACCGCCCCGACCGGGAAGACGTCGGCGTAGGCGGTGCGCCGCCCGATGTCCCAGACCGACTCGGCGGCGATGGCCGTGTCGGTGACCGGTGTCGTGTTCGCCATCGCCTGGACGGCGGTGAAGCCCCCGACCGCTGCGGCCTTGGACCCCGACTCGATGGTCTCAGCGTCATCCCGGCCCGGTTGCCGCAGGTGGGTGTGCACGTCGACGAGGCCGGGCAGTGCCACCAGGCCGTCGGCGTCGATCAGCTCCGCCCCCCGAGGCGGCTCCACCTGCCCCACCCCGGTGATCCGCCCGTCCTGGACGAGCAGGTCACCCCGACCGGCTCCGACCAGGTCCGCGCCGACGACGACGAGACTCATGTCGCACCCCTCTGGCCGGCCAACAAGTGGTACAGGATCGACATCCGGACCGCCACTCCAGCAGAGACCTGATCGAGGATGACGGAGGCCGCCGCGTCGGCCGCGTCCGGGGAGATCTCCAACCCCCGGTTCATCGGGCCCGGATGGCAGACGATCGCCTGGTCGTTGCGGGCCAGCAGGGTCTCCAGGCGGTCCCGGGTCAGCCCGTAGCCGACGGTGTACTCCAGCGCGGTGGGAAAGAACCCGCCGCGCATCCGTTCGGCCTGCACGCGCAACATCATCAGCACGTCCACACCCTCGGCGAGCACCTCGTCGAAGTCGGTGCTGACCGTGAACCCGTCCCCGGACCAGGTCGCGATGCCCGGCGGCAGCAGCGTCGGGGGTGCGACGACAGTGACGTCCGCGCCGAGTTTGGCCAGGCACAACAGGTTGCTGCGCACAACCCGGGAGTGCAGCAGGTCCCCGACGATGGCCACCCGCTTGCCCTCCAGCGACCCCAGCCGGGCCCGCATCGTGTAGGCGTCGAGGAGAGCTTGGGAGGGGTGCTCATGGGTCCCGTCGCCGGCGTTGATGACGACGGCGTCGATCCAGCCAGCCACCTGGTGCGCCGACCCGCTGGCGCCGTGCCGGATCACGACCGCGTCGACGCCCATCGCGGCGATCGTCAGGACGGTGTCCCGCAGCGACTCGCCCTTACTCGTCGAGGATCCCTTTCCGGTGATGTTGATGGTATCGGCGGACAGCCATTTCCCGGCGATCTCGAAGGAGGACCGGGTCCGGGTGGAGTCCTCGAAGAACAGGTTGATGATGGTTCGCCCGCGCAGCGTCGGCAGCTTCTTGACGTCCCGCCGCTGCACCTGGTGCATCTGCTCGGCGGTCCGCAGCAGGGTCTCGACGTCCTCGGTGGTCAGGTCGTCGATGGACAACAGGTGACGGTTCATCGTTTCCCCCCACTGATGCGGACCTCGTCGCGACCGTCGCTCTCGGTCAGCAGTACATGCACCCGCTCGCTGGAGGACGTCGGCAGGTTCTTGCCCACGTAGTCGGCCCGGATCGGCAATTCGCGGTGTCCCCGGTCCACGAGCACCGCCAGTCGGACGGCCCGCGGCCGGCCGATGTCGTTGAGCTCGTCCAGGGCGGCGCGGATCGTGCGACCGGAGTACAGCACGTCGTCCACCAGCACCACGACGCGATCGTTCACGCCAGCGGCCGGGATCTGGGTGCGTGCCATCGCTCGGGTCGGGTGGCGGCGCAGGTCGTCCCGGTAGAGCGTGACGTCGAGGGTGCCGACCGGGATCGCACGCCCCTCCACGTCGTTCATCAGGGTGACGAGCCGGTGTGCCAGCGGTACCCCACGGGTGCGGATGCCGAGCACGACCAGCTGGGAACCGCCGTGGTTGCGCTCCAGGATCTCGTGCGCCATACGGCGCAGGGCGCGACCGACGTCGTCGGAGCCGAGGACCACCCGATCGGCCTCCGACGGTTGTACCGTCCCGCTCCCGTCTCCGGAGAGACCCTCGCCACCAGTCACATCGGACCTGGGCCGCGTCATCCGCAGACCTCCTTCCCCGCCTCACCGGACGGTGGTTAAAGGATGTCGATCGGGACCTGAGCCTACTGCGTGCCGAGCTCGCACCCGGCCACGGCTCGCGTCCCGGACCACGCCCGGACGCTGCCGGCCCGGGGGTGGGCGATCACAGTTGACGCAATAGGTGAAATCTGTTTCGCTTATTGCGTCGGACGGTCACACCCGCCAGGAGGCTTCATGTCCCCCGTCACAAAGCCCCACAGTGCCAGGCCGTTGACGGCACCGCTCGACCCAGCCCTCGTCATCCGCATGCAGGCGGCCGTGTCGGCACCGTCGGTCTCGCTGCTGCTCAACACCCGGCTCGGCGCACGGATGACGGCCGCCGACGCCACCCGTCTGCGGCAATTGGCGGTCACTGCCGGCGACCGGCTGTCGGCCGAGCCGGCCGGGGAATCCCGAGACAAGACCTCTCGGCGGCTCGCCGAGGTGGTTCGCCGCGCCATCGCTGGACCGACCAGCACGTCCCTGGCGGTGTACTGCAGCGCCAGCGAGGAACACATCGTGCCGCTGCAGATCGAGGTGAACGAGCGGGCCGTCGTGGAGCCGTCGTTCGCCACCCGCGACCTGCTCCGGGCGCTGCACCGTGCACCTCGTCACCTGGTTCTCGTCCTGACCGGCACCCAGGCCCGGTTGTTCAGCGGGCAAGGACCACATCTGCTGCCCGTTGTGGGCAGCGCTTTCCCGCTGGTCGCCGGGCCGGCGGAGCCGCGATCCGGCGTCCGGGAGCGAACCCCGGGCCGCGCCGGACGGCCACACTCCAGCGACTCACGCGCGGACCCGTCGCCGTTCCTGCAGCAGGTCGATCAAGCGCTGGGGAGCTACCGGATGCTGCACCCCTCGCCACTGGTGCTGATCGGACCGACCCGACTGCTCACCCGATTCCGGGAGCTGTCCCACAACCTGAACCGGTTGGCCGGGACGGTGACCGGCAGCCACACTCGCACCCCGCTGCCGGCGCTGGCCCACCTGGTCCGTCCTGTCCTGGACGCCTACCTGCACTCCCGCCAGGCGGAGGCGCTCGACCTGCTGGACCGTCGGATGGGTACCGATCGCGTGGTCACCGGGATGGCCGCGGTCTGGCTGGCCGCCCATTACAAGCGGGTCGAGATGCTCGCCGTCGAGGACACCCTGATCTACCCCGCGAGGCTGTCCGATGACGGGGACCTCGTGGTGCCGGCCGAGGACGTGGGGGCACCCGACGTGCTGGACGACGCGGTGGACGAGTTGATCGAGCTGGTTCTTGCCCGCGGAGGCTGGGTGGCCCTGGTCGAGCAAGGGGCTCTGGCCCACTGCGAGGGGGTCGCCCTGGCTCTCACCGACCAGGATTGACCGGGATGTCTGAGCGGGTTGACTGACCAGCTGACTGAACGAGGTGACTGACCAGCTCACTGAACGAGGGGACTGACCGAGCGTGATCGAGCCGAGCTACGGGAGCCGCCGATGTCCGGGAGTGGCTGGACGTTCCTGACCAACCATGCCCACGTTTTGCTCAGCGTCAGCCGCAACCCGGACCGCCGGGTCGAGGAGATCGCCGGTGACGTGGGCATCACCACCCGCGCAGCGCTACTGATCCTGCACGACCTCGAGGAGTCCGGCTACCTGCGACGCAGCAAGATCGGTCGGCGAACCCATTACACGGTGGACGCCCTGCGGCCGTTGCGGCATCCCTCGTCGGCGGGGCACACGGTGGCCGAACTGCTGGCCATCTTCGGCGCCGCATCTTGGCGGCGCGCCGACACTCTTCACATCACGCAGACGTCAGCTCCTGCCGGCGGGGCGGATCGGCCCCGGGACGGCTCACCGTGACCGCGGCGCATCGCAGTGCCCGCTGCACGGCCGGCCGGATGTCCGCCAACCGGGCCCGGCGCAGCCGCTCCCGCGCCGCCGGACCGCCGAGGAACCCGGCGTCCAGCAGTCCGGACATCAGTCCGGACATGAACGAATCCCCGGCGCCGACGGTATCGACCACCGCAGCTGCGGGCGCAGCGAACTGCTGAACCTCACCGCCGATCAGGGCCAAAGCCCCGGACCTCCCGCGAGTGATGACGACCAGCCGCGGCCCCAGGGCGGCCCACCGGTGGGCGGCCGCGTCGGGGCTGGCGCCGCCCAACAACCAGAACGCATCCTCGTCGCTGGCCTTGACGACGTCGCTGAGCCCGATGAGCTCCTCGATCGCCGACAGCACCTGAGCTGGGGACCCCATCAACGACGGGCGGGCGTTCGGGTCGTAGGAGACCGTGGCCTGATGGTGGGCGCGGCGGACGATCTCGCGGACCGCGGGGCCACCCGGGTCCAGGGTGGCGGCGATCGAGCCGGTGTGCAGGTGACCCACGCCGGTGAGGTCGAGACCCGCATCGACGTCCCAGCGCAGGTCGAAGTCGTAGCTGGCGGCACCGGACGCGTCCACAGTCGCGGTCGCGGTAGGGGTGCGCCCGGGCGAGTCACTCCTCGGGGTCAGCCCGACCCCCTCGGCCGAGAGTGCCGATCGGATCCGGTCGCCGCGCGGGTCGCGCCCGACGCGCGTGGCCAGCATGGTGGGGTGACCCAGGCGGGCCAGCCCGACGGCCACGTTGGCGGGACTGCCACCGGTGTGCTCGACCACCGACCCGTCGGGGCTGCACACCACGTCGATGAGAGCCTCGCCCACCACCAGCGTCGTCGCCGTGGTCGTCGGGTCCGGTGTCGTCTGCATCCAGTCAACGCTAGCGGGACCGCCTCCGATGAGCCGCCTGCACGCTCGCCGCCCGGGTCCCTGGCTCGGCGAGCCCGCCGCGCGGTTGTTACGTATGGTGACGTGCAGGCGTCGAGCTGCCGGCTCCGCAGCGCCCTCGGGTGCTGGTCCCTCCGCATAGGAGATCCCGCTGAGTTCTCTCATCTCCCGTGCGCGCCCCGGCACCCGACCGGGCGAGGCATGAGCCCGGTGACTGGGCCCCTGGGTGCGCACCGCCGGGTGACCGCCCCCGCCGGCCGTGGCGTCGTTCCGCCGGATTTCGACGCCCTCTACCGGGGCGACCCGGACCCGTTCCGGGTGGCCACCAGCTGGTACGAACGGCGCAAGGCCGGCATCGTGCTGGCCTGCCTGACCCGGCCGCGGTACCGCACCGCCTGGGACACCGCCTGCGGCACCGGGGAACTAGCCGCCGCCCTGGCGCCGCGCTGCGACACGGTGTGGGCCACCGACGCCACCGCCGCAGCTGCGGACCTGACCGGTCGACGCACGGCCGAGGCGCCGAACGTGCGGATCGGCGTGGTGACGCTGCCGGAGCACCCCCCCGGGCTCACCCGGGCTGACCTGGTCGTCTTCTCGGAGGTCTTGTACTATCTGGATGGACCATCACGACAGTCCAGTGCGACGGCGGCAGCCGCTGTCGCCGGCAAGATCGTCGTGGTCAACTGGCGGGCCTTGCCGCACGACGCCTACCTCAGCGGTGACGAGGCGGTTGCGGGACTGGGCCGAGCTGGACTGGCCGGAGTTGCTGGACGAGCTGATGGCGCTCGGTCGCACCGACATTCCGTTGGCCCGCCTCACCGAGGGGCACATCGACGCGCTGCGCATCTTCGCCGAGGCCGACGCCGACCCGGTGTTGGGCGCATGTTATGGCGTGTGGGCGTCCCGCTCACACGGCACCGGACTGAAGGCGGCCCGCTCGGCGCAGGGATGGCACTGACCGGGACGCTTCGGTTCGCCTCCGGGGCGGGCGTGCTCGACCGCGCCCTGATCCCGGTCTGGCCGGACGTGGACACCCACGTCCTGCTCGACGTCTCAGTGGCGGATTGGGCGTTCGAGACCGACGGGGCGCGCCCGCGCGATGGAGCTGAGCCGTTCCCACTCAATCACCCTGACCGACCTGGTGGTGGATGCCGCCGAGGTAGGCGGGCCGGACTTCTATCTGGGACGGTGGGGGTTCCTGCCCGGCGGGATCGGGGTTGCCGCGGTGTGGGCCGGGGGCTGCGCCCGGGTCGCGGATGTCGTCGAGGCTGCGGTCCCGTCCCCCCGACGCTCATCGGCGCAGCTGGTCCGCTGGGGGCGGGTCCGAACCGACCTGGCCGTCGCTGCCGCCCTGTGCCGGGCCGCACCGGCCGCGCTAGAGGGCGCCGATGCTCACCAGGCGAGCATCGTGGCCACTGAGGTGCGGGCCGGGGTGGCCGCCGCGGCGCGGCGGCTGCTGGACGAGGCCCGCTCGGTCGCCGGGCCGGCAGGGTTGGCGTTCGTCGAGGACGTGATCCGGGCCGTGGACGACTTGTCCCTGTACATCGCCCAGCAGAACGCGGACGCCGATGCGGGCCGACTCGGGGGTATGCCATGACCACCGTGTGGGTGACGATCCCCGCCCGCGACGAAGAGGACGACGTGCACGCCTGCCTGGAGCACGTGGCGGCCGCAGCCCGGGCAGCGCTCGCGTCCGGTCAGGTCGGCTCGGTGACCGTCGCGCTGGCGGCCCACCGGTGCTCGGATACCACCCAGACGGTCACCGACCGGGTGCTGGCCGAACACCCGGAGCTGTCCCGGCTTGTGGTGGCCGACGAGACGTCGACCACCGTCGGGCAGGTCCGGCACCGCCTGGTGCTGTCGGTCTTCGCGGCGTCGAAGGTCGTCGAACCGGCAGACACCTGGCTGTTCACCACCGACGCCGACTCGTTTATGCCCCTCGATTGGATCACGGGGACACTCGCGGCGATCGACGTCACCGACGCGGCAGCGGTGGCCGGGGATGTGGAACTGCGCGGCTGGGTGGCACGGCGGACGCCCGGCGCCGGTACTCCCAGATCATCGAGACCGACCGGTCCACCGGCGGGACCATCCCGGTCTACGGCGCGAACCTGGTCGCTCGGCTGGACGCCTACCTGGCCGTCGGGGGCTTCTCGGCCGTCGAGCAGGGTGAGGACCACGATCTGGTGGAGCGTCTGCGCTCGGCCGGATTCCGGGTGACCAGATCGATGAAGCCGGTGGTCTCGACCTCCGGACGCTTTCCCGGCCGCGCCGAACATGGCCTGGGGTCCCTTCTGGGCCGCCTGATGAACGACGAGCCCGGCTCCCCTCCGCAGGCCCCACCCGCGCCGGTACCCGCCTGAGGACCCTCGGCCCTTACCCCTGCGTCAGTGGGGAAGACCACGCCGTCCCACACGGTGGTGGGGTTGGTGTGGGTGTGCTGTGGCTAGCTGAAACTGGCTACGTACCGTCATGCTTATCAAGGAGACGCTCGGCGCCCCGGGAGAACGCGTGAAGAGACCGAGGACGAGAGAGGAACCGCCATGAAGACCCTGGTCGCCTACGCCACCCGACACGGTGCCACCGCCGGTATCGCCGAACGCATCGCCGCGACCCTGACCGAATCGGGCCGACCGGCTGAGGCCCGGGCAGTAGAAGAGGTCACCAGCGTCGATGGGTATGAAGCGGTCATCCTGGGTGGCGCGGCGTATATGTTCCACTGGCTCAAGCCGGCGGTGAAGTTCGCCCGCCAGCATCGGGCGGCGCTCGTGAGCCGCCCAGTCTGGCTGTTCAGCAGCGGCCCGCTCGGGACGGACATGGTCGATGAACACGGCAAGGACGTCCTGCAGACGACCCGGCCCAAGGAGTTCGACGAGCTCACCGAATTGCTGCACCCCCGCGGTGAGCACATCTTCTTCGGCGCCTACGACCCGGACGCCAAACCGATCGGCCTGGGTGAACGAATGGTCCGGCTCATGCCGGCGGCTCGGGGCAGCATGCCCGCCGGTGACTTCCGGGACTGGGCAGCCATCGACACGTGGGCGCGTGGGATCGCCGAGGCCATGGGTACCGAGGACCGCCAGCTGGAGTAGCTGTGGACGCGGCTGCCGGTCGCGTGCGACAGGCAGGGGCTGCTGCTCGTCAGTTACATTATGGACGTGACCGAACTGAGCGGCTGGGTACGAAGCACCCACGCAGCGGGCGAGGTGAGCCACAGCACGTACCGCAAGGGTGTCGGCCCGGGCGTCGTTATCGTCCACGAGATCCCGGGGATCACCCCGGAGGTCCTCAGGTTCGCCACCGAGGTCGCCGACCGCGGCTACACGGTGGTGCTGCCGCACCTCTTCGGCGACCCTGGCGCCCGCGGGACCACCAGTCAGATCGTCAAGTCGATCGCCCGGGTCTGCGTGAGCAACGAGTTCACCAAGCTCAAAGCCGGCGTCACCTCCCCGGTCGCCGACTGGCTGCGGTCTCTGGCGCGCCGCCTGCACGATGAGCTCGGTGGCCCCGGGGTCGGAGCGCTCGGCATGTGCCTCACCGGTGGGTTCGCGCTGGCGATGATGGTGGACGACTCGATCGCCGCGCCGGTCGTGGCCCAGCCAACCCTGCCGGGCGCGATCGGCAAGACCCGGGCCGGCGACCTCGGGCTCAGCCCGGCGGACCGCGCGGTCGTCCGGCGACGGGTGGCAGAAGGCTGCTCGGTCTTGGGGATCCGCTACCGCAATGACCCCGCCACTGGCACCCGATTCGACACGCTGACCAACGAGCTCGGCGATGGCTTCATCAAGGTCGAGCTCGAAGGCAAGGGACACTCAACCCTGACCGCGGACCGCCACCAGGTTGCCGTCGACCGAGTGCTCGACTTCTTCGACGAGCGGCTCAAACCCGGCTGAACCCGCCGGACAGGGCAACCGCCAGCGGCCTTCGGCACCCCGGGCCGCTGAGCACTTCACGACAGGAGCGGTCCATGCGACCGTCGCCGCGCTGCAGGTCGCGCCAAGGGTGGGTCCGTGCTGCCGAGTCCGGCCCACCCACCAATCCCTGGAGGGCACATGCCTCAGCCTCGCAACCGTCGTAGCCGCCGCACCTCGATCGTCTTGATCAGCAGCGCAGCCACCGCACTCACGCTGGCCGTCCCCGCGGCGGCCGCCTCGATGGGGGCCTCCACTGGGGTCACCCGGCAGGAGGCCGCCAGCCCGGCCGCGCCGGCCGGTGCGGTCACCATCAAGCGGGACGGGTACGGAATCCCCCACGTATACGCGGCCACCACCCGGGATCTGTTCCGCGGATATGGCTTCGCCGTCGCGCAGGACCGGCTCTTCCAGATGGAGATGTCACGCCGGGCGACGACCGGCACCGTCTGTGAGGTCCTCGGTTCCGCCTACCTGGCCCTTGACAAGGACTCCCGCACCGGCTTCGACCCGGCCGCCATCAAGGCGCAGATCGCCCGACTCCCCCAGGCCGATCGGGACATCCTCGACGGCTACGCGGCCGGGATGAACGAGTACCTTGACCGGATCATCGCCGACCCCGACCGACTCATGCCCAAACAGTTCCTCGACTACGGCTTCCAGCCGTCCCGGTGGACCGGGTACGACGTGGCGATGATCTGGGTGGGCACGATGGCCAACCGGTATTCGGACTCCTCCGCCGAGATCCAGAACTACGGGGTCTTGCAGCAGCTCATCGACGCCAACGGGGCGGCCGCAGGAGCCAGGCTGTTCGACCAGATTCAATGGCAGCAGGACCCCGCCGCACCGACCACCGTCCCGCGGCGGGCCCGGACTGCCCGGGGCGCGAACACCGCTGCGATCGCTGCACTGACGCCACAGGCAGCCGGGTTCAGCGACGCGAGGCCAGCCGCTGCCGCCCTCGCCGGAGAGGCTGCTCCCAGCGCCAGCAACATCTGGATCACCGGGGCCTCCCGAACCAAGGGGGCGGCGTCGATGCTGCTCAATGGGCCGCAGTTCCAGTGGTTCAACCCGTCCTACGTGTACGGTGTCGGCCTGCACGGGGCCGGCTTCGACCTCGCCGGGAACACCCCGTTCGCCTACCCGGCGGTCATCTTCGGCACCAACCGGTCCATCTCCTGGGGATCCACGGCCGGCCCGATGAATGTCGTCGACATGTACCAGGAGCGTCTCGAGCCGGCCAACCCGCGCCGCTATCTGTTCCGGGGAAGCTACCGCGACATGACCCTGCGCACCGAGACGATCAAGGTCAAGGGCGCCGCGGACGTCACCCTCGACGTGCTGTCCACCCGCCACGGCGTCGTGACCTCGGTGGACCCCGCCAAGAACACCGCCTACGCCAAGAAGCGTTCCTGGTCGGGCCGGGAAATCGCCTCGCTCATCGCCTGGGTGACGATGACCAAGGCCCGCAGCTGGAACCAGTACGCCGCCCAGGCCGCCCGGTTCGCCATCTCGATCAACTGGTACTACGCGGACAAGCGCGGCAACATCGGCTACATCTCCCCGGGACTGCTGCCGCGCCGACCGGCCAATCAGGACGTGCGCCTGCCCGCCACCGGCGATGGCAGCATGGAGTGGCGCGGCTACCTACCCTTCGCCGCTAACCCCAAGGTGTACAACCCGCGTCAGGGCTACCTGGCCAACTGGAACAACCAGGCCGCCGCGGGATTCAACAACGATTACGGCAACTGGTCGGTCGTGGATCGGGTCCAAGAGATCATCTCCCAACTCGACCGGGGCGGTCGGCTCACCCCGTCCCAGCTGTCCGACCTCAATGAACGCGCCTCGTTCCAAGACCTCAACCATCGCTATCTGGCTCCGCTGCTACGGGCGGCGGCTCGCTCCTTGCCCGCCGGCGATGCACTGCGTCGGGACATCCTGCTGCTGGGCGGCTGGGACGGCCAGACCCGCGATCGCGACGGCAACGGCAGCTATGACGGACCGCAACCGGCCATGATGCGGGCCTGGCTTCCCATCCTGTTCCAGACCGTGCTCGCCGATGATCTGCCACCCGCCGTGTATCAAAGCTATGTGACAAACATTTACCAGTTGCCGGTCGACCAACGCAGCATCCGACCCGCGCCGGCACTCAAGCTGGTCTACAACGCCCTGCTGGGCCGAGCGGCCTCAGTGCCACAGACCGTCGACTTCCTTGACGGCCGGACCCCCCAGGCGGTGCTGCTCGAGTCGTTCCGGCGGGCCATGACCGCGCTGCGCACCGAACGTTGGGCCGACCCCGCGTCCTGGTCGGTGCCGATCTCGAGGCTGCAATTCAGCCATAAGAACTTCCTCGGGGTGCCCCAGGCCAGCGACACCGAGACCCTCACCGGGCCGATCTACATGAACCGCGGGACGGAGAATCACCTGGCCGTCCTCAGCCCCACTCGGGCCAGCCTGTGCATCGCCGCCCCGCCGGGGCAGTCTGGGTTCGTCGCCCCCTCCGGGCAACGCTCTCCCCATTACGACGACCAGATGGACCTCTATGCGACCTTCCGGTGCCGGCAGGAGCACCTGACCCGGGCGGCCGTGAACCTGAACACCGAGTCGGTCACCACCCTGCCCTGACCAGCCGGCGACACAGGTCAGTCACCGTGCGTCCATGTGCTGTGACCTGCCTATGGGGGTCCCTTTCGGTGGGCTGTGGTTGGCGAACTCACGATGTACATCAGACCGCAGAGCGGCCGGGCCGAGGAGTCCACGCCGCATCGTGGGTCCGTCGAGGGCCGCGTGCCGGCGCCGACCGCGCCAAACCACCGCGATCGCCCGGCCCTGGCTAGGCTGACCGACATGAGTGCTCCGGTTGACCCCACCGCCACCTCGGCCTGGCCGCGGCTGGCCGATCTGGCCGCCACGTTGACCCCTGACCTGCGTCGATGGTTCGCCGATGACCCGCAGCGAGCCGATCGGATGACGCTGGAGGCGGGAAACCTCCACGTCGACCTGAGCAAGAACCTGGTCACCGACGATGTCCTGGCCGCCCTGGTGGAGCTCGCCGAACAGGTCCACCTACGGGAGCGGACCGAGGCCATGTTCACCGGTGAACACATCAACGTCACCGAGAACCGGGCGGTGCTGCACACCGCGCTGCGGGCACCCCGGGGAACCGAGCTGACAGTGGCCGGCCAGGATCTCGACGCCGACGTCCATGAGGTGCTGGCCAAGGTCTACGCCTTCGCCGAACGGGTCCGCAACGGGGCGTGGACCGGTGTCACGGGCAAGCGCATCCAGACCGTCGTCAACATCGGCATCGGGGGCTCCGACCTGGGTCCGGTGATGGTCTACGAGGCCCTCCAGCCGTACCTGCAGGAGGGGTTGAGCTGTCGGTTCATCTCCAACATCGACCCGACGGACGCGGCTCAGAAGACCGCCGGACTGGACCCCGAGACCACATTGGTCATCGTCGCCTCCAAGACGTTCACCACCTTGGAGACGTTGACCAACGCCCGGCTGGTGCGCGCCTGGCTACTGGACGGGCTGGTTGCCGCCGAAGCTATCGAGGACACCGGATCGGCCCGGTCCGCCGCCGTCGCCAAGCACTTCGTCGCCGTCTCCACCGCCCTGGACAAGGTCGCAGCGTTTGGCATCGACCCGGCCAACGCCTTTGGATTCTGGGACTGGGTCGGCGGCAGGTACTCGGTAGACTCCGCGATCGGCACCTCGGTTGCCGTGGCCATCGGGGCGGAGCACTTCGCCGACTTCCTCGCCGGCTTCCACGCCATCGACCAGCACTTCCGGACGGCCCCCTACCACCAGAACGTGCCGGCGCTGATGGGCCTGCTGAACGTGTGGAACGTCAACTTCCTCGGCGCCCGCACTCACGCGGTCCTGCCGTACGCACAATCCTTGCACCGGTTCGCGGCGTACCTGCAGCAGCTGACGATGGAGTCCAACGGCAAGTCCGTGCGCTGGGACGGCACCCCGGTCACCACCGACACGGGCGAAGTGTTCTGGGGCGAACCCGGCACCAACGGCCAGCACGCCTTCTATCAGCTCATCCATCAGGGCACCCAGCTCATCCCGGCGGACTTCATCGCCGTGGCCACCCCCGCACACCCGCTGCGTGACGGCGAGTCCGACGTCCACGAACTGTTCTTGGCCAACTTCTTCGCCCAGACCGCCGCGCTGGCGTTCGGCAAGACCGCCGACGAGGTCCGCGCGGAGGGAACTGCTGAAGACATCGTTGCGGCCCGGGTGTTCGCCGGTAACAAGCCGACGACCTCGATCATGGCGGCGGCGCTGACCCCTTCGGTGGTCGGTCAGCTCATCGCCTTGTATGAGCACATCACGTTCGTTGAGGGCATCGTGTGGGGCATCGACAGTTTCGACCAATGGGGGGTCGAGCTCGGCAAGCAACTGGCCATGCAGATCACCCCGGCCGTCGGCGGCGACCGCGACGCCCTGGCCAAGCAGGACTCCTCCACCCGGGGCCTGATCCGGTACTACCTGGAACACCGGCGACGCTGAGGGCGTCGCGCCGACGCTGAGGTGGCCGGGGCTGCGGTGGCGCCCGGTCCTGCCCGAGAGGACACTGCCCCCATGAGGCTCTCCCGCGCGTTGTGGACCCTGCCCGCGGCCATCGCCGGCGTCGCCGTGCACGACATGGCACAAAAGCAGCACTCGCTGCTGCGCGCTTTCCCGGTGCTGGGGCACGGGCGGTACTTCGTCGAGACCATTGGCCCGGAGTTACGTCAGTACATCGTCGCGGGCAACGACGAGGAACGGCCGTTCAGCCGGGATCAGCGTCGGTACATCTACACCTCGGCCAAGGCCGCCAACACCTACTACGGGTTCGGCACCGACAACGACGTCGAGTACACCGTGGGTTACCCCATCATCAAGCACCGGACCTTCAGCGAGGTCGCCCCGGCCACCGCAGCCGCCCACCGGAACGATGACGTGCGATTGCCGTCCGCCAAGGTCCTTGGGGCCCCGCGCGGCCGGCGGCGCGCGTTCCGCCCCACCTCGATCGTCAACGTCTCGGCGATGAGCTTCGGCAGCCTGTCCGGGCCAGCCATCACCGCGCTCAACCGTGGTGCCGCCCTGGCCGGGTGCCTGCACAACACCGGCGAAGGCGGGCTTTCCCCGGCCCACCGCAACGGCGGCGAACTGATCTTCCAGATCGGCACCTCCTACTTCGGTTGCCGTGATGCCCACGGCCGCTTCGAGCTGTCCCGGCTGGTCGACCTCGTCGGCTCCGCGCCGGTCCGCGCCATCGAGGTGAAGCTGAGTCAAGGTGCCAAACCGGGTCTGGGCGGGGTGTTGCCGGCCGCGAAGGTGACCCAGGAAATCGCCGAGATTCGAGGCGTACCCAGGGGTCAGGACTGCGTCAGCCCGTCCCGGCACGGCGAGTTCACCAGTGTCGACTCGATGCTGGACTGGATCGAGACGATCGCCGACGCGACGGGCTTGCCGGTCGGGATCAAGTCCGCTGTCGGTGACCTGCGGTTCTGGCACGAGTTGGCCGAAAACATGGCGGACGGGCAACGAGGGGTCGACTTCGTCACCGTGGACGGCGGCGAAGGCGGCACCGGCGCCGCACCGATGGTCTTCAGCGACTGCGTGTCGCTGCCCTTCCGAACCGGGTTCGCCCGGGTGTACTCGGTTCTCGCGCAGGCGGGGGTGAACGACCGGATCACCTTCATCGCGTCCGGGAAGCTGGGCTTGCCGGACAACGCCATCGTCGCCTTCGCGCTCGGGGCGGACCTGGTCAACATCGCCCGCGAGGCCATGCTGGCGATCGGCTGCCTGCAGACCCAGAAGTGTCACACGGGGCACTGCCCGACCGGGGTGGCGACCCAGAACCGGTGGCTCAGCCGCAGCCTCGACCCGGATCTGAAGGCCGACCGGCTGGCCAGCTACATCCGTACCTTCCGGCGCGATTTGCACAAGGTCGCCCAGGCGGCCGGACTGATGCATCCGGCCCTGTTCAGCGCCGACGACATCGAGATCCTGTACGGGCAGTCCGACGCTCGGCCGCTACGGGAGGTGATGGGCTACCACGGCGGGTGGGGGCTGCCCACGCCCGAGCAGGCGGCCGCGCTGGCGGACCTGCTCGCCGAGCCGGAGCGCGAGCAAGCCGCTCCGTCCCCTATCGCGCAACGCTGAGCCGTGGGGTCGGTCGAGTCGGAGGCAGGGGTGTCGGCGCCATTTCTCCAGGGGCGGCCACCACCGACGCGGACGCTCGCCGTCCGCACACCGCACGGCACTGGACCGCCCCAGACCGCCCTAGACCAGGCTGGGTTTGACCTCGGCGATCCGTGACAGCAGCCCGTTGACGAAGGAGGGTGACTCGGCGGTGCTCAGCGCGGTCGCCAACACGACCGCCTCGGACACCGCGACCCCGTCGGGCACCTCGTCGTTGCACAAGATCTCCCACACCCCCAGGCGCAGGATGGCGCGGTCCACGGCCGGCATGCGATCCAGCGCCCAACCGTGGCTGTAGGTGGAGATGACGTCGTTGACCCGCGGCCACTCCTGGACCACCCCGCGGACCAGCACGACGGTGTAGTCCCGTAGCGGGTGATCCCCCACCGGCGTGGCCAGTCGGTCCTCGAGCAGCGTCCCGGTGTTCAGCCCCCTGGCCTCGGCCTCGAACAGCAGGTCAAGGGCGGCCCGCCTGGCCTTCGTGCGAGCGGAGGTCAGCGGGCCCCGTTCATCGGCCACAGAACCCGACCCCTCGCGAGCCATCAGTTCACGCGGCCCAGATAGGACCCGTCCCGCGTGTCCACCTTGACCTTTGTTCCGGTCTCCAGGAACAACGGGACCTGGATCTGGGCACCGGTCTCCAGGGTGGCCGGCTTGGTGCCCCCGGTGGACCGGTCGCCCTGCAACCCCGGCTCGGTGAAGGTGATCTCCAGCACCACCGACGCCGGCAGCTCGACTGACAACGGGGTGCCCTCGTGGGTGGCGACCACGGCGTCCTGGTTCTCCAACAGGTAGTCGGCCGCCGACCCGACCGTCTGAAACGGCACCTGCAGCTGTTCGAAGGTCTGCCCGTCCATGAAGACGAAGTCGTCGCCGTCCTTGTACAGGTACTGCATGGTGCGGCGGTCGACATTCGAGGTCTCCACCTTGGTACCGGCGTTGAACGTCTTGTCGACGACCTTGCCGGACATCACGTTCTTGAGCTTGGTCCGCACGAAAGCCGGGCCCTTACCCGGTTTGACGTGTTGGAACTCGACGACGCTCCACAGCTGGCCCTCAAGGATGAGGACCAGTCCGTTCTTCAGATCATTCGTCGTCGCCACCGGTGTCGTCGCTTTCGTCGGGTCCGTCGGGTCGGCCGGCCCGCAGAGCCCACCGGTCTTGAGGGCCCAGTCTACCGAGGTGCGGGCCTGCCACTGGCCGCCACCGCGACCGCCGGCCGCTGCGACGACGATACGGTCGCACCCGGGCCGCCCGGCGTGACAGGCTGGCACCGACACCATTCTTCGAGGACGGCCGGCGGCGCCTCCAACCGTTCGGCACGGGAGGTCATTCCAATGCGCGGCATTCGAGCCCACCGACGTGCCGTCGCCGTGGTGCTCGCCCTCCTCGTCGTCACCGGATGCTCCCGCGCCGGCCAGGATCCCCCCGCCGCCGTCCAGCCCCCCGCGGACACCCCCATTGTGGTGTCCGCCCGCGCATCCGGCTCCCGACTCCTACCCGGCCAGGCAACCGACCCATTCACCAGTCGCGTCGTCAACCTGATGTTCCGTGGGCTGGTCCGCCACGACGCCAAGGGTAAGGCGGTCAACGAGGTGGCCGAGAGCATCGACACCGACGACTCCGAGACATTCCGGGTCCGCCTGCGGGAAGCCTGGACCTTCAGCAACGGAGACCCGGTCACCGCTGCATCGTTCGTGGACGCGTGGAACGCCGCCGTCCGACCCGGTAGCGGCAACCGCTACGCGAACGCGTTCTCTTCGGTCCTCGGCTTCGCGGCGGTGCACGGCAGCCCCGGGGTCGCACCGCGCAGCCGCACCATGACCGGGCTGACGATACTGGACCCGCGGACGTTCACGATCAGCTTGACCGGCCCCCGCCCTGGATTCGTCAACCGGCTGGCACACCCGGCGTTCGCGCCGCTGCCGCCGGAGGCGTTCGGGGATCCCGCCGGGTTCGCGTCGCTGCCCATCGGCAACGGCCCCTACCGGCTGGAACAGCCCTGGACCGGTGGTCCTGAGCTGACCCTGCGTCCCAACAGCAGCTACCCCGGCACCGACCGGGCCCAAAACGCCGGCCTCACCTTCCGGGTCTACCCCAGTCCCGGGCGCGCCTACGCCGACGTGCAGACCGGCCGACTGGACGTCCTGGACGGCGTACCCGTCTCCGTGCTGGGGACGTTCAAGGACGAGTTCAAGCTCCGTGCTGTCAATCAACCAGTGGGGGTGACCCAGTCGCTGGTCTTCCCCGCAACCAGCCCGGTGTGGGGCAGCCCCCGCGGACGCCGGCTGCGGCACGCAGTGGCCTCGGCCATCAACCGCGAGGCGTTGAGCTCCCAGCTGTTCCGGGGCACCCGACAACCGGCGACGGACCTGGCCAGCCCGGTTGTGGAGGGCCATTCCGACGACGCGTGCGGCCAGGACTGCCGCTTCGACCCCGCCCTGGCCACGGCCGCCCTCCGCGACGCCGCAGGCCCCCCCGATGGGGGCCTGATCATCGCCTACGCTGCCGACGGGGACGACCTGACCTGGGTGAGCCCCCTGTGCGCGTCGATCACGCAGACCCTCGGCATGCCCTGTCGGCCCACCCCCGTCCCGACCCAGGCGGCATTGGCCACGGCAGTCGCCGCCGGGACGATGACCTCACCGTTCGTGGCCACCAGCACGATGGCCGTGGCCGACCTCAGCGGCTTCCTCGACCCCCGCTTCCTGTTCGGGTCCACCGACAACGACAGCAGCTACCCGGACCGACGCACCCAGCAGCTGCTGGTGATCGCCCAGCAGACCGCGCCCGGCGCCCGCCTCCCGCTGTACCAAGAGGTCACCCGCAGGGTGCTGGCCGATTTGCCGGTGGTACCGCTGTGGTCGGTCAACGCGACGGCGGTCTCCAGTCAGGCGGTCAAGGGCGTCAAGCTCGATGTCTTCGGAGTACCGGTTTACCAGGAGATCACCCGCCCCTGACCAGGAGCGATGCTGATCCCGTTCAAGTTGGGGCAGGGCCGGCGCCCCGGCCGGTGGGGCTCAGCCGCAGATGTCGTGGTAAGCCTGGCGCAGCAGCTCGACCGGCGGCCCGGTCAACCGGATCGGGCTGGCCACCCCGTCCAGGATGACGAGGCGCATGGCGTCCCCACGGTTCTTCTTGTCCCGTCGCATGGCCGTCAACAGGGCCTCCCAGCGGCCTGGCCGGTAGGTCGTCGGCAGACCGAGGGACTCCAGGATGCTGCGGTGCCGCGCCGCCACGTCCTGGTCGAGGTGTCCGGAGCGGACCGCCAGCTGGGCCGCGTAGACCATCCCGACGGCCACCGCCTCGCCGTGCCGCCACCGGAAGCCTTCTACCAGCTCGATGGCGTGCGCGAGGGTATGGCCGTAGTTGAGGATCTCCCGAAGGAACGTCTCCCGCAGGTCCTCCCCCACAACGTGGGCTTTGACCGCGACGGACCGGCCGATCAGGTCGGCCAGGACGGGGCTGTCCCAGGTACACGCCCGGGTCGGCTCGCGTTCGACTAGGTCGAGGATGTCCGGGTCGGCGATCCAGCCGGTCTTGACGACCTCCGCCAGCCCGGCGACAAGGTCGGCCTGGGGCAGCGTTCGCAGGGTGGCCAGGTCGCAGACCACCCCAGCGGGCGGGTGGAATGCACCGACGAGGTTCTTGCCCTCGGCGGTGTTGATGCCGGTCTTCCCGCCCACCGCCGCATCGACCATGCCGAGCAGGGTGGTGGGCACATGCACCACCCGGATGCCGCGCAGCCAGGTCGCCGCGACGAAACCCGCCAGGTCGGTCACCGACCCCCCGCCGACGGCGACGATCGCGTCGGACCGGGTGAACTCGGCGCGGCCGAGCACCCCCCACAGTCGTGCCGCCACCTCGACCGTCTTGGCCGCCTCCGCGTCGGGGATCACCTCGGTGAGCACAACCCGGTCGGCCGAGCCGTCCGTCGACGCCCCATCCCCCACGGCGGCAGCGACGTCGCTGACAGATTCGGGGTGCACCACGAGGACCCGCCGCACCTGCTCGCCGAGCAGGTCGCCGACCCGGCCCAGGATGCTTCGACCGATCTCCACAGGGTAGGGCGCCGGTCCGGACACGTCGATCCGGCGAAGACCGGCGCCCGGGCCGGTCAGCGACCAGCCGGCCGGGTCACTCATCTGCGGCCACCAACCCCAGAGCCTCGGCGACCAGCTGCGCGACCTGCTGCGGGGTGGCCGAGCCGGTGTCCACCCGGATCGTGGCCAACCGTTCGTAGATGGGTCGCCGCGCCGCCATGAGCTGCAGCCACTGACCGCGCGGGTTGAGCGACATCAACGGTCTGCCCCGGTCGAACCCGCTGCGCCGGGCCGCGTCTCGCAGCTGGACGTCGAGGAAGGCCGTCGGTCGTCCGGCCAGTTCGGCCTGGGTCGCAGGGTCGAGGACGGCTCCGCCACCCAGCGCCAGCACCCCGCTGCGAGTGCTCAGGGCCTCGGCGACACAGTCGCGCTCCACCGCCCGGAAGAAGGCTTCCCCCTCCTGCACGAACAGCGTCGGGATGTCCCGCCCGGTGCGTTGCTCGACCATGTCGTCGGTGTCGTCGGCCTCGACGCCGAGCAGGTCCGCCAACAGCCGGGCGGTGGTGGACTTGCCCGCCCCCGGCGGGCCGATGAGAACAGCGATCGGCCCGGATGCACCCCGCCACGCCGGGTCCGACGGGCGCGAATCGGTCACCATGAGCGCATCCCCGGCGGGATCCCGTCCAGGTAGCCGCGGACGCTGGTGCGCGCCTGGGCCAGGCTGTCGCCGCCGAACTTCTCCGCCACTGCCTCGGCCAGGACCAGTGCGACCATGGCCTCCGCGACGACGCCCGCGGCCGGTACCGCGCACACGTCCGAGCGTTGGTGAATGGCCTGCGCGGGCTCTCCGGACGCGATATCCACCGTCGCCAGGGCCCGTGGAATGGTACTGATCGGTTTCATCGCCGCCCGCACCCGCAGCACCTCCCCGGTGGACATGCCGCCCTCGGTGCCACCGGCACGACCGCTCACTCGCCTGATCCGGCCGTCGGCATCCCGCATCATCTCGTCGTGGGCCTGCGAGCCGCGCCGCTTCGCCGACGCGAAACCGTCGCCCACCTCGACCCCCTTGATCGCCTGGATGCTCATCAGGGCCCCAGCCAGCCGGGCGTCCAACCGGCGATCCCAGTGCACGTAGGAGCCGAGTCCGGGGGGCAGCCCATCAGCGAGCACCTCGACCACCCCGCCCAGGGTGTCGCCGTCGCGGTGGGCCGCGTCGATCTCGGCGACCATCTCGCCGGACGCGACCGGGTCAACGCAGCGGACCGGGTCGGCGTCGAGGGCGTCCACGTCGTCCGGCGCCGGACGCTCGGCCTCCTCAGGCAGTGCCGCCCCGCCGATGGCGACGGTGTGCGCGACCAGTCGGATTCCGGCCACCTGCTCCAGATAGGCGGCCGCCAGCGCCCCCAGCGCCACCCGCGCCGCCGTCTCCCGCGCAGAGGCCCGCTCCAGCACCGGACGGGCGTCGTCGAGACCGTACTTTTGCATGCCGACCAGGTCGGCGTGCCCGGGTCGCGGCCGGGTCAGCGGCCGATTGCGGCCGACCTCCCGCGGGGCGTTCGGGTCGTCGGCGGCGGCGAACTCAGCCGGGTCGACCGGGTCGGGGCTCATCACCGTGCGCCACTTCGGCCATTCGCTGTTGTCGATGCGCAGCGCCACCGGGGAGCCCATCGTCACCCCGTGCCGAATACCGCCGAGAACCTCCAGCCGGTCGACCTCGAACTTCTGCCGGGCGCCCCGGCCATAGCCGAGCCGCCGCCGGGCGAGAGCCCGGTCGACGTCGGCGGAGGTCACCCGGACCCCGGAGGGCAACCCCTCCAGAATCGCCACCAACGCCGGCCCGTGCGACTCACCGGCCGTCAACCACCGCACCATGGCCCGTA
>DASQEP010000019.1:0-7086 GCA_035633615.1 Dermatophilaceae bacterium
GGTCTGGAACGGCACTGTCCTGGCGCAGTCAGACGAGACGATCCTCGTCGAGGGGAACCACTACTTCCCCCGAGCAGCGCTGAACGAGGCCTACTTCACGAACTCGTCGACCACCTCGACGTGCCCCTGGAAGGGCAAGGCGAACTACTTGGACGTCGAGGTGGACGGCGCCCGGAACCCAGATGCGGCCTGGACCTACCACAACCCCTCCGAGGCGGCGGCCCAGATCGCTGGGTGTGTGGCGTTCTGGAAGGGCGTCGAGGTGGTTGCCTGAGGCGATCGGGACCTCACTGGGCAAGTCGCGGTTCCTGCATGACTCAGATGCACCCGCCATGACGTCCCACTCCCAGTTGAGCGACCTGCCTTGAATGCCAGCGCTGGCCGCCCTCAGTTGCCCGGACGTGTGGCGTGATCGGCGAGGCGCACGACGGCGCCGGCCACCTCGGCGCCGAACATGACGGGGTCGTTGTGATTGGCGCCCTTCAGCACGACCTCGCCGACCAGTGCGCCCGCTGAGTCCGCAACTGCTGCGCTCAGGGTCGGGGGCACGATGGAGTCGCCATCCCCGTAGATCACGACAGCCGGGACCTGGGACTGCGCCATCAGCTGGGCCACCGGGAACCGGTCGCGCAGCAGCGGTCGCACGGGAAGCCACGGATAGTGATGGCGACCAACGTCGGCGAGTTCCGTGAATGGCGACCTCAGGACCACACCTGCGGGCGGGTGGCGTTGCTGCAGGGAGGCGACCACCCCGGTGCCCAGCGACTCACCGAAGTAGATCGTTCGTTCGGGTGGGTACCCGAGGTCGATAAGGGCGGCGACGGCCGCGTCGCAGTCTCGTGCGAGCCCCTCCTCACTGGGTCTGCCCGGGTTGCCGCCATAGCCCCGATAGTCCATGAGCAGGACCGCGAACCCGCGCCGGCGCAGCTGGTCGGCGATGCCTGTGCGGTCGGCCCGGTTGCCGCCGTTGCCAGGCACCATCAGGACGGCCAGGTCACGGGGCGCACCCATCGGAGGGACGAACCAGGCGCCCAGAGTCAGACCATCTGTGGTCGTGAGCGCGACATCCCGGGCACCGACGGGGCCGGCCGAGGCCGCCGAGGGCACCGGTGCCGTGTCCGGGAAGTAGATCAGGTGTCGCTGGAACGTCCACACGAGACCCACACCGACCCCGACCAGGACGAGCACCACGACCAATGCCCGCCAAGCCACGTTCCATCATCGCAGGCGCGGGTTGGCATCCCCAATCCACGAGCTGAAGCGCACCACTGGCGGTGTTCACGACCGCCGCGAGTGAGGCTCACCTGCATGATTGGGTCGGAACGCCCACGGAGTAGGTTGTCCCCTAAGCCCCTGGGGGTATCCAACACGAGGGAGTCACCGTTCATGACCACTCTGCGCATCCTCGCCGCGTCAGGCGCCGCTGTGCTGTCCATCGGCCTGCTGTCCGGCTGCGCCTCCGATGAGGCCGCCACCGATCCTGCGACCACGCCGGCTGCTGCCGGCGCCTGCCCGCTGACGGTCGCCGACCCGTGGGTCAAGGCCCAGGACAAGGACATGACTGGCGCATTCGGCGTGTTCACCAACCCCAGCGACGTGGACATCACGATCACCGAGGCCTCCAGCCCGCAGGCTGGGATGATGGAGATCCACGAGGTCGTCGACAAGGACGGCGCGATGGTCATGCAGCCCAAGGAGGGCGGGCTGGTCGTGCCCGCGGGCGGCGAGGGCGTGCTCAAGCCCGGCAGCGACCACCTGATGCTGATGAAGCTGCCCGCCCCGATCGAGGCCGGCGACGAGGTCGAGATCACGGTTGTGTGCGACACCGGCGGCTCGGTGACCTGGACCAGTGTGGCCAAGCCGTTCGAGGGTGGTGCCGAGTCCTACGTGCCCGCTGAGGGCTCGATGGCGTCCATGTCGCCCAGCCCGAAGAGCTGACCGACCCGGATGGTCCCCGACCTGCAGCCTGAGCAGCCCCCGGCCGGGGTGACCCGCCGGGGGCTGCTCGGCGCGCTTGGCCTCGGGGTCGGAGGGTTGGCGGTCGGGGCCGCAGCCGGCCATGCGGTCGCTACCCAGGGCGAGACCACGGGTGGGAGGACGGGCGGCGTCACGTCCGAGCCCGGTGCTGTCCCCGCTCCGGGCAGCACGATCGAGCCGTTCCACGGAGCCCACCAGGCAGGCGTCGAGACGCCGCTGCAGGCCAACGCCACGTTCGTCGCCCTGGATCTCCGGGACGACGTCGACCGCGAGGCCCTCGTCCGGCTCATGCGCCTGCTCACCGACGACGTCGAACGGCTCTCGGAGGGCCGCCCGGCGCTGGCTGATCCGCAGCCCGAGCTGGCGGTCGTGCCGGCCCGGCTGACCGCCACTGTTGGCTACGGAATGGGCCTGCTGGAGGCAGCCGGCCTGGCTGACCAGGCGCCCGCCTGGCTCGCCGGGGGTCTGCCGGCCTTCTCGATCGACACGCTCAAGAAAAGCTGGTCGGGTGGGGATTTGCTGCTGCAGGTCGCAGCGGAGGACCCGATGACCGTCTCCCATGCGGTGCGGGTACTGCTCAACGACGCCGAGCCGTTCGCGACCGTCCGCTGGGTCCAGTCCGGCTTCCACCGCCCGGCCAACACCGCGCCGACCGGAATCACCGGCCGCAACCTGTTCGGCCAGGTGGACGGCACGGTGAACCCCACACCGGGGACGCAGGACTTTGCCGATGTGGTCTGGCTGGCAGCGGGCGCGGGGACGCCGGCCTGGCTCGAGGGCGGTTCGTCGGTGGTGGTGCGCCGCGTCGCGATGGATCTGAGGGTCTGGGGCGGGTTGGACGACATGACCAAGGAGGACTCGATCGGCCGGCGGCTGTCCGATGGCGCACCGCTGACCGGTGGCACCGAGTTCACCGCACCGGACTACGAGGCCGTCGACAACAACGGGTTCCTCATCATCCCGCCGACGGCGCACATGCGCTTGGCCCATGCGACAGGCCCGAGCGAGCGGATCCTGCGCCGGCCGTACAACTACGACGACGGCATCGCCGCCGACGGGACGTCCGTCGCCGGACTGGTCTTCGTCGCCTACCAGGCGGATCCGGCCAAGCAGTTCGTACCCATCCAGGAGCGCCTGGCCAAGTCCGACGTCCTGAACCTCTGGACCACGCCCATCGGATCGGCCCTGTTCGCCGTTCCCGGTGGGGTCCAGCCCGGGCAGTACATCGGCCAGGCCCTGCTCGGCTGAGCCGAGTCGGCCTGCGCCCGCCGGGTCATACGCCCGCCGCAAGGCCATGGTCCCGCCGCACTTCGTCCGCCTCTCGGCGCATCGATGCTCCAACATCTGAGCAGGCACCGGTGGTCGGGGTCGTAGTCTGCGGATCGTGGCCAACGACGAACATCTCGCCGCGACCGAAGGGGAGCGGGAGCCCATCCAACAGGTGTCCGGCAGAGGCGAGGCGAGATGAGTAGTGAGATCGACATCCGCCCGGTCTTGAGGGCGCTGCTGGAGTCTCAGCGCTTCGCCGTGATGGCCACCGATGACCATGGGCAGCCGTTCGCGAGCCTGATGGCCTTCGCGGCGACCGAGGACCTGCGGTACCTGGTGGTTCTGACCGAGCGGTCCACACGCAAGTACGCCAACCTGCAGTCCAACCCCCGGGTCGTCCTGCTGATCGACGACCGCGAGAACAGGGGCTCCGATACCGAGGACTGCGTGGTGGTCACCGCGGTCGGGCAGGCCCAGGAGTTGGACGCTGACGTCGGCGCCCCCCTGTTGGAGCTGTTTCTCGCCCGTCACCCCTACCTGGCCGGTTTCGCGGCCTCGCCGACCTGCGCCATCGTGGGTGTGAAGGTCAGTTCCTACCAACTGGTCAGCCGCTTCCAGCAGGTGGTGGAATGGCATGTCTCGGCCTAGCGCATCTCACGGCGATTCGACATCTGGAGCGTCAGGGCTGCTCGTGGTCGATCCCGCCTTTGTGGGTCGGCTCGGCGGATCAGGGCCTGTTCTGCGGTCGCGTACCGGTTTGTTGGCAGACCATGTCCCAGAGTTGGTCGTGCTCGGCCGGTGTTCCTCCTGTGCCGGGCAGCCACACGGTGCGGCGGGGTCGGCGGTCCAGCCAGAAGGTGCCGCTCGGGGCTGGGATCGGGACCACCCCGGCGAGCCAGACGATGGTGTCGGCACCCTCCTGGGCGGTTCGTAGGATCGGTCGGGTGATCCGGCGGAACCGGGGGAGCGCGTCCTGGACGCCGGCGGTGTCGGCCCATCCTGGATGCATGCTGTGGAACTGGACGGGTGCCGGGAACCGGCGCGCCCATTCCTGGGTCAGCACGACCTGGGCGCGTTTGGCGCGCGCGTAGGCCCGCACCCCGTCGTAGGAGTCGGCCGGCATGTGCAGGCCGTGGAGGTTGAGTCCCTCGGCGTACATGCCGCCTGAGGAGACGGTGAGGACCCTCGGGTGGGTGCCGGCCTGCAGCAGGCTGAGCAGCCCGCTGGTGATCACGTGCGGGCCGAGCACTTGGGCGGCGTAGGTGGTCTCGAACCCGTCGGCGGTGAGTTCGTGGGTGGCGCTGAGCGCCCCGGCGTTGTGCACCAGGACGTCGATGTGGTCATGGCCGGCGGTGAACTGATCGACGAGACTCCGGGCGTCGGCCAACCGGCTCAGGTCCGCCACCACGGCACGCACCGGGACTTCGGACCCGGCGGCGGCCGTGATCTGCTCGGCCGCGGTGACTGTGCGCCCTTCGTTACGCCCGACGATGGTCACCCCGGCACCCAACCGGGCCATCGCGACAGCAGCCGCGCGCCCGATCCCCGAGGTCGCGCCGGTGATGAGCACGGTCCGCCCGTCCAGGCGGGGCAGGTTCTCCCAGTCGAACATCCGCTGCCGGATTCGGATGCCCGGACTCCCGAAACTCCCGGCGACGGTCACCTCGAGGGCGGCGTCGGCGACCCGGGCTGCGGTGTCGGCGACAGTGCGCAGCCCGATCACGGCTGCGGGTCCGCCGCAGCACCCAGCCGGGCCAACTCCTGGCGTAGGCCGGTCTCGGCCCGGCGTCCGATCACCTGGAACGCCAGGTGCAGAGGGATGTCCATGATCCGGCCCAACCCGCGAAGGGTCAACACCGCGTCGTAGGTCACCTCCGCCCCTAAGGGGCCGGGTCGCACGGTGATGGTGTCGTGGGACGTGAACGACCCACCGTCGGCGACCAGCACCACCCGGCCCGGCTGGTCCTCGTGCGGGTCCTCACGGGTGACGATCTGGTACTCCAGGGGGATCCGCCGGGGCCCGAATTGGGAGGCCACGGCGTAGCGGGCCCCGACCTGGCCGGGTGCCCCGCTGGTCAGGTGGGCCTCGGAGATCCCCGGATCCCAGTCCGCGACGCTGGCGAAGTCGGCCAGATGATCGAAGGCTACGGTCACGGGGGCGGTCGAGGACAGGGTCGTTCGAAAGTGGGCCATGCCACCAGTGTGGGCGGTTGGGGATGGCCTCGCATCCTTCTCACCCGTGACCTGCGACACGCTGGCCCCGACAACCCGCTCCACTCGGGCACCACCGGTGTCCGCGACGAAACGGCTCCGTTCGCCCGGCCGTCGCGCTCCACGGGCTGAG
Source organism: Dermatophilaceae bacterium (assembly GCA_035633615.1). Classification (GTDB taxonomy): domain Bacteria; phylum Actinomycetota; class Actinomycetes; order Actinomycetales; family Dermatophilaceae; genus JADJTI01. Next base: position 5,591 of record DASQEP010000019.1, read on the forward strand.
CAGCCACGGGGCGGTCGCGGTGACGAGATGGTCGGTCCCGGTTAGCCCAGCAGGCCGGCCGAACCCGACCTGGTCGGCGGTGGCCTGCACCGATTGGGCCAGTCGGTGCGCAGCTCGAAGAAGGCGGCGCTGTTCTGCGCCGAGACCTGCGCCTGCGCGCCGGGGCGGGCCGATCCGCCCGGCCCTCTCCGATGGGTTCGACCTGTGCGAGGAGGAGCTGCGCACCGTCGAGGGGGCACCCGATACGCTCGAATGGCCGTAGCGGTGCGGACCGGCCCCGGTCCGGGCCGGGTGGGTCAGTCGGTTGTGGGATGGAGCGCAATGGTCGATCAGCATGGTTTCAGTGACGCCGAGTGGGAGCTTCTGCTGGCGGTGCCGTTCGCGGTGTTCTTCCTTGTCGCCTACGCCGACGGCACGTTGTCCTCCGCGGAGCGTCGGGCCTTCGCCTCGATCGCTGCGGAGGTCAGCGCGCGGGCGGACCGCCCGCAGGATGCCCTGGTGGGCGAGGTGATGGGGCAGATCTCGCGGGACTTCGACCAGATCATGGGCCGGTTGGACCTGCAGATGGGGGACGGGGTCCCCTGGGTGCTGTCAGCGGGCCGAAACCTTCTCGACGCCATGTCCGAGGGCGCTGCGGCGCTGGCCTTCAAGGACACGATGATCTCCATGGCGCAGACGGTCGCCGAGGCGTGGCCACGGTTCGGTCGACGGACCACCACCGAGGAGCAGCGCAGCATCGACTTCGTCCGGGACCTGTTGGGAGTCCCCAGCGCACCGTGAGGCGTTGACCCCCGTCAGCTGCTGCTGGTGGCGTGGTCATAAGGGTTCCCAGCAGCACGGCGGCAAGGTCGGCGGATCGGGCCATGTACCTGCCCCCCGAGGAGGAAACCCAGCGCCGATGGGAAGGTCCGGTTGTCGGCCAGCTGCCAGCGGTCCATCAGGCGAACAGCGCCAGCAGGTCACCGACACGGTGATCGGCTTCGGCTGGGTGGCGGAACGGCCGGTGCTCGTTGACGACGTAGTGCGTCCGCCGTCCCTGGGGAACCCGGGTCAGGTAGCCCCCCTCCTCCAGGTCGCGCAGGATGTTGAGGGTCGCCCGCTCGGTGATCCCCACCGCTGCGGCGATGTCACGGACCCGGGCATCGGGGTTGCGGTGCACGAAGACCAGGACCTGACCGTGGTTGGTCAGCAGCGTCCAGGAGCGGGCGGCCGCTGTGGTCGGCTCACCCACGTGACTGCTCCTTGTTCTCAGTGGCGATGGCCTCCAGCCCGGCCTCGGCGGTGTCGGCGGCCCCGACTGTGGCCTCAGCGGGTGTGGAGCCCAGCTGGTCGGCATCGGCGTGCTGCGCTGCCGGCTGGTTGCGGGTGGCTCGCAGGCTGGCGATGATCGAGACGGTGATGATGGTGGCCACGACGCCCAGGCTGAGCCAGGTGGGCATCTTGTAGAGGTCGACTTGGAGGACCAGCTTGATCCCGACCCAGACCAGGACCAGGCC
>DASQEP010000020.1:0-10140 GCA_035633615.1 Dermatophilaceae bacterium
CATCACCCGCCATCGGATGACCCTACGCAGCTACATCTCCACCGCCGCCAAACACCACGTCAACATCATGACCGCGCTCCGTCAGGCCATCACCGGCAACCCCTGGACACCACCAGTCCCCGCGACCACCTGAATGCGTACATGTGTAGGCCCGTGCGTTGACCGTCGGAGTCGAGGGATCGAGCGACGCCCACCACGATCGGACGCGCCTCGCCGTCAGATCCCCTAAAGCGATGTCCGTGAACTCTGGGAGCAGGTACTTGTTGAGCAGGTGCTGGTAGCCCTCGACCGTTCTCGGGCGAAGTCGGCGTTCGCGCAACTATTTCTGGGCGTACTGCCCGAGGCAGGTCTCCTGACGAGCCTTCTCACTGGCGCGTGCTGGGGGCGATGTCCAGGTGCCTTTAGCAATGAGTGCCTGCTCCCCCACGAGCCAGGCCTCAGCGTCGATACGTGCGCGGAACGTCGCGGCTGCGGTGTACCTGCGGAGATCCGGACCCACGTAGCTTGCTTGGATCCTTCCCGACGGCAACTTGCGGATGTGCCCGAAGCCGCGATGCCCCGACCTACCGGCCACTGGAGAGGCCCCGATTCGTGCTATCCACGTGCGATCCAGTCACGTAATCGAGTGTAAGCGAGGCCCCACCCGGCACCAATGCTCGGTCGACGAGCATCGACGTTTCAGCCTGTTCAGAGACCTTTTCGGCCGCTGAAGAAGAGAGCTGGCGAGGGGACTCGAACCCCTAACCCCCTGTTTACAAGACAGGTGCGCTACCGATTGCGCCACGCCAGCAGCCGCCGACGGGCGGTGATTCCGCCGGACCACAGAACTCTAACGCGATCAGAAGACCCGGCCAGAGCGCTCGCGGCGAGGGGGCCGCAGCCTCTCCCCGACCCGCGGCCTGTGGTGGGCTCCCACAACCGACGACCGCTTGCGTCCGCGCAAGGCGGAGACGACCCGGTCACCGATGTGGTGGGCCGCACGCCCGGGCAGAGGTGCACGACTGCCCGGTCTTGGGTACAGAAGACATACAGACGTCGCGTCCACCGGTCGCGGCCATCGACGAGAGGCCAGCACATGACTCAGCAGCATCCAGGATCGGCCCCGAAGCCCAACCTGCAGGTACAGGCCGAACACCTCCTCGGATCCGCGTTCAAGGGGCTAGAGCGCGTTCGGAGCAAAGCGGGCGACCTGGCCCACAGCAACCGCTCAAAGCTCGAGACCATGATGGGCAAGGCGGCCGGGTCGATCGACGAGCGCACCGGCCGCAAGTACAGCGACACCATTAACAAGGTCAAGGATCAGGCCGCCAAGGGGCTGGACGTCATCGAAGGGCAGCGCAGCCCGACCGGGACGCCGACCCCTCCGCCAGCCACGCTGACGGACCCTCGCACGGGTGCGGCCGGTTCGTCGACCGCCACGGGGGAGGCAGAGGGAACGCCCGAACCTCCCGCCGAGCAGGGGTGGCAGCGGGGCCCCGATGGGCACTGGGTCCGCGATACCCCCTGACTAGACCCTTTCACCAGAGGCCCGTCTCGGATACGAATCGCGGGTCAGTCGGCCACCGTAAGCGGCATCGTCTGCGGGCGCCAGCTGTACCTCGTCGCCGAACAGCTCCCGACGAACCTCGCGGGGCGGCCAGTCATCCAGGGATTCTGACTGCGTCTTTCAGACCCGCAGCACACGCGGCCCCGAGCCGTCGACCGGTTGGTCGGCAGCGTCCAGGGCGGCGAGCACCGGTCGGCATCTCACCGGTGCAGCGATCGGGTCCGCTGCCGGGGCGGTCTCGTCAACCGCCCCGGCAGCGCGTCCATGCGTCAAGTGGCCGTTGGTCAGCGCAAGGCCGCGAACCGCATCAGGGCGTTCCAGGACGCCTGGGAAAAATGGGACAGCCCCGTGCGAGGCGCACCGATGTGCGTTTCGGTCTTGCGGACTGTCTCCGGGCCCATCACGCCGTCCACCCTGGCACCCACCCGGCTCTGCAACGCCTTGGTGACCGTCACACTCCACCGGCCGGTGCGGGACAGACCCAGCCAGGACTGGGTGTTGCGGACCGCCGCACGGGTCGTGGACACGCCGACCCGATTGGTCGCCTTGCGGGTGACCTTGGTCGAGGCAGCCCGCGCGGACATGCGGGTGGCCTCCTCGATCCCGCCACCCGAGGCCAGGCCGTTGGACTGGGTCAGGCCGGCCCGGCGACCGCACGACGGCCAGGCACCCGGACCTTGAGCTTTCAGTAACCGCTGAGCTACGGCGATCTGCTTGGCCTTAGAGGCCTGGTTCGGCCGGGCGGCGTACCGGGTGCCGCCCGCGGCGCGCCAGCTGCCGACGCTGAACTGCAGTCCGCCGTAGTACCCGTTGCCGGTGGCGATGCTCCAGTTGCCGCCGCTCTCACACGCGGCGACGCGGTCCCAGACGCCCGAGGGGGCCGCCTGAGCGGCCGAAGCGGTGGCCAGCGTGACGGCGATACCGGCGCCACCAGCCACGGCGACGCCGAGCACGCGGGCCCGGGTCTTCGACATTTGGCGGGAGGCGGCATGCTTGGGGGAATAGTGCATGGGGGTTGTGGAGTCCTCTCCTGACGAGCGCTTGCGGGGTTAGCTGTCGGGTTCGGGTTGTCAGGTCCCCGGCCGGCGGTTCCGGCTTCACCCCAAGGCCGCTACCGCGGCCACGACCGGTCTGTGCCGGTCACGGGTTCCCCACCTTCGTCTGCCCGGAATTTCCGGCGTGGTGCCCGATGACGAAGTTCAGCGCGCGGGCACGCAGTTAATTGGATGGCTGTTCAGTTAGGGCCAAACGGGATCGTCCGCGTGGCGCTCTTGGCCAACCCGCACGACGGTACGGCAAGCCTAGGGGGCCACCAAATCGAATGTCACGATCGTGCAACAAACCGGTAACGAGATGGGGGTGATTCGTGTCGCTGACCTGGGCTTCGCCCGCAAGACGTGATAGGCGTCACGTCACTGACGCGCAGGAGGCAAACCGCGACAGAACTGCGGGCCGGACACCCCTAGAACCAGTCGGTGAGCCAGGCCAGTGGCCGCCCACCCAACGGCCACCAGGACGCCTGCGCACCGGAGGCCTGGGTCCGCACGGCCAGGTAGGCGGCGAGCAGCACCAGTACCGTGCTGGCCACCGCTGCACCGGTCGAGCCGGGGGCGCACCCCCGGATGAGGCTTCGTGATCCGCGGCGCAGTGACGTGCTGCCCGCACCCCACCAGCTCAGTAGCAGCGCGACGACGGCGCCGGCGGCGAGCGGAAGGGGCTTCTGTAGGTCGAAGTCGCGGCCGGTGAGGGAGCTCTGCACGAACGCCACCGACACTGCCGCCGCCAACGCGACGAGGACCGGCAGCAGCGCCCCGAGAATCGAGGCCACCGCCGAGGCGATCACCCTGGGGATCGATGCCAGCACGGCGACGGACACGTCGCTGCGCCGTGCACCCCGCTCGTGCCGCTTCAGCGTCAGCCAGGTGACCGTGCGGTCCGCGGTGCGTGCGAGGGTGGCCCAGACCAGGCCCACCAGCAGAGCCAGGACGGGAGCGACCGCTGCAAAGGCCGACAGTGCCGCACCGACGGCCACCAGTGTCCCGGTCCGCTGACTGCGGCCGATCCGAGGGTCGCTGGAGGTCCCAGTGGTCGGCACGGGCGGCTGGCCAGCCGGTTGCGGCCGCCGGCCGTCCAGGGGGGCCAACCAGACCGGATCGGGGATGGCCGCTCGGCTCGATTCCGGGCTGACCGCGGGGAAAGCCGCGGGGCTCACCGGCGGGTCTGCCCAGACCGGTGACGGGCGCATCGGCGCACCTGCCGGGGGCGCCGGAATTGGGGCTGCGGTCCCGGCAGGAGGTGACGGAATGGGCGCCGGGGCGAATCCGGCATAGGCCGGCGTGGGGCGTTCGGTCCCGGCCGTGGGCATCGGCGCGGTCGACGCCACCGGCTGCGGCTGGGTCGCCGGCAATCCATGGCTCGCGGCCGCGGAGCCGGCGGGTTCCAGGGGTTCGGCGACAACACCCGGCAGCGACGTCACCTGCGACGTCTGTGCCGAGGATGGACCCGCCGGAACGCTCACCTTCGCGGGATCGACAGTGACGGGCTGAGTAACCGCCGCGCCGGTCCCGGGATCCGGACACATCGGGAGCACCGAGAGAAGAGGGAGCACCTGTGTGGTGTCACCACCATCGGCGTATCGGGTCACACCGCGCAGGATGACGGGCCGGTCCGGTCTGCGGGCGGGATTCGGGTCGAGGGCTGCCGCGAGCAGGGGAGCAAGCCGGGCGTCGACTCCGCCGAGGTCGTACTCGCCGGCGACGACGCGATGGATCACCAGGTCGATCGGTCCGCGGCCGAACGGCGCCCGCCCCTGCGCCGCGAAGGCCAGCGTGGCGGCCCAGCCCCACCAGTCGGTGGCCTCGGTCACCCGGGCACCGGCGATCAGTTCCGGCGCGAGATATCCTGGGGTGCCCATCACCAGTCCGCTACTGGTCAGCCGGACGTCGTCGGCCAGGTGGGCGATCCCGAAGTCGATGACGACCGGCGCCCCGTCAAGCATGAGCACATTGCCCGGTTTGAGGTCACGGTGCACCACCCCGACGGCATGGATGGCCTGCAACGCCTCAGACAGGCCCACCGCGAGTTTGACCAGCGCGGGGGCCTGCAGCGGGCCGCGCTCGGCGACCCAGGCCTCCAGGGAGGGGCCCGGGATGTAGCGGGTCACAACATAAGGCCGAGGGCCGTCGACGTCGGCGTCGATCACCGCGGCGACAGCCGGATGCTGGATGCGCGAGAGGGTCGTGACCTCCCGCGAAAGCCGGGCCCGAGCCTGCGGATCGTGGGCGATGTGGTCGCGCAGTACCTTGACGGCGACGGCCCGGCCGCGTTCGTCCAGGGCGAGATGGACCACGCCCATGCCACCCTCGCCCAGCTGCTGCACGATGCGGTACGGACCCAGCCGGTCGTGCCGGACCACCTGGGCCCGGATGGGTTCGGTGGCGGGGGCTGGGTGGTGCCCACTGGCCCCCGGCGCAGCGGCCGTGGGGCGACCGGGTGAGGGCTCGCTGAACTCGGCGGGGTGTGGACTCACCAGAGGGCCCCTTCCTGGCGACCGGACACGACGCCGGCTCATCTCCCAGGCTAGGGCGTGGCTCTGGCAGGAGGCTGGACGTCGACTGGGATGCCGCGCCTGAGGGGTTCCGGCCCGCCGACAGGCTGGGCGGGCTCTCCCCGGACCCGACGAGCCCGGGCTGCCGCGCCCACCGCCGAGTGTGCCCTCTACCGCACCGCCCAACCCCGATCAGGCGACGACCGCACGCCTAAGCTGACAAGCGGCCCATTTCCTCATGCAGTTCGGGAGCTGACCCGACATGTCCGCTGAACAGCCGACCTTCGACCTGGTCATCGCAGCGAACCGGTTGCCCGTCGACAAGTCGGTGGCGGCCGACGGGACCACCGAGTGGCGTCGCAGCCCGGGAGGCCTGGTCACCGCCATGGACTCGGTGATGCGTGGCCGGGAGGGCGCCTGGGTCGGCTGGGAGGGCGTGCCAAGTGATGAGGACTGGCATCTTGCTCCTTTCGAGGACCAGGGGATGTACCTCTATCCCGTGCAGCTGACCAGTCAGGACCTCGAGGAGTATTACGAGGGGTTCTCCAACGACACCCTATGGCCGATCTACCACGACGTCATCGTCCCGGCGACCTTCCACCGCGCCTGGTGGGGGGCATACCAGCGGGTGAACCGCAGGTTCGCCGAGGCGATCGTCAAGGTCGCGGCGCCCGGGGCCACCGTCTGGGTGCACGACTACCAGCTGCAGCTGGTGCCCGCCCTGCTCCGACGGGTCCGACCGGATGTGCGGATCGGCTGGTTCAATCACATCCCCTTCCCACCGGTCGAGCTGTTCGCCCAGCTGCCGTGGCGCAGCCAGATCATCGACGGTCTGCTGGGAGCGGACTTCCTCGGTTTCCAGCGGGTGGCCGACGGGGAGAACTTCCTGCGCGCCTGCCGCCGCCTCAACGGCCTGGTCACCCGAGGTGACACCGTGACCTCCAGCGGATCCGACGGGTCCCGCCGGTCCGTGCGGGCCAATGCCATCCCGATCTCAGTGGACTTCGCCGACTTGGAGGCCCTGGCCCGCACGCCGAAGGTGGCCGAGCGGGCCCGGCAGATCAGGTCCTCACTGGGCAACCCACGCACGATGCTGCTCGGGGTGGACCGGCTCGACTACACCAAGGGCATCCGGCACCGGCTGAAGGCCTACGCCGAACTGCTGGAGGAGGAGCGGGTCGCGCCACCCGAGGTCTGCCTGGTCCAGGTGGCAGTTCCCAGCCGGGAGCGTGTCGAGGCCTACCAGCAGCTGCGGGACGTCATCGAGGGCACAGTCGGGCGGATCAACGGGGACCATTCCGTGCTGGGCAAGCCGGCGATCCACTATCTGCACCGGTCCTTCGACCGCGCCGAGATGGCCGCGATGTTCCTGGCCGCCGACATCATGCTGGTCACCCCGCTGCGGGACGGGATGAACCTGGTGGCCAAGGAGTACGTCACCTGCCGGTTCGACCAGGGCGGCGCGTTGGTGCTGTCCGAGTTCGCGGGAGCCTCTTATGAGCTGCACCAGTCCTATCTGTGTAACCCGCACGACATTCAGGGCCTGAAGAACACCATCCTGCGAGCCCTCAGTGCCCCGGTAGCCGAGAGACGCCGCCGGATGCGGGCGTTGCGGCGCCGCGTCCGGGACCACGACGTGCAGGCGTGGGCGGCCAGATTCCTCGCGGCGCTCGACGCCGCACCCGCCCGGCCCACCGAGGCCGGCGCCACCGCACACGCCGGCTAGCCCGCGCCATGCCGGAGGCGGCAGGTTCGGCGGAACCGTCACCAGGTCGCCGGCAAGCCCAGCAGTTGGGAGAGGTTGACCATGATCGAGGAGCACCTGCAGGCCCTGCTCACCCGTGCCGCACAGACCCCTGCCGTCGTCCTGGCCAGTGACTTCGACGGGACATTGGCCCCCTTCCGCCTCGACCCGATGGCAGTGCGACCATTGCCCGCAGCGATGGCTGCCCTCAGGCAGGCCGCGGGGCAGGCGGGGGTGACCGTCGCCCTGGTATCCGGTCGGGACCTCGGCACCCTGCGTTCGCTGAGTGCGGTGGACGTCGAGGAGGCCATCGTCCTGGTCGGCTCCCACGGCGCTGAATCGAGCCTGCCTGACGACCCCTCGGCCCCTCCGACGGGTCTGACCGCCGATCAGCGGGCCCTCCTGGGCGACGTCGAGGCGGCCCTTGAGGCGATCTGCCGGCGCTACCCGGGTGCCTGGATCGAGCGGAAGACGACCGCACGCGCTCTGCACACCCGGCCGTTGGCCCAGGCCGACAGCGACGCGGCACTGGCCGAGGCGCTCGCCGCGGCCGCAGCGTTCCCGCAGATCCACGTCCTGACGGGAAAGTGCGTCGTGGAACTGCCCGTGGTCGAGGCCAACAAGGGCACGGCGCTGCGGATGCTGGCCACGGCACGCTCGGCCGAAGCGACGGTCTACTTCGGCGACGACGTGACCGACGAGCGGGCGTTCGTGGCACTGGACCCCGGCGCTGGGGACGTCACCGTGAAGGTGGGCGACGGGCACACCTCCGCGATCGCGCGCGTGCCCGCGATCGCCGACGTCATCGAGTGCCTGGAGCTGTTCGTGCAGGTCAGGGCCGCCGCGACGGCCGAGACGAGGCAGCGCGCCGGCGACGAGCAGCGCGGCTGAGCGCCGACCGCGGCTCAGGCAGACTCGGTCTCGGCTCTACGGCGCGCCGTATCGGTCGAGCCGCGCACCACTAGCTCGGGCGGAACATCTACGGGTCGGCGAAGTCGATGAGCGACGAGTCGTCGGGGCCGCCACGGACACGTCCTGCGGCACCCGATACCCGCCCGTCCCCAGAGTCTCTTTGATGTCCTCTGCAGACTTCACGGAGGCCCTCCCCAGGCGGCGATCGGCGACTTGAGCACCACCAAGAGCACCTGAGGAGGGGCCCCAAACCGCGGGACGCGGCGAGGCAGACGACGTCGTGTCGGGCAGACCTCGTGGCCGTCACCGGGGCAGTTTCTCCTGGTCACCGTCACAACGGGGGTCTGCTTGGACACCTGGCTGAAACTCGGCGCCGGGACCGACGCTGCTCCGGGGTGGCGTCGGCTCTGAACCGGCGGCGCGGCATACTGACGACATGTCGTCGAAGTGGTCCATCGGGTCCGATGAGTCGTTTCTCAGCATCGCCAGCCGGGGATCGGTGCTCTCGATCGGGTCGGTCGGAAGTGTGCTCTCTGTCGGATCGATCGGCAGCGCCCTTTCGCTTTTCAGCGTCGCGAGTACGCTCGGCGTCGGGTCGGTAATGTCGTTCGTAGGGTTGGGTTCGGTGATGTCGAGCAGGGCTTCTGGAAGGGTGATGGGCTATGCGCGGCCGGGTCCGGCAGCGCGCTGGGCCGTCGCGCAGGGTCTGGTTGTCGCCGCCGTGGCGGCGGCCGCGCTGATTGCGGGCTCGTCACAACCCACGACTACACCCGGGATCGCGAAACGCCCCATTACTGAGTAACGCGACGCGAGATCACCGCGCTGACTGAGTGCGCTGTGACAGCACAGGAGGGTAAGACGAATTACTGGTGAACCGCCGTCGGCGGTCCGATCGTATGCGAATCGGCCCAGGAAATACCAGACATCATTTCGGGTACCTCATCGCACGAATAGAGAACGGGAACCATGACGACTCATCACGACTTGCCTACTCCGGCCGACTACGGGCACCTCACGGGTGATCACGCCGCTGCTGTGACGGTGTACCTGGCGACGTCGCCAGTTCCGGTGGAACGCGACCGCGCCCAGGTGGCTCTCAAGAGCGCTTTTGACCGCGCCCTTCGCGAGCTGGAGGATCATGGTGTGCCCCGCCCGGTGCGCATGGCTCTTGTAGGCAAGCGGGACGACGTTCTCGCTGACGGCGAATTGTGGGGGGCACTCTCGCGGTCCCTGGCTGTTTTCGTGACGCCGGATCTGGTGGAGGTGTTCGTCCTGCCGAACAAGTTGGAGGACGAGCTGGTGGTGGGGACACACTTCGCCCTGAGTCAGCTGTGGCGTCCGATGACCCAATTGCAGGAGGCCTTCGCCATCACACTGTCCGCCAACGAGTGGAGACTCTGGCACGCCACCCCCACCGAGCGGGTGCGCGAACTCGATCCGGTCGGTGACTACCCGCAGAGCGCTGCCGAGGCCACCAATCGGGAGTCTGCCGGTCGCGGAGACGATCGACTTTCTGGCGATCCCTACGATCTGTACGCCAAACGAGTCGCCGACGCCGCGCGCAAAGAGCTTGCCGCCATCGACCCGACCGAGAAGCTCCCGCTGTTCGTGTTCGCCGATGAGGCTCTGGGCGCACGGTTTGCCAGCCGCAAGGAGGGCCGGGAGCTCATTTCGGTGCGCGGGTCATCCGATCGTCTGACGCCTGCGCAGATCGACGAGGCAATCCGCGACCAGCTCGCCGAGCTGAACGTCGCCGAGGCGCAATCCAGCGTCTCCGAGCTCAAGGACGGGGACCCCAGCGTCGTCGAACGAGACCTTGCTGCCATCGCCCGTATGGCTGTCAAGGGGGCTATCGACACCTACTGGTTCGACTTCACCGTCGACATGCCAGGCACCCTCAACTCCGAGACGGGCGAACTTGCCTACGAAGACGGAGAGTCCATGTACGCCCTTGGAGTTCGCGACCTGCTCAGTCAGGTTGCGCAGCTCGTCTACGAACATGGTGGGCGGGTGATCGCTGTGCGCGGCTCCGACCTCACGGACCCGTGGGTGGGACCCGCGCTCGCGAAATTGAGGTTCACTCTTATCTGATCGTACTGGCGGGCAACGCCAGTACGGTTGTCACGTCGAGGCATCGATGCGCGTGTGGATGCCGGCCATCTGACACTGCTGCGTCACTTCGTGATCATGGCGGACCGGCCCCGGGCCGGGCGTTTTGTCTGGGTTGGTGGGTGCGTCGCCAGTGCGACCAGAGAGGGTGAATGCCCAGGTGAGGGGCTTGGCCAGGGCCCGGACGAGCAGGTGACGGATCTCGTTGCGGGTGATCGGGACCAGGGCGTCGTGGTCGGGGTCGGCGCGCGCGCTGAGGGCGGTCACGGTCAGGAAGGCGTG
>DASQEP010000021.1:0-2574 GCA_035633615.1 Dermatophilaceae bacterium
GTCGATGATCTCGATCAGCCGCGAGCACTCCCGCAACGTCAAGCGCTGGCGAGACGGGCAGATGGCGCTGCGCTGGTGCGCGGCCGGGATGCTCGAGGCGTCCAAGCAGTTCCGCCGCGTCAACGGCCACATGCACCTACCGGCCCTCCGGGCAGCGCTGGAACGGCAAGTCGAAGCCGGCACTGTCGGCGCCGACTGCAACACTGACGACGTGAGCGCAGCCTGATGCTCACGCAGACCGCCACCGAAGTTCCACGGAACTCGGGACATGCTCGGCCCCGGCCTCCTCTGTGTACCCAGCCCCCAGCAGGGACTGCAGAGTCAGCGCGGCATCCCGCAGCCAGCAGTACCGGTAGTCCCAGTTCCGCGGGCCACCGATCTGCTCGGGCAAGGACGTCGTCGCAGCGGCCACGATGCCGCCGGTGGGTGCGTAGGTCAGGGCCTTCAAGGTGATCAGGGATCGTTGCACAGCATCCTTGTAAGGACCTGCGACCAGGCTCCGTCCACACCATCTCGTCCAGAACTCCTCGGTGCTGCGCAAGGCATTGTCGGGCTCCACCGGCCTGGGACGGGGCAGGTGGCTGGGCGTCCAGGTCAGAACGAAGGGCACCCGCTCCCCCACATTCACCGTGAAGTCGCTGACGGTGTGCAGGTACTCGCCCCGCAGCGGAGCCGGCGTGTCCAGGTAGGCCGCGTCCGGGCCGGCCACTGCCCGGATCCCCCGTTTGTCCCGGCGGACCCACGGCACCACCTGGCCGTAGTCGAAGCGCAGCGCCAGCTCACCGCGCAATCGCACCGCCCCGCTCAGACCCTCGACGATCCGGACGATGGCGACAGCCTCGTCGCGTGACGGCATGAAGTCCGTGACCCGCACCCGCCCGTCAGCAGACTCCCACTCGGTCTCCAGGATCAACGTCCCCGGACGGTATCGGCGGGTGGTGCAGGATCCCCCTGATGCCGGGGCCAGCAGCCACCGGCCGGCCTCGGGTGAGTCGAGCAGGGCAGCGAAGCATGCCGGGGAGTCGAAGTGCGGCAGACACAGCCAGTCGATGGAGCCATTCGTGCCGATCAGGGCAGCGGTATGCAGGTCTCCGACGATCGCGTAGTCCTCGATCCTCGCCATGGTTACCCTCCCTTCATCTCGAGCACGACCTTCACATCATCATCGCGGCGGGTGAAAGCCTCGGCGAAGTCGGCCATGGCGACCCGGCGGGTGATCAGCCGAGCCAGCCAGCCCTTGTCGGTCTGCTCCAGCGCCGTCACGGCCGCCTCATAGTGGCGCCGGTTGGCGTTGACACTGCCGAAGATCACCTCGTTGCCCAGAACCGCAACCCTGTTGACCAGCCCGAGGTCGACGGGCGTCTTCGTTCCCGGGCGAGACTCCCCGGTCAGGCAGGTGATGGCATCTGTCGCACCGCAATTCATCGACTCCAGCACCACCGAACTGACCCCTGTGCACTCGACCATCACCTCCGCTCGCACTCCCGACTCGGTCAGGGTGTCCGTGTGGTAGATCGCGCCGAGGTCGCGGACCAGGCCCGGTTTCGGACCGTCGGTGACCCGGTCGAACACATGCACCTCCAGCCCTCGCTGTACACCCATAAGAGCGGCCAGCAGGCCGACCGGCCCGCCACCGGTGATCACGGCCACCTTCGGGTCAAAGAATGCCCGACCACCGATCCTGTCGATCTGCTCCCACGCCTTGGCCACGATGGTCGCCGGCTCGAGAAGGACCCCGACCTCGGCCAGTCCCGCATCAAGGCGCACCAGCCCATCCGGGTCGGTCCGCCACCGCTCGCGGGCGAAACCGTGCAGGCCCTTGATGCCGTGCTCCAGGTACTGGCCGTTTCGGCACATGTCCCACTCGCCCCGCGCGCAGGCAGGGCACGGCACCGGATCCGGTCGGCGGACGATCCCGACAACCAGGTCACCCGCCGAGAGGCCGGAACCGGCCGGGGCGTCCGTCACGCGGCCGAGGTTCTCATGACCCAGCACCAGGAAGGATTCACCTCCGGCGGCTGGCCGTATGCTCCCGCGACAATCTCCCGATCGGTGCCGCACAAGCCCACCGCCACCGCCTCGACCTGGACCGATCCCTCCTCCTTCGGCGGGTCCGGCAACTCCCGCAACTGCAACGAGTCCTGCTTTCCCGGGGTGACGGTCAACGCCTGCATCATGCTCCTTCAACCTGCAGTTGGGGATTGCTGAACGGCGGGTTGGCCGAAGGCCGTACCCACGCGCATACGCGGGCTGGCTCGTCCGGGCGCTGCGCAGCCGCGGTCGGACCCACCTTCGCAGATCCAGGCGGCGCACCACCATAGTGCTCGCAGCCTGCAGGACCGCCACGAGCCATTGCGGTAGGTCAGTCATCACCAGAAGCCGACGGTCGAGGCCAGCGCGGTGTGGTCGGACTCAGAACCGCCAGTGCTGGTGGAGCAATAGTCAAGACCTGTGGATGGGCGTGTCACGCGACTTGCTGCTCACCTCCTGACTCGGCGGTCTGATCGTCGTCTCGCCCGACGAGGATGCCGTTCTTGAAGGTGGTGCCGGCTCGGACGAGGGCGACGAGGTGGG
>DASQEP010000022.1:0-39842 GCA_035633615.1 Dermatophilaceae bacterium
GAGTGCCTCGAAGGCTTTCGCCGGCAACCTCGCCCAGGCCGCTGGCTGGGATGCCAAGTCCGGGTCAGTGGTGCTGCTGGTGACCGCACTGGCCTTCATGACGTTGATCGCGATCGTCAATTTTCGGGGGGTGAGCGAGAGCGTCAAGGCCAACGTCGTCCTGACCGTGGTGGAACTCACCGGACTGCTCATCATCATCCTGATCGGGGCGGTGGCGATCCTCGGCGGTCAGGGGGACCTGTCCACCTTGGGTCAGGTCACCATCGGTGAGGGTGAGACGACGTTCGGGGCGGTGACCGCGGCCACGGCCTTGGCCTTCTTCGCCATGGTCGGATTTGAGGACTCGGTCAACATGGCCGAGGAGACCAAAGATCCGGTGCGGATCTTCCCGAAGGTCATGCTGATAGGGATCAGCCTGACCGGAGTCATCTACGTCCTGGTCGCAATCTCGGCGGTCTCGCTGGTCTCCTCCGCGGAACTGGGCGAGGGCGAGACGCCACTGCTGAAGGTGGTCCAGGCTGGCGCGCCCGCGTTCCCGATCGGGGTCTTCGCCGTGATCACGATGTTCGCCGTTGCCAACTCGGCGCTGATCAACATGTTGATGGCATCCCGGCTGCTGTACGGGATGGCGCACGAGGACGTGCTGCCGCGGTCGCTCGGCAAGGTCCACCCGGGTCGTCGCACGCCGTGGGTGGCCATCCTGTTCACCACCGTGCTGGCGTTCGGGCTGATCTACTTCGCGGACCTGGCGGCCCTCGGCGGCACCACCTCGCTGCTGCTGCTGGTTGTTTTCACCGTCGTCAACGTCGCGGTGCTGGTCCTGCGCCGGGATGCCGTCGGGCACTGCCACTTCCGCGCTCCCACGGTGGTTCCGGTGGTAAGCGCCCTCTTGTGCGCTTTTCTGGCCAGCCCGTTGTCCAAGCGCGACCCCAAGGACTACGCGGTCGCCGGCTGGCTGGTCGTGGTCGGGGTTGGCTTGTGGGCGCTGACCTGGATCGTGAACCGAGCCGTCTTCGCCCGCCGTACCTACCTTCGGCACGTCGATCAGCTGGGTGGCGACCCCCCGGAGCTGCACCGCGACCCCGAGGGTGACTAGACCTCCCTACCGGAGGGTCGCGGTGGGCCACCGGTCGGCGGGGGAAGGGGCCGGGTCAGTCGCGGCTCGACAGCAGGCGGGCCTGCCAGGACCTGGTCGGCACTGGGTCTGTGGAGCACGCGTTGCGCCGCAGGATGGGGCTGGTCTGCTCGCGCACCGCGACCGACCAGAAGCGTCCGTCCCGGTGTCGTACACCGATCAGCCACTCGCCGTCATCGCTGTCGGCGGGACGTTCGATGTCGACCGCCAGCGCGCAGACGTCCGCCTCGCCGATCAGGGCGCGGACGAAGGCCTCGGCGGCCTGTGCGGGAGGCCGCAGGTGGCTGAAGCCACGGTTGTGAACCGGGGACAGCTGGGCGGGGTCCATGCGGTCTTCGGCGGCGGCGTCCAGGACGTTCGCGGCCAGGTCGGCGGTCAACCGCCCGAGGGTGTGACCGCTCGGCAGGACGATTCCGGTCGCGGCGAAGCGGTGCCCGCCGCAGTGGGTGCACTCCCAGACTTGCCCCGGCCGCCGCTCGGCCGCCGCTCGCGCCACCGCACGCCCCCGGATCGCGCAGCAGGTGTCCCGCTTGGAGTTGGTGCACACCAGGACGACCGGAGTGGTCGAGGGCGCCAGCACCGGGAGGGCCGCCTGAGCCGGCCCGGAGTCCGGCCCAGCCAGGGTGTCCCATGGCAGGCCGAGCAGTTCGCCAGGATCGAGGATGACGCCGGTCAGCAGCCACG
The DNA here is from genome assembly GCA_035633615.1 of Dermatophilaceae bacterium. GTDB lineage: Bacteria > Actinomycetota > Actinomycetes > Actinomycetales > Dermatophilaceae > JADJTI01. The sequence continues at coordinate 1,820 of DASQEP010000022.1, forward strand.
GTTGTCCGTGACTCATCCCACCGGAGAGGAGGACCCGGCGCTTGAGCGGCTGGTTGGGCGTAGCCCGGTGTTCGCCGACGGAGCGGATCAAGAGGGCCCGGCCCCCGGCCGCCGCGGCGCGTCCCTCTATGGCGGCGCCGATCCGGCGGTCCAGTCGTGACTGCGTGAGCGCGCGGTGCCCCCAGGGGCCAGGTTGCTCAAGGGCCACCCAGAACGTCGCCGGCGCGGCTGAACCCCAGGCGGCCTCGGAGGCCCCGTCCCACATGGCCGAACAGGCCTGCGGTCGGGGTGGGCGGCGATGCTCCGGTGGACCCGAAGAGGACGGCGGGGGCACCAGACCACCGTATGCGTTTGGGTGCCCCCGGTGGGCAGTGGGATCAGTCGTCTTCGGTGTCCGCCGAAAACCCGTTCATCAGGCCAAACAGCTCGCCTGGCCGGCCCGGATCGGGCGCCTCGGAAGGGTCGGTCGGGCCGCGGTCCGGCTCGACGTCCGGGTCGGGGCTGACCGGGCAGGTGAGCCGCCCGGCCACCGCCGCGATCGGCACGTTACCGGCGACACCGGATCCGTCCCGGCGACCGCCGGGTTCGGGCAGAGCCACGGCGACCCCGTTGCCGGCGGCCGCGCGAGCCGGCCAGGCGCCGGCCCAGCCAAGGACGAGGACGTCCTCGCCACGTAGGAAGCGGTGACAGCGCACTCCGCCGGTGCCCCTTCCCTTGGTCGGGTACTCGCTGAACTCGCTCACCTTCACCGACCCCGCCTGCGTGCCAGGCAGCGCCGTCGACGAGCCGGCGATGGTGACCACCGCTGCTGCGCCAGCAGCGCCGCCATCGCCCGAGACACTCGAGGCGCCCGAGGTATCCACGGCCCCGAAGAAGACCACCCGTGCCCCAGCCGCCAATCGGATCCCGGATACCCCGCCGGCTGGCCTCCCCTGAGGTCGCACCGCGTCGGCAGGGAAGTGCAGTAGTTGGGCGTCGGAGGTGACGAACACCAGGTCCTCGCTCCCGGTGAGCAATTGGACCGCGCCGACGACACGATCACCGTTCCGCAGCCCGATGACCTCCCATTCGGTGAGCCCACTGGGGTATTCGGCCACCACCCGCTTCACCACGCCGGTCTCGGTGCCCAGGGCCAGGCCCGCCCCGAATTGCGGCTGCAGCCCGGCCACGGTCAGTACCGCCTCCCCTGGTGGAAGGGTCACGAACGCCGACAGCGGCGCCCCGCCGGACAGACTCGGCGCGGCGTGGGTCGGCGGCAGGGTCGGCAGTTCGACGACCGACACGCGGTGCATCCGCCCGGCAGATGTCACCAGTGCCACCTCGCCACGCGCGGTTGCGGGGGCAACGGCCACGATGGCGTCGTGCGGGGCGCGTGGCCCGTCCGTTGCCAAGGGATCATCGTCGGTGGTGCGAGCCAGCAGACCAGTCGACGACAGCAGCACCCAGCACGGGTCGTCGGTGACTTCCAGCGGGGTCGTCGCGGCAGCCGGGCTGCCGGCTGACTCCAGCAGCACGGTTCGCCGCGGGGTGCCGTGGGCACTGGCCACCTCGGCCAGTTCGCCGGACACGACACCCAACAGCAGTGCCCGGTCCGCCAGGATGGCCCGCAACCGGTCGATGTCGGCGACCAGCTCGTCCCGCTCGGCCTCCAGCTCGATCCGGGAGAACTTCGTCAGTCGGCGCAGCCGCAGCTCCAGGATGTAGTCGGCCTGCAACTGGGACAGGTCAAACACGGTCATCAGCCTGGTCCGGGCGGCCTCGGCGTCGTCGGACGAGCGGATGACCGAGATGACCTCGTCGATGTCGAGGATGGCGACGAGCAGGCCCTCGACCAGGTGCAGCCGGGCCTCTCGCTGACTCAGCCGGTGTTCGGTGCGGCGGCGGACCACCTGGGTGCGGAACTCGACGTAGACGCTCAGCAACTCGCGCAGCCCGAGCGTCTTGGGCTGACCGTCGACAAGGGCGACGTTGTTGATCCCGAAGGAGTCCTCCAGGGGCGTCAGGCGGTACAGCTGTTCCAGGACCGCCTCGGGGTTGAAACCGTTCTTGATCTCGATGACCAGCCGCAACCCGTTCTTCAGGTCGGACAGGTCCTTGAAATCGCTGATCCCCTGCAGGCGTCGGGACCGGACCAGGGCGGCGAGCTTGTCGCGGACTTTCTCCGGCCCCACGAGGTAGGGCAGTTCGGTGATGACGATGCCCTTCTTGCGGGCCGTGACGTTCTCGATCCGCGCGGTCGCCCGGGTGCGGAAGATGCCCCGTCCGGTGGCGTAGGCCTCCCGGATTCCCTCCAGCGACACGATCCGGCCGCCGCAGGGCAGGTCCGGGCCGGGGACGAACCGCATCAGGTCCTCGAGGGTGGCCTCGGGGTGGTCGATGAGGTGCCGCGCCGCAGTGACGACCTCGACCAGGTTGTGCGGAGGCATGTTCGTCGCCATCCCAACTGCGATCCCGGACGCGCCGTTGACCAGCAGGTTCGGGAAGGCCGCCGGCAGTACCGACGGCTGCATCAGCTGGTCGTCGTAATTGGGCACGAACTCGACGGTGCTCTCGTCGAGCCCGGCCACCATCAGGGTGGCGCTCAGCGCCATCCTGGCCTCGGTGTACCGGGAGGCGGCCGGTCCGTTGTCCAAATCGCCGAAGTTGCCGTGTCCGTCGACGAGCGGCACCCGCATGGTGAAGTCCTGGGCCAGCCGGACCAGGGCGTCATAGATGGCGCCGTCCCCGTGCGGGTGGTACTTGCCCATCACCTCCCCGACGATCCGGCTGCACTTGACGTGGCCGCGGTCGGGGCGCACGCCCATCTCGTTCATTCCGAACAGGATCCGGCGCTGCACCGGTTTCAGGCCGTCCCTGGCGTCGGGCAGGGCCCGGGAGTAGATGACGGAGTAGGCGTACTCAAGGAACGCCCCCTCCATCTCCTGCCGCACGTCGATGTCGACGATGCGCTCCTCGATGGGGCCCTCGGGCGGCGGTGCTGTGGTCCGACGGGCCATCCTGGGCGGCCTTCCTCTCCGGGCGGTACACGAGCGTCCCATCTCGGCGTGACTGCCTGGTGGGACCCCTGCCATCTTCACGCATCGGCTACCGGGCCCGATCCTCGGCACGCCGCCCGTCACACCCGGACAGGGTCAGCGCCGATGCGTCTCGTACATACGGGTGATCACGACGATTCCCGACATCGCAGTCAGGACGGCGACGACGAGGATCGCGGTGCGGATGCCGTACAGGTCGGCCAACACCCCCGCCAGCAGCGCACCGACAGCGAACCCACCGTCCCGCCATAACCGGTAGGTCCCGACCGCCCGGGCACGCCAGCTGGGGTGGGCGACGTCCCCGATCGCCGCGAGTAGCGTCGGGTATACCATCGCGGTGCCCAGCCCGAGCAGGACGGCGGCCACCGCCCACCACGCGAAGGACGCCGCCGCTGCTACCAGGGCCAGGCCGACAGCCTGGACGAGCATGCCGGCAGCGATGAGCCACTTGCGGCCCCACCGGTCCGACAGAGCGCCGGTGCCCAGCTGAGCCAGTCCCCACACCCCCGGGTAGAGCGCGGCGAGGACCCCGATCCGTCCGACCGAGAGCCCGTTGCTGAGGAACAACACGGGAAAGAGCCCCCAGGCGAGGCCATCGTTGAGGTTGTTGACCAGCCCCGCTTGGCTGGCCGCCGACAGGGCCGGCTCCCGGAAGGAGGTCTGTACGAAGACCTGCCGATCGGTCAGCTCCTCGTGTAGGTGGTCGTGGCGGCCGTCGGAGCGGGCCGTGTGTCCGACTGCTTCCAGGCGAGCGTGTCCTCGGGTCTCGCGCACCAGCAGGGCGGACAGACCGAGGCCGAGGCCGGCGAAGGCGATGCCAAGGTAGAACGGTGCCGGCCGGAGACCGTAGGCGGCCGCGAGCCAGCCGGTGGCCAGTGCGGTAGCGGCGACGGCGGCATACCCGGCAGCCTCGTTCAGACCCATGGCCAGCCCTCGCCGGCTCGGCCCGACCAGGTCGATCTTCATGATGACCGTCGTCGACCAGGTCAACCCCTGGCTGATCCCGAGCAGCACGTTCGCCGCGATCACCCACTTCCAGGATGGCGCCCAGATCAGCATGACTGGCACGGGCACCGCGACCAGCCAACCTACGACGAGGACGGGTTTGCGGCCGAACCGGTCGGACCAACTGCCAGCGAGGTAGTTGGTCGCCGCTTTGGCCAGGCCGAAAGCGAGAATGTAGGTCAGCGCGGCCGTGTAGGCGTCGAGCCGGAACTCCGTCCTGGCCAGCAGCGGCAGGACGGTCCGCTCCTGGCCCAGCATGCCGCCGACCAGGGCGTTGATCGCGACGAGCAGCATGAACTGCGGGAGGTTCTCCAGCAGTCCGAGACGCTCGCGGCCGGGGCTCATCGTCACGGCTGCTGCTCTGGGCGCCGGGCATGCCAGCGGGCCCAGCCGGGGGAGACCGACCGGGCCCGCTGCTGTGCTGTCGGGGTCAGCGAGGAGGCATCCGAATCGCGCCGTCGATGCGGATGCACTCACCGTTGAGCATGCCGTTGCGGACGATCTCCGCCGCCAGCGATGAGTACTCATCCGGCTCGCCAAGCCGTGAGGGGTGCGGCACGGCGGCGCCAAGGCTGTCGAGGACCTGCTGGGGCAGGGTGGCCATCATCGGTGTGTGGAACGTGCCCGGCACGATCGTCATCACCCGAATGGCCTTGTCCGCCAGGTCACGCGCCACCGACAGGGTCATCGCCACCACGCCGCCCTTGGACGCCGCGTAGGAGACCTGGCCCACCTGTCCGTCGTAGGCCGCGACCGACGCCGTGTTGATGATGACGCCTCGGTCGCCGTCGACCGGCTCGTTCTGGGCCATGGCCGCCGCGGCCAGGCGCATGACGTTGAAGGTGCCGATGAGGTTGATCTCGATGACCCGCCGGAAGTGGTCCAGCGGCAACGGGCCCTTCTTGCCCAAGAGGCGACCAGGGTCACCGATCCCGGCGCAGTTGACGTTGATCCGTACCTCGCCGAGCTCCTTGGCCATATCGATCGCGGCCTGCACCTGGGCCTCGTCGCGGACGTCGGTGGGGGCGAACTTCACCCGGTCACCGAGTTCGGCGGCCATCTCAGCGCCCTTGGAGTTCTCCAGGTCCATGATGACCGCGGCGCCGCCGTCGGCCACGAACCGCCGCACGCTGGCTTCGCCCAAACCGGAGGCGCCTCCGGTGACGACGGCGACGGTGGATGAGGTGATCTGCATACTGGCTACTCCTCTGTGGTGGTACTGCTGTCGGCAGACACGCTACCGGCCGGACCCTAGCCGGTGGGGGCCGCGAACGGAAGACGGGACGATCGGCACGATGACCCGGGCGACGGGTCGGTCCGGCCGGTCTGCGGGAACCCCAGTGCCGGGCCGGTGGCACGCACGGTCGAATCTCGCCCCGTCGTCCAGGCCCGGACCACCGCGGCCGCACAGCGCCGGTCGTAGACCCTCATCTGCCGCTGGCTGACTCGGCTCGCGTGGTGTAACGATTAAGGTCGCGCGAGCTGACGGTGGTGGCTGCCAAGGTTTCCGGTGAGGGCGTCGTGGAGGGTTGTGCGGACGTCGCTGAGGTCTTGGCGACTGACCCCGTACTTGATGGTCAGTCGAACCATTCGGTCGGCGGCCCGAGCGTGAGCAGCCCCGCGAAGACGATGGCCACCAGGACCGCTCCGATCGCTGCCGACCGCAGGGGGCGCCGTAGCGCGAGCGACACGACCCGTTCGTGCACTGCGGTGGGCGGTTGCGTAGACAGCCGCCACGAGTCGCTGAGCAGGTCGTGGCGTTCGGCGTACCGCTCGAAGGGCACAGTTGCATAGGGCAGGATCGCCGACGCCAGGCCCCGCACGAGACGGCCTGGCGCCCATCGCTGATCAACCGAGACCAGCACCGTCACCAGGCAGTAGCTGAGGAAGGCCAAGCCGTGCAGCCCTCCGCCGACGCGCACGCCCCACTCGCCCACATCCAGCACGTACTTTCCGAGCATCCCCAACAGCAGCAGCGTCCAGGTCACCATCTCCGCGGTCGCGACCATTCGATAGAGCCGGGCGGGATGGGCGATCAGGGAGGACATGTCACCTTCCAGGATAGCGCGCGCATCACTGACAGCTGGGTGTCGCCGGTGACGTGGTGAGCCTTGGTGTATCCGCGGTAGTACAGGCCCGAGGCCTGGCCGAGGGTCATCCAGGCCAGCGCCGCCTGGCACAGCTTCTTCACGGTCCTCCTTACGTCCCCGGCCCGGCCCGGGTCGGGGATGGGTGACTTCGGTCCCGGTCACATCAGCGCCGCGGCGTGCAACCGGCCCGCGATCATCTCGGTGACCTGGTCGACCCGGACCTGGTGTCCGCGGTCGCGGGTGACCAAGACGGTCGCGGCGCCGCGACTGTCTTGCGTCTGAGTTGATGTCCCACGTCTCGGTTTGATCACACAACATCTGGCGGGTCTTCCGACACGCGCAGGAGGAGCAGGTCATGGCAGAGAACCAGCAGTGCTGGCGGGCAGGAAGCGGCGTGTGAAGCGGCTGTTGACGCCCTCAGCGAAGTACGAGATCTGGCTGTCTCTGCTGCGTCAGGAGGTGAGTATGGCCGAGGCCGCAACGGCGGCCGGGGTGGACCGCTCGACGATCGTGCGGATCTGGCAGGTCGCCAAAGAGGGCGCGTTGGCGGCGTTGGCGACTTCGAAGCCGGGGTTGGGGGCAATGCCGCTGCGCGTAAGTCGATATTGGCTCCGGGCGAAGCCCCTTCCAACCTGCATCGTTGGCCCAAACCCGAGGGGCGACTGGTCACGTTGATCTTGATCCAGTGCGGCCTCCGGGCAACCGACGCCTGCACGTTGGCCTTCGACTGTCTGCTCCACGACGGCCAAGGCGCTCCCTACCTGCGCTACTTCGACAACAAGATGCGCCGCAAAGCCGCCGCCCCGATCGATGCCGACCTTGAGGTCGAGATCCGTGCCCAGCAACAGCCCACGGGCAACGTCGGCGGACAGCGTCCGTTGAGCCACCACAGCTACCGCGGCATGCGCAACGCGTGGCTGGCGCTCTGCGACGTGCACGACGAGCACGGCGAGCGGGTGCACCTGACCCCGCACCAGTGGCGCCAGACCACCTTCGCCTGCCGGCTGAGCAACCGCGATGTCCCGCAAGAGGTCATCCGGGTCCTGCTCGACCACGAGTCGACCCAGACGACTGCCCACTACGCCCGGATCACCGACCAGACCGTCCGGCGGCGGTGGGAGCAGGCCACCAAGGTCAACATCAACGGTGAGCGGGTCGACATCGACCCACACGGTCCGCTGGGCCAGGCGCAGTGGGCCAAGACCCGCTACGGGATGTCCACCCAGGCGCTGTCGAACAGCTACTGCGCGCTGCCGGTGCGAAAGAGCTGTCCGCACGCCAACGCGTGCTTGACCGGCCCGGTGTTCTTGACCGGGCCCGACCTCCGAGGCGAGGTCCAAACCCTAAGGGCAGGTCACCAACCGGCTCCCTCGACTCCGAGGACCCCGCAGCGGCAGGCAGCCCAACGACCCCTCCAGCTTGCCGACTAGAGATGACCTCCGACGGGCTCCTTAGGCCGCTGTCCTTGGCGCTGCGGATCAGGCCGGTCTTCGCAGCGGCCCCGGCTCCGGTGGGGCAGCTGTCCGCCGGAGTGCGGGCGTTCCCATCGGCGGATGACCCGCATCCCGGGCGGGTACCTGGCTACTCCCGCGCGGGGGCAGCAGGTCGGTGATTTTCCACGAGCCCGGCACCGTCGCGGACCTGCCCCGTTGCCTTAAGGGGGATCGCCAGATCGAAGACCACCTTGGCCGGGTCGTGCCTGGCCAGCGGCTTGCGCCAGCCACCCAGCGCGCCACGCAGAACGACGGGTAACCCCGTCGGGTCGGCGGTGCGGGTCAGCAGACACCACCACCATGACTGACCGCGCAGACCTCCCCTGCGTCGAGGCCGACGCGGGGGTAGAGGCGGGTAGCCCTCTTCACTTGGAGGGTGCTCCTGGAACCGATGTGGCAGAGGCCTCGTACTCCCTATCTTCCCAGTTCAGGGGCACCCTCTCTGTCACGGCATGCTGCCGCCGTGACATCTCCGGTTCGATTGAGGTGTGGCGCGGGCCCCGTTACGACAGCAGTGACAGCCCGGCCGCTAGGGCGAACCCGACCACCGTCGCGAGACCCGCGATGTCGCTTGCCTTCTCGCGGGCCTCGGGGATCATGGAGTCGCTCAACATCACCAGCAGGGCTCCAGCCGCAAAACCGTCGATGCCGGCCGTCAGCGCGGGCCCCATGCCTGTGGACAGGACGTAGCCCAGCACCGTTGCCAGGGCGCACACCGCGGCGACCGTGACCCAGAGGGTGAGCACCATCTTTCGGGAGGAGCCCCCGCCGCGCATGTCGGCGGACGAGCCGATGGCCTCGGGCAGGTTGGACAGGAAGATCGCGACGAGTAGTCCCACGCTCACTCCGGCACCGGACGCGAGCCCGAACCCAAGGACGAGCTGCTCGGGAACGCCGTCCAGTAAGGCGCCCAACGCGAGCGGCAGGCCCGCGGCGTGGGCCTGATGTCGGGCGCCCCATCGCTCCAGGGCCCGATCGGCGGTGAAAAATGCGAGCGCTCCGGCCGCTAGCCCGAGCGCGACGGGCAGGGCGCCGCCGCTGCGCACGCCCTCCTCGGCCAGTTCGAACGAGACGCTCGCAAGGAGCGCCCCCGCTCCGAACGCGAGGACGGTGCCGACGAGGCGGTCGCTCCACGACCGTACGAGGGCGAGCACTGCGCCCATGATCAGTGGTACTGCGGCCACGGCTCCCCACCCGAGACTCGCCAGCACGGCGGCTCCTTTCCAGCTTCTCCTCGTCAGTGGCGCAGTCCGCCGGTGAGCAACCGAAGGTACCCGGGGCCGTTCCCCGGCGCGCAGTCGTTGCCACCGTTGGGACTCACCTGCTACATCGGCCACTATCGGATAGTGTTACTATCGGATAGTGAAGGTATCTGATTTGGCTGAGCGTTCAGGTGTCGCCTTGTCGACGCTGAAGTACTACCAACGGGAGGGGCTCGTCCCCGAGGGCACACGTCGCAACGCTACTCAGGTCGACTACGGCGAGACGCACCTACAGCGGTTGCGGTTGATCCGTGCGTTGCTCGACGTTGGTGGCCTGTCGATGGCAGGAGCCAAGGAGGTGCTGCGCAGACTCGACGACGTCGCTACACCGTTGGCCGAGACGTTCGAGGCCGCCCAGGCAGCTCTCGGCAGCAGGCGACCCTCCGGCGCCGGCTCCGGACGGTCGGCAGGGGCCCGGGCACGAGTCCACCAGCTGGCCCAATCACGCGGCTGGTGCATCTCGGAAGAGAACCCGGGACTCGATGTCGCGGCAGGAGCCCTTGAGGGAATGCTCGCCAGCAACCACGACCCCACTCAGGAGTACCTCGACGCCTACGCCGACGCTGCCCAAGCTGCAGCAGGCGCGGACCTCCAGGCACTGTCCCTGCTGTCGCAGCAGGACCAGATCGCTGAGCTCATGGTCGTGGGCACCGTGCTCGGCGATCCACTGTTCGCTGGCCTGCGACGACTTGCTCAACAAGACGCCACCAAGAAGGTCTTCTCCCATACCCCCGCACCTGAGGCACACCAACCATGAGTACAACACCCACCCACATCGTTCTCGGCGGCAACGGCGTCGCCGGACGGGAGACCCTTCGCGCCCTTAGCGAGCGTGGAATTGCCCCCGTCTCCGTGGGCCGCACTCCCTCACCCGACCTCGATGTTCGGTCGGTCATCGCCGACCTACGTGATCCCGACGCCGTGGAAAACGCACTCAAGGGCGCCGACGTGGCCTACCTCACGGCGGGGCTGCCGTACTCCGACTGGGAGACCATGTGGCCACGGATGCTGGATAACAGCATCAACGCCTGCCTCGCGAACGGCACGCTGCTGGTCTACCTCGACAACGTCTACGCCTACGGCCGCGTGGTGGGGTCGATGACCGAGACGAGCGAGATCCGCCCGGTCAGTCGCAAGGGACGAGTACGTGCCGCCGCGCTCAGCATGCTGGAGGAGGCGGCTCGCTCTCACGGACTCGTTCACACGGTGGGACGCAGCGCAGACTTCTACGGACCTGGCGCCACCACAAGCGTCTTCAACATTTTCGTCGTGGACAAGGTCGTCGCTGGGAAGCGGCCCACGTGGTTCTTCGACGCCACCCAGCGTCATTCTCTGACCTACACAGCCGACATCGGCGAGGCCCTGGTGATCCTCGGCACGGATCCGCGGGCGCGGGGGCGGACATGGCATCTTCCCACCGCGAGCCCGGCCCTCACCGGCGAGGAGTACATGAGCATGGTCACCGGAAGCGTCGGCGGCCACCACACGATGAGTGCACTGACCATGAGGATCGGCGCGCTGTTCAACAGGTCCGCCCGCGAGACCCTCGAGATGTCGTACCAGTACACCGAGGCCTATCGGTTCGACTCCAGCGCCTTCGAGACGACCTTCGACATGACCGCAACCCCCTACGCGGAGGGGATCAGCGACACACTCGCGGCATACCGCGACGCCCGGCGGTCACCTCGCCAATGACCACAGCCCCACGGCCATGCGTTCTTCGATGGCGCACGCAATACCGGGCCGCCCTCACCCTGGACGCCTCGTTCGATTCATGCAGGCGCCGCAGGCGGCTCGGGTGCCGTCAGCGGACGCCCGAACCTCCCACTGTGGGCGACTCGGTCGGGCCCTCGTCGGCCGCGCCGCAGAGAGGGACTCGACGGGCCGGGCAGGGCGTACCCGATCGCGACCACGCCGACCAGCCGCCGGTCAGCGGGGATCTCCAGGGCCGCCCGGACGGCGTCGTGCCGCGTAGCCGGCACCCCGAAGAACAGCCCGCCCAGGCCACGGTCCGTCGCGGTCAGAAGAGCCAGCAGGGCGGCCATCCCGGTGTCGACGTCCCAGTAGGGGATCGGCCACCGGGCCGGGTCTCGGTCCACCCAGCCCTTGTCCGGCTCGGCGTAGCGATCTAGATAGGCGTCTGGGTGGGAGCAGCACACAATCAGGACGGGGGCAGCGGCGACGCCGGCCAGCCAGGGTGTGGCCGTTGCCGGCGCGGGGTTGCCCGGGGGTGCCCACGGCGAGGTCGACCCGCTTGGCTGCGGCTCCGCCGCGATGACGGTCGCAGACGCGGCCGACCAGAACCCACTCCGATCGGCGGAGTCGGTCAGCACCACGAAGTCCCACCCCTGGGTGAAGCCGGCGCTGGGAGCTCGGGTCGCGTGCGCCACGCACTCCCACACGACCCGGTCGGCGACCGGTCTGTCGGGGTCGAAGCGCCGAACCATCCGGCGACCACGGATCACCTCACGCAGCTCCATCCAGCCAGGTTGGCAGCCCGCGGGGACGGTCGCCAGCCCGCCGCACCTGGCCCGCGGGGCCGGTCTCCCCGTGTCCCAGGGCACCCCTGCCGACCACGGGCGGGGCAGCCCCAGATGGCAGGATGACAGCATGACCGACAGTGAACGCCCGGCCGACTACCCGGTGGAATGGGAAGCCGATGTGGTGCTTCGCGACGGGGCGGTGGCACACGTTCGCCCCATGCTGCCCGATGACGCCGAGGGGGTCCAGCGCTTCCACAGCCTCCAGTCGGAGGAGTCGATTTACCTGCGCTACTTCGCGCCGATCAAGCGGCTGTCCGAGCGGGACGTGTACCGCTTCACCCACGTCGACTACGACGAGCGGGTCGCCCTCGTGGCCACCGTCCGAGGGGAGATCATCGGGATCGCTCGTTTCGATCGGTTCCCGGACCGGACGGTCGCCGAGGTCGCGTTCAACATCGCCGACAACTTTCACGGCAAGGGCGTTGGGTCGGTGCTGTTGGAGCATCTGGCCGCCATCGGCCGGGAGGGCGGCATCTCCCGATTCGTCGCCGATGTATTGCCACAAAATCACAAGATGATGAAGGTCTTCGCGGATGTCGGATACGAGATCAAGCACCATTTCGACGACGGCGTCATCTCCGTGTCATTCCAGATCGAACCGACGATGCGGAGCCGGGCCGTGCAGCAGGCCAGGGAGCACCGAGCCGAGGAACGCAGCATGAACGGGGTGCTCACCCCAGCGTCGGTCGCGGTTGTCGGGGTCAGCCGCAGACCCGAGGCGATCGGCTCGATGGTCCTGGACAACATCATCGACGGCCGGTATTCGGGAACCGTCTACGTGGTCAACTCGGAGGTGGACCACGTGCGTGGACTAAAGACCCACCCCCGGGTCTCCGACATCGGAGCCCCTGTCGACATGGCCGTCATCGCGGTACCGGCGGCGGTGGTCCTCGACGTCGTCGTCGACTGCGCGAACGCCGGCGTCAAGACCCTGCTGGTGCTCTCGGCAGGGTTCGCCGAGGCCGGCCCGGCGGGGGAGTTCCGCCAGGCCGAGCTCCTGCGCATCGCCCGCGACAGCGGCATGCGAGTGGTTGGGCCGAACTCCTTGGGGCTCATCAACAACCACCCAGATGTGCGCCTGAACGCCACCATCGCGAATCAGTCCTACACCACCGGACGGGTCGCCCTGTTCTCTCAGAGTGGTGGCCTGGGGATCGCCCTGCTGGCCGCGGCGGCGCAACGGATGCTGGGGCTGTCCGTCTTCGTCTCGGCCGGCAACCGGGTCGACGTGTCCGGCAACGACCTCATGCAGTACCTCATCGAGCATGATCACAGCCAGGTTGTCGGCCTATACCTGGAGTCCCTGGGCAATCCCCGCAAGTTTTCCCGGATCGCCCGGCAGGTCTCGCTGCGAAAGCCGGTCATCGCGGTGAAGGCGCACACCTCCGGTCAGGTGCCGCCGGGGCACCGGGCCAGCCGCACCCGGGTGCCGCGGGAGGCGTTCGGGGCGATTCTGAAGCAGGCCGGGGTCATCGAGGCGCAGAACGTCCACGAACTGATGGACGTCATCGAGCTGGTCAGCAACCAGCCGTTGCCTCGCGGGTCGGCGGTCGCGGTGGTCGGCAACTCCGACGGCGTCAACGCCATCATCGTGGAGGCGCTCCTGCGCGGCGGCCTGACCGCCCCGTACCCGCCGTTCCGGGTGCCGAACGAGGAGACCTCCACCCGGGTCGCCGAGGTGATGGAACAAGCCCTCGACGACGAGGCGGTCAACAGCGTGGTGGCCTGTTTCACCCCCCCGATGGCTTCCTCCGACGAGGCCATCGCCAGGGCCATCGCGCACAGTTGCGCCCGGCACGACAAGACCTGCGTGGCCACGTTCCTGGGCATGCGCAACGTCCGGGAGGTGCTGCGGGTCGCCGGCGCCCACGCGGGGCCGGACGGCACCCCGATGGTCGTCCCTGCTTACGTGACCCCGTTGGACGGGGTCACGGCGCTCGCCGCGGTCACCCAGTACGCTGCGTGGCGGGATACAGAACGCGGGGACCGGGTCCATCCCGAGGGGGTGGACCGGATCGCGGCGGAGGCCTTCGTCGATCGGGTGCTGGAGGACTGTCTCGAGGGCAGGGCGCTGACCGCTGCTGAGAGTTCCGACCTCCTGGCGACCCACGGGATCCGGCTGTGGCCGGGGATCCCGGTGGCCGGTCCACAGGCGGCCGTGGACGCCGCCGAGGAGCTCGGGTACCCGGTGGTGATCAAGTCGATGTCGCAGATCGCCCGCAACATCCCGGTGGCCAGCGTGCGCACCGACTTGCACACCCCCGCCGGGGTCCGGGAGGCCTACGACAGCCTGGTCGAACGCCTGGGCGGGGCGGCCGAAGCGGGTCTGGTGGTGCAGAAGATGGCCACCATCGGCATCGCAACGATGATCCAGTCCAACGAGGACCCGCTGTTCGGCCCAGTCGTGTGCTTCGGTCTGGCCGGCCCGTCCAGTGAGTTGCTCGGCGACCTCAGCTACGGCATTCCCCCGCTGTCGGACGATGAGGTCACGGCGATGATCACCTCCCTGCGGGCCGCCCCGATGCTGGAGGGGTACCGGGGGGCTCCGCCGGTCGACCGCGCGGCGCTGTGCGATCTCATCGCCCGGGTGTCGTTGCTGGCCGAGGAGCTACCCGAGATCGACAGCCTGGTGCTGAACCCGGTCAGCGTGCACGCCAGCGGGGTCGACGTGCTGGGCGGGGCGATCCACCTGGCGCCCGCTTCGGTACGCAAGGACTCCGGGCGTCGTGCGTTGACCTGACCCTGCCGAGAGTGACCTGCCGACGGTGACCTGCCGGGGGTGACGTGCCGGGGCTGGCCCCAGGCCTGGGGGGGATGGCTGCTCTCGCCGGGGCCGGGATGGGCCAGGATGGACCCATGAGTCCCAGCTCCAGGTCGGGCGCCGCCGGTGACCTGACGTTGCCCGCCTCCCTGACCACCGAGATCAACCGGGCGGGTTACTACCCGGGCCTGGTGGCCGATGTCGTCGGCGCGGCCCTGGCAGGTGACCAGGTCGTCTCCCAGCTCGTTCATCAGGAGACGACGTTCGACCACGACACCGTCCGCCGGCACGTCACCGTGCTGGTACTGACCCCGACCCGGTTGTTGGTCGCTCACGCCGACGACCACGCCGAGGAGGGTGCCCCGGCACCGACCGCCACCGCGACGACCGAAAGCGTGCCGCTGGGCGGCATCCGGGGTGTCATGCTGACCCACGTCGTGACCGACCCCTCCTCCTACCGGCCCGGTGTGCTCGGCCACGAGATCACCGTCACCATCGGGTGGGGATCGGTGAGCCGACTCGACCTGCTGCCCGCCACCTGCGGCGACGCCAACTGCGAGGCGGACCATGGGTACGAGGGCACCCTGACCGCCGACGACATCAGCGTGCGAGTCAGCGCGGTCGCCGACGGGGAAGACGCGTTGCGGTCTGCGGTCTCGTTCGCGCACGCCCTGCAGGTAGCCATCGCCCGGTGAGCTGCGAACCCGAATGGCTCGACGCGGCTCCCCGATACGACGCGGCGGGCCTGGCGGCCGTCCTGCCATCGGTGATTGCCTCGCTGGGGGTACCCCGCTGGAATCCCGGGCCGATCCCATTGCCGCCGGCCAGGCATGCCATCGTCGTCCTGGCCGACGGGCTGGGGCACGACCTGCTGGCCCGCCGCAGCGGGCACGCCCCGTTCCTGCGAACCCTGCTTCCGACCGCGCATCGACTCACCGCCGGATTCCCCACCACGACGGCGACCAGCATGGCCACCTTCGGCACCGGACTGGCCCCGGGCTCGCACGGGCTGCTCGGCTATGAGGTCCTGGACCCCGACACTGACCTGCTTGTCAACGAGCTGAGCTGGGAGAACGGACCGGACCCCTGGCGCTGGCAACCGCACCGGACCGTACTGGAACGGGTCGACGCAGCGGGGCTGTCGGTGACCCGGGTGGGGCCGGCTTACTTCGAGGGGTCCGGGCTGACGAACGCGACGCTGCGCGGTGGCCGGTTCGTTGCGGCGATCGGCCTTTCGGATCGCGTGGACGTCGCGCTGGCGGCAGTGCGCGCGGCGTCCCGGTCGCTGGTCATCCTCTACTGGGGCGACCTGGACAAGGTCGGGCATCAGCACGGCTGCCAGTCCTGGCAGTGGGGTGACCAGCTGGAAGCCGTCGACGCGGCGGTGTCCAGGCTCGCCGCTGCCGCGACCCGGGACACCGCCGTGTATGTCACCGCCGACCATGGCATGGTCGACGTGCCACACGCAGCCCGGATCGACCTGGCCGACGAACCTGGCCTGGCGGCTGGGATCAGGCATGTCGGGGGAGAGGCCCGGGCGCGCCACCTGTACTGCCAGGCGGGTGCCGCCGACGACGTCGTGGCGGTGTGGCGGCAGCGGCTGGGTGACCAGGCCGTGGTGCTGTCCCGCTCGGACGCGGTGGATCGGCGCTGGTTCGGTGCCGTCGAGGAGCGCGTGCTGCCCAGGGTGGGGGACGCGGTCGTGGTGATGGCGCCAGGTACGGCGGTGGTTGATTCCCGCCGCGAGCGCCCGCAGCTGCTAGCTCTCCTGGGTCTGCACGGCTCGTTGACGCGGGCAGAGGTGGACGTTCCGCTCTTGAGCGTTCCCGCGGAACGCGGCGGCTGACCCGACCTGGCTATTCGGCGGGCGGCTTCGCGGCGCCGAACACGATGTCGTCCCACGCGGGCACGCCGGGTCGGGACTTGCGCGCCCGGCTCTTGGCCCGCTGACGGCCGGCCGGTTGCGCCCGTTGACCGGGTGAGCGCGGGGCCGTGGCGGTGGGGTCCGCCTCGACGGCGGGTGTCGGCTCGGACTCCGGTGCCGGCTCGGCGGCCGGCTGAGCGTCGGCGGCTGGCTCAGCTGCCTCTGTGGGCTCTGGGGGCTCTGGGGGCTCTGGGGGCTCCGTGGCTTCGGTGGCCACTGTGTCGGGCACCGCCTCCGGCTCGGGTTCACCGTCGGGGCCGAGGGGATCCGGATCTGCGTGTGCCGACGGCGGCGCCGGCATGGTCTCCGGGTCGTAGTCGATCTGCTCCAAGGGGACCAGTTCGGCGACGTCACCTGGCAGGCTGGCCGGGGTGCTGCCACCTCGGCGGGGACCGCGACGCCGACGTGTCTGCACCCCCGAGCGTTGCCGCACGGCGGCGATCAGGTCCGGTCCGACGGACTCCCGGGCCGGCGGCGCAGGGGCCTGCTGGGTAGTTGTTCCCTCTGGGTTCGCCCGCAGACCGCCCTCGGCCTCGATGTCGTAGACATGCGCCCGGCCAGACGTCACCACGTGACGCACGGCGGGCGAGTCCTCTGCGTGCTCCTCCTCGGACAGCCACCGGGCCTCGTCGTCCAGCGCGGTGACGGTCATGGCGGTTCGGGAGAAGCGCCATGACGCGGTTCGCAACCTGCCACCGGCCTGGAAGTGCAACTCGACCGTCCACTCCCCGTCCTCGGACCGCCACGAGTCCCAGGTGACCTCCTCGGGGTTGACCTCGCGGGTGGCGAGCCGTTGGAGCACCCGTTCGCGCAGGGTCGGTGCGGTGAAACTGACCCCGGTCCGGCTGCGCAGCACCGCCGAGCCGGCCAGCCTGGCGATGTGCTCACGTTCGGCGAGGATGGGCCCCTCGTACCGGTGCACCTTCTCCACCGTCCAACCGGCCCGTTCGGCCGCCTCCTGGGTGCTGGCTCCGGCCCGGATCATCGCTTGCACCTCGCGTGGCCTCAGAGGTTCGGCGTCGGTCGACCGCTTGTCGGCGCCGGGACGTTCCCACCGGAGGGCCGCGCGCAGGCCGTCCTCGATCGGGAGCCGAAACCGGGTGCTGCCGGGGCCGCCCAGGAGCAGGAAGTCGCCGTCCTCGTGCACTCCGATGAGGTACAGGTCGTCCATGTCGCACTCCTGGTCGCGGGGGTCTGCGACCTGACTCTGCCACCTGAGGGCACGGACCGAAAACCGACCACGCCGGGGGGGGTGTGCGCGGGCGCGCTCGACCAGGTCCGGCTAGCGTGGCCCGGTGAGTACCCTCCCGGCCGCTGCCCAGGTTGCCGACCTCAGCCCCTACGAGGGGATCGTGCTGGTGTCCTTCGGCGGACCGGAGCGGACCGAGGAGGTCATGCCCTTCCTGCGTACGGTCACCCGCGGCCGCGGGATCCCCGACGAGCGACTGGCCGAGGTCGCCGAGCACTATTACCACCGGGGAGGCCGAAGCCCCATCAACGACGAGAACCGCGCGCTGCTGGCGGCCCTCCAGGGGGAACTGGGCCGGCGTGGGGTGCGGTTGCCGCTGCTGTGGGGCAACCGGCACGCGCCGCCGACCATCGACGAGGCCTTCGACCAGGCTCGCGAACGAGGACTGCGCCGACTGGTGGCGGTCCTGACCAGCGCCTACTCCAGCTATTCCTCCTGCCGGGCCTACCGGGAAGAAATCGATGCAGCGGCGGAGCGCTCGGACCTGGACGTGCAGACCGTCCGTCGGTACCACAACCACCCGGGGTTCTCCCGGACCGTCGCCGACCTGGTCATTCAGCACACCCGGGAGGTGATGGCCCACCTGCCCGGCGGGTCCGAAGTGGGCGACGTGGCACGCCGGGTCCGCCTGGTTTTCGTCACCCACTCCATCCCGCTGACGATGGACGCCG
The DNA here is from genome assembly GCA_035633615.1 of Dermatophilaceae bacterium. GTDB lineage: Bacteria > Actinomycetota > Actinomycetes > Actinomycetales > Dermatophilaceae > JADJTI01. The sequence continues at coordinate 19,853 of DASQEP010000022.1, forward strand.
GGTCCGGGCCGCCGCACGGACCCGGGCACGTCTACCGCACCCAGCACGAGACGCTGGCCGCGGCGGTCTCGGTCGAGGTCGGCCGTGCCCTGGGTGTCCCTGTACTGGGTGATCTGGCTTACTGCTCCCGGTCCGGCCCCCCGTCACAGCAATGGTTGGAACCTGACGTCAGCGACCACCTGCGCGAGCTGGCCGCCTCCGGGGTCCGGGCGGTGGTCTTGGTGCCGTTCGGGTTCGTCGCCGACCATATGGAGGTGGTCTACGACCTCGACGAGGAAGCCATGCAGACGGCAGCGCAGCTGGGGCTGCACGCAGTGCGGGTTCCGACGGTGCGCACCGAACCCGGATTCGTCCGCGGACTGGTCGACCTGCTGGAGGAGCGGGCCGCCCAGGCCAGAGGCGAGTCGGTGACCCCGGCGACCTGGCCACCGGGGACGGCATGGCCCGCGCAGTGTTGGCCGGACTGCTGTCCCGCACCGAAACGGCCCGGAGCAGGTGACCCGCCTCGGTGACCCGCACCCCGCCCGGGCCACCCGTCGGCGCCGCGGTCCCGACGCCGCCGACCGAGGCTGATCTGCGCGAGCTGGAGCGACTGGCCATGGATCTCGCCGTCTCGGCGGGGCAACTCGTTGTCGCTCGCCGACCGGTCAACCTCGATGTGACGACGAAGTCATCCCGGACCGACGTCGTCACGGTGATGGACTCCGCCGCCGAGGAGTTGCTGCGCGCCCAGATGTCGGCGGCCCGGCCCGATGACGGGTTTCTCGGTGAGGAGGCCGGATTCCGGGTCGGCGGCACCGGGGTGACCTGGGTGGTCGACCCCATCGACGGGACCGTCAACTACCTGTACGACCTACCCGGATACGCGGTCTCGGTGGCTGCCGTCACGGGTGACCCGACCCGGCCGGGGGCCTGGCGACCGGTGGCCGGTGCGGTCTACCAGCCGGTCACCGGCATGCTCTACCACGCCCGGGCGGGGTCGGGCGCAGCCGTCCGGTACGTCGGCCACGCCGTGTCCAGCGACACCAGCTTGACGGTCCGACCACCTGTCGAACTGGCCGACGCCCTGGTGGCGACGGGGTTCTCCTACGCCGCTGAGGTGCGGGTCGAGCAGGCCATGGTGTTGGCGCACATCGTCGGGCGAATCCGCGACGTGCGCCGCGCCGGAAGCGCCGCGCTGGACCTGTGCGCGGTGGCCTCCGGACGCATGGACGCGTTCTACGAGCGCGACCTCAACCCGTGGGATGTGGCCGCCGGGTGGTTGCTGGTGACGGAGGCAGGCGGGCTGGTCACCGGCTGGGAGGGCGGTTCGCTGGCCGACCCCGGGCTGATCGCGGCGTCCCCGACGGTGCACGCGGCACTGGCCGAGCTACTGGCTGAGGCGCTGGGCGAGCTGCCCCGACAGATGTGAGACCAGTCACGTTTCATCGCGTAGCGCCGTTGCGGTCTGCGAGGATGCGCGCTTCAATGTGATCTTTCCGCCCAGATAGGGCACAATCCGCTGCGTTGGGCACACAACGGGGGTGGTGACCGTTGACGCAGACGCTCACCGCCACGCCTTGCTGAGCCCCATCGTTCCTGAGGAGAGACGAACCTAATGGCGACCGATTACGACGCCCCCCGCAAGACCGATGACGACGACCTCAACGAGGATTCACTCGAAGAGCTGAAGTCTCGGCGCGTCGATAAGTCGTCGTTCAGTGTGGATGTCGATGAGACCGAGCAGGCCGAGGGGTTCGAGTTGCCCGGCGCCGACCTGTCTGGCGAAGAGATGTCGGTCCGGGTCATCCCCAAGCAGGCCGACGAGTTCACCTGTAGTCGCTGTTTCCTGGTGCATCACCGCAGCCAGCTGGCCCGCGAGGTAGGCGGTCAGCCGGTCTGCAAGGAATGCCTGGGCTGAGCCGACCGGCCACGCCTGGCGCCCAGCTTCCACCGGACGAAGGGACTCACAGCTGGACAGCTTCGGTGCCGACCGACCTGACGTCACGGCCCGCCCGGACGTCGGATCGGGGCAGACGTCCGGCCTTGCGATCCCGGTCATCATCCTCGACCCGGATCTGCCACTACCCGGCTATGCCCACCCGCACGACGCCGGTCTGGACCTGCACTCCCGCGTCGACGTCGCCCTGGCCCCCGGCCGGCGCGCCCTGGTCGGTACCGGCATCGCGATCGCGATTCCGGCTGGTTTCGTGGGTCTGGTGCACCCCCGCTCGGGCCTGGCAGCCCGGCACGGGGTGACCATCGTCAACTCCCCGGGCACCATCGACGCCGGCTATCGCGCGGAGATCCTGGTCAACCTGGTCAACCTCGACCCGGACGCGGCGTACCAGGTCCGGCGGGGGGATCGGATCGCCCAGCTGGTCGTCCAACGGGTGTACCGCGTCGATCTGGTGAGCACACCGTCGCTCCCAGACAGTTCGAGGGGCCAGACTGGTCACGGCGCCAGCGGCGGCTTCGGCGGTGACTGAGCCCCGGCGGACCTGACCGGCGCCAGCGCCAATGGCACGAGTTCGACGACAGAGACGGGGAGACGATGGCTTTGTTTCGGCGCGGGAGATCCCGTTCGGAGCAGGCGCGGGCCGTGGAAACGGAACGGTCCGTCGCCCCGGGAGCGGGCGGCGCCGATACGGGCCCCAGCGGCACCGTCCCTGGGGGCCCACCCGGCGAGGGCGGCCCCGACCACACCGACGAGCAGACCGGCGACCCCACTGCCGAGAACGCCAGGGCCCAGGACTCCACCGTCGGACCGTTCGATCGGGGCGGGCGCTGCCTCGCCCCGCACCATCTCGACCTGGGTGCGCTGTGGCTCGTTGGGGTGCCCGGCATGCAGCTGCGGCTGGAGGCCGACCAGGAGTCCGGGGAGGTGACCGCAGCCAGCCTGCTCGACGGGGATTCCGCCATGCAGATCCAGGCGTTCGCTGCCCCTAAGAGCGCCGGGCTCTGGGCGGAGATCCAGGAGGAGATCGCTCAGGGTGTGCAGGGACAGGGCGGCACGACGGAGGAGGTCCTCGGACCGTGGGGACCGGAACTGCTCGGCCGGCTACCCGGCCGAGGACCGGGTGGGCAACGGGTCTTCAACCCGGCCAGGTTCATCGGCGTCGACGGGCCGAGATGGTTCCTGCGGGCGGTGATCACCGGACCGGCGACGGCGGACGAGGCCCTCGCCGAACCGTTCCTGGAGGTGCTGCGGGGGTGCGTGGTCACCCGGGGCTCCGAGGCGATGGCTCCGCGGCAGGTGCTGCCCCTAAGTCTGCCCGACCAGGAGGAGCCGCCCCCCGAAGCCGAGCCGGAGGAGGACTTCACGCCGTTCGAGCGGGGCCCGGAGATCACCGAGATCCGTTGAGTCGCAGCGTGCGAGAGGCTTCCACTGCTGCGTCACCCGAGAGCAACCGGCCGGTGGGCCGAACGGACATGGAAGGGGTGACACGCGTGGCGGGTCTGTGGAAACGGTTGACCGGGTCACTGTCGGCGACCACCCAGGACCTCGAGGACGTCGAGCTCCAGGAGTCCTCCGGCAACCTGGGCGCGAGTCGGATCCGGGAGGTGCAGGACCGGGAGCTCGCCGACGTCAGCGGGGTGATCAAGTCCCTGACCCTACCGCCGCTCGGGACCGTGCCCGCCCTGACCGCCGAGTTGTACGACGGAACCGGTACATTAACGCTGGTCTGGCTCGGCCGCAGGGCAATCCGGGGGATCGAACCGGGCACCTACCTGCGCAGCCGGGGGCGGGTCACGTACCGTCGAGGGGTGCCCACCGTGTTCAATCCCGTCTACGAGATCCTGCCCAGAAATGCCACCTGAGATGGCCGCTGGGGGCACCGGACAGGCGGGGGGCGGTCTGGGAATCGGGGTTGCCACCGTCGAACAGATGATCCGTCACCGGCTGGCCGAGCTGCTCGGCGGCTGGCGCGGCGCCGCCGAGACCGCCCTGCCCACCGTGGCGTTCGTGCTGGCCTGGGTGCTGACCGAGAACGTGCGCACCACCGTTCTCGCGTCGCTCGTGGCCGTGCTGGTGCTGGTCGTGGTGCGGCTGGTGCAGCAGCAGACCGCTCGGTTCGCTCTGTCCTCGGTGGCACCCACGGCGGTGGCCGCAGTGTTCGCGTTGCGCACCGGGCAGGCCGAGGACGCGTTCTTGCCGGGGATCCTCTGGAACGCCGCGATGGGGCTGGTCGCGTTGGGGTCGGTGCTCGCCCGGTGGCCCCTGGTCGGATTCGCGGTCGCGGCCGCCGACCCCGGCGCGGCCACCGATCCGGGCGTGTTCACCCGGTGGCGGGCCCATTCGGGAATCGTGGTCGTATGCCAACGGCTGACCGTGGTGCTGGTGGTGCTGTTCGCTGTCCGGTTGGCGATCATGGTGCCGCTGTACCTGTCCGCGGAGGTCGCCTGGCTGGGAGTGGCCAAGATCGTGCTCAGCTGGCCGGCGTACCTGGTCGCGGTCCTGGTGATGGCCGCCATGCTGGTGCGGGGTCACACGCCACTTGACCACTCCGAGGAGGTCTAGCCGCTGCGCGCCACCGATCGCCCCGAGCCCGCAGCGCTGACCGCGTCGGCATCACGGGCCTGTGCGCGGGCCAGCTGCAGCGCCTGTTCGAGGTCGGCTCGCAGATCCGCGGGGTCCTCCAGGCCCACCGACAGGCGCAGCAGGTCCGCACTGGGGCGAGCGGACGGTTCGACCACCCGATGGGTCAGTGCGGCCGGGTGCTGGATCAGGGTGTCGACCCCGCCAAGGGAGACGGCGTGCCCGATCAGCCGGCAGGCGGACGGCACCGCCTCGGCCACCGCGGGCCCGCCGCGGGGGGCGAACGCCAGGATCGCCCCGGGCCCGGACATCTGACGCCCCACCAGGCCGGACGGGTCGTTCAGGCCGGGGTAGTGGACCCGCTCGACGTCGCGGTGGCCGGCCAACCATTTGGCGAGCTCGATGGCCGAGGCCTGGGCGGCCCGCACCCGCACCGGCAGGGTCTGCAGGCCTCGGTGCAGTTGGTAGGCGGCCATCGGGTGCAGCACCGCCCCGGTCACGGCCCGCACCTGCCGCAGACGGTTGACCCAGGCCGCCGGGGCGGCGACCACCCCGCCGAGGGCATCGCCGTGCCCACCGATGAACTTGGTCGCCGAATGCAGCACCAGGCTGGCGCCGTGCTGGCTGGGCTGCTGCAACACCGGAGTCGCGAAGGTGCTGTCCACCAGGACCGGCACCCCCATCGCGCGGTCGACCACGTCGGCGATGTCCACCAGATCCAGGCTGGGATTGCCCGGGGTCTCCAGGATGACCAGTCCGGTATCGGGGCGCAGGGCGGTGTGCAGGGTCTGGACTCGCGCCCAACTCACCGACGTGCCCAGCAGGCCGGAGGCCAGCAGGTGGTCGCTGCCCCCGTACAACGGACGCAGGGCGACGACGTGCGGCTTGCCGGCGGCTACGCAGGCGAGCAGGACGGCCGACAGCGCCGCCATCCCGGACGCGAAGGCCACCGCCTCGTCGCAGTCCTCGAGCCTGGCCATGGCCCGCTCGAACCGGTCGACGTTGGGGTTCCACAACCGTTGGTAGATGAGACTGTCCCCGCTGGCCGGCCGGTAGCCGTGGGCCATCCCGTCGTAGGCGCGGCCGCCGCGGTCGACGTCAGGCAATGGGTAGGTACTGGAAAGGTCGATGGGAGGAACATGCGCGCCCAGCGCCGGGAGGTCTTCCCGGCCCGCGTGGACGGCGCTGGTGTCCAGATCGGACATGGTGACTCCATTCGCCGGAGGCCGCGGGTGTGGCCTACCTCTAGGGTGCGATTCCATCGGTAACTAGGGAAGGGTTCCATGGAATCCTTCCCTGACAGCCAGATTTCTGCGGATTCCGTGGTGGACGACCACTATGCTGGGTCACGTGACGCCGATTCCACGCCCCAGTCGTCCCGGACCGGCGCCGAGATCTGGGCCCATCCGGCCCGGGTCAACCCGCACCACCGATCGCGCCCTGGCCGGCGGGCCGGCGGCGTCGGCTCAGGCCATCGGGATCGACGAGGTCGACCGGGTCATCCTGGCGGGGCTGTCCGGGAACGGACGGGCGCCGGTGGCGGGCCTGGCCAAGGCCGCGGGAGTGGCCGAATCGACGTGTGCGGCCCGGCTGCGTGCGCTGCAGACCCGGGGGGTCATCAGGGGCATTCACGCCGACATCGACCCGGCCAGCGTGGGGCTGCTCGTGGAGGCGATGGTGGCGGTCCGCTTCGGCGGGCATGTCCGCGAGCACGTCGAGGCGTTCCGGGACCAGGTCAGCCGGGCCCCCGGGGTACTGGAGATCTACAACACCAGCGGGGCCAACGACTACCTGGTGCACGTCACGGCGACCGGCGCGGAGCAGTTGCGCGACTTCGTGCTCGACCACGTGGCCAACCGGCCCGGGGTGGTGCACGCAGAGACCAGCCTGATCTTCGAGTCGACCCGCGGCAGCGGACCCACTCTGGCCCCGGTCGGAGGGGTGATGCGATGACCTGACCCGCCGGCCGAGGCCAGTCCACCTGGGTCACCACATTCCCTCAGGCGAGGACTCGCCACCACTGCGGGCGGCCGCCAGGGCCGGGGGTAGCCCCGGGGTAGCCGCGGCTCAGAGGTCGGCCGTCTCCGGCTCCGCCAAGCGCGGGTTCAGCAGTTCGCCTAGTTCGTTCTCGACGGCGACGGAGGTGACCAGGAGCAACTCGTCCCCCACCTCCAGCAGATCGTCGTTGGACGGGGCGATGACGCGGGTTTCCCGGACGATGCAGGTCAGGACGGTGTCCGGCGGCCAGGGCACATCCCCGACAAGGCGGCCCGACCAGGGGCTGCTCTGCGGCAGCGTCATCTCCACCAGGATGGAGGCGCTCTGCTGGAACTCCAGGATGCGAACCAGGTCGCCGATGGCCACGGCCTCCTCCACCAGGGCGGTCATCAACCGCGGCGTGGAGACGGCTACGTCCACGCCCCATCCCTCGTCGAACATCCATTCGTTCTTGGGGTTGTTTACCCGTGCCACCGTGCGAGGTACCCCGAACTCGGTCTTGGCCAGCAGCGAGAGCACCAGGTTGGCTTTGTCGTCCCCGGTGGCCGCGACCACGACATCGCAGCTCTCCAGCCCGGCCTCGTGCAGGGCGGTCAGCTCGCAGGCGTCGGCCAGCAGCCAGGACGCATCCGGGACCCGGTTGGCCTGCACGTCGTCGGCGTCCCTGTCGATGATGAGGATCTCGTGGCCGTTGCCGATCAGCTCTTGGGCGATCGATCTCCCGACACTGCCGGCTCCCGCGATGACGACCCGCATGATGGCCTCCTTGCCGCACCCATGCTCACTCGAGCGGAGGCGGGGCCTCCAGCGTACGTTCCACGGCGGGGAGGTGGTCCACCGTGGTCAACACGTTGACGATGTCGTTCTCCTGAATCACGGTGTCCCTGGCCGGGATCATGCCCTGCCCCATCCGCATCAGGTAGGCCACCTCACACCCGGCGTGCGAGGCCAGGTGAGAGACAAGGTTACCGATCCAGGCCGGGTTCGTGGCCACCTCGGCAATGACCACGTTGCCGCTGGGGTCGGTGTGCTGGGGGGTCGCGCCGTGCGGCAGCAGGCGGCGCATCACCCGGTTGGCGGTCCAGACCACCGTACCGACCGTCGGGATACCCAGCCGCTGGTAAATCTCCGCCCGTCCCGGGTCGTAGATGCGGGCCACGACGTTCTCGACGCTGTAGGTCTCCCGCGCCACCCGGGCCGCCAGGATATTCGAATTGTCTCCACTGGAGACCGCAGCGAAGGCGTATGCATGCTCGATACCCGCCTTGACCAGGGTGTCCCGGTCGAAACCCAGACCGGTGACCCGGCGCCCCTCGAACTCCGACCCGAGCCGCCGAAATGAGGCCGGGTCCTGATCGATGACGGCCACGTCGTGTCCCTGGGCTTCCAGGCTCAACGCCAGGTTGGAGCCGACTCGCCCACAGCCCATGATGACGAAGTGCACGGCCCGACGCTACACCCCCGGATCGTCCCTGCTGTGTGCCGCGTCTTCGTCCCGTCCAAGGCCCGCCTAGAGTAAGTCCCGTGTCAGACGTAGGCCGCGTCTTCAAGCGGTTCCTCCTGGGCCGGGCCATGCGCAGCGACCGACTCAGTGAGACCCTGCTGCCCAAGCGACTGGCCCTTCCGGTGTTCGCCAGCGACGCGTTGTCCTCAGTGGCCTACGCCCCGGACGAGATCTTCCTGACCCTGGCCGTGGCCGGCGGCTCGTTCGCGTTTCTGCACTCCTGGCAGGTCGGGCTGGCCGTCGTCTTCGTCATGCTCGTCGTGGTCGCCTCGTACCGCCAGAACGTGCGCGCCTATCCCTCCGGCGGGGGTGACTACGAGGTGGCCAGCGTCAACCTCGGCCGGCCGGCCGGGGTCGCGACCGCCAGCGCGTTGCTTGTCGACTACGTCCTGACGGTGGCGGTGTCGGTGTCCTCGGGCGTGCAGAACGCCGGCTCGGCCCTGCCGTTCGTGCGTGGCCACGAGGCTCCCATCGCCGTGGCCCTGGTGGCCCTGTTGACGGCGGTCAACCTGCGGGGAGTCCGCGAGTCTGGCAAGGCGTTCGCCATCCCCACGTACTGCTTCATGTTCGGCATCATCGGGATGTCGGTGTGGGGGTTCGCCCGTGGGGCGATGGGCACGCTGCCGGATGCCCCCAGCGCCCAGCTGGAACTGATCCCGGAGCCGGGGTATGAGTCCGTCGCCGGGTTCGCCCTGTTCTTCCTGCTGCTGCGGGCGTTCTCGTCCGGGTGCGCCGCGCTGACCGGGGTGGAGGCGATCTCCAACGGGGTGCCTGCGTTCCGCAAACCCAAGAGCCGCAACGCCGCCACAACCCTGCTGTTGATGGGCACTATCTCGGTGACGATGCTCATGTCGATCGTCACCCTCGCCCGGCAGACCGGACTTCAGTTCGCCGAGTACCCGGCCACACAGCTACTGCGGGATGGGGTGCCGGTCGGACCCGACTACGTCCAGGAGACGGTGACCGGCCAGCTGTCGCAGACCGTGTTCGACACTTTCCCGGTCGGCGCGGTGTTCATCGGGATCGTCACCGGGCTGATCCTCATCCTCGCCGCCAACACCGCGTTCAACGGGTTCCCGGTGCTCGGTTCGGTGCTGGCAAAGGACGAGTTCCTGCCCCGGCAGCTGCGCAACCGAGGTGACCGGCTGGCCTTCTCCAACGGCATCCTCATTCTGGCCGGGGCGGCGATGGTGCTCATCGTCGTCTATGACGCGAAGGTCACCGATCTCATCCAGCTGTACATCGTGGGCGTGTTCGTCTCCTTCACCCTCAGCCAGATCGGGATGGTTCGGCACTGGAATCGGTTGCTGAAGGCGGATGCCGACCCCTCCGCCCGGGGCCGGATGATTCGTTCCCGGGCGACCAACATGGTCGGCGCGACGATGTCCGGGTTGGTCCTGCTCATCGTGCTGGTCACCAAGTTCAACCGGGGGGCCAAGTGGGCGATCGCCGCGATGATCGTGTTGTTCCTGATCATGCAGGCGATCAAGCGGCACTACGACTCGGTCTCCAGGGAACTGGCATTGTCCGACGACCCCCGCGAGGAGCGGGCCCTGCCGCCCCGGGTGCATGCCGTGGTGCTCGTCTCGAAGATCCACCGGCCGACGATGCGGGCGCTGGCCTACGCCCGGGCTGCCCGGCCCTCGCAACTCGAGGCGATCACAGTCAGTGTGGACCCGGTGGCGACCCGGGCCCTGCAGCAGGAATGGGTGGCTCGCAACATACCCGTCCCGCTCAAGGCGCTCGATTCGCCGTACCGCGAGATCGTCCGCCCGATCGTCGAGTACGTCAAGAAGGCCCACTCCGCGCACCCTCAGGACGTGGTGACCGTCTACCTGCCGGAGTACGTCGTCGGGCACTGGTGGGAACACCTGCTGCACAACCAGAGTGCACTGCGGCTCAAGGCCACCCTGCTGTTCACCCCGGGGGTGATGATGGTCAGCGTGCCCTGGCAGCTGCGGTCGTCCGAGGGGGCCGAAGAATGGGTGACCGCCGTGAACACGATGCAACCGCCGTCGGTGTGGCGTGCCGACGACTAGGCCCGCGGACCGGCCCGCCGCCGATGCCCTGCCGGTCCCGCAGGACAGCCTGGTCGGTTCCCGGTTCGAGATGACCGTCGGCCCGGTCGCCCACGGTGGGCACTGCGTCGGCAGACTCGACGGCAGGGTCGTGTTCGTCCGGCACGCCCTGCCCGGTGAGGTCGTCACCGTCGGGGTGACCAGGGGCCGCAGCGCGGACCGGTTCCTGTTCGCCGACGCCGTGCAGGTGCACTCGCCCTCACCGCACCGGGTCAACCCGCCGTGCCGGTACGCCGGGCCCGGCGGCTGCGGCGGCTGCGACTTCCAGCACGTCGACCTGGACGAGCAGCGCCGCTGGAAAGGCGGCGTCATCACCGAGCAGTTGGCCCGGTTGGCGGGCCTGCACGTCCCGGTCCTGGTCGAACCGGTGCCCGGCGACGACCACGGCCTGCGCTGGCGCACCCGGGTCCAGTTCGCCGTCGACCGGCACGGTGCCGCCGGCTTGCACCCCCACCACTGCAGGACGGTGCTGCCCATCGAGGACTGCCTGATCGCCAGGCAGGAGGTCAGCGCCGAGATCCTGCGACGGCGGTACCCGGGGTCAAGTGCGGTCGAGGTGGCCCTGTCCAGCGCAGGCGAGCGGTCGGTGGTCGTGCTGCCGCAAGGCCGTCGGCGCACCGAGAGAATCCACGAGACGGTGAGGGTCGGACCCGACAGCTGGACGTTCCGACTCAACGCCGCGTCCTTCTGGCAGGTCCACCCGGGGCTGGCAGCCGTGCTGGTCGACGCCGTCCGCTCAGGCCTGCGCCCCCGACCGGGTGAACGGGCCCTGGACCTCTATTCCGGCGTCGGGGTGTTCGCCCGCGCGCTGGCCGACGCGGTCGGTCCTGACGGCGCCGTGCTGGCCGTCGAGGCCGACCCCCGCGCGGTCCGGGCGGCGCAGGAATGGGCCACCGGTGAAACCGGTGGGGACCACGTCGTGCAGGTGCGCGCCGGCCGGGTCGAGGCCACCCTGCGGGGCTTGGTGGCCGGCGGCGACCGGGTGGACCTGGTGGTGCTCGACCCACCCCGGGCCGGGTCAGGTCGAGCGGTCGTCGCCGACCTGACGGCGTTGCGTCCGCGCGCCATCTGCTATGTCGCCTGCGACCCCGCCGCGTTGGCCAGGGACACCGCCGACCTGGTCGCGGCCGGATACACCCTGGCCGACCTGCGGGCGTTCGACGCCTTCCCGATGACCCAGCACGTGGAGTGCGTCGCCGTGTTCACTGACACCCCTGATCGCCAGGCTCGGACAAGCCGCCCGGCGGGACCGCCCCCCTCGGACCGTGACGGTGCTGCACCCCGTCACTGACCGGGTCCTGATTCACCGGAGCGACTTCTGCGCCAGCAACACCACGGTGGTGCTCGGCCCTGCGGGCACCGTCCTCTTGGTCGATCCGGGGGTGAGCAGGGTCGAACTGGACCAACTCGCCGCGCTGCTGCGTCGCAGCCGGCTCACCGTCGTCGCCGGGGTGTCGACCCACCCGCATTGGGACCACCTGTTGTGGCACCGCGATTGGGGCGCTGTCTGTCGGTATGCCGCCGGTGCGGCGGGCGAGCTGGTCGGCCGGACTCACGGGGAACTGGTCCGGCAGGCCGAGCAGGCGGTTCCGGGTTCGGGTAGGCGCTTGTGGCCGGGATTGACCTCGCTGACCGAGCCGGACGCGCCCACCGGGACCCAGATGCTGCTGGCCTGGGATGGGCCGCCGGTGCGGATTCTCGAGCACCGCGCGCATGCCCCCGGCCATCTGGCGCTCCTGGTCGAGACCGAGGGGGTGCTCCTAGCCGGGGACATGCTCTCCGACAGCGAGATCCCGCTGCTGGACCTGGACGCCGCGGATCCGGTCGGGGACTACCTGCGGGCGTTGCGGCTGATGGAGGACCTGCCCGGAGTGCGTTCGGTGATCCCCGGGCACGGCTCGGTGGGGGACGCCGGACAGCTGCGTCGGCGGATCGCGGCAGACCGGACATACCTGCGTGGGCTGGGGGACGCGGCGGAGGTCACCGACCCGCGGCTGGGGCCGCCTGCTGCGGACTGGATGGTCCGGGAGCACCATGCCCAGCGAGCCCTGGCTCGTGGTGAGATGAGGTAGGAGACAGGCAGAGATATCTTGACGTCGAGATAAATGCCGGGGATGATGAAACCCGGAGTAGGTCAGTGAGCACGGCAGCGAAGGAGCCCAAGTGAGCCAGAACAGCTTCCAGGCAAAGGCGACGTTGACGGTGGGGGAGGAGCACTTTCAGATCTTCCGGCTCGACGCCGTCAAGGGCAGTGACACCCTGCCGTACAGCCTCAAAGTCCTGCTGGAGAACCTGCTGCGCACCGAGGACGGCGCGAACATCACCGCCGAGCACATCCGGGTCCTCGGTGCTTGGGATGAGAACGCTCAACCGGACACCGAGATCCAGTTCACCCCAGCACGGGTCATCATGCAGGACTTCACTGGCGTGCCCTGCGTCGTCGACCTGGCCACGATGCGCGAGGCCGTCGCCGAACTCGGGGGTGACCCTGACAAGATCAACCCGCTCAGCCCCGCCGAGCTGGTCATCGACCACTCGGTCATCATCGACGTCTACGGCAACCGAGGCGCTTTCGCGGCCAATCAGGAGTTGGAGTACCAGCGCAACCGGGAACGCTACCAATTCCTGCGCTGGGGCCAGACCGCCTTCGACAACTTCAAGGTGGTCCCGCCCGGCACCGGCATCGTCCACCAGGTGAACATCGAGCACCTGGCCCGCACCGTGATGACCCGCCCGAGCGCCGACGGCACCATCGCCTACCCGGACACCTGCGTCGGCACCGACAGCCACACCACGATGGTCAACGGGCTCGGCGTCCTCGGCTGGGGAGTCGGCGGCATCGAGGCCGAAGCGGCCATGCTCGGCCAACCGGTCTCGATGCTCATCCCGCGAGTCCTCGGCTTCAAGCTGTCCGGCGCGATCAGTGCCGGTGTCACTGCCACCGACGTCGTCCTGACCATCACCGAGATCCTGCGCAAGCACGGCGTCGTCGGCAAGTTCGTCGAGTTCTACGGCCCGGGCGTGGCCCAGGTTCCGCTGGCCAACCGGGCCACCATCGGCAACATGAGCCCGGAGTTCGGCTCCACCTGCGCCATCTTCCCGATCGACGAGGTCACCCTGGAGTACCTTCGGCTGACCGGCCGGCAGGAGGCGTCGGTCGCGCTCGTCGAGGCCTACGCCAAGGAACAGGGCATGTGGCTGGACCCCAACGCCCAGGCCCGCTACAGCGAGTACCTCGAACTGGACCTCGGCACTGTCGTCCCGTCCATCGCCGGGCCCAAGCGCCCCCAAGACCGGATCGCGTTGTCCCAGGCCAAGGAGGCGTTCAACACCATCCTGCCGAGCTACACCGGCGGCGTACTCAGCGCCCCGGTCCCGGTGACCACCGCCGACGGGCGGTCCTTCACCCTCGACCACGGCGCGGTCACCATCGCCTCGATCACGTCCTGCACGAACACCTCCAACCCCTCGGTCATGATGGCCGCCGGTCTGGTCGCCAAAAAGGCCGCCGAGAAGGGCCTGACCCGCAAGCCGTGGGTCAAGACGTCGATGGCGCCCGGCTCCAAGGTGGTCACCGGGTACTACGAGGCGGCTGGGCTGTGGCCGGCGCTCGAATCGGTCGGCTTCTTCCTGGTCGGGTACGGCTGCACCACCTGCATCGGCAACTCCGGGCCACTGGACCCGGAGATCTCCGAGGCGATCCACACCCATGACCTGTCCGTCGCCGCGGTGCTGTCCGGCAACCGCAACTTCGAGGGCCGGATCAGTCCCGACGTCAAGATGAACTACCTGGCTTCCCCGCCGTTGGTCATCGCCTACGCCCTAGCCGGAACGATGAACTTCGACTTCGAGACCGACGCCCTGGGCGACGACCAGGCCGGTAACCCCGTCTACCTGAGAGACATCTGGCCCACCTCCCAGGAGGTGGAGGCGACCATCGCCGGGGCCATCCGCAAGGACCTCTTCACCACCGAATACGCCGACGTCTTCGCCGGGGACGAGCACTGGCAGGGGCTGCAGACCCCGACCGGGTCGACCTTCGAGTGGGACGCCGAGTCCACCTACGTGCGCAAGCCGACGTACTTCGACGGCATGACGATGGAACTGACTCCCGTAGCGGACATCCACGGTGCCCGGGTACTGGCCAAGCTGGGTGACTCGGTGACCACCGACCACATCAGCCCGGCCGGGTCGATCAAGGCCGACAGCCCGGCAGGGGTCTACCTGGCCACCAATGGAGTCGACAGGAAGGACTTCAACTCCTACGGCTCACGGCGCGGCAACCACGAGGTCATGGTGCGCGGCACCTTCGCCAACATCAGACTGAAGAACATGCTGCTCGACGACGTCGAGGGCGGATTCACCCGCAACTTCCTCGCCGGCGCAGCGCAGACCACGATCTACGACGCGGCCGAGGCGTACGCCACCGCCGGGGTGCCGCTGGTCGTCCTGGGCGGCAAGGAGTACGGCTCCGGGTCCTCCCGGGACTGGGCGGCCAAGGGCACCCGACTGCTCGGGGTCAAAGCTGTCATCGCGGAGTCCTACGAGCGGATCCACCGGTCCAACCTGATCGGGATGGGGGTGCTGCCGCTGCAGTACCCGGCCGGACAGACCGCCGACACCCTCGGCCTGGACGGCACCGAGATCTACGACGTCACCGGGGTGACCGCGCTCAACGAGGGCCGGACCCCCGGGACGCTGCAGGTCACGGCGACCAAGGCGGACGGGTCCGCGGTGGTGTTCGACGCCGTGCTGCGGATCGACACCCCTGGGGAGGCGGACTACTACCGCAACGACGGGATCCTCCAGTACGTGCTGCGCTCGCTGGTCGCCAGCTGACCTCAGCCCCTCGGCCCTGCCGGCCTATGCCGCCCACCCCCGGGCGGGCGCATTGGGCCGGCGCCGGGAGGGAACCGCGATGACTCATCCGACCGCCGGATATGTCCTGATCGCCTGTGACAAGTTCAAGGGGTCCTTGACTGGCGAGCAGGTGGCCGACCACCTCAGTGCCGGGCTGCTGCTTGAGTCACCCGGGCTCGACGTCCGCCGGGTGCCGGTGGCCGACGGCGGCGAAGGCACCCTCGCCGCAGCCGTCGCGGCCGGGTTCGGCCACGTCCCGGTCACCTGCACCGGACCCACCGGCGAACCGGTCGACAGTGGGTATGCCCGGAAGGGGGACAAGGCCGTCCTCGAGATGGCCGATGCGTGCGGCCTGTCCCGCCTGCCGGGGCCTCTGAGCGAACTGCCCAGGGTCGACCCCCGGACCGTGGCCCGGACCGCCTCCAGCCGCGGGTTGGGTGAGATGATCGCGGCCGCGCTCGACGCAGGGGTGACCCGGCTGGTCGTCGGCATCGGTGGCAGCGCCAGCACTGACGGAGGCGTCGGCATGCTCACCGCCCTCGGTGCGCGATTCTTTGACGCCGCGGGACGCCCCCTTCGGCCCGGTGGGGTAGCGCTGAATGAGCTGGCTGAGGTCGACCTGAGCGGACTGCATCCCGGCCTGGGCACCGCCGAGGTCGAGGTAGCCAGCGACGTCAGCAACCCGCTGCTGGGGCCGCACGGGTCGGCTGCGGTGTTCGCTGCTCAGAAGGGTGCCGAGCCCGCCGACGTGGCAGCCCTGGAGTCGGGGCTGAGCCGCCTGGCCGAGGTCACCGCTACCGTCACCGGACGAGACCGAACCACTCAGCCCGGTGCCGGGGCGGCCGGCGGGGTGGGCTGGGCCCTGCTGGCGATCCTGGCGGCCAGGATCCGGCCGGGGGTGGAGCTGGTGCTGGACTTGTCCCGATTCGCCGACATCGTCGCCGGGGCCCGGCTGGTGATCACCGGCGAGGGGTCCGTGGATGGACAGACCCTGCAGGGGAAGGCACCGATCGGGGTGGCCCGGGCCGCTCGGGAGGCGCGGGTGCCGGTGGTGACCGTGTGCGGCCGTTGCCTGCTGTCCGCCGCGGAGGTCCGCGACGCGGGGCTCGGCGTCGCCTACCCGCTGATCGACCTCGAACCCGACCCGCGGCGCAGCATGCCCCACGCCGCAGCGCTGCTGCGTCTTGTCGGTCGCCAGATCGCCCGGGAACTGCTGTCCTGAGGGGGGGTGGGGACCCGGTGTGGCGGGAGCTGACGGCAACTACCGTGGCACCATGCAGGTCAGGCCGGCCCTCGACTGGGCGATGGACAAGTCACTCGTGCTCGGCTACACCCGGATCGGGCCCCGGCTGCGCCGCCGCTGGTGGCCCGCCGACCCCGCACCGGACGCGCTCGCCGGTCGCGACGTCCTGGTCACCGGCGCGACCGGTGGGTTGGGATTGGCCACCGCCGTCGACCTGGCCGCCCTCGGAGCGACCGTCCACCTCCTGGGTCGCGGCCAAGCCCGGCTGGACGATGCCCGCGACGAGGTGCTGGCCCGACGGCCGGGGTCGAACGCATCGGCCGTGCACACTCACCGGTGCGACGTCAGCGACCTCAACGATGTCGACCGGTGCTGCGCCCGGCTGGCCGACCAGATCGAACACCTGCACGGGCTGGTCCACAACGCGGGGGTGTTACCGCCGGCCCGGGCCACCTCGGCGCAGGGGCACGAGCTCACCCTGGCCACGCACGTGCTCGGACCGCACCGGATGACCTATCGCCTGGCCGACCTGCTCGCCGGCGGCGGCAGGGTCGTCGTCGTCTCCTCCGGCGGGATGTACAGCCAGCCGTTGCCGACGGACGACTACGAGTACGAGGCGGGGGAGTACTCCGGGGTCACCGCCTACGCGCGGACCAAGCGGATGCAGGTCGTCCTGGCCGAGTTGTGGGCCCAGCGGCTGGCCGGGCGCAGCATCGAGGTGCACAGCATGCACCCCGGGTGGGTGGACACCCCGGGGGTCAGCGACTCCATCCCCGGATTTGCCCGGGTCATGCGGCCGCTGCTGCGCACTCCCGCGGACGGGGCGGACACGATCGTCTGGCTGCTCGCGACGGACCTGCCGCGCGGTACCGGCCGGTTCTGGCACGACCGGCGACCCCGGCCCACCCAGTACCTGCCCCGGCGCCGGGAGACGCAGGACGGACGGTCGCGGCTGTGGGAGTTCGTCACCGCGACGACCGGCCTGCCACGCCCGGTCTGAGTAGGCTTGGTAACACGCTCAACTGACCCTCGTCGATCTGCCGTGTCACACCGGCCAATCCCACCGCGCTCACCCAGGAGGCCTCAATGCCGATCCCGCACCTGACCGTCGGCCAGGGCCCGCACCACGTGTTCTGTCTGCACGGATGGTTCGGTTCCCAGGACGGCTGGGGTGGTTTCCCCCGGTACCTCGACCAGCAGGCTTACAGCTACCACTTCGTCAACTACCGCGGCTACGGGCCCCGGAAGGCCGAGGCCGGCGCTTACACACTCGAGGAGATCGCCGCGGACGTGCTGGCGCTCGCCGACGAGCTCGGGGTCGAGCGGTTCAGCCTGATCGGCCACTCGATGGGTGGCGCAGCGGTGCAACGGGTTCTGGCCACGGCACCGGAACGGGTCGTCGCGATGGTCGGCGTCGCGCCGGTCGGGGCGACGCCGTCTGCGTTCGACGAGGCCGGGCACGACCTGTTCTACGGCGCCGCGCAGAACCGGGCCAACCGGTACGGCATCGTCGACTTCACCACCGGCAACCGGAACACCCCGACGTGGGTCAACCAGGTCGTCGACTTCTCGATGGCCAACTCGACGGTCGAGTCGTTCGCCGATCACCTGGTCGCGTGGGCCACCCCCGACTTCGCCGACGAGGTCACCGGCAAGACGCTGCCGGTCCTGGCGGTCGTCGGCGAACACGACCCCGCACTCGGAGAGGCGACGGTCGCCGGGACCTGGGTGCCGACCTACCCCAACTGTCGGGTTGCGGTCATCGCGAACGCCGGCCACTACCCGATGGACGAGGCGCCGGTCAACCTGGTCACCGTCATCGAGGCATTCCTCGCCGAATAGCCCAGTCGCAGCTACCCGGGCGAGGAGGCTCCGCGGTGCACGAAGGGTTCGACGTCAGCTCGGCCACTGCCCTCCTGCACGACCCCGGGACGTACCAGGCGGGGGTGCCGTACGACGCCCTGGCGCGACTGCGCCGCGAGCACGGCGTCGTCCGCGTGGAGGAGCCCGAGCTACCCGGCTGGCCGGCCGGGCCGGGGTATTGGCTCGTCCTGCGGCACGCCGACATCCAACGCGTCCTCAAGGACACCGACACCTTCTCCTCGGCGTTGGGCGGCACCCAGCTTCGGGACCCGGGCACCCCGCAGGACTTGGCCTACGTCCGGCGCATGATGCTCAACATGGACCCCCCGGAGCACTCCCGGCTGCGGCGGCTGCTGGCCAAGTCGTTCACCCCGAGGGCGGTGACCCGGCTGGAGGACCAGATCATCGCCCACGCCCGGGGGATCGTCGACCGGATGCTCGGTCCCCCCGAAGAGACTGATCAGGGCGAATGCGACTTCGCCAAGGACGTCTCCGCCGACCTGCCGCTACTGGCCGTCGCGGACGTCCTCGGCCTGCCGGCTCAGGACCGCTGGCTGATGTTCGACTGGTCCAACCGGGTGATCGGGTGGCAGGACCCCGACTACGCCACGAGCGCGGCGTTCGACGTCACCGCCGGGTCGCCGATCGCCCAGCAGGCCCTGCGGCTGCGACCGGATCCCGGCCCGGACGGGCGGATGCCGGACCCGCGCAGCCGGGACGGGATGCCGGACCTGTACGCCTACGCTCACCTGCTCGGCGAGCACAAGCGCACACAGCCCGGCGAGGACGGCATGTCCATCCTGATGGCCCAGCTCGACGAAGCCGACGGCCGGGTCAGCCTGGAGGAGTTCGAGACCCTGTTCTGGCTGTTCGCGGTCGCGGGCAACGAGACGCTCCGCAACGGGATCCCCGGCGGGATGATCGGGCTGCTGTCCGAGCCGGACACGCAGCGGCGGGTCCGGGCCGACCCCGGTCTCATCCCGGGGATGGTCGAGGAGATGCTCCGGTGGTGGACCCCGGTGATGGTGTTCCGGCGGACGGCCACCACCGGGGTCGAGATCGGCGGGCTGAGGATCGACGCCGGGGACAAGGTGGTCGTCTCGTTCGCCTCCGGCAACCGAGACGAGACCGTGTTCCCCGACCCGGATGTCTTCGACATCGACCGGGACACCCGGGGTCATCTCGCCTTCGGGTACGGCGCCCATTTCTGCCTCGGTGCCAACTTGGCCCGGGTGCAGATGCGCGCCCTGTTCGGTGAGCTGCTCTCCCGGACCAGCTGGCTGGAGTCGGCCGGGCAGCCGCAGTACCTGCGTTCGAACTTCCAGCGCGGCGTCAAGACGGCCCCGATCCGTTGGACTCGATGAGCCCGGGACTGGGCGGTCACCCGAATCCGGAGGGCGGGTCCACGGGTTCGGCTCACGGACCGGTCCCGCCCGGGTGGCCGGCCTCGGTGCCCCCGCCGTCGGTGCCGGAGTGGCAACCGGCCGCGGTGGCCTGGCTGCTGGACCACTGCCCGGCGGACTACCGCGGCTACGACGGCTGGGTCCGATACCCGGTGGCACTGGCCTGGATCGCGACCCGGCACGTCGACGGTCAGGTCGAGGTGATGCGGGAGGCTTACCGACGGGCCCGGGTCGAACTGGCCGATCACCTCGACCCGGAGGGACTTAGTCAGGTGTTGGCGACAATCGAGCGGGAGGGGCTGCGGTTACGCGCGGCGGCGCAGGGCGCCCGGATGATCAGCCAGGCCCTCGAGGGTCTGACCTGGGTGCCGCGGCTGTGACCTAGCGGGACCTTCCTGGCTATTCCGCTGTTGAGTGGTAAACGGGCTGCTCAGGGGCGGTTTGGGGAGTGTCGGTTTGTATTACCCAAGGTTCAGCGTTTGGGGGCGTATTTGGTGAGGTCGAAGAGTTTGATGAGGCGTT